>NZ_LMGD01000021.1:0-600000 GCF_001427345.1 Rhizobium sp. Root149
AGGGCCGGCGCATGCCGACCCTTTCCCATGGACGGATGAACCGCCGCTGATGTCTTACATCTGGAAGTAGGAATACTTGCCGTCCGGGCCCTTCTTCCACTCGTACATGACATAGTCAGGACGCGTRATGTCACCCTTCTTGTCGAAACCGATATCGCCGATCACCGTCTTGAACGGGCCCTTCGACTTCATTGTCTCGGCAACCTTCTGCGGATCGTTCGTCTTCGCAGCCTTGGCAGCGTCGGCGATGATCTGAAGTGCTGCATAGGAATACAGCGTGTAGGCTTCCGGCTCGAAGCCAGCCTTGCGGAACTTCTCGACSAGGTCCTTYGCRTTCGGGTTCGTGCGCGGATCCGGCGGGAASGTCATCAGCGTRCCGTTGACTGCGTCACCTGCAATCGAGGCAAGCTCGTTCGAGGTGATGCCATCGCCCGACATCAGAGGAGCCTTCAGGCCCTGGTCCGCCATCTGGCGCATCAGGAGACCGGCTTCSGTGTGCAGRCCRCCRTAGTAAACGACGCCAACGCCCGCTGCCTTCATCTTCGAGACGAGTGCAGAGAAGTCCTTGTCGCCAACCGTGATGCCTTCGTAGATGGCTTCCTTCACGCCCAGCTTGTTCATGGCCTTCTTGGTCTCGTCGGCAAGACCCTGACCATAGGTCGTCTTGTCGTGAACGACGGCGACCTTCGCGCTCTTGAACTTCTCGGCAATGTACTTGCCAGCCACTTCGCCCTGCTGGTCGTCACGGCCGCAGGTGCGGAACNTTGTCGTGAACGACGGCGACCTTCGCGCTCTTGAACTTCTCGGCAATGTACTTGCCAGCCACTTCGCCCTGCTGGTCGTCACGGCCGCAGGTGCGGAACGTGTTCCACAGGCCGCGCTCGGTATACTTCGGGTTTGTGGAAGAAGGCGTTACCTGCAGGATGCCGTTTTCGGCATAGACTTCAGCTGCCGGGATGGAGACCGACGAATTGAAGTGGCCCACCACGAACTTCACGCCATCGGCCACGAACTTGTTGGCAACCGAAACGCCCTGCTTCGGGTCGGACACGTCATCACCGAGAACGATCTTGATCTTNACCCACCACGAACTTCACGCCATCGGCCACGAACTTGTTGGCAACCGAAACGCCCTGCTTCGGGTCGGACACGTCATCACCGAGAACGATCTTGATCTTCTCGCCGTTGATGCCGCCAGCAGCGTTGATGTCCGCCGCAGCCTGTTCAGCACCCTTCTGGATCTGTGCACCGAAAGCGGCATTGGGACCGGTCAGAGGGGCACCCACACCGACCACGACGTCGGCCCAGGCAGAGCTGCCCATCGCCACGATGGCAGAAAAAGCAATTCCAGATAGAAGAGGATACTTCATGAGTTTCTCCCAAAATATGCGTTGAATAAAACAGTTGCGGCGCGAGGCCTGAGCCTCGCGCCGCAAAATCAATGCGCATTACAACTATGGGTAGAAATTAGTTCGCCGTCAAGTCTTGGAACGCCAGGAGAACGGTGAACTTTTTTCATAGAGCCAGTAATAATTTTGACTCATCTGCTCGGTGCGACGGTGGCGGAACCCGGCAAAGGCAAACACCAGAAGGATAGCGACATCCAGCAAGTAGAAGCCAAGGCTGAGGAACGGCCCCTGAAAGAGCGAGAAATGCAGGAAGCGCATCATCACGCCCAACAGGAACGTATAGGCGATCACCAGCGGCGGGTTGCCCCAACCATCGGCTACGGCACGACCCGTGCGCCAGGCAGTCCAAAAACCGATGAGCAGAACCACGAAGCGAAGCGCATAGCGGGCGCCGGTATCGCTTTCAAAGAAAAGACCTTGCATTGTCAAACCCTCCTTGCCACGGCGCTCAATGACGTCCGCCTTCGAGATAGGCGGCACGAACTTCCGGATTGGCAAGCAATTCCTTGCCGGAGCCGCTCATCGTGACCCGACCGTTTACCATCACGTAGGCGCGGTGCGACAGTTTCAATGCCG
Source organism: Rhizobium sp. Root149 (assembly GCF_001427345.1). Taxonomy (NCBI): domain Bacteria; kingdom Pseudomonadati; phylum Pseudomonadota; class Alphaproteobacteria; order Hyphomicrobiales; family Rhizobiaceae; genus Rhizobium; species Rhizobium sp. Root149. The sequence goes on from NZ_LMGD01000021.1 coordinate 1,986, forward strand.
CAAACGCATTCTGTTCCACCAGGAAGACGGTCAGACCTTCCTTCTCGTTCAGGACTTTGATGGCTTCGAAGATCTGCTTGACGATAAGTGGTGCCAACCCAAGAGAAGGCTCATCCAGCAGCAGAAGCTTGGGGCGTGCCATCAGGGCACGACCAATGGAGAGCATCTGCTGCTCGCCACCGGACAATGTGCCACCACGCTGGCTCTGACGCTCCCGCAGGCGGGGGAACAGCGCGAAAATCTTTTCCACGTCCTCATGGAAGTATTTCAGATTGTCGAGCCCTGCGCCCATCTGCAGGTTTTCATAGACAGTCATGCGCGGGAAGATGCGGCGACCTTCCGGCGATTGCGCAATGCGCAGCCGCGCAATTTCATGCGTCGGCATGCGGGTGATATCGCGACCGTCGAATTCCACGCTTCCGTGACGGGCCTGCGGGCTACCGCAGATCGTCATCATCAGCGTTGACTTGCCAGCACCGTTGGCACCGATCAGGCTGACGATTTCGCCCTTTTTTACATCGATATCAACACCGGCCAGCGCACGAATGTTGCCGTAATAGGTCTCGACGCCGGAGACCTTCAGAAGAGGTTCGCCAGACATCAGTGCGCACTCCCGTCGAGTTCTTCATGAATGACTTCTTCCACCTCGTCGTCCTCGACGCCGAGATAGGCGGCAATCACCTTCGGATCATTCTTGACGTGATCCGGTGTGCCGTCAGAAATCTTCTGACCATATTCCAGCACCACGACATGGTCGGAAATTTCCATGACCACCGACATGTCGTGCTCGATCAGCAGGATCGAGGTACCCGTTTCATCACGGATGCCATTGAGGAGGGCATTAAGCGCGAGTGACTCCTTGGGGTTCAAGCCGGCAGCTGGCTCATCCAGGCAGAGCAGCTCAGGCCCTGTGCACATGGCGCGCGCGATTTCCAGACGGCGCTGGGCGCCGTAGGAAAGATCGCCTGCCGGATCATCCGCACGATCGATGAGATCCGCCCGCTCGAGCCATTGACGCGCCGTTTCGATCGCGGCTTCCGCCTCGCGCTTGTAGGAGCCAAGCCCGAGCAGACCCATGACCGTATAGCCGGACGCCTTCATCAGCTTGTTGTGTTGCGCCACAAGCAGGTTTTCCAGAACGGTCAGTCCACCGAAGAGGCGAATGTTCTGGAAGGTACGTGCGACCTTGGCCTGCTTGGTGATCTCGAAATCCGTCAGCCTTTCCAGCAGATACTGGCCACCGGCACGCTGGGTCATGGTGATCATGCCCATTGTTGGCTTGTAGAAGCCGGTAATGCAGTTGAAGACGGTCGTCTTTCCCGCGCCGTTCGGGCCGATCAGCGCGGTGATATCGCCGCGCTTGACCTGAAAGGACAGGTCGTTGATCGCCATCAACCCGCCAAAGCGCATCGAGAGATGTTCGACATTCAGGATGGTGTCTTTGTTCATCGTCTGAGTTCCGGAGGTCATCAGCCATGCCCCTCCTTGGTGAAGCTTCCGGAAACGGCCTTGCGCTCCTTGAGGAAGGCCGTCGGTTCACGCGAGCCGACAAAACCGCGCGGCTTGAACAGCATGACCACCACCATGGCCAGACCGAAAATCAGCATGCGGTACAGTTCAGGCGTGAAGTCGTCACCGAAGACATGCTTCAGGAATTCCATCTCGCGCAACAGTTCGGTACCGCCCACCATGACGATGGCGGCGACCGCAATACCGGTCAGCGAACCCATGCCACCCAGAACGACCACCGCCAGGATGACGGCAGATTCCAGGAAGACGAAGCTTTCCGGCGACACGAAGCCCTGGCGAGCCGCAAAGAACGATCCGGCAAAGCCGCCGAACATCGCCCCGATAGCAAAGGCCGTCAGCTTGGTCTTCACCGTATCGATGCCGAGCGACCGGCAGGCGATTTCATCCTCGCGCAACGCTTCCCACGCCCGGCCGATGGGCATGCGGCGCAGCTTCATGGTCACATAGGCCGTCAGCATGCACAGCCCGAGAATGACGTAGAAGAGGAAGATCTTGTAGTAGGCCGAGGACATCGGCAGACCGAAAGACTTCGCAAAATTGTTCGGCGCCCCGACATCGAAGGAATAGATGCCGAATACGGATGCCTTCGCGATACCGGAGATACCAGCCGTACCGCCCGTGACTTCGGTCCAGTTCATCAGCACGAGGCGGATGATTTCACCAAAAGCCAGCGTCACGATGGCAAGATAGTCACCTCTCAACCTCAAGACCGGGAAGCCGAGAATGATGCCCCAGAAGGCAGCCAGAATACCCGCCAAGGGCAAAAGGATCCAGAAGGACAGGCCGAACTGGTCCGAAAGCAGCGCGTAGGAATAGGCGCCCACCGCATAGAAGGCCACGTAGCCGAGGTCGAGAAGACCGGCGAGGCCGACAACAACGTTCAGACCCCAGGCAAGCATGACGTAGATGAGGATCTGGATACCGAAGTTGTCGACAAACTTCAGCGATCCCTGCACGCCGTTCAGCATGATGGCAAGCGGCGGATACAGAACAAGAGCAACCAGAGCAATCTTCAGGAAATGGGTGTGGAAGAAACCCTTTTCGGAAGAGATCTCCGGAATGCCGGCCTTGGCCCTGGCCAGCTTGCGTCGGTCGATATGCGGCTTGATGAAGCCGACGACAAGGAAGCGACCCAGAGCGGAGGCGATCACGAAGATAGCCAGCAGACCCCAGCGGGTGCGCCATACCAGCTTGTTGTCGATGTTCTGATAGGTCTCGATACCCACATAAAGCAGGAACATTCCGAAGGCCAGCAGGCCCGCAAAAAGACCTTCCTTGATGGCTCTGGCCATCAGGCCGGACGAGTCTTCACTCGTCGTGACAGGAGAGTTTGCCATCTTCTTACACCTTCTCCACTTCAGGTCGGCCCAGGATGCCGGTCGGCTTGAAAATCAGCACGAAGGCGAGAATGGCGAAGGTCGCCACGTCCTTGTAGGCAATGGAGAAATAGGCAGACCAGAGCGATTCGATCAGCCCGATCAGGAGACCGCCCAGCACGGCGCCCGGAAGCGAGCCGATGCCGCCGAGAACGGCCGCCGTAAACGCCTTGACGCCTGGAATAAAGCCATCGGCGAACGAGGCCACGCCGTAATACATGAGATACATCGAGCCAGCCACAGCCGCCAGCGCCGCACCCATGATGAAGGTGATGGAGATCGTGCGGTCGACATCCACGCCGAGCAGCGCCGCCATCTTCCGATCCTGCTCGGTCGCACGCTGGGCGCGCCCAAGCGGCGTCTTGTTGACGATGTACCAGAAGACGAACAGGAGAATGGACGTCACCAGAACGATGAGGATCTGCTTGAGCGAGATCGTCACATCACCGAAGTGATACACGTCATTGACCAGCGGCGGGATCGGCTTGTTGCGCGGACCCTGCGTGACCTGAATGAAGTTCGACAGAACGATGGACATGCCGATCGCGGTAATCAGCGGCGCCAGACGGAAGGATCCGCGAAGCGGCCGATAGGCAACACGTTCGATTGTCCAGTTCCAGAGACTCGTCACAAGCATCGCGACGACGAGCATGACCAGAAGCGCCAGGGCGACCGGAACGCCTGCAACGAATGTCGTGAGAACAAGAAAGACGATCAGGGCAGCGAAGCCGCCAAGCATGAAGATATCGCCATGGGCGAAGTTGATCATGCCGATAATACCATAGACCATCGTATAGCCGATTGCGACAAGGCCATAGATCGATCCAAGAGTCAGCCCGTTCAGGAGCTGCTGGATGAAGTACTCCATTAATTTTCCCCCGCGGCGCAGTCTGGCTCAGCCGTTGCGCCTCTGTATGTTTGGCCCTTATGGGTTCTTAACATTGGCCCGATTGATAACGTTTTCGTCCGAAATGTGAAGCAAAAAAGACTGCTGCGGCAAATCTTCCAACAACCTCTTCTTAAACTGATGTTAGAAAGAACAAAGGTATCAGGAAAGCGGCAGCCGCTGCTGAAATTCTGGCCGTGTGCCAGCGGTCGCACAGGGCATGCCCGCACACCGGCAAGGAGCGCACGCAACACGCCTGCCGCCGAGCCGTAGCGAAACTCATGACAAGTCTTCGCTTTTTGCTTTCGCTACGAAGTATAGAGAAGCATAGAATCTGCGTAGGGATCCAGACCGCCACCCTGCAGACCTGGACCTATCATCGTTCCGTTCGCTGACACCCTGCTGCAGGAAGGCTGCCTGAGTGTCGCTGATCGTCTTTGGTTTCAGGAGATCGATGAAAATGGATAAGAGCCCGCGACTTTCATTACCTTATATATTGCCCTCTCAGGCGCAGAAGCACCTGACCCATAACGAGGCCCTCGACCTGCTGGATTGCCTGGTTCAACTCACCGTCGAAATGGAGGCGCAATCCCCTCCGACAGAGCCGCGGAACGGGGAGTGCTACGCAGTGAGCCCGGGCGCGACGGGTGCGTGGTCTGGCTATGATGGCATGGTTGCGACGCTGAGAGACGGGGCCTGGGGCTTCTGGCAGCCATTGCCCGGGTATCGGGCATGGTTTCGAACTGAGGCTGCCCTCAAGGTTTTCGATGGCGTGAACTGGATCAGGCCAGCCCTGCCCCAGGTGCTGACCCCACAGAGGCTCGGCATCGGCGCAACGCCGGATGATTACAACCGGCTTCTGGTGTCCTCGCCCGCCACTCTGCTGAACCATGCCGGCAATTCGCACCGGGTTACCATCAACAAGGCAGCGACCGGTGATACGGCCTCCATCCTGTTCCAGAGCAACTGGTCCGGCCGCGCCGAGATGGGCCTTGCCGGTTCGGACAGCTTTTCGTTCAAGGTATCTTCCGATGGCGTCAGCTGGAACACCGCGCTGCACATCCGCCCTGACGGCGCTGTCAACCAGCCGATGCGGCCTCTTGGACGGGTGCGCAATGAGGCAGGCTCGACCCTGGTGACTTCCGGATCCATCACCGGTTTTACGACCGTGAGCCTGGAACAGGGAGGCATCTCGCTTGGCAGCACGCTTGCGGGCGGTGGCAAACCGGTGATCGTTCCGATCGAGGGGCTCTATCAACTCGATCTCAAGGTCACGATTTCAACGGCCAGCGCCTATCGTGTGAGCCTGAACAGGGAGAGCGGGGAAACTTTGACGACACTCCGCTTCCCCTCGTCCGCTCCCGTCAGCCTGTCCGGCTCGACGGTCACCTATCTCGCTGCGGGCGAGAAACTGGTTCTCGTGCATCAGGGAACAGCGACCGTGACAGAAGGTCCAGCAGAAACAGAGCTGACGCTAATACGCCTCTGATTTCGACACCTTAACAACCTGGATCCGTTTCCGGCCGGTGCGGGTCCAGCATCAACCGACTTCAACCAGCAGCTCCAAGTATATTAGAATTCAGTAATTAAAAACGGCAGCGCGAGACTCCACGCAATAAGTTTCGTCGAGGACAGTGATTCGGACAATTTGCCTTTTCGATTTAGTCAATTGTTAAAGCTGCGGCGCTACGGTCGCTTTCGTGGTCTTGTGTAATGTAGAGAGTCCAATGACCGAAATGATCCGTCCACGAGTAAAATATGTCATCGGCCCCGATGGCAGCCCCCTGACGATTGCTGACCTGCCCCCGGCAAACACGCGCCGCTGGGTTATCCGTCGTAAGGCTGAAGTGGTTGCAGCGGTGCGTGGTGGCCTTTTGAGCCTCGAGGAAGCCTGCGCACGCTATACTTTGACTGTTGAGGAATTCCTGTCCTGGCAGTCTTCCATCAATGATCATGGCCTGGCCGGCCTGCGGACGACGCGGATCCAGCAGTATCGCCACTAACCAGGCATGACAGGCGCGTTTGCGCCTTGATACCCCCTGGCATTCCAGGGGTTTTTGCATGCGCCTCATCAAGGCGCGCGCCCTCTTCCGCGCTCGCTATTCGCATCACGTCAGCCATAGACCACTTCGACAGATGCGTTACAGCGCGGCGCGTTCGAACGCGCGAACGACGCTGTAAGACCTTCAAATAATGCATGTTCGTTCCGCTCAACCGAATCCGGTTGAGCGCGACATGCATTAGCGCCCGCTCGGGATTAGAGCGGAGTTCGACCTGATTGAATCATTCTGCAGCAATGGATTTTCGTCAGGATCAAGGATTTTGCCGACGGGCATATCGGGATATACGTCCGAGGCGAAAGCCGAAGGTAATGGCGAAAATACATGCTGCCCACCGGCCACGCCGCTTTGCCGAGGCAAAGCGACAAGCGTGTCCGGCACTTCAAATGCTTGCCGGATTGCAAGGCAATCCGGCGGGAAGGTGGGCCGAAACCGGCCGTCCACTTTGTCGAAGGGCTTGGGCGTAGCTTAAGGCTACGCCACGCGCCCTTCTCCTCGTGGAACAACCGGTTTGGGCCGACAGAATTGATCCAATCAGGTCGAATTCCGCTCTAAGACCTCCCCCTATTCCGGTTCCACTGCGTGCAGCTGCGCTGCATGGCTGCCGGGTCTTGACCGCTCACCGTCCAAGACCCAATTCTCTCATCCGAAACGCACAATGATGCGTGACAGGCGGCCTGCCCGCATTGGTCAGGCTTGCGCCAATGGAGACGATCATGAATATCACACAGGGCGAAACAGGCTCGGGTGGCTTTTACAAGGCGGAACTGGACGGCCACCACGGCGAGATGACCTATTCGCGAACCTCCCCTCGCCTCATCATCATCGATCACACGCAAGTTGACGATGCGCTGCGTGGCAAGGGAGTTGGTCAGGCATTGGCCGAGTTTGCAGTCACGGAAGCAAGGACGAATGGCTGGAAGATCATTCCGCTCTGCCCCTTCTTCAAGGCTCAGGTGGAAAGACATCCTGACTGGCAGGACATCATCCAGAAATAGAGCAGGTCCAGTAAAAGTGCGTTAGCGGTTTTACGTCCGGACTACTTAAAAACCAAAGAGATAGAGCATTGCAGGTGATCCTGCTTTCACCGGAAGTGCTCTAGGTCGTCAGCCCGGCAAGGGTCCGGCTCTTGATCAGGTGCATATCACGCAAAAAGCCCACGCCAGGTTTACCCTCGCGTGGCTTTAGTTTTTTGTTGGAACGGTGCAAACGATATCAGGCGCGAGCCCGAACCGTCGCATCCCTTTCTTCCAGTGCCGTTGCTTTTGCATGCTCGGCCTGGGCTTCTTCAAGCGCCAGTTCGGCTGCGTCCTGCTGCACCTTCAACTCCTTGATGGAGACCTGAAGGTTATCGGCCCGCTGGCGAGCCGCCTTTGCAAATGTTGGATATGCAAAGTGATTCGGATCGGAAATTCCCGATTTCTTCTCTTCCAGCGAAATCTGGTGCTCCAGTTCCTTCGCCATCCGTTCGAATTCGGCCATCATCATCTGCAACTGTTGCAGCTGTCGGCGTTTCTCATTCACCTGAAATTCCTTCAGGCGTACAAGGCTGTCACGCGTCTTCATACGCAATACTCCCGTGGATAGCGAGACCCCGGCCATTTCACACTCTCAAACCCTGAGTCCACAGTGCAACACTTGGGACATAAAAATTGCCGCGCCGTTAATTATTTTTCCCGCGCGGTAACCTTTCATTTACGGGCATCATTAATGATAGGGACGATCATTTAAGGGTCCGTAAATGCCATGGCCGAATTCGGCCGACGACAATGATGAGTCGTATGAATCACTTAAGGGAATTTCCTCCCAAAAAGATTCAGGTATGGCGCTGGCAGATTCACGAGAGAAATCAGGCGAATACCAAGTTTGTTTAACGAATTCCTATGCCTTGCCAAAGGGAGTCAGAGTTTGTTAACCAATTGGTGTCAGCTTCCAAATCAGGCAACGTCTGGATCCGTTTCGCGTTAGGGGGCAATCCACACCTTCGCGGCGGTTAAGGGGAAAATTATGCGGGTTCTACTCATCGAAGATGACAGCGCGACTGCCCAGAGCATCGAGCTGATGCTTAAGTCCGAGAGCTTCAATGTTTATACGACCGACCTCGGGGAAGAGGGCGTCGACCTTGGCAAGCTGTACGACTACGATATCATTCTTTTGGATCTCAACTTGCCGGACATGTCCGGTTACGAGGTTCTTCGTACGCTTCGTCTTTCCAAGGTAAAGACACCTATCCTCATCCTGTCCGGCATGGCCGGCATCGAGGACAAGGTTCGTGGTCTCGGTTTCGGCGCCGACGACTACATGACCAAGCCATTCCACAAGGATGAGCTGGTCGCACGTATTCACGCCATCGTCCGCCGTTCGAAGGGCCATGCACAATCGATCATCGTCACCGGTGAGCTGATTGTGAACCTCGACGCCAAGACGGTTGAGGTGGGTGGACAGCGCGTCCATCTGACCGGCAAGGAATACCAGATGCTCGAGCTTCTTTCCCTGCGAAAGGGCACGACTCTGACGAAGGAAATGTTCCTGAACCATCTGTATGGCGGTATGGATGAGCCGGAACTGAAGATCATCGACGTCTTCATCTGCAAACTGCGCAAAAAGCTGGCCAATGCCGCCGGTGGGGCGAACTACATCGAAACCGTCTGGGGCCGTGGCTATGTGCTGCGCGAGCCGGACGGCAGCGAATACGCCGAAACCGCCTGATACGGTTGCCATCCCGCAGGTTTCATCAAGAAGCGCCCGGAGCTCACGCTGCGGGCGTTTTGCCGTTTCGCCCAGCAAGGAAGATCCTATTCCGGCTCAAGCGCCAAGGCACGGCAAGCCTTGGCGGCAGGCACTCGTTGCCTCGCGCTTCAACGATCCATCGGTTGGGAAAAAGTGCCGTTCAGGCAACCTTGGGCAGGTTGGCAAAGACCGAAGAGAGGATCTTGCGGTCAAAGGGCTTCAGCAGGAAGTCGTCTGCGCCAGCCCGCTTGCCTTGCATCATCTTCTTCAGATCGGCTTCGATGACGCAGTAGTAGATGCGAACCGCCTTGCCCTGTGGCAGGCCACGGACACCGGCAATCAGGTCTAGCGCACCATCCAGTGCGGCATCCACGATGAGGATCGACGGGATCTCCGCCTGGCAGCGCATCATCGCCTCGCGGCCGGACGTTGCTTCGACCACCAGAAAATCGAGTTCGGTCAGAATGCGCTTGGCAACCGTTCGAACAATGTCTGAACTGTCGGCGATCATCAGGCGCTGCATCGAACCCTCCATTGGACCAAATGGACCATACCCCGCGTACGTTATCGCACGCGGGTTGAGGTTATAGAGTTCGCGCTAATGAAAGGTTACCAGTGATTAGACGACTGCACCTTCTGCGATAAAGGTGATGCGGTCTTCGTAGGAAACGTGTTTCAGCTCCATGCCGCATTCGTCGGCCAGAAGTACCGTGTAGTAGGGCTGGATGGTGTGGCCATCGACAGCCTCTTCCAGCGTACCGGAGTTGATTTCCACATACTTGGCGGGAACGCGCAGCATGCGGCCCTTTACGGTGATGGAGAATTTCGGATCGGTCTCAACGTCCTCCAGAACGATGTCCATCGAGCCGCCGCGCGGAATGGCGCTGTAGGCCACGAGGAAGAGGTTGAGCAGCAGCTTCACGCGGTTCTTCGGAATGATGGCGCGCGGACCGCTCCACGTCACTTCGGTCTTTTTTTCCGCCGCGGCAAAGTCTTTTGCGGCTTTCTCCGCTTCACCCGTGTCAATGGAAGCGCCAACGGAACCGGAGGCCCCAAACGCCAGACGGGCAAACTTCAGGCGAACCGAAGCATTGAGGGCGGAGGTGCGGATCAGGTCCAGCGCGTCGGCATCGGTGCCGCCTTCATCCAGCAGTTCGAGACCGTTGTTGATGGCGCCAACGGGCGAAATGACATCGTGGCAGACACGGCTGCACAGGAGCGCCGCCAGATCGGGACCGCTCAGAGTGAGGTTCGGATTCTTCGGCATGGATTTCGGTTCCTGTTCCGGTGGCTCTCGCAGGCGCGGCTATCGCGCATCACGAGGGACTGACATTGCAAGATTGCCCGGACCTGTTCTTCTCGACTTGGGTTCGGTGCTTCGCCGCCATAATGACACCATTTTTGGTAAACCGGTTGTTAACAGGATGGCAGCAGAATAGTGCAGCCGTGACCCAGGCATACGATTTTCGAACAAACGGACAGGCCCATGATCATCAGAAGACTTTCCGCTGTTGCCCGGCTCGTAGTCGCCACACTCGGCGCAACGCTGGTTTCAGTCATGTCCACGCCCGCACAGGCCCAATCGGGATCGCAATATTCGGTGCAGGAAATTGTCGATGCCGGACACGGCTTCTTCGGCTCCACAAGCGGCGGGCTGGCCAAGGTCGTGGAGAAGGCCTTCTCTCAATACGGTCTGCCAAACGGTTACATCCTCGGCCAGGAAGGGTCCGGTGCATTCATTGCCGGCCTGACCTATGGCGAAGGCGAGCTTTACACAAAGAATGCGGGCCAGCACCCGGCCTTCTGGCAGGGACCATCTCTGGGTCTGGACTATGGCGGCCAGGGCGCCCGCACCATGATGCTGGTCTATAATCTGCCGGATATCCAGAGCCTGTATGCGCGCTTTGGCGGCGTCAGCGGCTCGGCCTTCGTGGTGGCAGGCGTCGGCATGACGGCCCTGCGCAACGACCAGATCGTCCTCGTTCCCATCCGCACCGGGCTTGGCGCACGCCTTGGCGTCAATGTCGGTTATCTGAAGTTCACGCAGCAGCCGACATGGAATCCCTTTTGATTCCGCGAGCCGGCGGCAGTCTATCCCGCCTTGCCGCGCCATCCTGCCTGTTAACGCAGTTGCACATATTGCTGTCCGGCATGGGATCGGTTAGCACTATCGGAAATTGCCAGCCTGCTTTGGATCTTCCGTGATACAATTCGCGCTACTCTTCGGGTTCGGCTTTCTGAGCGCCGTCCTGCTGGTCATGATCCTGGCACCGGCGGTCCATCGCCGCGTCGTCGTCTATACCGAGAACCGTCTCAAGGCCACCATGCCCATCAGCCCCTCGGAAGTGCGGGCGCAGCGGGACATGGCGCGCGCCGTCTACGCCGCCGAAAACGCACGCACCAAGCAGGAACTGCTGCAGGAACGGGATAAGGCCGTCGGCATGCAGATCCGGTTCGACAAGCTGGCGGCTGAAGCGTCCGAACTGCATTCCAGCAACCACGAACTGCAAATGCAGGTGCAGGATATGAGCACCGAGGCCGCCGATCTGCGCTCACGCCTGCGTCGCGAAGAAGGCTTCATTCGGCAGTTGAAGGAATCGCTGCATCTGGTCGAAACGAACGTATCGGCGCGGAACGAAACAATCGAGGCGCTGGAGCGTCGCATTACCCGTCTGACGGCGGAAATCGATGATCTGCGCCTCGACCTGTCTGCCCGTGAGACCGAGATTGAAAGCAGCCGCCTGCGCGGCACTGCATTGCGCGAGGAACGCGATACGCTTCGAATCGACACGAAACTTCTGACAACGCGGGCAAAAGATGCCGAAATGCGTTTGCAGGAAGCAGAGCGCAAACTGGCACGGCTGGAAAAGAAGCTGGCAAGGGAAACCGCAGCGAAGGCGGATCTCGAAACGCGGCTTCAGTGGCGCGAACAAGAACTGGATCGTATGCGCACTGCGCGTAGTAGCGGCGCAGAGGTGGTCCAGCCGGTCACGGGCAACTACCCCTTGCCGCGCAAGAAACTTCCAGCCAATGCGAAGAAGGCCGCGGCGGCAGCACTTCTCGAAACCACGGATGATGACGAAGACAACATGTTGCCCGTACAGACGCTCGAAACCGATCTTCGAAGCCGTTCTACGGCACTGACGGCCCAATTGACGAAGGCGAAGACGAAGAAGGCCCAGGATGCTGTTCGCGCGGAACTTGCCGCCATCGCCGCCGATATGGTTGCCCTGACGGCTGTGAAGGATGGCAATGGAGAAGAGCTGAAAGCCTCGTTGCTTGCCGCGGCCAGGGATAAGCCGGAAGACAACGACGACCTGAGCCTTGCCGAACGGGCGGCCATGGCGATCGACCGCGTCTCGCCAGCACCGAGGGCGGAATAAAAGATCAGCCGAGCAAGTCCTGGCCGCGCGCCATTTCATAAAGCGCGATACCGGTAGCTGTTGCTGCATTGAGGCTGTCCAGCTGCGGCATTTGCGGAATACGGGCTGTCTGGAAGCGCTCCATGATGTGGGCAGGCAGCCCCTCTCCCTCAGTCCCGGTCACCAGTGCAACGCGGTTGCCCTTTGGGACGTTCCGGATATCGATCTCGCCACGTGGCGAAAGCCCGAAAATCGCAAAGCCCGCTCGATCCACGGTTTCCAGCAGCGAAAGCGCCGCACCACCGCGTGCAAACGGTACAGATAGGACGGAGCCGACAGAGACCCGCAAGGCCTTGCGATAGAGCGGATCACAGCAGGTTTCGTCCAGAAGCAGCGCACTCACTCCAAAGGCCGCAGCGTTGCGGAAGATCGACCCGATATTGTCATGATTCGAAATGCCGCAACAAACGCCGACCAAGGCCTTTTCCGGCAGCGCGTTCAAAAGCGCGTCCGCACCCTGCTCCAGCATACGGGAACCGAGCGCCAGAACGCCGCGGTGAAGGTGAAAGCCTGCGATCTGATCGAGAACCGCAGCGGAGGCGACATAGACCGGGACTTCGGCGGGAAACGCCGCAAGAATCTCACCGAGACCCTCCAGGCGGTTCTCCAGCAGCAGAAGCTTCTCCGCACGAAAGCGTGCCTTGGCTGACACGTGGGCGGCAGCCAGCATGCGTAGCACGACCGTACCTTCCGCTATGAACTGCCCGTGACGGCCAACCAGATCCCGCTCGCGAATATCGCGAAACTCGGCGATACGCGGATCATGCGGATCGTTTATGCGGATGATCTGGCGGGCAGTGTCACGCATGGTCAGTTGGTGACCGTCACATCCGCTACGATCCGGCCAACGGACAGATCGAAGATCAGCGCCTTGCGCTCACCCTTCAGGCTGCCCCAGAACAGGATCTGGCTGCCGGAACTGGAAACGGACTGGATCTCGAAACCCTGCGGCAAGGCGGCGCGTGCGGAAAGCGGCTGGTCGGCGGGTACCGCGAACCCGGCAGGCGCTGCCAGTTTTTCCGGTTCAGGCCGGTTCTTCACCTTATAGACAACCGCGAACAACACGGCCATAAGGCTGACGATTATGATGCCGCTTGAGACGATCTGCAGACGAACCATCTTCCGCCGAACGTTTTCCATCACCGGATCGAGCGGCTCGTCGTCTTGCTGGTGCTCGGTATCATGATTGGCCATCAGTCAGGCGCCCTTGCTGTCAATGTCATCGGAAACAAAGAAATGAACGACCCCTTTAATCAAGGCGAGACGCCAAGGAAAGTGCTGACTGCCGGAGAAGATGCCGAAGGGCGGCTGGATTCGTGGCTGACCGGTGTTCTGGAGGGGGAGTTTTCCCGCAACCGCATCAAGTCGCTGATCGAGCAAGGTGCGGTATACATTGATGGCAAGCCCTGCCTTGAGCCGAAAAAAAAGGTTCATCCGGGCATGGTTGTCGAAATCGAGGCCCCGGAGCCGGAAGATCCGGAGCCGAAGGGCGAGGATATTCCGCTCGAGGTTCTTTACGAAGACGATGACCTGATCGTGATCGCAAAGCCAGCCGGACTGGTGGTGCATCCGGGTGCCGGAAATTGGACCGGTACGCTGGTCAACGCCCTGATCCACCATTGCGGCGACAGTCTTTCGGGCATTGGTGGCGTCAAGCGACCGGGCATCGTGCATCGTCTCGACAAGGATACGAGCGGCGTCATGGTCGTTGCGAAGAACGATATGGCACATCGCCATCTGGCGGACCAGTTTGCCGATCACGGTCGCACGGGCGATCTGGAGCGCGCCTATCTTGCCCTCGTCTGGGGGCGTCCGCAGCAATTGCGCGGCACGATCGATGCACCGCTGGGCCGCTCGACGGCCGACCGCACCAAGCGCAGCGTGAAACGCGAGGAGAGCATGGATGCGCGTGAGGCCATCACGCACTACGAGGTGGTGGAACGTTTTCACGAGCGGGAGGATTCCACGGCTCTGGCGGCTCTGGTGGAATGCCGGCTGGAAACCGGCCGCACTCATCAGATCCGTGTTCACATGGCCCATATCGGTCATCCGCTGATCGGAGATCCGGATTACGGCGCAGCCTTCAAGACCAAGGCCAACCGCCTGCCGGATGCGGCGCGCGAGGCGGTGAACGGCTTTCGCAGGCAGGCACTGCACGCCTATCTGCTCGCCTTCGAACATCCGCGCACGGGCGAAATCATGGAATTCGAGGCACCGATGCCAGAGGATTTCGACGTGCTTCTGGACGCTCTTCGCGCAGAATAAGATGCAAACCGCAACATTCTGCTGCCTCGGGCGTTTATGAAGTGCGCCGGGCAGGTTTGGCGCGTCTGAAGTTGATCGGTAGCTCTGCGCGGGAAATCGATACCGCCGATCAACATGTCATGATCCAGCCAGATTCCACAGCGTATCTAGCTAAGGACAGGCTTGAACGGTGCAAATCCAATACTTATCTGTCACGTGGCTCGGTGCGAGGTCGCCAAGACTCGCGCAGCACAGGCTCGCCAGCGGCAGACGCTTCCAGGGAGCCGGAAACGAAGAAAGGGGTGCTCTATGGCCCGCAACACACTTCCGTCCATTACAGCCGGCGAAGCTGGTCTGAACCGCTATCTGGACGAAATCCGCAAATTCCCGATGCTGGAACCGCAGCAGGAATACATGCTTGCCAAGCGGTATAATGAACATGGGGATCGCGACGCCGCACATCAACTGGTGACTTCGCATTTGAGACTCGTGGCGAAAATTGCCATGGGCTATCGCGGCTATGGCCTGCCGATCGGCGAAGTGGTCTCTGAAGGCAATGTCGGCCTGATGCAGGCGGTCAAGAAGTTCGATCCCGAGCGCGGTTTCCGTCTGGCGACCTATGCAATGTGGTGGATCAAGGCCTCCATCCAGGAATACATCCTGCGCTCCTGGTCACTCGTCAAGATGGGTACGACCGCCAATCAAAAGCGTCTGTTTTTTAACCTGCGCCGCCTGAAGGGTCGTATTCAGGCAATCGACGAGGGTGATCTGAAGCCGGAACAGGTCCGCGAGATTGCGACGAAGCTGAATGTCTCAGAAGAGGAAGTGATTTCGATGAACCGTCGCCTGACCGGCGATGCCTCATTGAACGCGCCCATTCGCGCGACGGAAGGTGAATCGGGTCAGTGGCAGGATTGGCTGGTCGACGACCACGATAGCCAGGAAGACGTTCTGATCGAGCAGGACGAGCTGGAAACGCGACGCCGCATGTTGGAACGGGCGCTCAGCGTGCTCAATGAGCGGGAACGCCGGATCTTCGAAGCGCGACGTCTGTCGGAAGACCCGGTAACGCTGGAAGAGCTCTCAGCCGAGTTCGATATCAGCCGCGAACGCGTGCGTCAGATCGAAGTCCGCGCCTTTGAAAAGGTGCAGGAAGCCGTCCAGAAGGAAGCTCTGGCTGCTGCGAAGGCCTTGCGCGTCGTTGACGCGTAAGGCGGATCCGTCGGTACGGCGGCGCAAACCTCCGCCGGATCGCCTTACATTTTAGTCGGCAGCCGAAGTTTTGACGCTTGTTATACTTTATGACGAGAGAGGCGAATGCATGGGCGTTGCGGCTGCGTCGGTGCGACGGCCGACCTACCTATTGATTTAGCTACATTAATATTAGAAAATAACAATATATCACTTTATGCATGAAAAACTAAACCCCTAATTGTTGTGGAGGGGCTTTAAGCTTTCGGTTACCTCGCAGGCACATATCTGAATAAAACGTCAGGATGTAACTGTCGCCACATCCTCTTGAGGGTTGTCGCACGGCTGACCCTGACGATTGTTCCTGTGGGCATAGATCGGGGTCAAGCATGTTTCCTTTCGCATCCGGTACAGACAGCGCAAAATTGGCAGCCATCGACATGCTCACCGCGAATGTGATGATAGCGGACGCGAAGCTGAACATCATCTACATGAACGGTGCGGTGCGCGAACTCCTGCAGGAGGCGGAAAGCGAGTTGAAGCAGGAGCTTCCCCGTTTCGACATGCGCACGCTTCTCGGCAGCAATATCGACATATTCCACAAGAACCCGTCCCATCAGCGCAAGATGCTGGCAGGTCTTACCAAACAGCACAGGGCCACCATTCATGTCGGCAACCGTGCATTTGACCTGATCGTAAACCCGATCAAGCGCGGCAGCACCATCACCGGATTCGTGGTCGAATGGGCGAATGCCCGGGAGCGCATCGAGAACACGGATTTCCGCAAGCAGTTGCAGGCGATCAGCCGCGCCCAGGCGGTGATCGAATTTACGCCGACCGGCGATATCATGCTCGCCAATGAAAACTTCCTGAAGACGGCGGGCTACACGCTTGCCGAGATCAAGGGCAAGAACCATCGCATGTTTCTGGCTCAGGGTCAGGAAGGCGATGCGGAATACGCGTCACTCTGGGCAGAGCTCAACGCGAACCGTCCGGTGATCGGAGATATTGTTCGGCAGGGAAAGAACGGCCAGGCCATCTACCTGAATGCCTCCTACAACCCGATAACCGATGAGAGCGGCAAGGTCGTCAAGGTCGTGAAATTCGCGACCGATGTCAGCGGACGCGTGCACGCGGTCAGAACGATTGGCAGTTCGCTGGCCAAACTCGCAGACGGCGATCTGTCCTTCCGTCTGGATGAAGCCTTCAGCAAGGATTTCGAGACCCTGCGTCAGAACCTGAACGATGCTGTTTCACGACTGGGCGAAACCCTGT
The DNA here is from genome assembly GCF_001427345.1 of Rhizobium sp. Root149. Lineage (NCBI taxonomy): Bacteria > Pseudomonadati > Pseudomonadota > Alphaproteobacteria > Hyphomicrobiales > Rhizobiaceae > Rhizobium > Rhizobium sp. Root149. The sequence continues at coordinate 18,700 of NZ_LMGD01000021.1, forward strand.
CGGTCGTTTCACGGACCGCCGAATTGATTGATGGTGGCTCGCGCGAAATCAGCGGAAGCGCTCAGGACCTTTCAAAGCGCACGGAGCAGCAGGCGGCGGCACTGGAAGAAACCGCTGCGGCACTGGACCAGATTACCGTCAACGTCCGCAACGCCTCCGCCCGCACCGATGAGGCCCGCGAAGCCAGCGAAACGGCGGACAAGAGTGCCGCGCATTCGGGCAAGATCGTGTCAGAGGCGGTCGGCGCCATGGCCCGGATCGAACAGTCGTCGCAGCAGATCTCCAACATCATCGGCGTCATCGACGAGATCGCTTTCCAGACCAACCTCCTGGCGCTGAATGCCGGTGTCGAGGCCGCCCGCGCCGGTGAAGCCGGCAAGGGCTTTGCCGTCGTAGCGCAGGAAGTGCGTGAACTGGCCCAGCGCTCCGCCCAGGCGGCCAAAGAGATCAAGGAACTGATCCGCAATTCGACCGACGAGGTCAATAATGGCGTGAAGCTCGTCAGCGAAACCGGGGAAGCGCTGAAGACGATCCAGGAAAACATCATCGCCGTGAACGAGCACATGCAGTCGATCGCCAGCTCGGCACGCGAGCAGTCGACGGGTCTTTCCGAGGTCAACACTGCCGTCAACCAGATGGACCAGATGACCCAGCAAAATGCCGCGATGGTGGAAGAAACCACGGCTGCCAGCGCATCTCTGGCGCAGGAGGCAGAACAGCTTCGCCACCTGATCAGCGGCTTCGTGCTTCCACAGGCAAAACAGCGACCGGTTCAGCCCGCCACCACCCGACCCCCGGTCCAACGGCCGGCAACAAACCATGCAGCCAGCCATCAGGCACCGGCACAGCCGCGCGCTCCGGCTTCCGCCCCACGTCGCCCCGCCGCTTCGGCAACTGTCGGTAACACGGCCTTGAAGACGGATGACTGGGAAGAGTTCTGAGCAGAGCCATCGGTTGATCGTCTAGATGTCTAGATGTCTAGACATCTGCCTCAGGAGCGGCGTAACGCTTCAGCCGCTCCTCAAGTGTACCGGTATGCAGTTCGAAGAGATGATTGTCGTCGTCGTAGAAATAGATCGACTGACCCTCTCCTTCCACGCGTGATCTCGGATCTTTCAATTCGAGCCCGAGATCCTCTATGGCCTTGAGGCGCTCGTCCATGTCCGACGGCTCGATCCGGAAGGCCACATGGTTGTAGCTGCGATGGGAGAGCCCCTCGCCTTCCATGATTGCGATCCAGACCGCCAAGGGCTCGGCGCCAATCAGGAAAAACCGCTCGCGCGACAGCGAGAAGCTCGTCTCGCCGCTGTCATAGACCTTTCGACCTTTCAGAACACGCGTGACGATCTTTTCCATGCGGTCGAGATCGCTAACGACGAAGGTAATGTGGCTGAGCGCTTGCATCTTCGGCTCCAATTCCGGTTGATGAAACCAGTCTGCCCGACAGAAACGTCGGCATGATGATGGTTGGGATCAAATAAAAAATCCCGGTCGCTTTTGGCAACCGGGATCTCGAAATCGGACGTATGGGGATTGTTACTGCCCCTGCTGCGGGGCCGCCGCTTGCCAGACGCGGGTGGCTTCATCGAACGCCTTGCGCCCATCATCACCCTTCTGCATCGTTAAAAGCGCGCGACGACCATTGCTGTAGATGAGGGGAACATCGATCCAGTCACGGCTTCTGATCAGATCGAGGTTACGCGCACGCGCATCCGGGAAGTCGTTCAGAGCGATCATGTGGAAGTCCGGCGTGATCTTTGCCGGTACCGCCACGAGCGGATCGCCGCGATCCTGCTCCGTCTGCTTCATGGAAATCCGCTGGACGCTGTCGATGGAGCCTCCTTCGAAGTTCGGCGGCAGCGAGAAGACGAACTCCACAAGATGGCTTGCCGGAAGAGAAGGATCCGTATTGCGCTTGAATGTGACAAGCGCCGTCAGACCACGTCCCGGAATGCTGATGCGTCCCTGGACGGCGGGCTCGGTCTTGCCATTCTCGACCGCTTCCTTCTGCAACGACCAGGAGACAGAACCTTCAACCGCGGTCGGCGAAGACTGTCCGACCCGCTCCTCATAGAGGAAGATCTTGTTGCCAGCGACAGCAACCGTATTGGCGGGCTGGCTGGATGGCGGAACGCCAGGGGCCGTTGCGCCGGCTGCAGTGTTTGGCGCAGGCGCACCATTGGCGGGTGCGGCAGTACCAGCGGGCGGCTGGGCTGAAGCGGCTGGCGGCGAAACCTGTGCAACGGATTGATTGCCCGCTGTACCGGCTGGACCGCCGGAACCGCTATCCTTTTCGGTGCCGTCCGGCATCAGACGCTGGGTGAATTTTTGCGGTTCGCCGGGCTTGGCAGCGGTGGCCGGTTGCGCCGCCGGTGTCGTGGCTGCCGTTTGTTTTGCAGGCGGGGTCTGGGCAGCAGGCGTCGCCGTCTGCGCAGGTTGACCCGCCGGTTGGCCCGTCTGTTGAACCGCAGGCGCGGCACTATCCGTGCCACCGATCAGACCGCTCAGCGCATCACGGTTGAGCCAGATGGCATAGCCACCGCCTGCAAGGATCGCCAGACCGACAACGCCGAGCAGAATGCCGACATAGTTGCGCTTGGGCTTTGGCGCGACCCGGTAAGGACGTGCAACCGGTTGAGCCATGAGCTCTTCCAGTTCCTGATTTTCAGCCAGTTGGTCCCGTGGCTTGACATCGGACGTTGTCGCGGCCCGTGCCGCCGCAACGCCCGCAGCACCGGCGGCAACGCCCGTGGCAGCCGCAGCGGCCTTGGTCTTGTCATAGCCGATCAGTTCTTCGAGGTCGTTCCAGGGATCGGCGTCGGCAGGTTCAGGCTTCGCCGTTGTCGCAGGCTCCGGCTTGGCACTGATGAACTCGGCGAAAGGATCATGCGGCTCGAGTTCCGGCCCTCTGGATTGCGATGGGGCGGGGTCCAGATCCGGAAAATCCGAGACGGGCGGCATGCGCGCGTCCGTCGCCACATGGGTCGGCTCTTCGAAATGAGCAGAGAAAAGCTCGGCGGCAGCGCTGTCGTCAAAGGTCTTGGCAGAGGGCTCAGCGGGCTGCGCATCCTTGTAATCGGCCTCGTCGGCCCAGGCATGCTCTTCCATTGGCCGGGATGCACGCACAGGAACCTCGTCCGGCGTCCAATCGACGACGGGCTCCGGCTGACTGTATTCCCCCACGACCGGCGCCGTGGACGGCGCATCGGGCCAGGCGGGTGCGACACTGACCGGGCGTTCCGGCACCGGCGCCTCGTATGCATCGACCGGCGCATCAACAGCCGCATCGGCTTCCGATGCTTCATCGGGTTGCGTGGCTTCGGTTTCCGCCTGCACCCAGGCATTGCTGTCGATGACGGCTTCGTCCGTGGCAATGGACGCCTGATCGAAATGGCCGTGATGGACGGGCGGAGCGGGACGCGCGGTCTCGACATCGTCTTCATCGGCGAAGGGATCATTGGAACGTGCATCTGGCTCCGCTTCCACGGAGACCAGCGCGTCATCGGAATGATCTGGCTGGTAGGGTTCAGAGGAAGCGTCTGCGACGGGCTGGTTCACCCATTCCGGCTCGGCCTGGCTAGCGTCCTGGCTGGCGTAGTGGCCTCCAGACACATCATAGGGCTGAACCGGAAGAGGTTCCGGCTCGGACTGCTGATGATGGTCACCATAGGCGGGCTCTGCTTCTTGCTCGTCCTGCGGCTGATGATAGGCCTCAGTCTGAGCTTCCTCGGCAGCAGCGGCCTCGGGAGGTTCCTCATAGGCCTGCACTGGCTCCGCAGGCGCTTCGGCAATGGCCTCATCCGGTTGTGCAGCAGCCAAAGATGCATCGTCATCGGGCGGCGCGGCCTCCCGATGTTCAGCTTCGACATCCCGGATGGCAGCTTCCAGCTTTTCCATCTGTCGACGCAGCATGTCTTCCGAGGGCTGCGGCTTCATGCTTTCCAGCTGTCGCTGAACCGCACCGCGCGCCTTCTCGTAAACCCGGATGCGCATCTCGGGCGTATTGTTCGCCAAGCCATCCACGGCTCGGCGAATAACTGCTACAAAATCAGCCATTGATACTTTCTCTTGCTCACCAGCATTCACGCCGAGTGAAAAGGCAGATAGCGCTGAAGATTAATCTTCAAACGGATCGGTCACAAGTATTGTGTCGTCCCGTTCCGGACTGGTTGACAGAAGTGCGACCGGTGCACCGATCAGCTCTTCCACCTGACGAACATATTTGATGGCCTGAGCCGGAAGATCCGCCCATCTGCGCGCACCAACAGTCGACTCTTTCCAGCCTTCCAGCGTAATATAAATTGGCTCCACCCGGGCCTGGGCTGCCTGGGCTGCGGGCAGATAATCGATTTCCTGACCGTCGAGCTTGTAGCCGACGCAGATCTTCAATTCATCCAGACCGTCCAGCACATCCAGCTTGGTCAGCGCGATGCCGGTAATACCGTTCGTGGCGACCGACTGGCGCACAAGCGCCGCATCGAACCAGCCACACCGACGCTTACGCCCGGTAACTGTGCCAAATTCATGACCACGCTCGCCCAGGAACTGTCCGATTTCATCGGTGAGCTCCGTCGGGAACGGACCTTCGCCAACGCGCGTCGTGTAGGCCTTGGTAATCCCGAGGATATAACCGAGCGATCCCGGACCCATGCCGGAACCGGCAGCAGCCTGACCGGCAACGGTGTTGGAAGAGGTCACGAAGGGGTACGTGCCATGGTCGATGTCGAGAAGCGAGCCCTGCGCACCTTCGAACAGAATACGCGAACCCTTGCGGCGCTCCTTGTCCAGCAGACGCCAGACCGAATCCATGAAAGGAAGAACGCGCTCCGCAATCGAAGTCAGTTCTTCCATGATGGCGGAATGTTCGACTTCCGGCGCACCGAAACCACGGCGCAGCGCATTGTGATGCGTCAGGATGCGGTCGACCTTGGCGTCGAGCGCGTCGAGATCGGCGAGATCCATGACCCGGATCGCGCGGCGACCGACCTTGTCTTCATAGGCCGGGCCGATGCCGCGGCGGGTGGTGCCGATCTTCGTGCCGCTGTTGGAGGCCGCATCTTCGCGCATGCCGTCCAGTTCGCGGTGGATGGAAAGAATAAGCGTCGCATTTTCCGCGATACGCAGGTTTTCCGGGGTCACTTCGACGCCCTGGTCCTTCAGGCGGCCCATTTCCGCAATCAGCGCATGCGGATCGACGACAACGCCATTGCCGATGACAGCCATCTTGCCCGGACGCACGACGCCAGAAGGCAGCAGCGAGAGCTTGTAGCTGACGCCATCGATAACGAGCGTATGCCCGGCATTATGGCCGCCCTGGAAGCGCACGACGATATCTGCACGTTCAGAAAGCCAGTCGACAATCTTGCCCTTGCCTTCGTCACCCCATTGCGAACCGATTACCACGACATTCGTCATTTCTGAGCTTTCCTGCTGTGCCGCGGGCCTTTCACCCGCTCAAACCGGCGCATCTATACTGTGTCATTTAGCGGAAAGCGACCCGTTTATGCGTTGATAGACCGTTTTTGCGTGACATATCACAAACTGAAAGGCTATCTCCCCTGCCAGAGGAGCGGGCAACGACGCCATGTCCGCATCCATTCGGGAGCCGGAATTGCATATCAGAGCGTATTTTTTCCTCACCATTGCAGCACTCTGTTGGGGTGGCAATGCTGTTGTCGGCAAGCTTGCCATTGGCCATGTAAGCCCGATGATGCTGACCTTGTGGCGCTGGGCCTTTGCTTGCGCCATCATTTTTGCAATCTCCATTCCGCAGTTGAAAAAGGATTGGCCCGTCGCGCGCCAGCATCTGCCGCTTCTGTTTACGCTGGGCGCCATCGGCTATACTCTCTTCAACGTGCTCCTGTACTCTGCCGTACACTACACGACGGCTATCAATGCCACGATCGAACAGGCGGCCATTCCCTTTCTGATCTTCCTGGCCAATCTGATTCTCTTTCGCATCCGCATCTCGATCGCCCAGGTGCTGGGCTTTTCGCTGACCCTTGTCGGCGTTGCCCTCACGGCTTCGCATGGCGATCTGAAAAGCCTGCTGGCGCTGGAAATGAATTTCGGCGACGTGCTGATGCTGGGCGCCATCGTTGGCTACGCCGCCTATACGATCCTGCTGCGCTGGCGCCCGCCCATTGACTGGCGCACGCTGATGGCAATCCCGGCGCTTGCTGCCCTCATCTGCACCATCCCCCTGGTCGGCTGGGAAATCTCGCGCGGCACCGCCATCTGGCCAGATGCACCCGGCTGGCTTGCTGTGCTTTACACGGCCCTCTTTGCCTCGCTGGTGGCCCAGATCTTTTATGTCCAGGGCATCGTTCATATCGGCGCCAACCGGGCGGGCCTGTTCATCAATCTCGTTCCGGTGTTCGGCACGCTGCTCTCCGTCATCATTCTGGGTGAGGAACTTGCAGCCTTTCACGTGATTGCCTTGGTGCTGGCACTCGGCGGCATCGCGATTGCCGAACGCTGGAAACCGAAGCAAACCTGACGAAGCTGGTTTCAGCGAACGCAAAAAAGCATCGAGCCGCACGGAATTTGGCGCTTTTCGTGCGCGGTGCCTTTAGCTTAAGCCATGGCTATTCGATTACGAGGAGCCGCGCCATGGCCAAGCCATTTTACTGGAATGAGTTGAACACCCGCGACTTCGCGAAGCTGGATGCGGAAAAGACAATCGCCATCCTGCCGCTGGCCTCCACCGAACAGCACGGGCCGCATCTGCCCGTTGCCACCGATGTGGCCATTGCCAACGGCATGCTGGCGGAACTGAAGAACCAGCGACCGGACGATCTCGATATTCTCGTTCTTCCCACGCAGGAAATCGGCAAGGCCAACGAACATATCTATGGTCCGGGCACGCTTTCCTACGGCGCCGACCTTCTGATCCCCATGTGGACGGCAATCGGTGAAAAGGTTTCGCAGGCAGGCGTGAAAAAACTGGTCATGGTCAATTCACATGGCGGCAATCTGGACATCATGAGCATCGTCTCGCGCGAGATGCGCGTGCGCTTCGGCATGGCCGCGGTTGCAACCCAGTGGGGTCGCTTCGGCCACCCGGAAGGCATGGTCAGCGCGCACGAGCAGGCTTTCGGCATTCATGGCGGCGACGTGGAAACATCGCTGATGCTCTACTTCCGGCCAGAGCTTGTGCATATGGAACATGCGCAGAATTTCGAATCGAAAGCCGAATGGATGAAGAGCCGATCGCGCTTCCTGCAACCCCTTCCGCCCCACTCGCTGGCGTGGATCGCCCATGACCTCAACCCGCACGGCGTGGTCGGTAATGCCGCCAATGGCACCGCCTCGAAGGGCGAAGCCATTTGCAAACATCAGGTGGCCGGCTTCATAGAGCTGCTGCAGGATCTGCAGAACTATCCGCTTTCGAACCTCTACACGCCGTGATCAATCCCGCTGCGAAACAGCACTGCCCTGCTTCGGCACATGGCCCTTTGCCTCCAGTTCCGCAACGATCTGCGTCAGCTCGGCCAGCAGAAACTCGATGAACAGGCTGGTTGCCGTATCCAGCGTGGCGCGCGAACGGGCAAACAGCTTCATCGGCTGGTGACGGCGATAGCTTTCCGTCAGCGGACGAAACACAAGCTCGCCGCGCTGGCATTCGCCAATCACATCGAGCGGGTTGAGGAATGTCAGCCCCACGCCCTTTTTCACCAGATAGCGCAGCGTCTCAGGCCCTGCTGATTCTACGACAGGCTCCACCGGAACCGGCAATGGTGCCAGAATGAGGTTGATCATGTTGCGCAGGCTCATTCCCGGCTGGGCCAGCACGAGCGGTTCCTGCACCACTTTGACGAGGTCGATCGGTCCCGCCTCCTTCGCCAGCCGATGATCAGGCGGTAGCACGACCCCGATGGGTATGTCGAAAGTCGCAATCGTTCTGAGGCCTGGTATCGCCGGAATATTGAAGCCGATGCCGATATCCACCTCACCGGCAAGAACAGGATTGGCCGTCGTCGTCGCACCGTCAATCGCCAGCTGGATGCGCACCCGCGGATGGCTTTCCACGAATTTGGCGACGATCTCCGGAAGCGGCCCCGCCGCCAGCCCGACAGTGGAGATGAGTGACACCCGCCCCGCCTGCGGCATCTTCAAACCGCGCACGCGCGTTTCCAGCTTGTCATAGGCCTTCAACACATCGCGAATATGTTCGATGCACAATTCACCGGCAGCCGTGAGTTTGAGGCCGCGCGGCAGGCGTTCGAAAATCGGCACGCCCAACTCTTCTTCCAGTGCCAGGATCTGACGATTGATGGCAGAAGAGGCGACATTCAGATGCGCCGCCGCCTTCCGAATGGAGCCACAACGGGCAATTTCGTCAATATATTGAAGCTTGCGCGAATGTAACATGAGGTCAACCTGCTGCTTAAACTTTCATCACTGCGTGGCCCTTGGGCAAACATTTGGCGAGCGATGCCGGAAAGGCATCAATCCGAGCGAATTTTGATGCTTTTCAAAGCGCAATTGCAATGGCTGAAATGCAGAAAAGGAAGTCGTTGACGGCTTACCTCACCAAAAAAGGGAACAGACGGATGGATCAGCACATGATGTCGAAAACCGGGCTTGCCGCACTGGCCATGGGATTGATGCTGGCGGGCACCGGCCCCGCGCTTGCCCTCGATGAGGTTTCCTATGGCACCAACTGGCTGGCGCAGGCAGAACACGGCGGTTTCTATCAGGCCGTAGCCGATGGCACCTACGAGAAGCACGGCCTGAAGGTGAAGATCATCCAGGGCGGTCCGAATGCTGCTAACCGCTCGCTGCTGATTGCGGGCAAGGTGGATTTCTACATGGGCGGCCCGCTGGGCGACATGGATGCCGTCAAGGAAGGCATTCCGATGATTTCGGTCGCCTCGATCTTCCAGAAGGACCCGCAGGTTCTGCTGGCGCATCCCAATGCAGGCGTGGAGAAGTTCGAGGATCTGGCCAAGCTCGATACCATTTTCATGGGCAAGGACGGCTACGTCACCTACTTTGAATGGATGAAGAAGAACTTCAAGGGCTTCAAGGAAGAGCAGTACAAGCCCTATACGTTCAACCCCGCGCCGTTCATTGCCGACAAGAAGTCTGCCCAGCAAGGCTATCTGACCTCGGAACCCTACGAGATCGAGAAACAGGCCGGTTGGGCACCGAAGGTGTTTCTGCTGGCTGACGCGGGTTACAGCCCCTACTCCACCATGATCACCACCACTCAAGGCATGATCGACAAGAAGCCGGATGTGGTGCAGCGCTTCGTCGATGCCTCCATCGAAGGCTGGTACAACTATATCTACGGCGACAACAAGAAGGCCAACGAACTGATCAAGAAGGACAATCCGGAAATGACGGATGGTCAGATCGCCTATTCCATCGCCAAGATGAAGGAATACGGCATTCTGGAATCCGGCGAGGCTCTGACCAAAGGCATCGGCTGCATGACGGATGCGCGCTACAAGCAGTTCTTCGATGAAATGGTGCAGATCAACGCTCTGCCGAAGGATCTGGATTACAAGAAGGCCTACACCACCAAGTTCGTCTGCAAGGGCGTTGGCATGGCGCTGAAGAAATAAATTCGCTGGCACATGTTACCCCCCTCTGTCCTGCCGGACATCTCCCCCTCAAGGGGGGAGATTTGCAAATGGCACCCTCTTCGCCACCCATCATCGCGAGCATCCTGAACGAAGCGATAGACTGGGAAATAGCATCCTGCGAAGACAAGGGTTTTGGTAGGAAGAGAGCAGGAGCCAAACATCGATCTCCCCCCTTGAGGGGGAGATGTCCGGCAGGACAGAGGGGGGGTGACTACACCCGTTTGTCGTCTGCAAGAATACCGAAAAACCGACCTCCTGATCGCGTGACGGAATGACAGATTTGCAATCGCCTGAAGCCTCGCCACCCAGCACTCCGCACAAGCGCCCGCTCGTGGTGATGACGAATGTCTCGAAAAGCTTCTCCAGCGGCACGCTTGCGCTGTCGGATATGTCGCTGACCGTCGCGGGCGGTGAGTTCGTCAGCCTGCTCGGCCCCTCCGGCTGCGGCAAATCCACGGCGCTACGCATCATATCCGGTCTGGGTGACGTGACGACCGGCAGCATCGACTGGCCAAGTTCCCGCATCAACGCCAAGGGCCTGCCGGAAGGCGACATCTCATTCGTGTTTCAGGAACCGACGCTGATGCCCTGGCAGACGGTGTTCGGCAATGTCTACCTTCCCTTGAGATTGCGAGGCGTTTCCAAAGCTCAGGCGAGCGATGAAATCATGGCAGCGCTGGAAACCGTGGGCCTCAAGGATTTCGCCAAGGCCTATCCGCGGGAGCTGTCCGGCGGCATGAAGATGCGCGTTTCCATCGCCCGCGCGCTCGTGACCAAGCCGAAGCTGCTGCTGATGGACGAACCCTTCGCGGCACTCGACGAGATTACGCGCCAGAAGCTGAACGATGATGTGCTGCGCCTGTGGCGGGAAACCGGCATCACCGTCATCTTCGTCACCCACTCCGTGTTCGAAAGCGCCTATCTTTCCAATCGCATCGTGGTGATGAAGGCGCGTCCGGGGCGCGTGCATGCGGATTTCCCGCTGGAAACCAGCCTCGAGCGCGGGCCGCTCTACCGCACATCGGAAGAATATCGCGCCGCCTGCGAGAAAGTCTCAGCCTCTCTTCTCGAAGCGATGGGGCCCGGTGCCGCCATGGAGATGCACTGATGAATGCCGCGTCACCCTCCCTCGCCCGCCAGCACCGCGAAACGGTCCTGCGCGTTTTGATCCCCGTCGGCGTGGTCGTGGCCTTGATCCTCATCTGGCACCTGACGGTGACGCTCTCCGGCGTGCCGCAATATATTCTGCCAAGCCCCACAGCCGTGGCCGGGGCAATGGTGAAAGACTGGGGCACGCTCGCCCCGGCGCTCTGGGTCACGACGCAGATTACGCTGGCGGCGCTCGCGCTGGCGCTGATCGGCGGGGTGGGTATCGCCGTCTTCCTCATCCAGTCGAAATGGATCGAGACGGCCTTCTATCCCATTGCCGTCATCCTTCAGGTCACGCCGATCGTCGCCATCGCGCCGCTGATCCTGATCTATGCCCCGACGACACAGGTGGCGCTGCTTGTCTGCGCCTTTCTCGTCGCCTTCTTCCCCATTCTCTCCAACATGGTGCAGGGGTTGAAGAGCGTCGATCACAACCTCCTGAACCTGTTCGATCTCTATGGCGCCTCTCGCTGGCAGACGCTGATCTATCTGAAGCTCCCGGCATCGCTTCCTTATTTCATGACCGGCCTTCGCATCGGTGGCGGCCTGTCGCTGATTTCCGCCGTGGTGGCGGAATTTGCAGCCGGTTCCGCCGGTGCCGGTTCTGGCCTCGCTTTCCGTCTTCTGGAAGCGCAGTATCGCCTGAACATTCCACGCCTGTTCGCGGCACTGATCCTCTTGTCCGTCCTTGGCGTTGTGATCTTCGGTATCACCTCTTTCATCGCCTGGCTCAGTCTTCACCGCTGGCATGAAAGCAGCCTGAAAAGAGAAAACTGATGAGCTTTTGCGAACTGCCCGACGCCCCCCATTTCGTGCTGGCCAACGCCACCCTGCCCGCCGTGACGGTGGAAGGCTTTTCTGGCCCCGCAAAAGAAGGGCTTGTGACTGCCGACCTGGTGATCGGCGATGGCAAGGTGGAAAGCGTGCTTTCCCCCGGCACAGCGCCCGCTGCCCTGCCCAGCCTCGACATGCGCGACGGCATGGTCTGGCCCTGCCTGGTGGATATGCACACGCATCTGGACAAGGGCCATATCTGGGAGCGTCGGCGCAACCCGGATGGCTCTTTCATGGGCGCGTTGGAAAATGTCGGCGCAGATCGCGCTGCCAACTGGTCAGCTGATGACGTGCGCGCCCGCATGGAGTTCTCACTGAAGACGGCCTATGCCCACGGCACGAAGCTGATCCGCACGCATCTGGACAGCATTCCGCCGCAGCACGGCATTTCCTTCGAGGTTTTTTCGGAGCTGAAGCACGACTGGAAGGACAGGATCACCCTGCAAGCCGTGGCCCTGTTGCCCCTGGAATCAGTCCTCGATGAAACCGTTTTCGGCGATATCGTTGCGGTCACCAAGCGCCACGGCGGTCTCTTGGGCGGTGCGACACGCATTCTGCCGGATTTCGAAAAGATCCTGGAAACGCTGTTTCGCGCAGCTGCCGACAACGGTCTCGACATTGATCTCCATGTGGACGAGACGGAAGACAAGCAGGTCCTGACGCTGAAGACCATTGCCGAAACAAAGCTGAAAACCGGCTTCGAGGGTGCGGTCACCGTCGGCCATTGCTGCTCGCTGGCACGACAGGATGATGATCTCGCCAAGCAAACGATAGATCTCGTGGCCAAGGCCGGACTTTCGGTCGTCTCGCTGCCCATGTGCAACATGTATCTGCAGGATCGCCATGCAGGCAGAACGCCGCGCTGGCGGGGCGTAACGCTGTTTCACGAACTGGCAGCAGCGGGCGTGAAGACTGCCGTGGCCTCCGACAACACCCGTGACCCCTTCTACGCCTATGGCGATCTGGATGGCGTGGAAGTGTTCCGCGAATCCGTACGCATTCTCCACCTCGACCATCCGCTGGATACGGCAGCGCGCGTGGTAACCACCGCCCCGGCTGACATTCTCGGAAGACCTGACATTGGCCGCATCAAGCCGGGTGGACCGGCAGACCTCATTCTGTTCAGCGCCCGTCGCTGGAGCGAGTTTCTTTCCCGTCCGCAGGCGGACCGCATCGTGATGCGGAATGGCATGGGCATCGACCGCCGCCTGCCGGATTATCGTGACCTTGACCCAATCCTGATGAAGTGAGCGCCATGGCCGATTACGCAAAGATCAAACAGGAACTGGAAGGCATCGCGGTAGAAGATAATCCGGCTCTGGTGCGCCAGAAAAGCCGCGATTTCTACTGGTACTCTCCAATCCTGAAAGAAGAGCTGGACAGCGTGACGGGTGATCTGGTGGTTTCCCCCACCACGGAAGAAGAGGTTATCCGCACGCTGAAAGTGGCCTTTGCGCATGGCGTACCGGTAACGCCACGCGGTGCAGGAACCGGCAATTATGGTCAGGCCATGCCGCTGTCCGGCGGCATCGTGCTCAACCTCATCAACATGAACAAGGTGAAGGAAATTCACCCCGGCCGCGTGATCTGCGAACCCGGCATCATCATCGCCGAACTCGACCGGCAGACGAAGGCCCATTCCGGGCAAGAGCTTCGTTTCCACCCCTCGACTGCACAGACGGCGACGATTGGCGGCTTTATCGCCGGCGGTTCCGGTGGCGTCGGCTCCATCCACTGGGGCGGTCTCCGCGATCTCGGCAACATCCTTAGACTTCGCGTCGTGACCATGGAAGCAGAGCCGCGTGTGCTGGAACTGACGGCCTGGGATCTCCAGAAGGTCAGCCATGCCTATGGCACCAATGGCATTATCACCGAGGTGGAAATGCCGCTCGCACCCGCCTATGACTGGGTGGATGTGCTGGTGGGCTATGATGATTTCATGGATGCAGTGCGCTTTGCCGATACGCTGGCCCATAAGAACGGGCTGCTGCTGAAGGAAATCGCGCCGATTGCAGCCCCTATCCCCTATGACTACTTCCCACGCCACAAGCCGTTCATCCGTCATCGCGGCCAGTCCATTGTCGTGGTGATGATTGCGCCGCATGCCATCGATGCGTTTACGGCACTGACGGAGCGTATGAAGGGCGAAATCCTCTTCCGCTCCGACAAGGTGGAAAGCATGAAGGGCATACCCCATGCTTATGAGCTTGGCTGGAACCACACGACGCTGCGCGCCCTGAAGGTCGATCCGAGCTTTACCTATCTTCAGGTCCAGTACCCAAGTCCGGATCACGTGGCGAAGGTGGGCAAGATGGTGGAAATCTTCGGCGATGAAGTTCCGGGCCATCTGGAATTCATCAAGTTCGATGGCAACATCCAGTGCGCCGGTCTGCCGCTCGTGCGCTACACCACGAAGGAACGGCTGGAAGAGATCATCAAGATCCATGAGGATCACGGCTGCCCGATCTTCAACCCGCACCGCTATACGCTGGAAGAAGGCGGCATGAAGCAGACGGACGAGGTACAGCTTGCCTTCAAGAAGGAAACCGATCCGAAGGGCCTGCTGAACCCCGGCAAGATGATTGCCTGGGAGAACCCGGATTTCGATTTCAAGGCGGGCAAGAACTACCTCTTCCCCGGCCTTCAGTCCTTTGCCGAAGCGGGGGAGTAAAACGCTCAGCATCGCGTCATAGAAGCACCCCCCTCTGCCCTGCCGGGCATCTCCCCCTCAAGGGGGGAGAGTGGCAAGGAGCGATCGCTCGTCCAGCTTGCCAACTGTCTTTGCCGCGCCCGCCCAGCCTGACGGAGAGCGGTCGGGAGCCGCAAATCGATCTCCCCCCTTGAGGGGGAGATGTCCGGCAGGACAGAGGGGGTCGTTTACAAAAGGAATTCAGGAACAAAAGATAAGCCACCGCCACCACAACACCATTCCGAAGGTACTCCCGGCCGGAGCAGATCCGGCTCATGAATATGGCGGTTTCTTTGCCTCGGCTGGGCGGCGAGGCAGGAAACCGCTGGGACAAACGGCGCGGAAGTTTTTGATCTGGCCTCCAGCAGGAGGCCGCAAGATTTGGAGCTTTGACTCATGCGCGTTCTCGTTCTGCATTCCCACCCCGTCGAGGAAAGCTTCGGCAAATCCCTGTTTCGCCTGACCTGCGACAGCCTTCGCCATGCAGGCCATGAGGTGGACGCTTGCGATCTCTATGCCGAGGGTTTCGATCCCGTGCTGAGCGCGGAGGGACGGCGGATCTATCATGATTATCCGCAGAACATGGCGGGGTTGGAAACCTATGTGGAACGCCTTCTGAAGGCGGAGGGCCTCGTCATTTGCACGCCGATCTGGAACTTCGGTTTCCCGGCCATGCTGAAGGGCTACTTCGACCGCGTCTGGCTGCCGGGTGTTTCCTTCGATCTCAAGGAAGGAAAACTGATCCCGACGCTGCGGCACATTCGCAAACTTTCCGCCGTTGTGACCTATGGCGCCACACCCATGCGTGCCTTTCTGGCAGGCAATCCGCCGAAGAAGATCGTAACCCGCGTGATGCGGGTGCAGATCAAGCCTGGCGCGCCCGTTTCCTATCTCGCCCATTATGACATGAACAATTGCACGGATGAGACGCGCGCCGCCTTCATGGCCCGCGTCAAGGCGCATATGGAAGCCTTCTGAACACGAGTTCGGGAGGGCGCAATCCGTAAAGGTTTAGTTAAAACTTAGCTGTCATGGTTCTGTCAGATCGAGAGGACCAGCGATGCGTTATGCGTTTTTCATCGCCCTTCTCTTTCTTGCTGGCTGCGGAACAGCGCCAAGCAGGATTGATAATGCGTGTGCAATCTTCAAGCAGCGCGACGGGCTCTTCAACAACTGGGCACGAGAAGCACGACATGCTTCCCGCCAATATGGCGTGCCTGTACCGGTCTTGATGGCCACGATTTACACTGAATCCAGCTTCCGGGCCTATGCACGGCCGAAGCGGACGTATCTGCTCGGATTCATTCCGTGGAGCAGGCCGTCCACAGCTTACGGCTACGCACAGGCGCTGGATGGCACTTGGGCGGTGTACAAGCGCGAAACCGGCAGCTGGGGCGCAAGCCGCAGTAATTTCGGCGATAGCATTCACTTCGTCGGCTGGTATCACAACAAGAGCAACAAGCGGAACGGCATAGCGCTCAATGATACCTATCGCCTCTATCTTGCCTATTACGCGGGACACAAAGGCTATGAGCGCGGCCAGTTCACCTCGGCCATTCGTGCAGCAGCCCAGCGCTCCGCAGGCATAGCCGAACGTTATGAGCGGCAATTGCGCGCCTGTGGTTATTGACCCTTCACGAAATCCGCAAAGCTCACGCAAAATGCTTGTTTCATAAACTTTTCTTGTGATCCGGGCGTGCGGATTTGTTTAACCGCAAGGTTGCGACGGTTGCGATCATATCCATGTCATCTGCACGGCACAGCATGAACGTGCCCAATGCGGAGAGACGATATGCCAACGATTCAGCCACAGATCCATTCTCTCGGTGACAGCAGAGCCGGTTCTACCGAGATGGCGGCGCTTTACGCCGAGCTTCTTTCCTTGCGCGAAGAGGTGGCCGAGGAAGCGGGCGCAGCGTTTACCGAGCAGTTGCAGGCTAAGGATCTGGACGCCTCCGAAACCCGGCGTACCCTGAACCTCCTGCATTATCTTGCCCTGCGCAGGCGTGATCTGCGCCCCTTGCAAAGGCGGCTGATGGTGCAGGGTCTTTCTTCGCTGGGGCGTCTGGAAGGGCGCGTTCTGCCGACGCTGGATGCCGTGCTGGCAACGCTTGCCCCTCACGCCGACACGACGACACCACACGCCAGACCGAACGAAGACACTTTCTTTTTCGGCGAAGCTGCTCTGGCGCGTGAAGCCGAGCGCCTGCTGGGTGCCGCCCCTGCCCACCGGCGCGGCCGTATTATGGTAACGCTGCCGGGCGATGCTGCGGGAAGGCCGGAATTCATCGAGGATCTGGTCCGCCGTGGCATGAACATCGCTCGTATCAACTGCGCCCATGACGATCCCGCATGCTGGCTTGCCATGGCGGGGCATGTGCGGGCGGCGGCGCAAAAATTCGGTTCGCCCGTCAAGATCCTCATGGATATCGCAGGCCCGAAGATCCGAACGGAAAAAGTGCTGCCGGAGAAGAAGCTCAAGCTGCAACTGGGCGACATGCTGCGACTGGTGGCCAATGGCGAGCCCTTTCTCGATAACGAGGTCAAGGCATCCGCGTCTGTCTCCCTGCCGGAAATCGTAACCCGCCTTTCGATCGGAGATCGGGTCCGCTACGACGATGGCAAGCTGGAAGGCACCGTGGAGGCGCTGACCCGCGGTGAGGCACTCATCCGCGTCAACCGTTGCAAGACCGGCGGAACCCGCCTGAAGCCCGAGAAGGGTCTGAACCTGCCGGATACGGTGCTGGGCCTCTCTCCCCTGACCGCCAAGGATGAAACCGACTTGGCCACCGTCGTCACCTGCGCCGACATGATCGGCTATTCCTTCGTCAGCAGGCCGGAGGACATTGATCTGCTGGAGGCAGCCCTTGAGAAACTACCGCCCCGGAAGACGCCGCTTGGGCTGGTTGCCAAGATCGAGCACCCGCAGGCGGTTCACAATCTCCCGGCGCTCATTGCCGCTGCCGCCGGCTCGCACCGCCCCTTCGGCGTCATGATTGCCCGTGGCGATCTGGCGGCGGAACTGGGTTTCGAGCGCGTGGCGGAAATGCAGGAGGAAATCCTCTGGATCTGCGAGGCAGCATCCGTTCCCACAATTTGGGCCACGCAGGTTCTGGAAGATCTGGTCAAGGACGGCCTTCCCTCCCGCGGCGAAATGACGGATGCCGCGATGGCCGCCCGTGCCGAATGCGTGATGCTGAACAAAGGGCCAGCTGTGGCCGAGGCCGTCGAACTGCTGGACTATTTGCTCGCCAAGATGGACGAGCACATGGTCAAGAAGACGCCGATGCTGCGGGCGTTGAACTCTTGGTAATTCTTGGCACTTACGGCAGTTTTGCCGCCGTGACTTCCACCTCCACCAGAAACTCCGGTCTTGTGAAGCCGCTGACGATGATCAGCGTCGAGACCGGTTTCGGATCCAGCGTGTAGCGATCGCGCACCGCCATATACGGGGCAAAATCCTCACGCTTCGTCACGAAGCCCGATATGCGGATGACATCGGCAAATGTCATGCCGGTCTCTTCCAGAATGGCCCTGATCGCCTCGAAGCACAGTTCGGCCTGCGCCGTCACATCCCGTGGTATGCTGTCATCAGGCGCAATGCCAAGCTGGCCGGATGTGACCAGCAGTGAGGCTCCCGGCGGCACCAGAAGCCCATGATTGTAGGCCCCGAAAGGCTTGCGGACCGATGGCGGGTTGAAGACCTGTTTTACGCTGTCCGGCATTCGAGGCTCCCGTGATTCTTTAAAATCATAAAGAACTTAGCACCGCCGGATGCGGATCACACGTACCAGATGCCATCCTTCACGGCTGCCGAAACGCGCGCCTGGTTTTCCGGGCTTTCCGAGAACTGGACCAGAAGATCGGCGCGGTCATTCGTGCCTGTGTCCAGGCGGGAAACCCAGAAGTTCAGGCCGCCCTGGTCGAAGGCGCGACCCAGCGTATGCTGGTATAGAAGCTCGACATATTTGGTGTTGGTAACCGTGGCCGCCGTGCCGTAGGTCTGCACGAATTCTCGCGACGCCAGAAAGTTTTCCGCGACATTCTTCAGGCGGACGCCCTTGTCCATTTCCTTGATCCAGAAGGACAGCCCGCCGGTATCCGGTGTACGCTCGAAGGCCGCCTGATACAGGCGATAGGCCGAACCGGCAATCTCCCCGGCGCCCTTGTCGAAGGCCAGCGTGCCATCGGAAAACTGAATGCGCTCGATGGAAATCAGCGTATCGGTGCCGCCGCCAAGCTTGTCGATCCTGACGGTCGATGTCGTATCGAGACGATAATCCGAGCGCTTGCCTGTATAGACGGCCGTATCCACGCCATTGCCGCCATCCATGGTGTCCGCGCCACCACTCTGGTTCAGACGGTCATTGCCGCCAAAACCCTGCAGCACATTGTTCTGGTCGTTGCCGGAGAGGATGTCGTTCCCCTCGCCGCCGGTCATGGGTCCGGTGACGACCGGCGCCCCTGCCGGGTCCGCAGCCTTGCCGAACCAGACATGCGCAACGCCCTTGTAGATGCCGACACCGATGGCGTTCCAGGTCATGGTCGACCAGGTATTCTTGTTGGTGATGACATCGTTATGCGGTGCCGAACCCTGCCAGCTTTTCAGCGCATCAGCCGGGGTCATGGTCCCGCCGTTATTAGGAATGCCCGTGCTGATTTCGTATCCGTAGAAGTCGATGCCCGTGGAAGCCTTGTAGCTCGTGTTCAAGCGCTGCGGGGCCAACCACATGTTGGTCCAGGTCGCATTGTTGTTGCTGTCGTAAGGCGCATCGCTCCAGCTGTGGCCGTTATAGCCGCCCATGTTTTCGCTTTGGTCCAGCGCATGGCGACCTGCCGTGATGGTCAATCCGACAGAGAGCGGAATGGAGGGCAGACCCAGCGTCGCCCGATAGTTCATGATGAGGTTGTAGAGCTCAAGTTCGGCAGCCGAGAGACCATCCTGAGAGCTGTCTGTATAATAATTCGTCGGCATGCCCAATCCCTCCAAATATGAAGCAATGTCATATACTTTTCGGTGGGACCACGTTAACATGTGTCAAATTTTAGGTATAGACTGCATACAGTTCATTTGTGCACGACCCGCGCCAAATTCAGCGCGTACAATCAAAAGTAATGCGGAAAAGAAATACTCTGGTGGATAGTATGAGGCGGTGACGGCACCGCCTCAAACGCCGATCAGGCTGTGTATGGCGCGAGGAACGCTTTCACCGCCTCGATTTCATTGCCGCGGATTTCATGCCCGCCCGGATGCCATTCCACCTGAACCTCTTCGCCCTGCGCGGCAAAGTAATCCGCCAGCGCCTGGGTCAGGGGAACCGGGCAGATCGGATCGTTCTCGCCTGCGGTGATCAGAACCTTGCCGCGGCCAGATCGTGGGTTGGGCTCGAACGGGATCAGCGGATGCATCAGCACGGAAGCCTCGAACAGGTCCGGCTTTTCGATCACCACGTTGGCGAGGATATTGGCACCGTTCGAGAAACCAAGCCCGATGACCGGGCCAGACTGGTAGTGCTGTTTGCAGGCGGCGACGAAGGCGGCCATCTGGACTGTCGCCCGCGCCAGATCATCCAGATCGTAGACCCCTTCCGCCTTGCGCCGGAAAAAGCGCGCCGCGCCGCGTTCTGCCACATCGCCACGGGGGGAGATCACCGTGGCATTCGGCGCCAACCGGCTGGCGAAATCGAAGAACTGGTTCTCATCGCCACCTGTACCATGGAAGACGAAAAAGATCGGCGCTCCGGTCGCACCGGGCCGCGCCCGGTGCACATAGCTTTCCATTGTCATGGTCGAAATCCTCAAGCTTCAAAGCTTTTCCAGATGCTCTTCGAGATAGGAGCGAAGATGCGCATGCTGCGTTGGCAGCTTGAGTGCTTCGCCCAGATGCGCGGTATCTTCGTCGCGGTCGAAACCGGGCTCATTGGTGGCGATTTCGAACAACACGCCACCCGGTGTGCGGAAATAGATGGCCCAGAAGTAATCGCGATCGATAACCGGGGTCACCTGATAACCGGTGTCCATCAGAGCCTTGCGGACTTCCAGCTGCTTTTCACGGTTTTCGACGGCAAACGCGATGTGATGCACCGAGCCGGCACCGAGATTGGCACGCGCGATGTTCGGCATCGTCTCGATATCGATGAAATCGGCACCATTGCCTCCGGGAATGCCCAGACGCACCACCCCATCGGCGCGATCCACTTCCTCATAACCCATGAACTTCAGGAGCTCGGCCGTCGCGCCTTCGTCCCGCAACCGCATGGAAGCGGAGTGAAAACCACGAATGGCGTGGTCGATATCGACCCCATTGCCCGTCCAGGCAGCGCGATCGTCATCCTTCACCTCGACCAGTGCGAAGCCATCGCCATCCGGACCAAAGAAGTTCAGGCGCTTTTCCCCGAAAGCCTCATCGGCCTTCAGTTCCAGATTGCCCTTGGCGGCCAGACGATTGCCCCAATAGGTGAGCGATCCTTGCGGCACGGAGAAGACGGTTGTTCCAACTTCGCCCGTGCCGGGACGCCCCTTGGCGATGTGCGGGAACGGGAAATAGGTCATGACCGAGCCGGGCGTGCCAACCTCGTCGCCGTAGTAGAGATGATAGACATCCGGCGCATCGAAGTTGACGGTCTTCTTCACCCGGCGAAGGCCGAGCGTATCAGTGAAGAAGCTGTTGTTGGTCTTGGCATTGGCTGCCATCGACGTAACGTGATGCAGTCCCTTGATCTGGTTCAACATGGCAGAACTCTTTCGATCCCTGCGGCTGCGGTTATTCGCGCCGCTTGTCTGGACCGGAAGATGGCGTGAGACGCACAGGTTTCATAGACTGAACAATCAGAACGCATTGTTCACAAATTGGAGTGAACTAAATTATGCAAGCCGTTCCGGCAATTGCCAATCCACCGGCTCTCGTCCGTTGGAGATGAGATAGGCGTTGGCCTTGGAAAAATGGCCGGAGCCGAAGAAGCCGTTATGGGCCGAAAGCGGCGACGGGTGCGGCGCTTTCAGCACCAGATGACGGCGCTGATCCACAAAGGCGGCCTTCTTCTGCGCGTAAGACCCCCAGAGCATGAAGACAACATGGCTGCAGTCCTCGTTGACGGCGCGGATGACCGCGTCGGTAAAGCGCTCCCATCCCTTGCCCTGATGGGCGGCCGCCTTGCCCTCTTCCACGGTCAGAACACTGTTCAACAGCAGTACGCCCTGCTTTGCCCAATGTTCCAGAAAACCATGCTTTGCCGGAGGAATGCCAAGGTCACTCTGCATTTCCTTGTAGATGTTCACGAGCGAAGGCGGGATGCGGATGCCGGGCTGCACGCTGAAGCACAGGCCATGGGCCTGGCCCGCGCCATGATAGGGATCCTGTCCCAGGATCACGACCTTCACCTGATCGAGCGGCGTCAGGTCCAGTGCGCGGAAATATTCGGAGCCTTTGGGAAAGATATGCTTCCCCGCCTCCTTTTCCTTGAGCAGAAAGGCCCGCAGGTCGGACATGTAGGCGCTGTTGAATTCGCCGGAGAGAGCGGCCTTCCAGCTCTCTTCCAGTTTCACAGTCTGCTCCGTCATGTCTGTCTGCTCCGCTTCAGGTAATCGGATGGTTGCTGCGCGAATGCCAGTTCCAGGCGGAGCGAATGATATCTTCCATACTGTAACGAGGCTCCCAGCCAAGCACAGCCCTTGCCTTGTCGTTGTTAGCAACAAGAGATGTGGAGTCGCCCTCGCGGCGGTCAACATACTCCACCGGGAAAGGTCGGCCGGAGACGGCAGAAATCGCCGCCAGCAACTCCTTCACTGTCGTTCCCGTGCCGGTGCCAAGGTTCAACTCCACCGTCTCGCCACCGCTTAAGAGATAATCCACGGCGCGCACATGCGCATCCGCCAGATCCAGCACATGAATGTAGTCGCGCACGCAGGTGCCGTCGCGGGTATCGTAATCGGAACCGAAGACCTTGAAGCCCTGACGGCGACCGAGTGCCGCATCGATGGCGAGCGGTATCGCATGCGTCTCTGGCTGGTGCCATTCGCCGATACGCCCTTCGAAATCGGCACCGGCCGCATTGAAATAACGCAGCATGACGGAGCGCAGGCCCTTGTATTGTCCGTAATCCTTCAGCGCCTGCTCGATGATGAATTTCGTGCGGCCATAGGGATTGATGGGTGCCTGCCCGTGGCTTTCGTCCATCGGCACCTGTTGCGGCAGACCATAGGTCGCGCAGGTGGAGGAGAAGACGAAATTGTGCACGCCCGCATCCATGGCGGCAGACAGGAGGGTAAGCGCGCCGATGACGTTATTGTCGTAGAAGGCGACCGGATTCTTGACCGACTCTCCCACTTCGATCAGCGCGGCGAAATGCAGGACGGCATCCGGCTTATGGGCTGCAAAAACTTCATCGAGCCGTGCGCGGTCGCGGATATCGCCCTCTTCCAGAGGTCCCCAGCGTACGAATTCGGAATGCCCGTTGGAAAGATTATCGAACACAATGGGCTGGTAGCCACGCTCATTCAGCACAAGGCAGGTGTGAGAACCGATATATCCCGCACCGCCGACGACCAGCACCTTCTTTTGTACCATGAATGATTCGAAGCTCCCCAAAATCCACGGCGCGACTATATAGCTGGCTGTAGCAATTGTCAGCATTGCGCGATGGCGCGGAAATTGACCTGCGAAGAAAAGATTTCCGCAGCGCTAACTCCTCGGCTATTGTGCAGGGCAGCGAACAGGATGCGGCGTTCTTCATGCGATTGGTGTACTTGGCCCTCGGCTGGTTCTTCGTAGGTCTGGGCCTGCTCGGTGCGTTTCTGCCGCTGCTTCCCACAACGCCCTTCCTGCTTCTGGCCATTGCCTGCTTCACCCGCTCGTCACCACGTTTGGAAGCCTGGCTTCTCAACCATCCGCGCTTCGGCCCGCCGCTCATTGCCTGGCGGGAAAAAGGGGCGATACCGCGCCGCGCAAAGATGCTGGCAGTCGGAATGATGGCTGTCAGCTACGGCATCTTCCTGTTCGGCACCTCCCCGCCTCTGTGGCGAGCGTTGCTCGTGCTCGCTATTCTGGCCGGCTCCTCGATCTTCATTGTCACGAGACCGGACAGCACCTGAGCCACAAGAGACTTACTGGCTGGCCGCATGCTGCGGCTTTCCCTTGCGCTTGGTGGACGCCATGTCGTGAAGCTCCTTCTCGGACATGGATTTCTCCATGCTTTTCGAAGCCCCTTTGAGTTCACTTTTCTTGATATCGCCGCGCTTGGCAGCAAGCGCTGCACCGGCAGCCTTCTGCTGTGCTTTCGATTTTGCAGGCATAAAAAAACTCCCATGTTCGAGGTCCAATGCGCTTCGAACGGAAATTCAGACGTCAGGTTCCGTTGCTTTTGGTTACGCCCAGGAGGAACCCAATCGCGCCCCGCCGGGTTGTCTCGCCAAAGGCTGCGATGGCGCAGCCGTCAAGAGCGAAGGAAACAGCCATGGACAACGACAACATGACAGCCCGTGACAAGATGACGGATGAAGGCTCGCGCCGGTTTGAACAGGAAGGCCGCGAACGTGCAGAAGATGCGCTTCACACGCAGCCTGACACAACGAACCACAAGGCAGTGATGGAAGCATCGCGCCTCGGCGGCGGCGATACCTATCTCGTGAAAAGCGATCTCGAAGATCTTGACGAACGCGTCGACACGGACGCCTTGGATGGTCGCCCGAGCCCCATGGCCAACGCCGACAATCCCGAGCGTTGAAATCTGATGCACAAACCGGCGCGGCGGAACCAGATGCCGCGACCGGTGTTCTTCCGCGACCAACGGAGGATCATTCATGAACGACCCGACTGACCGCGACATGAGCCCAACGCCACGGCCAGCCGACCCGAACCTGGAGGGTGTGCCGCATATTCAGGCACGCGCGGCGCCCACATTGGCAACCGCAGATGCTCAGGATTTTGTGGCGCTGTCGGTAGAGGAGCTTGCCTCCTCCCACATTCCGTTCCTGTTGGCCGGCACCTACGCCGTCAGCGCCTATACGGGCATTTCCCGTCCGACCAAGGATCTCGATATCTTCTGCAAGGCGGGTGATTTCAATCGCATTCTCGCCCATTTCAAGAGCAAGGGCTTCGACATTGAAGTCGAGGACGACCGTTGGCTTGGGAAGGTCAAGCAGGGCGAGCATTTCTTCGACGTGATCTTTGCCGGATCGAACGGGACGATGCCCATTGGTGACGCATGGTTCGAAAACGCGCGTCAGATGGATTTCAATGGCCATAAGGTGCGCGTGGTGGCTCCGACAGAACTCATCTGGTCGAAATGCTTCGTCCAGTTGCGCCACCGCTATGACGGCGCCGATGTGGTCCACGTCATCCTGCGGGCGCACGACCAGATCGACTGGCGCCGCCTGCTGGGCCACATGGAAGTGCATTGGGAGGTGCTCCTGATGCACCTTCTGAACTTCCGCTGGATCTATCCAACCGAGCGAGACAAGGTGCCGGACTGGCTGCTCGATGAATTGCTGGAACGCCTTGCCGCGCAACGCCAATTGCCCCTGCCGCAGATGAAGATATGCCGCGGCCGCATGTTCTCGCGCATTGATTTCGAGATCGACGTGAAGGAATGGGGCTTCGCCGATGTGGGCGGCGAAGGCGAGTTGAGGCAGGAACAGGAAGGGGCTTTGCTGTGACGAAACCGACCCAGAGCCGAAAGGCAGAAACGAATACAAAGGCGGCCCCCACCAAGGTCCGGATTGCCGCCGTCGCCGATCTGCACGTCAAGGAAACGGGGTCCGTCTCCTACAAGGATCTCTTCACGGAAATTTCCACCGAGGCCGACATTCTTGTCATGGCGGGCGATCTGACAGACCTCGGCAAGAAGGCCGAAGCGGAACTGCTGGCCGCTGATCTGCGGGCCTGCACCATTCCAATGGTGGCGGTGCTGGGGAACCATGATTTCGAATGCGGGGCCGTGGACGAGGTTCGTAGCATTCTGAAAGGGGCTGGCGTTCACCTTCTGGAAGGTCAAGCGGTCGAGATTCACGGTGTTGGCTTTGCCGGCGTAAAGGGCTTTGCAGGCGGGTTCGGGCGCCACATGTTGGGCAGCTTCGGTGAACCCGCGATCAAGGCCATGGTCGCCGAAAGCGTGGAAGAAACCATGCGCCTGGAAAACGCATTGCGCCAGGTGCGGTCCGAACGCGCCATGGTCGTTCTCCATTACGCCCCCATCCCGGAAACAGTGGAGGGTGAGCCGAAGGAGATCTACCCGTTCCTGGGTTCCTCACGACTTGCAGAAACCATTGACCGTTTTCCCGTGAGTGCCGTTGTGCACGGCCACGCCCATCGCGGCCGCTTCGAGGGGAAAACCCCGGGCGGCGCGCCGGTCTACAATGTGGCGGCCCACATCGAGAAGCCGAACGGAAAGCCCTACGCCATCATCGAGCTTTGAGCGCGGCCAGTAATTCGGTTGCAGCGCGGGAACTGCTTGCCCTGACTGACGTTTCGATGGCTCGGCATCAGTATCAGACCCCGCGTCGGAGGCGCATCAAGCTTGACGATCCCTACATCCACCTACCGGATCCAGTTCCGCAATGGCATGACCTTCGACAAGGCTGTCGAGCTTGTTCCTTACCTGCGCGACCTTGGCATCAGCCATCTGTATGCCTCTCCTGTATTCACCGCCGCCAAAGGCTCTACTCACGGCTATGACGTCGCCGATTGCAACGAGATCGAGCCCGAAATCGGCGGGCGCGAAGGCTTTGACCGGCTGAGTGCTGCCTTGAAGGAGGCGGGCCTTGGCCTCATCATCGACATCGTCCCGAACCATATGGCATCCGCTCTCGAAAACCCTTGGTGGCGCAGCATCGTGGAATGGGGCAAGGATAGCCGCTATAGCCACTTCTTCGACGTCAACTGGATGCGCAGGCTGACCCTTCCCTTTCTGGGCGACGACTTTCAACAGGTGCTCGACGCCGGTGATTTCACCCTGCTCTACGACGCAGAACAGGGCTGCCTCGCACTTGGCTATTTCGAGAGCCATTACCCGATTGCACCCGCCACCTATGCCTTGGCGCTCGGCAGTATCGACCACCCTCAGGCGGATGCCCTGATCGCGCTTGCACGGGATGCAAAGCCCGAAGAGGAAGACGCATTCCACCAGTCGGTGCGCAGCCTTTTGAGTGCCGAGCAAGCAGAACGTCTGAACGCGTCTCTCGCGCAATTGGCATCCGACAAGACGTTCCTTGCCAGCCTGCATGAGGCGCAGCCCTATCGCCTGATGTCCTGGCGTGATGCGCCGCGCGACCTCAGCTATCGCCGGTTCTTCGAAATTACAGGGCTCGCGGGCCTGCGTGTTGAAGACGAGGAGGTTTTCCTTGAAAGCCACCGCCTGACGCTGGAACTGGTGAAAAACGGACAGGTAGACGGCCTGCGCATCGACCATGTGGACGGTCTGGCCGATCCCGGTCGCTATCTCGCGCGGTTGCGGGATGAAGTTGGTCCCAAATGCACGCTGCTGGTGGAGAAAATCCTGGCTCACGGAGAAAGCCTTCCGGCGAAATGGCCTATTTCCGGCACCACCGGCTATGAATTCATCTCCTCCGTGTCTGATGTCTTGATTGAGCCCTCCGGGTTGGAGACCATGCGGCGGAGCTACGCGGAGCTTGCCGGTCAGCCGATCGACGTGGAGCAGGAAATCCGCAAGGCCAAGGGGCTAATGGCGGATGTCAACTTCGAAGGCGAGTTCCGCACGCTGGTCACCACGGGGCTGGAGATTGCACAGACGCATCAGGGACAGGGCAGCGCTGCACTGGATGACGCGGCATTTTCACATGCACTTCGCGAGCTGCTGATCGCTTTCCCGATCTACAGAACCTATGGCCATGCGATTGGTCTGGAGCCCGCGGACCGTCAGCGACTGAGCGAGGTTCTGACCAAGGTTCGGGACGGCAAAGAACCACCGGATGCTGAGGCTCTGTCGATGATTGCCCGAATTCTGATCGGAGATGTCGACCAGACATCGGAAGCAAGAGCTGCCGTCTTCAGGACACGCTTCCAGCAACTCACGGGTCCGCTGATGGCAAAGTCCATCGAGGACACTTTGTTCTTCCGCCTCAACCCGGTGCTTGCCCTCAACGAAGTCGGCGCAGAACCTCTGCCCCGCAGCTTCAGCCTGCAGAACTTTCATGCAGATATGAAACTGCGCCAGGCCCAGCAGCCGGAAGGACTTTCCGCCAGCACGACACACGATACGAAGCGGGGCGAAGATGCCCGCGCACGCCTTTACGCTCTGACGGAACAACCGGACAGCTTTGCCGCTGCGATCAGCGACTGGCGAGAGAAGAATGCCGTTGGCCTCGTTCAACTGAACGACGGAGCCGCTCCGGAGCCGGAAGTTGAATGGCTGTTGCTACAGGCCCTCGTCGGTGTCTGGCCGCATGACCTTGATCCAGGACACGCCGAGGGGTTGAGAGCACTCGAGGAGCGATTCCTGCCTTACGTCGAAAAATCATTGCGGGAAGCGAAGCTCAAGACCAGCTGGAACAACCAGAATGCAGGCTATGAAAAGGCAGTTCTGGCCTATGCCTCCCGTCTGCTCGCTCCGGAAACGCTGGCCTTCCGTGAGGATTTCCTCAACCGGATGCGTCCCGTCATGCTGGCAGGGGCTGTCAACTCCGTCACGCAAACCTTGATCAAGCTCACCGCTCCGGGGGTCCCTGACATCTATCAGGGCAGCGAAACCATGGATCTCAGCCTTGTCGATCCTGACAATCGTCGCATGCCCGACTATGATCGATTGCAGGACATGCTCGATCATACGCCGGACGCTGCAGACACTGAAACCTGGCTGACAGGCCATCTGAAGCAGCATCTCATCGCAACACTGCTGAAACTGCGCCAGCAGAATCCGGATCTCTTCTGGCACGGCGACTATACACCGCTGACCATTGCCGGAGAAAAGCGGGATCACGCCGTGGCCTTCGCTCGAAAGCTCGGCAAACAGACACTCCTCGTCATTGCCCCGCGCTTTGTGCTGGCAGGCATACAGGGAATGAACGCTCTGCCTTCCGCCGAATTCTGGTACGGAACCGGCGTGTCCCTGCGCGATTTGCGCTTCGACGGTGGTCTGGAAGATGTGTTTTCGGGCAGAGGTTTCGAACCGGGCGAGCGCCTGATGCTGGACGATGTCTTCTCCGAGCGCCCCTACGCGGTGCTTCTCGGCAAGGCTTGAGGCCACGACCACGCTACCCGACCCCTCCCCCGACCGGGGAGGGATTTCTCTTGACGAATGTCCTGAACAGCAAAAAGCGCCGGTTGTTTCCAACCAGCGCTTTTTGAAATTTGCTTGCGTTCAATTCAGGCGATGCCGACGAACGACAGAACGGCCAGAACGATGACAACGGCTCCGACGAGCCAAACGATGCTGTTCATGTTTCCCTCCAGGGTTTGAAGAATGACGAGAATGGGCGCCCGGATGGCGCGTGTGATCAGGAAAGACCGATCAGGTTCAGGACCGCAATTACGATAACGACGGCTCCCACGAGCCAGACGATGCTGTTCATTTTTCCCAAGCTCCCTTGCGTTTCGCATCATCAACGGCAAGGGCAGCAAAAGGTTCCAAGACCTGTGCGGGAACCTTCCAGCCAGCGGCTGGTTGAGCGGATGCTTTCGAAGCGGCATGCAAAGACCGTGTGCCAAGCATGTCAGCCCGTACCAAGAGGATGTCGAATGAGCTTTCACCCGGATACCTCGGTTCTCCAGAGAGGGCCGCAGGAAACCCCTCCGACGGTTGTCGGGCGTCCGACCCGGATCGTCATCATTGGGGCAGGGTTTGGCGGATTGGCGGTCGCACGAGAGCTTGGCAATACCGTGCTTGAGGTGACGGTCATTGATCGACGCAATCACAACCTTTTCCAGCCGCTGCTCTATCAGGTTGCGACTGCCGCCCTTTCTCCCGCCGATATTGCCGAACCAATCCGGCGCACGCTGGGTCGATACAAGAATATCAGGGTGATGCTTGCGGAGGTCACCGGCGTGGACCAGACGGCCCGGCACGTCCTTCTGGAGGACGGCGCTCCGGTTGCCTACGATCACCTGATCATTGCGACCGGTTCCGAATACAATTATTTCGGCCATGACGAATGGCGCGCCGTCGCGCCCGGATTGAAGACAATCCACGAGGCGCGGCTGATCCGGCAAAGGCTTCTGCTCTCCTTCGAGCGAGCCGAACTCTCGCAAGATGCCACGGAGAAGAAAGCGCTCCTCACCAGCGTCATCATTGGTGGCGGCCCGACAGGCGTCGAGCTGGCAGGCGCCATCGCGGAACTGGGCCGCTATATGATCACCCGGGACTTTCGAAAACTTGCCCCGGAGGATTTCCGCGTGATCCTGATCGAGGCCGGACCGAAGATCCTAGCGGCCTTTCCCGACGAGCTGACGGATTATGCATGGCATGAGCTTGCGAAGCTCGGCGTCGACATTCGCACCGGTGTACGTGTTGAAAACATCACGCGAGGCAGCGTTCAGACCTCCGGCGGCACCATTCCGGCGGGCAATATCCTGTGGGGTGCGGGCGTCAAGGCATCGCCAGCTCACAAGTGGCTGGGGCTGGAGGCGAAGATGGGCGGACGCATTCCAGTTGGTCCCGATCTGCAGGTCGAAGGAACGAAAGGCATCTACGCACTAGGCGATACCGCGCTTCGCATCGATGATGAGGGCAAGCCGCTTCCCGCCCTCGCTCAGGTGGCGAAGCAGCAGGGCGAATATCTGGGCAAGGCTTTGCGCGAACAATTGCTCGACGGCAGGCCTTCAGAGCCGTTTCATTTTCACAATCGCGGAAACACTGCGGTCATAGGACGCCACGCCGCCATTTTCGATTTCGGCAATCGTCGCCTGAAAGGGCGGCTTGCCTGGCTGCTCTGGGCAATTGTCCATGTTTTTCTGCTCGTCAATTTCGAAAAACGCCTGCTGGTCACGGTCCAATGGCTATGGCGCTACGTGACGAGGCAGAGGGGCGCCCGTCTCATTGACGAAAACGCAGCAACCGGATTGCCTGCCACGACACACAGGAGCGAGACATGAATACGGCAAACCCGCAACTGGAAGGTCTCTATATGGCGTTGGCCGCCATCAACCGGCTTCTGGTCGAGAAGCAATTGCTGACGCACGAAGAGATCCGGGAAACACTGGCCGAGGTGGAACGTGCGGTGATCAATGATCCTAACGCGCATAACGTTTCACCTTCCCATTCGAAGGCAGTTGCCTTTCCGATCCGTCTCTTGTCCGTGGCAAACGAGGCAGCCGAAAAGGGTGTCCATCCAAGCTTCGAAGAGCTTGCGCGGCATGTTGGCCAGCAACGATAGTGTCTGGCACAGGTACGCCCGGAAGACCGGGCGCACCTGATCGAGTTCAAATAATCGGCTTGCCGCCTGTGACGGCAATCGTAGCGCCCGAGACATAGGAAGACAGCGGGTCTGCCAGCATGACATAGGCGGTTGCCAGCTCTGCCGGTTGACCCGGTCGCTTCATCGGCACCTGCTTGCCGAAGTTCTTGACGGAGTCTTCGGGAAGCGTCGAGGGAATGAGCGGCGTCCAGATCGGTCCCGGCGCAACCGCATTGGCGCGGATACCCTTTTCCGCCAGCATCTGCGCAAGACCTGCCGTAAAGTTCTGGATCGCGCCCTTCGTCGTGGCATAGGCCAGAAGCGAAGGGTTTGGACTATCCGCATTGATCGAGGTCGTGTTCACGATGGCCGAGCCGGGCTTCATGTGCTTCACGGCAGCTTTCGTCAGATAGAACATGGCGTGGATGTTGACCTTGAAGGTCAGTTCCCATTCCTCGTCGGGGATCTCGTCGATATCGGAGAAGGTGGCCTGATGCGCGGCATTGTTGACGAGGATGTCGATGCCTCCCAACTCGCGAACAGCCGTCTCGATGATCTTGCGGCAATGGTCCGCCGATTGCAGATCACCCGAGACCAGCACAGCCTTGCGACCAGCCTCTTCCACCAGCCGTTTGGTTTCCTGAGCATCCTCATCTTCATTGAGATAGGAGATCAGCACATCCGCGCCTTCCCGCGCATAGGCGATGGCAACGGCGCGCCCGATCCCGCTATCGGCGCCGGTCACCACTGCCTTCATGCCTTGCAGGCGGCCGGAACCCTTGTAGGAATTCTCGCCATGATCCGGCACCGGCTGCATCTGGCGCGTCAGCCCCGGCATCTTTATCTTTTCCTGCGGGAACGGCGGCGTGGGATGGTTCTGGTTCATGAAGTCTCACCTTTTGTGTTGGCGTGTCCGATTGAGGTCGGAGGTTCAACTCTGGGGTGGCCGCGATGTTCCAGTCCTGAGGGGCTATGAGAAGTTGCGTCCGTCTTCATAATTGGAGATGGGGAACCGATTGATACGCCACCAGGCGAAGGCGATGCCCGCGACCATGATGAGAAGCAGAATGACACTGGCGAAACCCCAACCAGCCAGTGCGGCTTGCTCGACCTGCCTGCCGAACACGAACCCAACCATCACGAGACAGAGAGTCCAGACCAATGCGGATGCCGCATTGCAGAGTGTGAAGGCAGGCCATGACATCGTCCCAAGCCCGACGGGAAGCGCCCCGATGGTCCGCATGCCTTTGGGATAGCGATAGAGAAAGATGTATGCTTTTCCATAGCGTTGGATGAGCGCATTGGAAATGGCCATCGGCTTGCGAAAGAGCGGATACCGCGTCACCCAGGCGATGCCATAGCGCCGGGCGGCTAGGAAGCGCGCTTCATCCCCCAGATAGCCGCCCGCAAAAGTGACCCCGAGGACAAGGGACAGGTCGAGGAGCTGTGCCTGGGCTGCGTAGCCTGCGAGAAGTGGCAGGCTACCGCTTTTGAGCGCACAATAGAGGAAGAGGATCACATAAACCCACGCACCATATTGCTGCATCAACTCCGACATTGCGCCCATTCCAGTCTCGCCGCTCCGATCACCGGCCCGTTGCCTTACCCATCCCACACTACGGCAGGATGGGCGTACCGGTTTTCGGCATCATCGCGGCAGATACGGCAAGATGCGTGATCGACTCAGGCTGTGCGTGCCCAATCAAGAATATGGGGCAAGGCACCCAGAAGCGTCGCGCCATGGACATGGCCTTCCAGCACACGCGATGACACGGAAAGCTGCGGCACTGATGAAAGCCGCCGGATGAGATCCATGGTTTCCGTTGCAGGTCCTGTCGGCGGCGGTCCTTTGTCGTTTGAGCGCTGTTCCTTGTCGCCAAGAGATATGAACAGGCGTTTGCTGCTCTTGAGGTTCCAGTCGGCCAGCCGCTCCAGCCGTTCCATCGGCTCCATGGCCCACCAGAGCGAGGGGCTGATCGGCGCATAGGCACTGAAGGCGTCCGGCTGCCGATAGAGAGTGATCAACGTCATCAACCCACCGAACGAGTGCCCACCGAGCGCCCGGCGGCTGGGATCGACCACCAGCCCCTCTTCCGACAGGCTACGCAAGTCGCCGGTCAAAAGCGGCAGGAACTCGAAGGCGCCGCCGATCCTCCGCTCCGGTCGCAGCGGGTCCGGCTGCGGCCCCTCGCCGGTTCTTGGCGGCGTATAGTCCAGCGTACGCTCTGCCATGGCGAACTTGCGCGGCGTATCATAGCCAAGGCCGATGACGATGAGCCCGGGGGCCCGGGCCAGCAGTTCCACAGTCAGGTCATCGAAAATCGCGTTTCCATCCAGCAGGTACAGGATTGGAAAGCCAGCAGGAGGTGCGGCTGTCTTGGGTATCGCCCGGAAGATGCGAAAACTGCGCCCGTTCGAAAGCGTCACGGCGCGATTGTCGAGACGATGCGTTGGCACATCTTGCGTGAAGATATCCAGCGTCGTTTCCGCGACCCGCATCTGGGCATAGGTCAGGCTTGGCTTTGTCACAGTCGACATGATCAGCAATGGCAATCCGGTGAGAACAGAACGGCGGGCGAGCGCGACGGGGAGCATGGTTCCTCGCTTTTCAAC
Source organism: Rhizobium sp. Root149 (assembly GCF_001427345.1). Taxonomy (NCBI): domain Bacteria; kingdom Pseudomonadati; phylum Pseudomonadota; class Alphaproteobacteria; order Hyphomicrobiales; family Rhizobiaceae; genus Rhizobium; species Rhizobium sp. Root149. The sequence continues at coordinate 51,922 of NZ_LMGD01000021.1, forward strand.
AGACATCAGGGACAGTGCATGGTGATTTCCCGGGGTTGTGATCGGTTGCGGCATATAATTCTTGACGGAGTTACACTGCTTTAAATAAGTGAACTCAGCTTCTCAACTTATAAACGCCGGTGGATGGCCTTTTTCAGGCCTCACCGGATGGGTGCCAAGGATCAGTCCCCATGTTGCTCTCGACGGTTCGCAAATTTGCTCTTTCCGCTGCGCTGGCACTCGGTGCCTCTCAGGCCTTGGCGGCTGACATCACCATTCGCCACGCACAGGGCGAGACGAAGCTTGCTGAAACGCCAAAGAAAGTGGTGACCTTCGATCTCGCCGCCCTCGATACGATGGATGCGCTGGGCGTTCCCGTGGCAGGCGTGCCGAAGGCGCTGATGCCCGATTACCTGCAGAAATACGTAATCGGCCCTGTGCCCAAGGTCGGCACGCTGTTCGAACCGGATTACGAGGCAATTGCCGAGCTTCAGCCGGACCTGATTATCGTAACGGCCCGTTCCGCCTCGAAATTCAAGGAGTTATCCGCGATTGCTCCGACCGTGGATCTCTCCGTCGACGGCAATGACTTCCTGAAGCAATCGGAAGCGAATATCCGAACACTGGCTAAAGTGTTCAATAAGGAAAGCGAAGCTAACCGACTCATCGAAAAGCTGAATTCCTCGACCGCCGAGTTGAAGCAGAAGACGAAGAATGCCGGCAAGGGCCTGCTGGTGCTGACGACCGGCGGCAAGATGAGCACCTATGGTCCAGGCTCCCGTTTCGGCGTCCTGTTTTCCGACTACGGCATGACGCCCGCCGATGCCACGATCAAGGCAGACAATCACGGGCAGCCGATTTCCTATGAGTACATTCTGGAAAAGAACCCGGACTGGCTGTTCGTCATCGACCGCGATGCCTCGATCGGCAACAAGGGCGAAGCGGCCTCCAAGCTTCTGGACAATGACATCGTGCGCCGCACCACCGCCTGGCAGAAGGGGCATGTCGTCTATCTCGACGGCCTGTCGCTCTATGTGGTGGGTGGCGGCCTGACCGCGCTTCAGAACACGGTGGACCAGTTGAACACCGCGCTCGCAAAGCCCTGAGCCGATGGGCGGCGCGCCCTCGGTGTGCCGCCTGCTTCTCATAAGCCCATGCGCCTGACACTTGCCCTCATCGCCCTTCTCTGTCTCGGCATCACCAGCCTGTTCTTCGGCGTGAGTGACATCTCCCCGCTTGCCCTGTTGAGCGGTGAGGCAGACGAGAAGGCCGTGCTGGTGCTTCTGGCAAGCCGCCTTCCCCGCACGCTGGCGCTCGTTCTCGCCGGCTCGGGCCTCGCCGTCTGTGGCACGCTGATGCAGATGCTGGCGCGAAACCGGTTCGTCGAACCCTCCACCGCAGGCACGGTGGAATCCGCCAGCCTCGGCATGCTGATTGCGCTGATCATCTCACCCAACATGCCCGTAATGGGTAAAATGGCCTTCGCCGCCGGGTTTGCTCTGCTTGGAACCGCCCTTTTCCTCGCCATCCTGCGTCGCATTCCGCTGCGCTCGGTCGTCATGGTGCCGCTGGTGGGACTGATGCTGGGAGGCGTGATCTATTCGGTTGCCGCCTTCATCGCCTATCGCCTGAACCTCATGCAATCGCTCGCCGCCTTCGAAAGTGGCGACTTCTCCTCTGTGCTTCGCGGACGCTACGAAATCCTCTGGCTCTCCCTCGTCATGACGATAGCCGCCTATGTGGCAGCCGATCGCTTCACGCTTGCCGGACTGGGCGAGGAGTTCGCCACCAATCTCGGGCTGAATTATCGCCGCATCATGATGCTGGGGCTCATCATCGTTTCCATGGTCACCGCCTGCGTGGTGGTAACGGCGGGCGTTATTCCCTTCCTCGGACTCATCGTGCCGAATGTCATCAGCATGATCATGGGCGACAGCCTGCGCCGCACCCTGCCCTGGACGGCGATCCTCGGCGCGGGACTTGTGCTGGCCTGCGATATCATTGGTCGCATCGTTGTCTGGCCCTTCGAAGTGCCAGTGGGCGCGGTACTGGGCGTGCTGGGAAGCGCCTTTTTCCTGTTCCTCCTCTTCAGGAGGCAGAGCCGTGCGGCGTAACCCTCTGGCGATCCTGGCAATCCTGGTGCTGATCGCGCTGGCGGCGGCAATCGGTTTCATGACCATCGGCGCACGCGGCAGCTGGAGCTTCATCCTCTCCTTCCGCGGCACGAAGCTTCTGGGCATGGTGCTGGTAGGCTATGCCATCGCGCTCTCCACCGTTCTCTTCCAGACCATCACCAACAACCGCATCCTGACACCTTCGATCATGGGCTTCGATGCGCTTTACGGCCTGCTGCAAACCCTGCTGGTGCTGGTCTTCGGGGCCGCCTTTATTTCGGGGCTCGATGCACGCCTGCTCTTCCTGATCGAAGTCACCGTCATGATGGGCTTTTCGCTCATTCTCTTCCGCCTGTTATTTTCCGGGGCGCTGAAGAGCCTGCACCTGCTGATGCTGGCGGGCGTCGTGCTCGGCATCCTGTTCCGCAGCCTGTCCGGATTTCTGCAGCGGATCATCGACCCAAATGATTTCCTCGTTCTTCAGGATCGCCTGTTCGCCAGCTTCAATTCCATCGACAGCCAGTTACTGGGTGTTTCTTTCCTGCTGGTCGGCCTTGTCTCGGCTATCGCCTGGCGGATCGGGCACAGCTTCGATGTCATGGCGCTGGGACGCGAGACCGCAATCTCGCTGGGCGTGGACCACCAGCGGCAGACCCTCGTGATCCTGCTTCTGGTATCGGTCCTCGTTTGCGTCTCGACGGCGCTGGTGGGGCCTGCCACTTTCTTCGGTCTGCTGGTCGCAAACCTCGCTTACATCATCATGCCGTCCGCCAAGCATCGCCACGTCATTCCGGCGGCCTGCCTGCTGGCCATCATCACGCTGATGGGCGGACAGACCCTTCTGGAACGCGTGTTCGCCTTTAACAGCGCACTCTCCATCATCATCGAGTTTGCCGGTGGCCTGTTCTTCATTCTCTTCCTGCTCAGAGGAGCAATCCGATGATCGAGATCCGTGATGTCAGCAAAACCTATGGTTCCACCGTCGTTGTCGATGGCGTTTCCCTGACGCTGCCGAAGGGCGGGCTGACGGCCATCATCGGTCCGAACGGCGCTGGCAAATCGACGCTTCTCTCCATGGTGGCCCGCCTTCTGCCCATGGATTCCGGACATGTGATGGTGGAAGGACTGGATGTCGCCCGCACACCGGGCGATGCGCTGGCACGTCGTCTGGCCTTTCTGCGGCAGGACAATCACATGGTCGCCCGCCTGACGGTGCGCGATCTCGTGACCTTTGGCCGCTACCCCTACTCCAGGGGCCGTCCGACGCGGGAGGATCAAGGCCATGTGGAACGCGCGCTCGGCTATCTGGGTCTCACGGATCTTTCCGAACGCTATCTGGATGAGCTGTCCGGTGGCCAGCGCCAGCGCGCTTTCGTGGCCATGGTGCTGTGCCAGGATACGGATTACATGCTGTTCGACGAGCCGCTGAACAATCTCGACATCCGCCATGCGGTCGGCATGATGAAGCTCCTGAAGGGGGCCGCAAAGGATTTCGCCAAGACCGTGGTCGTGGTCCTGCATGACATCAACTTCGCCTCCTGCTATGCGGATCACATCGTCGTCATGCGCGATGGCAAACTGTTTCTTCAGGGAACACCGGACGATATCGTGCGACCGGAGATCCTGTCATCGATCTATGCTACGGACTTTGCCGTCCATGAACTCGATGGGCACCGGATCGCAACCTATTTCACCTGATGTCTTCTGACGGAACCCGCCATGCCGAATGATACGCCCGGTCTCGACATTTTCCACGACGGGCATCGCATACGGCTGAAATGGCATCGCCTGCGCCTTGCGCTGGATGCCGCGCTCTTCTCGGCCGCAACCATGGCGGAGGGTTTTCGCGTCGGCGCCTCCATGGAGCTGGACCTGCGGGTGCGCGGCGATGGCGGCTTTGTCGTTCTGCACGACAGTGACCTCGAAGGCGAAACGACGGGTTACGGGCCGGTTTGCAAGGCTGATGCGGCGACGATCAGAGCACTATCCATGAAGTCCGGCGGAACCCCGCCCATTCTCTCGGAAGATCTGGCGGGGTTGATGCAGACTGCTCACCCGGAGGCGCTGCTCCAATTCGACATGAAGGATGACCTGAAGACGATTGGCGAAAAGGGTCTGGATCATCTGGCTCGAACCTTCGCGGGCCTGGGCAGGTTCATGATCGTCAGCGGTGCTGACCTCGATCTGATCGAAGCGATCAAGACCCGCCTGCCCGACGCACAGCGCGGCATTGACCCCACCAACAAACTGCTGGCACTCCTGCGTCAGAAAGGCCCTTCAGCGGTCGAAGCAGAATTGCGCGCCGACTGTCTGGGACCAACCGAGCCGAAGATGATCTACCTCTCCTGGCCGCTGATCCTTGAAGCCCATGCGGCGGGCCTCGATCTCATCGGCCTTTGCCACGCTCTCGGCAAGACCGTCGACGCCTGGACCTTCAACATGGCGGATCGTGCTGAAGGCTTTTCGGATGACGAATGGCAGCGATTCTCGACACTGGTCAGCCTGAAGCCAGACCAGATCACTACCGATGAAGCTCCGGCAACGGAACACGCATGGCTTGCCCGCTGCAGAACATAAACGCAAAGAACCCGCCGGGTGGCGGGCTCTTGCAGATCTTTGGGTAATTTAGCGGATCAGATTTCCGGGCAACCGCGCTCGTTGGCGAAGGTAATGCGCTCCAGTCCACGGCGCGTGTAGCCTTCCACGATCACACGGCCGGGGGTTACACGAACCACTTCCGGGTCCCGCAGACCTGCCTCACGAGCGGCTGCACGGGCCTGACGCTCGTCACAGCCACGGCGCGGCGGCGGAGGGCCACGGCGATCATTATCGCGAATGACGGGGCGAACGCCATCGGGGCCGATGCGCAATTCAAGGTCCTGCGCCCCTGCCGGGACTGAACTGACGACGGCTGCTGCTGCCATGGTAAGCGCCACTCCGGCTGCCTGGATCGCCTTAAACATCTTTCCTCCTTGTGCGCCTTTCGAGCACATCAATCGAATATCATCCCGGCAAGAACGCCGAACGCGCCAACCGGTTCCAAGAAGATAACCGCTTCGGATGGAACACAACAGTCCAGCCTTCGCCCAATTCTTGGTAAATCGATTTATTCGCATCATCAGGAATAATTACACCATCACTTAACCATTTCCACTGCACAACTTCTTGAAACACAACGAGAAGATGAAGCGTCTTCTGTTTTAGCGGTTTTGAATATGAAACGCGTATTCAACGTCACGTCTCAAATATAAAGGTTTACCATGCTGAGCAGCCTTTCAATCCGAACCAAGATCGTCTCGCTTATCCTCTTCTTCGGCTTGTTTGCGCTGGCAGGCATGCTCTACCTCAGCAACCGGTTCGATGACGTGAACGACCGCTATGCCGATTTCATCGCACAAAAGGCATCATCGGCCGTCCTGGGCGCGCGCTCCTCGGCAGGCATGTGGACGGCAGTCAATGCGATCTCCCGCGTGGCGCTGAACGAGCCGGGCACTCCGGCCTATGATGAGGCAAAGGCAGCTTTCGTGCGCAACCTCGACGGCGCTCGTCAGAAGCTGGTCGACATTTCCAAATCGGTTCCCGCGACCCAGCCAGCAGTGGCCGAACTTCAGGGTCTGATGGACCAGTTCAAGGCTCAGTACGATAAGGTTGTTGCGGCGAAGGAAGCGGGCAAGACGGATGAAGCGCTGGCTCTGGTTCGGGGACTGGACAAGCTTTCGCAGACCTTCTCCGAGAAGTCCGGTGCCAACAACACGAACCTGACCAATCTTGTCGAAACCGGTGGCAAGCAGATTTCGAGTGACACCGATGCCGTGATTAACACCAGCATGATCGTCATGTCGCTTGGCATCCTCGCAATGATTGGCGTGGCGGTATATGTCAGCCATGCAGGCATCACACAGCCAATGGAAAAGCTTCGCAATCGCATGTCATCGCTCGCAGCCGGTGAGGCAGCCGCACCCATTGACGGCATCGATCGTGGTGACGAGATCGGCGCCATGGCGAAAACTGTCGAAGTGTTCCGCATGAATTCGCTGGAGCGCATCCAGCTTGAACAGCGTGCAGAGGAAGCCCGCAGCCAAACGGAAGCGGAGCGCGTCGCCAATGAAGCCATCAGGGCTGAGGAAGCAGGCGTGCTGGCGGATGTCGTGCAGTCGCTCGCATCCGGCTTGAAGGCCCTGGCAGACGGCGACCTTTCCTTCCGCATCACGCGTCCGTTCTCGCCAAAGCTCGACGGCTTGCGCACCGATTTCAACCATTCGCTGGAAAAGATGGCTGAGGCCATGCAATTGGTCGGCGGCAATGCCAATGCGATCACGGCCGGCGCCAACGAGATCCGCTCCTCCAGCGATGATCTTGCGCGTCGCACGGAACAGCAGGCAGCGTCCATCGAGCAGACAGCTGCCGCGCTTGAGGAAATCACGACGACGGTTCGCGATGGTGCAAAGCGTGCCGAGGAAACGCGTCGCCTCGTGACAGCAACCGGCGAGGATGCACGCAAGTCCGGCAGCGTGGTTCGCTCTGCCGTGGACGCGATGCAGGCCATTGAAACCTCGTCCGGCGAGATTTCCAACATCATTGGCGTGATCGACGAGATCGCCTTCCAGACCAACCTTTTGGCCTTGAACGCAGGCGTTGAAGCAGCACGCGCTGGCGAAGCTGGCAAGGGCTTTGCGGTCGTGGCACAGGAAGTGCGCGAACTTGCCCAGCGCTCCGCTAAGGCCGCAAAGGAAATCAAGGATCTGATCCAGGCCTCCAGCGAACATGTTGCCCGCGGCGTGTCACTGGTCGGCGATACCGGCAAGGCACTGGAAGGCATCGTCCAGCAGGTTCAGCAGATCACATCCAACGTTCAGGCAATTGCCGAAGCCTATCGCGAACAGTCGACCGGCCTGCAGGAAGTGAACACTGCCGTCAACTCCATCGATCAGGGCACCCAGCAGAATGCGGCCATGGTGGAAGAGGCGACGGCAACCTCGCACAACCTCTCGGCAGATGCGAACGCGCTGATCCAGTTGCTCGGCCAGTTCCGCCTGCCCCAGGCTGGACAGCAAAGGCAAGGCTACAGCCGCGCCGCCTGATATCCCCCGCATACCGAATGAAAGGGCTTCCTCACGGAGGCCCTTTTTTCATGAAGAGCTTAGGGTCGTAGCTAAAAATGTGCAGCGGTTTTGTGAAAACGACATGCGATAAAACAAAGAGTTAAAACGTCAGATATCGAGCGCGTCCTTCAAAGCCAAACCATCACGCACGCGCAGATCCAGATCCGCTTCGATGTGGTCTATGTGATGCAGCATGATGGCGCTCGCCCGTGCCGCATCGCGCGCTTCCAGCGCCTCCAGAATATCGGCATGCTCATTGTGGCCGCAACGCGAAACGCCTGTATTTCCATAAAGCGCAATCACAAGTGACGAGCGCGCCACCAGTTCGTCCATGAACCTTTGCAGAATGGCATTGCCAGAGACCTCGGCCAGCATCAGGTGGAAATCGCCGGATGCCTTGATCTCCGCGCGGCGGGCCACGGGTCCCCGCTGGTTCATGTAGCGCGTTTCCTCCTCCAGATGCCGGCGAAAGCGCTCCAGATCGGCGGACGTGATGCGCTCCACCGCAGCAAGAACAATACCGGGCTCCAGCAGGCGTCGCGAGGCGAAGACCTGACGTGCCTCATCCGGCGTTGGATTGGATACAAAAGCACCCCTGTTTCGTTCCGTCTTTACCAGACCCTCGAAGGCAAGCATTTGAAGAGAGGCGCGTACCACGGTGCGGCTGGCCTCGAACAGCGTGCCGACTTCACTTTCCGAAAGCTTGGTCCCCGGCGCCAGACGGCGGTCAACAATAGCATTGCGCAGGGCATCCCGAATGGCCAAGGCCCGATCGTCCGGGGCAATATCGAAGGGAGAAATCTTGTCGCTGATCTGCATGGCGGGATCCGGTTTCTGCCAGACTGTATCCTGAGATTCGGCGCAAAGGAAAGCGCGTTCGGTTTGAATGATGCATCGAATACAATAAAGCCATTGCATCGTATACGATCGCAAAAATTTTGAGCACGTCGTGCTCCTTCATTGTGCGTGCAGTGCACAAATTAACAGAACCTTGCTTTCGGAGCTTCGGAAACGCCCCGGGAATGAACTTGGCACGAACCATGCATTGAAAGTCTCATCTTGAAGGAGACGTGCATGAGCAAAGCAGCCGAGATAGAAATTGCGTCGGTTTCCAAGATCTACGGAAACACAACCGCAGTTCATGCCATCAGCCTGAAGATTCCGGCTGGAAGCTACTGCTGCCTTCTTGGCCCTTCCGGTTGCGGCAAGACGTCAACCTTGCGCATGATTGCGGGCCACGAAAGCGTATCAGGTGGCGATATTCTTCTCGGCAACAAGAATGTCACGGATCTTGCCCCTGCCGAGCGCGGCACCGCCATGATGTTCCAGTCCTATGCCCTGTTTCCGCATCTCGATCTGGTCGACAATGTCGCCTTCTCGATGAAGATGAAGGGCGTGGACAAGGAGACGCGCCGCGCCAAGGCGCTGGATATGCTGAAGCTGATGCAGCTTGAGCCCTATGCCAGCCGCCGTCCCGCGCAACTGTCTGGCGGCCAGCAGCAACGCGTGGCGCTTGCCCGTGCGCTGATCACCGATCCGGAAGCCCTGCTGCTGGACGAACCACTTTCGGCGCTCGATCCCTTCCTGAAGATCCGCATGCGCGCCGAACTGAAAAAGCTGCAGACCTCGCTCGGCATCACCTTCGTGCACGTAACCCACAGCCAGGAAGAGGCCATGGCGCTGGCGGATATCATCGTCGTCATGAACGATGGCCGCATCGAGCAGGCAGCCGCGCCGCGCACGGTGTTCGAACGACCGGCGACGGCCTTCGTCGCCCGCTTCATGGGCGACCATAACGTAATCTCCGGGCGCGCGACGTCGTCGACACCGTTGGGTCTTTCTCTCACGGTTCCGGCGGGCGGTACATTCAGCGCCCCGGCTTGCGGCATACCAGAAGGCGACCCGGTCGACATCGCCATCCGCACCGACCGTGTGCAGATCGGCAAGGCCGCGCAGGATGGGCTGGGCTTCACCGGCAGCGTCTCCAACATCGAATATCGTGGCTCCTCCGTGAAGCTCACCGCCACCGGCGCTGGGATCGAGGAGTTCACTGCAATCATCAGCGACAGAGAGTTCTTCGAACAACCGATCAAGGTTGGCGAAGCCATTCAGCTGTCCTGGGATGCCGGGGATGTGATCGTCCTCGGAAAGGCTCAATAACAAGCAGCGCAACAAACACCAGCACAATAAAAACCAGAGAGGAACATGGCATGACCGACAAGACGAACAAGCCTTCGGGCCTGACCCGCCGCAGCCTTCTGAAAACCGCATCCGCCGCCGCAGGCCTTGCTGCCGGTTCCGGCGCCATCACCGGTTTTCCGACCATCTGGGCGCAGAGCAAGATCACGCTGCGCCAGTTTGGCACCGGCGTTTCCAACATCAACGCCATCGCCGAACAGTGCAAGAAGGACCTCGGCATCACGCTGGAAATGACGGCAACCGACAGCGACGCCGCCGCCCAGCGCGCCGTGACGCAGCCGAATTCCTACGATATCGCCGATATCGAATACTGGATCCTGAAGAAGGTCTATCCGGCTGGCGTCATCCAGCCCATGGATGTCAAGAAGCTGAAATACTATGACAAGGTCGTTCCGCTGTTCAAGAATGGCAAGCTGAAGCCCGATAGCGTGATTGCGCAGGGCACCGCGCCACACACGGTCGGCTATGTCGACAAGCCCGGCACCAAGACCTTCGCCAAGAGCGAAACCGAATGGTTCACCATGATGCCGACCATCTACAATGCCGATACGCTTGGCATTCGTCCGGACCTCGTCGGTCGCGAAATCACCACCTGGGCGGACATTCTCGATCCAGCCTTCAAGGGCAAGACCTCCATCCTCAACATCCCGTCCATCGGCATCATGGATGCGGCAATGATCATGGAAGCCTCCGGCAAGATCAAATATGCCGACAAGGGCAACATGACGAAGGAAGAGATCGACAAGACCATCGCCTTCCTCATTGAAATGAAGAAGGCCGGACAGTTCCGCGCCTTCTGGAAGAGCTTCGATGAATCGGTAAACCTGATGGCGTCCGGCGAAGTGGTCATCCAGTCTATGTGGTCGCCTGCGGTTGCCGCCGTCCGCTCCAAGGGCATTGCCTGCAAATACCAGCCGCTGAAGGAAGGTTACCGTTCGTGGGGCGGCGGTCTGGGCCTTGCCGCCCATCTGAAGGGCGCGCAGCTCGACGCGGCTTATGAATACATCAACTGGTACACATCCGGCTGGGTGGGCGGCTATCTCAACCGTCAGGGCTACTATTCCGCCTGCATGGATACGGCCAAGAAGTTCATGACAGACGACGAGTGGGGCTACTGGATCGAAGGCAAGGCTGCCAAGGGCGACATTCTCTCGCCGGAAGGCAAGGTCATGGAAAAGGCCGGTGCCGTGCGCGATGGCGGCTCGTTCGAGGACCGCATGGGCAAGGTCGCCTGCTGGAACTCCGTCATGGACGAAGACCGCTACATGGTTCGCCGCTGGAACGAATTCATCGCGGCGTAAGGAATACCCCTCCCGGCCTGCCGGACACCCTCCCCACAAGAGGGAGGGAAGACCGTGGCGACGCCTCCACTTCACCGGCAAAGCAGGCGAATGGGAAGCATGGGAACGATGACTAATCTGCGGAGGCAACTGCGCAGATACACCTCCAACGGAGGATGAGACTGTGCCGCTTGTTGTCTCCCCCTCTTCAAGGGGGAGATGGCCGGCAGGCCAGAGGGGGAATCCCAAAGGAGAGACGATCCATGGCAACAGTACGTTTCATAGGCGTTGGAGAGCCGAAGCCGAAGCGGAACATCCGCATCTCGCCGAAGCTTGCCGCCTATCTGCAGGCCGCGCCGCTCACGGTCATTCTCGGCGTCTTCCTTGCGCTTCCGCTTCTGATGATCCTCGTGGTCAGCTTCTGGGACTATGACTTCGCCCAGATGTATCCCGACTTTCTCACCATGAACTATGTCGAGACTCTCGGTTCCTGGGTTACCTGGAAGACTTACCTTAATACCTTGAAATTCGCGGTCCTTGTCTGGGCCATTACACTGTTCATCGGCTTCTGGGTCGCCTATTTCCTGGCATTCCACATCAGAACCACGGCGATGCAGATGGTGCTGTTCCTGGTGTGTACCGTACCGTTCCTCACCTCGAACATCATCCGCATGATTTCCTGGATCCCGGTTCTCGGGCGAAACGGGTTGATCAATTCCGGCCTCGTCAATTCCGGCCTCGTATCCGAACCCGTCGAATGGCTGCTCTATTCGGATTTCGCTGTCGTGCTGGCCATGGTGCATCTCTACACGCTCTTCATGGTGACGCCGATTTTCAATACGTTGATGCGCATCGATAAATCGCTGGTGGAAGCAGCCCGCGATGCAGGCGCCACAAGCTGGCAGGTGCTGACGAATGTCATCATTCCACTCGCCAAACCCGGCATGGCCATCGGCACCATTTTCGTGGTTACGCTGGTGATGGCGGATTTCTCGACCGTTCAGGTCATGTCCGGCGGACAGAGTGCATCCGTGGCGCTGATGATGAAGAACCAGATGTCCCTGCTGCAATATCCGGCGGCGGCGGCCAATGCAGTGGTTCTGCTGATCCTCGTCCTTTCCATGGTCGCAGGCATTCTGCGCATCGTCGATATTCGCAAGGAGCTTTGAGATGTATGCAGACAAACGCTCCCGCGAGTTCTATATCCTGGCCTTATTCTTCGCGATCTTCGTGCTGTTTCTCTATGGGCCGCTATCGGCCATCGTCATCCTCTCGTTTCAGGGCGAGAACGGCGGGCTCACCTTTCCGTTGAACGGCGTCTCACTGCACTGGTTCGCGAACTTGCTGGAAACCCAGGCCGTGGGCGATTTCGGCGGCTCCTTCCGGCGCTCGGCGGCGCTTGGCCTGATGGTCATGGCCGTCACGGTTCTGGTGTCGCTTCTGGCGGGCCTTGCCTTTCGCCGCAAATTCATCGGCGCAACCGCGCTCTTCTATTTGTCCATCGCCAGCCTTGTGGTCCCGTCGATCATCATCTCGCTCGGGATTGGCGTCATGTTTCAGCAGGCAGGCGTACAGCCCGCGTGGTTCTCTTCGGCCTTCGGCGCGCACCTGACCTGGACCCTGCCGTTCGGCGTGCTGATCATGTTCGCCGTGTTCAACCGCTTCTCGCCCTCTTACGAAGAAGCGGCGCGAGATCTGGGCGCAACCTCCTGGCAGACATTCCGCTATGTAGTTTTGCCGATGATCGCGCCATCGCTGGTCGGTGTCGGCCTGTTCGGCTTCACGCTCTCCTATGACGAGTTTGCACGAACGCTGATGACATCCGGCACCTACAATACGCTGCCGCTGGAGATTTATGGTATGACGACCAACGTCACGACGCCGGTTCTTTATGCGCTCGGCACCGTGACAACCGTTTTCTCTTTCCTCGTGATTGCCGGAACACTCGGTCTGATCGCCCTTCTCAACCGCCGCAGGACACGCGGCTGATGAAGATCCTGCTCGTCAATCCAAACACCACAGCCAGCATGACTGCGACGGCAGCCCATGCCGCGAGGCTGGTTGCAGCCCACGGCACCGAGGTCGTCGCAGTCACATCGTCCATGGGGCCGGTATCGATCGAAGGCTACTATGACGAAGCGCTTGCCATTCCCGGCCTGCTGATGGAAATCGCAGCGGGTGAAAGATCTGGCGCGCAAGCGGCCATCATCTCCTGTTTCGACGATACGGGGCTGGATGCCGCCCGCGCCTTGGCGAACATTCCGGTCATCGGCATCTGCGAGGCGGCGCTCGCCGCCGCCTCCTTCATCGCCCAACGCATTACGATCGTCACGACAATGGAGCGCTCGCGCCTGCCACTCGAACATCTCGTCCATCGCTACGGCATGGCGGGACGCACAAAGGTGCGGGCCGCCGATATCCCGGTTCTCTCTCTGGAAGACCCCTCCTCCAATGCCCGCGCCAGACTGTGCCAGCAGATGGAAATGGCACTGCGCGACGATAGGGCCGAAGCCATCGTTCTGGGATGCGCAGGCATGGCGGACCTGACGGCGGATCTGCGCAAGGAGTTCGGCGTGCCGGTAATCGACGGCGTGGCCGCAGCCGTGAAGCAGGCGGAATGTCTCATCTCGCTTGGTCTCACCACGTCGAAGATCGGCGCCTATGCACCACCGATCCCCAAACCCTATCTCGGCGCTCTGGCCTCTTTTGCCCCGGAAGCGATGCTGGCATGAGCGAGCCGCACATCCGCAATCTGAACCTTTCCGACCTGCACACCCTGCTGGACTGGGCAAAGGCAGAAGGATGGAACCCCGGCCTTGATGATGCCGAGCCCTTTTTCGCCGCCGATCCGAACGGCTTCTTCGGCTGTTTCGTCGACGGAAAGCTTGCCTCGGCGATCTCTGCCGTGCGCTATGGCGAGACATTCGGCTTCATCGGTCTCTACATCAGCCATCCGGATTTTCGCGGGAAGGGCCTGGGCCGACGCGTGTGGGATCACGGCATGGCCTATCTCGAAGGCCGGACGGTGGGACTGGATGGGGTGCCGCAGCAGCAAGCCAATTATGCGCGCATGGGCTTTGAGACCCGATACAATACGATACGCTGGAGCGGGTCTTTCGATAGGAATACCATCGTCTCGCCAAAGGTAATCGCGCTTGATCCGTCGGCCTTCACAGAGATTGCGCAATTCGACCGACGCGCCTTTCCCGAAGAGCGAACTGCGTTTCTGGGCGCATGGATCGCCCCTCCGCATCAGGCCTTAGGAATCGTAACGCGCGGCAGGCTCTCCGGCTACGGGGTGCTCCGTGCCTGCCATCAGGGTTTCAAGATCGGACCGCTTTTTGCCGAAACGACCGAGGAAGCGCTTCATCTCTTCGCGGCGCTGGCTCAACTGGCGCCGGGCGCACCGATCCATATAGACGTGCCTGAAGACCAATCGGCATTTGGTGAATACCTTCAGGGGCTTGGCTTCACGCAAGGCTTTACCACGGCAAGAATGTATAGAGGCGTTCCTCCCCGCCTGGAAGAACGCCTCGCTTTCGGTGTCACCACGCTGGAACTGGGCTGATCAACGAGCGATCAGCACCGGAACCTCGCATTCCTCCAGCATCGACTGCGTAACACCACCGAAAACACGCTCGCGCAGCCGTGAATGCCCATAGGCCCCCATGACGATCAGATCGGCACCGACCTCAAGCGCGTGACTGTTGAGAACGTCCTGCACGCGGCGCCCGCCGCTCGGCAGTTGATCCACCACCACATTCACTCCGTGGCGCGCGAGATAGGCCGCCATGTCGGCGCCCGGCTCCCCGCCATTGGCGAGATAGGTGGCATCCGGATCGACCACAACGAGATGAACCGCCTCCGCATGCTGCAGGAGGTCCATGGCCTCTCGCGCCGCACGGCCCGCTTCCGGCCTTGAGTTCCAGGCAAGCAGCACTTTGCGGACCTTGGCGGCAGGCTTGTCCGTCGCCGACGTCAAGAGCAGCGGACGCTGCGCTTCGAAGACTGCACCATCCACGACAGCAGAGAGAAGGGCCGAATTTTCACGCGTCTTTTCACCAAGCAGCACGAGGTCCGCGTAAAGGGCATGCCGATAGATAACATCCGCCGCAAAAGGTCGCTCGGTATAGAAGTGCTCGATATCGTAGGGGATATTGGCAATATCGAGGGAATTCCTGGCTTTATCGGCAGTGGACTGCAGCGCTTTCATGTCCTCGACACGCTGATCGAGCCATACAGTGCCAACCGGGTAGTCGCTGAGCGTCGGTGTGATGGCGATGTCCATCACGAGAACCGTAAGATGGGCGTCCATTTGCAGCGCCAGTTCAATCGCCTTGGCGAGATCCGTTTCCTGGTCGCGATTTCCAATAACGGAAAGAATGGTCTTGAACGACATGACATACTCCCTTGCAGCGCCGGGATCCGAGGGCCTGCCGCCCCCACATGTCCCAGCTGATGTGCCTATCTTACACGCGCCGGATTGTGACGAATTGATCTTCATCAAGTGAAGCTGAGCAACAGTCCGAATCGGAAATTTCATGGGCTGGCGGGAACCATTTGGCCACTGTTGCGTCTTGAGGTTCACGCTCTCGTCACGAGCGGGCCATATTTTTGCTTGGCCTGATGAATTTTAGAGACTACTTATGTGACGCCGCGTAACGGTCCGTGACCGGCGCCGCATCCTTTAGGACTGACACGAGGGCTATCCTGCCCCATTTGCCGAACAAGATCGGCACTACCGAAGGAGTATTCATGACGATCTCTCAAACCAATTTCGAAAATAACCGTGCAATTTCCATTGCCGAGACAATCGCCACCGCGCGCAAAGCAGCAGGTTATAGCCTCGACGATATGGCGATCACCACCGGATTAACAGTCAGCGAACTCTCCGCTCTGGAAGACGGAAAGGATGTAGATCCTGCCCGACTGAAGCGGGTAGCTGCTGCCCTCCAGCTGCAAGGCATTTCCAGCGATCACTAAAATCGTCCCTTGAAAAACGATTTCACGAAAATTTGATCACTGTCGAGCGGGCTATGTCCCGCTCGTTCTATTTCTGAACCGAGCTTAGTTACAGTCATCATCATAAGCGAATTCGCCATTCTTCTCCGAGGCTTCTGTGCAAGTCTCAGGCCTGAAACATTTCGCTAAAATACATAAACACGCACGAATTTACGGAATTGCGCGCAGAATGTGCAATAAAATGCCTGAAAATGTGCTCTGTGAATCAAATTTTATTCAAATTTTAAGTTGATTACGACAGCGACCGCTTTTATGGACCTCGCCATCATGAGGCAGCGGAAAAGTATAAATCGCTAATTTAAATAGCAATCTCAAACAAAAAATATGTAAAATCGAAATAAGAAAGCAGCAAATATGAAAAATATAAGTTTTCTTTCGCCAAGAAACGTTAACGCGGACACTCTCAATCCTGACGTCGGACAACGTGAGACCGGTCCAAGCAATCCGCCTTCAAGCCAGGGAGGCCCATCTTCAGGAGGTCGTGGATCTTCACGCACAGCCTCCGCAGGCGATGGAGGCCGCCCGTCCCAGAGCTCTCCATCCGGTAGAGGTGGAGCCAGCAGCGCCAGCGGACGAACCACGACCGCCAGCACCGCCGGTGCCAGCAGTTCGAGACGGATCCTTCCCACCGGAACGGCCCGAAGCCCGGTTTTCAGCAGATTGAGCGCGACGCCAAATTCCAATGACACGCCCCAGACACCTGGAAACGGGCTAAACAAATTCACGCCGGTCACCAATTTTACCGGCAATCCTCCGATTGATGAAACATCGGAAACCAAGATCCGGGAATGGGTCGCCGGTGGAGGGAAATCCGATTGGCCACCAAGCTACGGCCTGCCGCCAAGAGCGGTCGACAGATTGACCACGATTGCAGGCGAACGGGGCTACGGCAAGAACCTGTTCATGACGCCGTCAGAAGCAGGTACTATGGCGGGCGGCCCCGACACAATGCGCAAGCAGGTGGTCGCTCATCGTGGCCTTTTCGACAATTCGCGCGGCATCATCGAAAACTCGATCAATTCAGCAGAAAATGCGCGCACCCATAATTTCCGCGGCATTGAACTTGATCTGCGTTCATCCAAGGACGGCGTAGCCTTCCTGATGCACGACGAAACAATCGGGCGCGTGACCAACGATGCGCGCAACCGTGCCATTTCGGATGTGGATAGCAAGGAATTTGCCGGGATGCCGCTCAGCATCTGGAACCCGGTCACGAACGAGCGCACTTCGGCAGTGACCGCAGACGGTAAGCAGCAATTTCCGGAAACGCTGCAGAGCGTCATAGACTATGTTCGCAAGACAAAGGCGGATACAAAGGATGCTGATGCGGTCAACATCATGCTGGACCCGAAGGACGAGAAATCTTCCCTCGTCGCCGTCGAAATGCTGTCACGTCCCGAAAACGCGGACGTAAGAGGCAATATTGGCATCAAGATCTACGCGAAATACATGCCGGATTCGACCACCGCGCAGGCCAACCTCCGCGGGGGTGCGTCGCCACTGCTTGAGGAATTGCAGAAGGCCGATGCCAAGATCGAGAAGAGCCAGAACCCTTATTCCAACCTGAAGCTCATCCCGGTCCTGACCAACCTGTCTGAAGTGGTCAATCCGGCATCCCCCAATCTGATCTGGACACAGGGCGCAAGATGGCTGGACGGCGTGAAGACGCTTGGTGACGTTCCCATGGTCGAGGTTCTTCGATTGAAGGGCGCACCGAACATGGAAGAGATGACAAATACCGTTACCCAGTTCCGCGCCATGCCGGGCAACGACAAGATTCCGATCACGGAATCCAACATCTCAGAAGCGGTGTCGGTGAATGGAAAGCCATTCTACTACTCGCATCAAGGGACCATGATCGAGCTGCCCAACCGTCCGGATATGGATCAACGCCGAACATTTGGCGCTCTGCAGCCCTATTCGCAGATCATCACATCCGACAATCCGTTCATTGAAATGCTGGCAGAACCAACACCACTGAAGGATGCCGATGGCGCCTTCAGTGGCATGGATCTCAACGCGCTGGCCCATGCGGACAGCAATCCGGCTTCTGCGCTCGGCGCACCACCGGATTTCCTCGGCAAGCCAAGCTGGTCGAACAATGGAGATCATCGCCGGCGTCTGGTGGACGACAGCAGTTGGGCAAAATACTCACCTGGAGGTAACACCGGCCCCATTGGCGGTGGCCAAGGTGGCGGCCAGGCACCAAACCCCGGCGGCCCCGGGATTAAGCTGCCGCCAGGTGATGGCGGAGGCAATGGAAAAGGCACGGAACCCGGGCAGCCAGACCCCGGCACAGGACAGTAGTCCTTCAAGAGCCAACAGGCAAAGCGGGATGGATCTCTTCCGTCCCGCTTTCGATCCTGCCGCGCAAGGGCACACGGCAGACATGTTAACAATTATGGTTGATTTTCTATAATCGAAGATCTACCATCAATAAACATTAGATATGCATGAATTTCGTCCCATTTCATCATCGGGACCTGACAGATATAGTTGTAGCGGTCGCTACTCTGATCTTCATCGCCGGAGGATAACCTCCATGAATCTGAATAATGAATCGCCCCTGTCTGGGGAACGCGCGCAATCACCTGAGGCGCAACCAACAGGAACGAGCGACCAGACCCGCACCGAAGAGACGACCGGCGGTCGAATCCAGGTGCGACAACTGGATCCGGCAAGCTCCCGCCGTGTCTTGCCGGGCCTGACATCCGGTCGGGACGGTGAGTCCGGAGACTCGCTCCGGGATCCAACCAAAGCAGATGGTATCGGCATCAGAGATCAATCACGCACCCTTGGCCCTGCCTCGGATGCGCAGGGCCAGACTGTCGGCACTCACAGCATGGAAAGGCCGGACATCCATTCCGGAAGCGGCGGGCATCGTCAAGGCCGCACCATCTCGCGCGTCGGCCTGCCGTCGCCGGGCGTCATTTCAGGCGGATGGCCAGATGGTCATAACCGTTCTGATATGGGCAAGGGCAACGAATCCTCCGGAGATTCGGCAGCGTCCGCTCCTGAGAGGCACCAAGACAAGGCTGCTCCGCTGGGACAGATCAGCCCGATACGCCCGACCGATGGCTCGGCTGGCACCCCCGCCCTCCCCGAAGGCAGTTCGAATACCCCTATGATTGGCAAAGACACCCCAAGGCATTCGAAGTACGAAGGAGTGGCAACGCATCATGCGTCGCGGCACATCTCGCCGACGGAACAGAACTCCATGACGAGGGTGCTCCTGTCGATACCACGTTCTCAGGCACCCTTGAGCAGATCCGGGATTGCTGCGCACGAACCGCATATGCCAATGGCTAATTCGGCTGGATTGCCAGCAGTTCTCCCAGCGAAAGCCGGTATGACCGCTTCCTTCCTCTCTCCAGCCAAGGGACGAACCCTGTTCAACAGTCCGGACCAGACCAGGATGACCGGTGATGAGAGCGCTTCGTCCGGGGAAGGCAGACCTCTCAATGCAGACATTTATCCAATACGACCGGTGACATACCGCCGTAAATGCAGAAGGCCCGACGGCTGTGTCCTGAAGGCTGGCGACACATCATTCTGTGATCGCTGCATCACGCCGGATCTTTAAGGTTTCATCAAAATTCGGGGAGAAATGGTAGCGGGGGGCGGACTTGAACCGCCGACCTTGGGGTTATGAATCCCACGCTCTAACCACCTGAGCTACCCCGCCACACTCGCGCAACCTGCTGGCATCTGGTTTCATGCCCGGCGCGATGTCGGGCTTATAAAGGGATGCTCCGGGCAAAGTCAAGCGCGCTTGTGACAAAATCGCAGAGGCTTTTCATGGAGCGTCACCACACCTGTGGAGAGGCTGTTCAGGCCGCTGCAGATGCCGAAAGAAGTGCCTTGAGAGAGGCTTCTGCCTCGGCTGCCCGTTCAGACCGTTCGATGAAACCGCCACCCCAGACCCGCGCATCAGGCCCTTCTGCCGAATACAGTACGCAGGCCTGACCGGGTGCGACACCTGCTTCGCCCACCAAAAGATCCACGTAGATACCACGCTCGTCCACATGAAGCGTCGCCGGTGTCGGCGGGCGGGTGGAGCGAACCTTGGCGAAGCACTGGAAACCCTCCCGGGCATCTTCGGCCAGCCCGGCATCGCCGATCCAGTTCATGTCGCGCAGATAGACCCGGTGCGTATCGAGCGCCTCGCGCGGACCAACGATGACACGACGGCCACGGGCATCGAGATAGATCACGTAGAGGGGCTCGCCCGTTGCAACACCGAGACCCTTCCGCTGACCAATCGTATAGTGCAGGATGCCGTCATGACGGCCAAGCACGCGTCCGTCCATGTGCACGATGTCGCCAGCAAGCGCCGCATTCGGCTTCACCTTGTTGATGATGTCGGCATATTTACCCTGCGGCACGAAACAGATGTCCTGGCTGTCTGCCTTTTTGGCAACAACCAGTCCCATCTCTTCGGCAAGGGCGCGCACTTCGGCCTTGGACATGCCGCCCAGCGGGAAGCGAAGATAGTCGATCTGCTCCTGCGTTGTCGCAAACAGGAACCAGCTCTGGTCGCGGTCGCTATCGACGGGGCGGTACAGCGCGCGGCGGCCGGGATTGCCTGCCGTTGGATTGGGGCGCGAACGGATATAATGACCCGTTGCCAGCGCATCGGCGCCCAGTTCCTGAGCCGTGGCCAGAAGATCCGCAAACTTGACGGTCTGGTTGCAGGCCACGCAGGGAATTGGCGTTTCACCCATGGCATAGGCTTCGGCGAACGGGTTTATCACTGTTTCACGGAAGCGCTTCTCGTAATCCAGCACATAATGGGGAATGCCCAGCGTTTCGGAAACCCGACGCGCATCATCGATATCCTGGCCCGCACAGCAGGAACCTGCACGATGAACCGCTGCACCGTGGTCATAGAGCTGCAGCGTGATGCCCAGCACATCATAGCCCTGACGTTTGAGGAGACCGGCAACGACGGAAGAATCCACACCGCCGGACATGGCGACAACAACGCGCGTATCCTCCGGCCTCTTGTTAAAATCCAGCGTATTCACAGGAACTCTCTCGGTCTGGGTTGTGGCGGCTGCGCCTCATCGCGGGCACATCTCATCCGGCAGCGGGATCGGCCACCGCCTCATTCACCCCGCTGATATAGAAAGGAAGCTCCTCAAACGCAAGCTTTCGGACGTTCAGCGCAATCGCTGGAGTCACGACTGCATGACGCGCGTGGCACCATTGGACGCGACGGAGGCGTTGACCGATTGGGTCTCCACGCCCTGTGCGCGCACTTTCGGCAAGCCATCCGGATAGGTTCGTTGAATATAGTCGATCAGTTTCTCACGTACCTCGCAGCGCAGATCGAATGTACGTCCGCCATCGGCTGCGGAAACCAGGATGCGGATCTCCATCACGTTCTCGCGGAAATCCGTGACGGCCACATTGATGACTTGACCATCCCAAAGCTTGGAACCGGTGGCGATCTCTTCGACCTTGCGTCGGATGTCATCGACCGGAACCGTATAATCAAGGTAGATCATCACGGTGCCGATCAGCGCCGCACCTTCGCGGGTCCAGTTCTGGAACGGCTTTTCGATAAAATAGCC
Organism: Rhizobium sp. Root149; assembly: GCF_001427345.1. Taxonomy (NCBI): domain Bacteria; kingdom Pseudomonadati; phylum Pseudomonadota; class Alphaproteobacteria; order Hyphomicrobiales; family Rhizobiaceae; genus Rhizobium; species Rhizobium sp. Root149. The sequence goes on from NZ_LMGD01000021.1 coordinate 73,194, forward strand.
AAGCGGAAGGATGAGCCTGCGCCAGTCCCACAGTTTCACGACGACATAGGTGGAGGTGATCTCCTCCACCTTCCCCCACTCCCCTTCCACGATCAGCGCATCGTCGATACGGATTGGTTGGGTGATGGCGATCTGGATGCCGGCAAACAGGTTCTTCAGAACCGGCTGCAGAGCTAGACCCAGCACGATACCGGCAACACCGGCAGATGCCATGAGGGAAACCCCGTACTGCCGCACGGCTGGAAATGTCATCAGCGCCGCCGACAGGGCAACCGCAACGATGAGCGTTGCGGCAACCCGTTCGAGGATGCGCGATTGGGTGACGTGCTTGCGCGCCAGAAGATTGTCTTCCGCATCAAGCTTGAAGCGCCGCAGATAGACTGTCATCCAGATGTGCAAGGCGGTGCGGGCGCTCCAACCCAACAGGATGATGAAGGCGAGAAGCAAGAGGTGCCGGATGAACCCCGCCTGATCATCGGTCAAAGGCGCAATGTTGACGGCAGGGGTCAACAGCCAGACGACGATTGCCAGCCGCAGCGGCCTGCGGTTACGCGAGACCAGGGACCGCCAGAACAGATCCCGCTCCGCCACAAGCCGGGTCAGCAGGCGGAAGACAAGGCGATGGACGAAGTAACCGATGATGACCGCCGCAATGAGAACGATCATGCTCAGCAGCCAGTTCGGTGTCAGGCGGATCAGGGTTTCAATGATGTTTTCAAGTCGCTGTTCCATGCACCCGACCTAGGGTGCAGCGCAGCATTGAAAAGATCAATAGCCTAACAAATCCGTGAGCGACCTCCATGTGCAACCGAAAACGGCAAGATCAGTTTCGTATGATGGACAGGAGGACCACCTATGAGTTCACATGATCTTCAGCGCTTTCTCGATGCTCAACAACCGGTTTATACTGACGCACTCGAGGAGTTGCGCGCCGGTCGAAAGCGAAGTCACTGGATGTGGTTCATTTTCCCGCAAATCGAAGGCCTTGGTCGTTCAGAAACAGCACGGTTTTACGCATTGGCCAACATGGACGCAGCAAAGGCCTATCTCGCCCATCCGACGCTCGGTCAACGCCTGCTGGACTGTACCAACACCATGCTGACCCACAAGCGACGCACGGCACATGACATTCTCGGCTCACCGGACGATCTGAAGTTTCGCTCAAGCATGACGCTCTTCATGGCTGCAAGTGAAAAGGGCTCGCCTTTCGAGCGAGCCCTTCAACAATTCTATGGGGGTGAACCGGATCAGGCGACACTCAGCCGCTTGTGAGATCAATCGGTGCCCTGGATCGCCGAAAGCTTCCAGGCTTCACCCGGCTTGCGGACGAATGTCCAGATTTCCGTGCTTTCGACCGGAGCGGTTGGATCGCCGGAAACAACCTTGCCCGTATTGCGGTTCACCATCACATCGATGCTCTGGTAACGCAGGGCAACCGTGGCATATTCCTGTCCGCTTTCGCGCCAGGATTCCGACAGATCGCCTTGCAGCAACTGCACGTCCTTGACGTCGTTGCGAAGACCCTGCGTCGCGTTCTCACCCAGTTCCTCGGCCAGGTAAGACATGGCTTCCGGCGTCGCGATTGCGCGCAGCTTTGCATAATCTTCAGCGCCATAGGCACCCTGGACGTCCTTCAACAACTGTTCGAACTGATCGAGATCCGCATTGTTGATGCCGATTTCGTCCGTTGCCTGCGAAGCGACCTTCGGGCGTGTCACCGCTGCAGCAGCGGCACCACCGGCAGCACCAGCCGCCATCGAACCCATTTGCGGGATCTTGAAGCCCGCGCCTTGCGCATTCGGAGCCTGATAGGCGTTACGAGCCGCACCCTGCGGCGCAGGCTGCTGACGACGCGCGAACATGCGCATGATCAGGAAGATGATGCCGCCAATCAACAGACCCTGGAACAACAAGCCGAGGAAGCCGGCAAGACCGCCAAAACCATTGCCCATCATCATGCCAAACAGGCCGCCCAACAGCAGGCCGCCCATGATGCCACCGCCGATGCCACCAAACAGGCCGCGACGCGCTTGCTGGCCAGCAGCTTGCTGACCGGCGGCTGCGCCAGGATTGGCAGCATTGGTCTGGGTGTTCGGCGTCATGGAACGCTGCATCGGCGCAGCAGCACCGGGGGCCGTATTCGTCGTAGCAGGTGCATCATAGGTACGCGTGCCGCGGCTGCCGAAACCGCTGGAACCGGCACGACGGGCTTCCGCGAAATCAACGGCGGCCAGAGTCACAACCATGCCAAGTGCCAACACGGAAGCGGCGTGCTTGAAGCGCCGAAGTTTTGCAAACATTTCTCTCTCCTCAAAAACCCGTCCCACGGGCATTACGATCTATATAGAGAGCATCGCGAAAAGTTTTTAGAGGCCGCAAGACGATCTGACGCGGTTTTGATGAATGAAACCTATAACGTGAAAAACCCGGCGGAAAATTCCGGCCGGGTTCTTCTTGTCCTGGGGAGGACATTCATATCAGTCGACGTTGAAGGTCAGCGGCTTGGCCTGCTTGATCGCCGGATTTGCAGTCAGCTTGTCCAGAACGTCCTGCTTGACGGCACCGTCGACATACAGAAGCGCGATTGCGTCGCCACCTTCCTTCTCACGGCCCAACTGGAAGTTCGCGATGTTGACGCCGGCATTGCCGAGTGTCGTACCCACGAAACCGATCATGCCGGGAACGTCGGTGTTGGAGATGTAGATCATGTCCGCACCCACATCGGCATCCATGTTGATGCCCTTGATCTGGATGAAGCGTGGCTTGCCATCCGAGAACACGGTGCCCGCGACGGAACGCGTCTGCTTGTCCGTGGTGATCGTCAGCTTGATGTAACCGTCATAGACGCCGGTCTTGTCGCGCTTCACTTCGGAAAGCACGATACCCTTTTCCTTGACCATGATCGGTGCTGAAACCATGTTCACATCCGAAACCTGATTGCGGATGAGGCCAGCGAGCAGTGCCGACGTCAGCGCACGAGTGTTCATCGAGGCTGTCTGGCCATCGTAAAGAATCTCGATCGCCTTGATCGGGCTCTCGGTCACCTGACCGGCAAACGAGCCGAGAACATCTGCAAGACGAATGAACGGCTTCAGGATCGGTGCTTCTTCAGCGGTGATCGAAGGCATGTTGATGGCGTTGGAAACGGCACCCTTCACGAGGTAATCCGACATCTGCTCGGCCACCTGCAAAGCAACGTTTTCCTGAGCTTCCGTGGTGGAAGCGCCAAGGTGTGGCGTGCAGACGACATTTGGCAGACCGAAGAGCGGGCTCTCCGTTGCTGGCTCCACTTCGAAGACGTCAAAGCCAGCACCAGCCACATGGCCGGACTTGATGGCTTCAGCCAGGGCGGCTTCATCCACCAGACCGCCACGGGCGCAGTTGATGATGCGAACGCCGGGCTTTGTCTTGGCAAGAGCTTCCTTGGAAAGAATGCCGCGTGTCTTGTCCGTCATCGGCACATGCAGGGTGATGAAATCGGCCTGCGCCAGCAATTCATCCAGCTCGACCTTGGTGACACCCATTTCCTGGGCGCGCTCGGCAGACAGGAAGGGGTCATAGGCCAGAACGCGCATCTTCAGACCAAGCGCACGCGAGCAGACGATGGAGCCGATGTTCCCAGCACCGATGACGCCCAGCGTCTTGCCGGTGATTTCAACACCCATGAACTTCGACTTCTCCCACTTGCCAGCCTGTGTGGAGACATCGGCGGCGGGGATCTGGCGGGCAACGGCGAACATCAGCGCGATGGCATGTTCAGCTGTCGTGATGGAGTTGCCGAACGGCGTATTCATCACGATGATACCGCGCTTGGACGCAGCAGGAATGTCAACGTTATCGACGCCGATACCGGCGCGGCCGATAACCTTGAGGTTGGTGGCGGCAGCAATCAGCTTTTCCGTGGCCTTGGTGGCGGAACGAATGGCCAGACCATCGTAATTGCCGATGATTTCAGCCAGCTTGTCCTTATCCTTGCCAAGCTTCGGGTGGAAATCAACTTCGACGCCGCGATCGCGGAAGATCTGGACGGCGGTTTCCGAAAGTTCGTCGGATACGAGAACGCGAGGTGCCATGACGAGGCCTCCTGATAGAGTTCGTTTGTAACGATCAACAATGGGGAACGGGGTCCTGCCTCAGGGGCAGGACCGAATGCAAATCAGGCAGCAGCCTTTGCAAGAGCTGCCTTCTGGGTCTGGAAGGCCCAAGTCAGCCAAGGCATCACAGCCTGCATGTCAGCTGTATCGATGGTCGCACCGGCCCAGATGCGAAGGCCGGACGGCGCATCGCGATAGGCACCGATATCAAGCGCAACATTTTCCTTTTCGAGGAGGGCTACGACACCCTTCGCAAAGGCAGCCTGTCCGTCCGCATCCAGCGCAAGTACGTCCGGATCGACGATCTTCAGGCAGACGGAGGTATTCGAGCGCGTCGCCGGATCGACAGCGAGATTGGCGATCCAGTCATTGGCTTCGACGAAATCGAAGATGACCTTGGCATTTGCATCGGCGCGCGCCATCAAGCCTTCAAGACCGCCAACAGACTTTGCCCAGTTCAGCGCATCAATATAATCTTCGACGCAGAGCATCGAAGGCGTGTTGATGGTTTCGCCAACGAAGATGCCTTCGATGAGCTTGCCGCCAGACGTCATGCGGAAAATCTTCGGCAGAGGCCAGGCCGGAACGTAGGTGGTGAGACGCCCGACAGCGCGAGGCGACAGAATGATCACACCATGGCCACCCTCACCGCCCAGAACCTTCTGCCATGAGAAGGTTACGACATCGAGCTTGGCGAAATCGAGGTTTTGCGCGAAAGCGGCAGAGGTCGCATCGCAGATCGTCAGGCCCTTGCGGTCAGCCGGAATGAAGTCCGCATTCGGAACACGAACGCCAGAGGTGGTGCCGTTCCAGGTGAAGACCACATCACGGTCAAAATCGACCTGCGTCAGATCCGGCAGGAGGCCGTAATCGGCATTGAACTTGCGAACGTCGCTGAGCTTCAGCTGCTTGACGACATCCGTCACCCAGCCAGCGCCGAAGCTTTCCCAGGACAGCATGTCGACGCCACGCTCGCCGAGAAGCGACCACATGGCCATTTCAACTGCACCGGTGTCGGACGCAGGAACGATGCCGATGCGGTAATCCGCAGGTACATTCAGAATTTCACGGGTAAGGTCGATGGCCAGCTTCAGCTTGTTCTTGCCAACCTTTGCGCGGTGCGAGCGACCGAGCGGGGCATCAGCGAGCGCTTCGAGCGTCCAACCGGGGCGCTTCGAGCATGGGCCAGAAGAAAAATGCGAGTTTGCCGGACGCACGGCGGGGGCGACGATATCAGCCATATAGATACCCTTCCAGGTAATTAGCCTCTCGTTGGGGAGAGGTGTCCCGCCGCTGCTTCTATGGGAATGCCGGGAAAAGCGCAAGAGCCTTGGGGATTTAAAAATGCAAACCCGTCAAGTTTCGTCAGGTTGCGTTAGAACAGGTGTAGAACGTGCAAGCACAAGAAGCACACCAGAAGCACACAAATCTACTCGCAATGTTCACTAGGAGTTCTCATTATGATCATCGACACTACGCGAAATCTCAAAATTGTCCTCGATGATGAGGATTGGGAGCAAGTGAAAAGGTACTCTTGGTACGCGAACGCCGTGGCAGGTGGTCGTTTTTATGCATACACTCGATTACCCGGGGGGATTAGGATAGCAATGCACCGCATGCTTCTAAACCCTGGCAAAGGCGAAGTAGTTCATCACGTCAACAATGACGGTCTGGACAACCGAAGGTGCAATCTTCAGATCGTAAGTCAAAGCTACAACATCCGAGCGAGCCGATTTGACAGGGTTATTGGGGTGCATATCCATAAGTCAAGTGGTCGCTGGCGCGCCCAGCTATTCATCGATGGCGAACGGCGTTCTTTTGGCTTGTTCAAAACGAGACAAGAAGCTGAAGACGCTATTCGTCAGGCAAGAACCGAAAGGGATTTCGCCTGATCGCGAGCCGCGCGGTGAATGTTGACCAAGTCTGTTCACCGCATGTTCACGCAAGACCACCGCATCCGATCCTTCAGCAGATGGTTTCCCTCTGCTTGGAATCTCTCAAGCTTGATAATGGCAATGCAAATGATTTCGCCGCTGCATTTGCCGATCGGTATGGCGCTGAGATGCAACGGCTGGAAATGGAATTGATCAGGGAAATGGAGAATGCCCGCCGTTGAGCGGGCTTTTTGCTGCCTACGGATAAAAGTGAGTAGCGGTTAGCCACAGCCAGTGGCAGCGGTGATAGACAACCGCGTAGGACCGATAGCGGAGTTCTTCAGCCGTCATCTTTGTACCCCATGGCCCGAATTGGAATTCGCCAGGGCGGCGGATCTTGTCACTCTCATACAGCGCGATATCGACGCGGGTATCAATGCCGCCGTCAGTCATGAACCATTCGATGTGGTCATAGGCGCATTCGCGGACCTTCCTTGCCTTTCCATAGAACAGGATCTGACCCGGAAGCTCATCAATCTTTGAGGTGGACTTTACGATCTTCGTCACGTCAGTCCCGGCGACAACGGGGAAAATTTTACCCTCAAGCCTTTGCGGGATATGCAAGGCGACCGCCATCAGGAAGATCAATGCGCCGTAGATCGGCCATTTCACCACGCTCCATTCATCTCGTGCAGCCTGCTTCACCGCTTCCTTACGTGTCATCTTTGCCAACCTGTCTGATGCGGATTTTCCAGACGCGCATGATGAACTCAACGATGAACATTCCGCCGATCCCGACAAGGAAGCCCCCAACTGAAAGAGTGTGTTCGGTGGGTAAACTAGTGACCTTTGAAGCCCACATGAAGAGCGGGATGCCAATAGGCCCTAGAAACCACGCTGTGACCGCTCCAACGAAGATCCGGCGCAAGGCGGGCATTACCCCCTCCCACTCCATGACGGCGCTCACAGCCGCTCCAGCAATCCCTGCAATAGCCAATGATGCTTTCTCGCTGTTTAGAAACTCAAAGATGTTCACCCGCCGCCCCTTCTGTGAAGCACTATTGCCCACTGCATAAGGGCATGCTGGCGCAAGTTCGGTTATGTGATGCGACGGCCTCTGCGAAAGGCCGGTCATTCTGGATGATGAATTGTCGTGTCTCTGCTGACGGACGGAGCGGCTTGAAGCCAGCGCCCTCAGTTGCAGATATTGTCGGGCCGCACCCAACTACCCCCAAGCTCAACGCAAAGAGCGCCGTCAGGCATATTGCGGATTTCCACATCGTTCTTTCCCCGCTCTTTAACGATTTCTATCGCACGCGCCATAACCGCCGCTCTTTCGCCCGCTACGGCCTCCTGACGCGCATTCGGCAGCCAGAAGATAGTTGCGACCAGATAGCAGGCGAGAAAGCCTAGCGCGGCGGCTGTGGCGAGTTTCGGGATATCGAGAAGGCCGACCGAAAACATCAGGTTGTCCACCCGCGCTTCTTGGCGACGGCATAGAAGCCCTCGACTGCGATCATGAGGCCAGAGCCGACCAGTGCCGCTAGTTCAGGATCTTGCGCGATCATGTCGGCAATGTCCTGCGGGAGAAGCCCCTTCAAGACGAGGTATCCAGCCAGGTAACGGAGAGCGATGCGTGCGAATATTCCAGCGGTCATTGAAACAGCCCCATGAACCACGTTGATAGATCGTGCCACCATGTGGCGATAACCGTACCCACGCCAACCGCAGCAACAGCAGCGCCAGCGGCTTTGTTTGGCTTTGGAGTGGGGACAGGCGCTGGCGTGACGGGAACGTGATCCAGCGGGGGTTCGATGGCCTCATCTTTCCCGCGCAAGCAGATCAAAAGAGCCGCGGTCCCAAGCTGCTTGTCGACAACGTTCGGGTCAAACTTGCCATCTGCCACGTACTTGCCGCGCTCGTATTGGTCAGTGCCAGCCCAGAGATAGGGAGACGGAAGACCTTTCTTGCGGTAGCCAAGACCGTTGTAGGCTTCCAGCAGATCCAAGGTTTTGCCGATAGACCAATCCTTGTTACGTGCAGCATATGGAGCGCAGTTCACCAGCGCATCAATCGCGGCCTCTTCCCAAGTCGTGAACGGCCCTCGCCCTTTTGGGACAAGCGTTGTCTTCCGTCCGGTCCCGATAATGTGCTCACCATTATGCAGGACGCCGCCAAAGTTGTTGGATGACTCGCGGTAGTGGATGACGGCTATCACGTCCCATGGAACACCAGTCTTGGCCGACACGGCATCGTAGCGGGAACGGTTCGCCTTGATCTTCGCCGCCTGTGCTTCGATCTGCGTGGACCGCGTGAACTTGGCTTTGTTCCATCTGTCCAGATTGTTCATGCTGGTGTCCTTTAATAAAGGCCGACGCCGCCGCTATCGATGGAGTCACGGAAGTTCTGGCTGTCGTTGTATGCCTGCCGACCAAAGTCATTCAGGTCGTTGTAGGAGACGCCGCCACTTCCAAAGGCTCCGCCCGTCATCTGAGAGAAGAAGTCCCTGAATGTTGATGGCGCCGGGGCTTCTGGGAACTGCTGTAGATAGCTGTTCTTGCCCAACTGGTTCCCGATGATCGTGCCAAGAATGCCACCGATCGGGCCTAGGGCGATGCCGCCTAACGTCCCGGCAATGGTGGCAACCGCGCGCTGATCCTTCTTTGCGTCAGCCAGCATATTGTTGGCCGCGATTGCTGCCAGTTGTGCTCGGTTGGTTGCCATGTCTGGCGCTTCAGGTTGTTTGCTGAACTGCGAATCCACCGTCTTCACTTGCGGTGCATTGGAAACATTGCGAGCTGCCGGCAGATCGGGGGCCTTTGGCTGCACGTCAGTGATGCTTGGCGCCTTTGGAGCAGTCGGCTGTGTTGCGATTGCTGGAGCCGTAGGCATGAAGTTCGGGGCGATTCCCTTCGTCTGCGCAACGTCCAGTGCGAGGTTAGCCGCCTGCTCTTTCAACTGGCGACCAGCGCCGTATGAGGCATACTGATCAGCCAGATCCGGCACTTCTGGAGCTTTCGCCGCAATCTCGGTCACCTTGTCGATCGGTGCAGACGGTGCTTTCCCGGCGTTTGGAGCGGATACCTTTGCATCCGTATAGGCTGGAACGCTCGGAGCCGTAGGGACTTCCGGCAGATCCAGAACCGCATCGAAAGGCGTTGCGGTCTTCTGAGGATCAGCGTAGGCCGCAACAGGAGCCGAGGGCGTGGCATATGCCAATTCCGGGTTCTTGGCCGGATCGAATGTCATCAGGTCAAGGCTAGGGCTGACCGACTTCGGGGCTTCTGGCCTCGCTGAAGGTGTAGGGACATTGAAGTTCGAACCGCTGGGAAGATAGCTGTAGCCATCAGCATTCGCCAAAGCCGTGAGGTTCGGCTGAGACCACTCGGGCATGTTGCTGATCTTCTCAGCCATTGTCCGACCAGGGTTGGTATAGCCCTGTGGCCCCCAGAATGCCGGTGAAGACCGAGTGTCGAAGTGAGTGGACCCTGTGTCGTAAAGACCGATTCCCTTTGCGCCTGCTGACAAGGCCGCATCCAGTACCCGTTCACGATCAGGTACAGAAAGAGACTTGGTCGCGAGGTCGATAGCGTTCCCGCCCATGTGCTGAGAACGAGAAGCCCCACCAGCAGCCGCATTCGCGGACGGCGATCTGAAACCGGAGTTCACGCCAACATCGCCAAGGCCAAGATTGACCATGGCGTCAACCATTGCCTGAGCAGATGGAGACAATCCGCTGCGATCAAAGCTGGAAAGCGTCCCGCGAGAACCGGCGCTCTCGATCTGGTTCACGAAGCTGGGCGAGATGCCAGCAAGCCCATAGCCAGAGACAGGCTCCGAATACGCTACTTCCTCCGGCTCTGAATAAGCCAGATAGTCCGGTCGGTAATCCAGCACAGGACCGATGTCGGGCGCTGCGCTCGCGATCTCCACCGGCCCAGGCTGGCGATAACCAACCGCTGTGTTGATGGAACGCCCTTGCGGATCTTCGAAGAAAACGTGGCCGGGAGAGGCTGAAACTTGCCTCAATCCACTCGGCAGATTATCCTTCGCAGCAGGTGTCGCGTAGAACTGGCCGGTATGCGTCGGGCCAAAAGTATTAACGTAATCAATAGCTTCCTTAGCAAGGTCACGATACTTCTCGACGCCGGCAGGCAACGATTTGCCATAGGCGTTGAATTCGCTCCTCTTTGCGACGATATTGCTGGCAGTTGTATTTGTGGCGGCTGCACGATTGGCAATCGCAGAAGCAATAGCAACCAGATCTTCGAAATTGCCAGCTTTAGCTTCGCCAAGCAGCACGTCTTCAACTGTGCGAGCGATTTTACCCAAAGGACACCTATGTTTCTCTCAGTTTTGGCATTGAGCACAGCATTCCTCACAGGCGGGTATTGGGCTCCGCCTGGGGCAACTGATTTCGAACTGCGGTTTACTCAAGTTCCAGACTTCGAACTGAATGTCGAAGAAGAAGGGCTGATCAAATGCAAGACCATTTGGCCCGCTGGCAAAACAATCGCGCAAGCGACATGCGAGACCGGTAACATCCATATTCTGGTCATTGACCCGGTCAAGAAGATCGTCAAATTCGACGGCATCAGGCTGGTTAAGACGCCGGAATGAAAAGCCGCTAATCCATCACCCGATTTGATTCGACTCTTGCGTGCCTTTTGACATTCTCGCCTCAACAAAAGAGGGAGGCGTCATTGTCTGAATCCAGCAAGAACGAAGTTGTGGTCGTATCCGGGCGGAAAATCGCCATAGGATCGGAATGGTGGGAGATTCGGAAGGACGATGCTCCCGTTCAGTTCGTTGACATTGTTACTGAGATGCGCCCGCACCATGGGAATGTTTACATCTCCTTGGGGTCTGCGATCATCGATGCCAACAATGCGCCGATCGTAGACATGGCTGCTCGCCTTCGAATGGACTTGGGGACGGCTCAAAACCTTCACAAGCTTCTTGGAGATGTCATTTCTGCGGTATTGAAGCCAATTGATGACTCGATAAAGAATTGAAGCCATCTTCCTATTCCCTTCAGCTTGTGAGAGCATGAGCAATGCTCAAAACTCTCGTGTTTATCGCTATCGGCGTTTGGTTCGTCTTTGGGAGCCCGAAGAACGATGTGGCAGGATGGCTCTATCCTGATGCACCTGCCCCATGGGAGAAGGTAGATCTGTTTTACTACCCACGCGCCAGCAACCTGAACAAGGTTGAGGAATATCGGAACGTGGGTAGTCTTCGGGATTGTCAAAGCCGCGCCTATGCGCTTCGCACAAGGCCGAACATGCCAGTTGGTGACTACGAATGCGCTGTTGGCGATACCGGACAGCGCCTTGGTGACATCAAGATTTACCGGCTCACGTTGAAATGAGCCGATCGATATCACCACCCACCAGCTTGAAGCGGCTGGTCAGGTTCGCCTGTTACACCGCCGTCTTGACCTTCTTCCACCCCATTCTGTTCGCCCCCCTGATCTGCTGGCACCTTACCGACCTGCGATATCCGTGGAATAAACTGCTGTACCAAGGATGAATCGCCTGCCTCTCGTGCAAGCTCCACTGCCAGGATGCGAGATCTTGACCTGAGAATGGTATCAGTCATCGGCGCTGGGTTCGTTGCAGCCCGCTCATAGGCTTTCGCCCATGCCGCAAGCTTGGCCGCGCTTTCCGGTTTAGCCAGCACGCTTGAAAGCGCCCTAGACCCCGCCACAGACGAAACCGTTGTCATCGGCGCGACGTACAGGGCCGGGAGGATAGATCCGCCCATGACTGTTTGAGCCGTCCCTGACGGGTTGGCGAACTGGTTGAGCTGCTTGAAGCGTTGCGAAACCGTTGCAATGTCATCAAGCGACTGAGCAAGGTTGTCTTTGCCGGCGCCCTGAAAGAGAGCCTTCTTTCCCTGCTCCGACACTTTCCCATAGGCTGACAGGAACCGATCTGGAGAGAAATTCCCATTCCCATCGCGACCCATCCGAGCGACGACAGCTGAAGAAATCTCATTCCATGTTTCCGGTGACACGGCTTTCTTGACGCGCAAGAGGTTGGCCCGATCAGCCTTTGAGGTGTTCCCGGCCATATCAACGATCTTGGAGAAGATCCCTTCATCCGAAGCGTTGCGGCCAAACACCTTTTGCAGGTTCTCACGGTCCTTTGCGACCTTGGCCGCGAAGGAGTTGGCCGATTCCCATTTGGTCAGAGCTTCGTCACCGCCTGCACGCTGGACAGCGCTTCTGAGGTCATCAGAAAGCCCCTTGTAGATCGCCTCAAGCTCTTTCTGAGGTACACCGGACTGAGCGATCCTAGCCGGATCATCAAGCATATCGCGCACGTAGGTGCGAAGACCCTTGATTCCCTCATAGTTCAAGCCACCCTCAGTCTTGAGGGCATCATCAACCAGTTCGACCGCCTTACTGGCGCCGGGGATCTTTGAGTTCTGTCGAACCGAATTGATCCTTGCAGCAGCCTTTGCGGTGCTTTCCAGCGGCGTTGTGACGTTAGGCGTCACTAGGTTATCGACTGCGTCATACCGCTCTGTAACGAGCTTTGAGAGGGTATTCTTGGCGTAATCGGTGATTCCCTCTCGCGCTGCCGAACCGGCAATCGCTGGGTTGCCCGACCCGTATCCCTGTTGAACGCGCATCGCAGCATCGTCAAGCTGATCAATTGCAGTCTGCGAAGCCTTGCGCAGTGGCGTGCCGCCGATCGGGACGTTGGAAAGGTTCTTGCCCGCCTGCTGCACGATCATGTTGTCGCTGGTCACGGCGCGAGGAAGATCCACCCCCAAACGCTGACCAGCTTCCGCAACCGCAAGACCTTCGGGTTTTACAGGCGGCGCAGCTTGTTGAACTGGCTTTGGCGCGAGTTTGGAAGCCGGCGATGCTGGACTTGCCCACATGGCGAAGTTGGCACCTTCTGCGATTGCTTCGGGCGTCACACTGCCATCTGGGCCTGTTACCTGTAGATCGCCAGCCATTGCCCTGCCTGGTGCCGTTACAGCGGCGGAAAGGCTATCAACCGCCCCCTGCACTACGCCGGGGATTGCCGGACGAATGCGTCCATCCTCTGTGCGCTTGAGAGGGATCACAGCGCCAGTATATGCGCCGCTCTGCTGCGGCGCTGCCTGTGGCTGCTGGAGTTCGATGCCAAGAGCACGAGCGTTCTGTGCAGCCTCTTCCTGTTCCGTTGGGCCGGTCGGCTTTGCCGGGACAAGGTCATCAAAGCTGAGATCTGATGCGGCTGGTTGAGGCGGTGCAGCGGACTGAGCGGGCGGCGCTGTCTGCTTTGCCGGGATCAGGTCATCGAACGAAAGATCTGCCATTTCACAATCCTGTCGGTTCGATACCGTTCTCTCTCAGGCGCTGCTTTACCTTTTCAGGGTCAGCACCAGCAGCAATCGCAGCGCGGGCCTTGTCGAGGGCAGGAGATTGAACTGGTGCCTGCATCTGGCTTTGTGGGGCCTGTTGCGGCTGTGCACCGCCCTGTGGACGAACCTGATCAACCGCAGTCGCGCCGGGGCCCGATCTGATGCGGAAGCCTTCAACTGCATTGCGACGGTTGTTCCGCTTCTGCTCGATAACGGCGGCGCTATCCCCTGGCTGTGGGAAATACTGCTTGTCGGCATTCGCGAATTCTTCAGGCGAAATGACCGCGCCCGATTCTTGGCGAAGCACTGCATTGATGAAGTCGCGTTTTGCCTGATCTACCTTCTGGGCATCGTCGGACAGGACATAGTTGCCAAGTCCACCCGGTACCGCCTGCGCAGCCTTGTTAAACAAGGATGTGCTTTCGTTTTCCAAGCCTGAGATAATCTTGTCTGCATCCTGAGCCCGCAAGAGGAAACCGGTGTTCTTGCCTTGCTCAACATTGAGATCCGCGCCTGCACCAACCGGCCCCTGAGTGAGAGTAAACCCACCTGCCCCGTCGCTCTTCACGGTCATTCCCTTTGGAGCCAACCGAGCGAGACCAGCCTCATACTGCTGCTGATCAATCCGGCCCGAGTTATAGTCTTCTGCCAGTTTACCGATCTCGGAATTTGCCGCTTGAGGCTTTGCCGCGCTGCCGACGATCTTGATCGTGCCGTTTTCCTCATCAGCAAAGCCATAATCGCCGTTGGGGAGCGTGACGAAGTTCTTCTTGCCGCCCTTCTGCGCTTTCTTCCATTCGGTGAAAGCCGTTCCGGCGTCCATGATTCCGGCATCAACCGCATCGGCCATTTCAGGGGAGCGTGCGCGGATGTATTCCACCTGCCGAGCCTTCAGACGATCAGCTTCGGCCTGCTTCTTGAGCGCCTGGTTCTGCTCATAGGTGGTTTTTGCAATGGCGTCTTCTCGCTCACGATCGGCGGCTGAAGATACGGCCTGTGCATTGGTCCAGCCTTGAGCGAAAGCACTCGCCCAATTCCCCGGCTCTTTGTAATTCCGCTGCGCTGCTGCAATGATCTCTGACGACGATGGAGCGCGAGGAATCAGGCTGAGATCGACGCGCTGCGACTGAGACGGCGAAGCGATGGAAGCAACTGGGTTAGCCGCTGGCGCCATCACAGGAGCCGCAGGGACGCCCGCCATGCCATACTGAGGGTATGGAGTGCCATTTACCGTAACCTTCGCTGTGCTGCCTTGTACGGGCATATATGCGGGGTTTGTCGCAGCAGGCGGCGGGACTTCTGGAGCGATAAGGCTGTTGTCTGCGTTGCGAAGGATCTGCATTGCGTTCGTTCCTTATACAATCCACGCCGGGGTGGAGTAACCGCCCTTGGACGAGCTGCCGCCGCCGAATGCGCTTGAGAGCGATGAACCAAGCATGCTTGCCCAAGAGTTATCCGGCTGCGTGTTGACCGCCGTTGTGGTTGATTGACCTGGAATCGCGTTGAGGACGTTGAGGAGTGCCGTAAGCTGGTTCTGATCCCAATTCTGCTGTGCCCAGAAGTCCTGATAATTCGCGTTGAGATCGTTCTGCGTCCAGCCGCGGTCGTACTGGTCCAGACCGTTCAAGAACGAGAGCCAGTTCACGTTTTGCGTATAATCGTTCAAACCGAGCTTGTTCGCCGTATCGGACCCGGAGATCTGGTTCTGCGTCCACTGGTTCTGCAACATCGCGTTCTGGTATGCGACGTTCGCCTGACGATCCAGATCACGATTGAACCAGCCCATCGCGCTTTCGAAGCCTTGGGCGTTGGTGGTAGCTGAGAGATCACCGATCGATTCCAGAAGGCTCTGTGTCAGGCGGTCGCTTTCGACGCCGTGTCGAGCATCACCATAGGCCCCGGCGCCAAATGCCTGAGTACCGAGCGCGTTCCGCTGGCGATCACCGGCATCCGTCATCTTGCGAATTGCAGCGTTTAGAACGTCTTCCGTGAACGGGTTCTGATAGTCCTTGTAACCGCCTGAAGACGTAGACGCGCCGCCGCCTGCCGATGCTGTCGGCTGCTTCTGCTGAAGTTGCTTCAGGATAGACGCCAGATCGGGCATGGCGCCCTTGCCGTTGAACCCCTCTTCGTCCAGCAGCGCATTCCATACGGATTTGGAATTGACCGGATCAAAGAACGTCTCAGCCCAGCCTTTGCCGCCTGACCCCTTCAGGTTATCGATCAGCTTGTATTCGTCAGACCCTTGAGACCCACCGCCGATCTGGAGGTTGAGGTTGTCCAGACCGCCAGATGCGTACTTGTTCCAGCTATCGTCAGAGGTCCAGAAATTGGAACCAGCCGTTTCCGCTTGGCGTCCGAACAGATCGCTATAGCTGTTGTTGACGATGGCGCTTCGGTCTGACCCCTGCGCAGCGCCAGTCAGCGAGTTGATCAGATCATTGCCGGTCTTGCCGGAATTGACCCAATAATCAAGGCCACCAGCATCAGCCGAGCGGCCAAAGAGGCTTTGATACGCCTGCTGAACTTCATCGGCTGTTGCCATGTCCTATACCCCTTAGCCCTGTCCCTGCATCCAGGTCGGGTACTGCTGCTGTGTCAGTCCTGTCGGCTGGTTGGTTTCGTATCCGCCGTAGTTGACCACTCCGGCGTTGCCTGTCCGACCCAGAAGGTCAGGAACCGAGATTTGCGCAGGAGCCTGATCAAGAACCTGATTGATCCGCTGCTGATACTGGTTCGGCTGTGTCATGCGCTGCATCATCTGCTGCTGCATGGGTGCGATGAACTGATCCATCTGCGTGCGGGATGCCGTTGGACCGGCTGTGCGCTGCCCCTGATACTGCGGATAAGGCTTGTTGAAGATCTGCGGGATTTTCGCGAAAATCTGCTCGATCTGTGCCTTGAGTTCCGGTGACAATGACGTGCTTTGCGTGGTGCTGGTTTCCTTTTCACCGCCACCCAGAAGACCGCCAAGAGCGCTTGCACCAGCGCCGATAAGTGAGCCCCAATCCATGTCATACCTCGCTTGGGTTGCGGTTCTGACCCCGCTTCTTGATGTCTGTGACGAACGTTGCAACGAAGGCAGCAAGCTCTGCTGTGGTCGCCGTTGAAGGGTTGATCGTTCGTGTTTCCGTGAATGATCCGGTGATCGTGAGGGCGTCGAACGTCTGCTCGATATCCTCGAATGTGGCCTGCTCGATTTTACGGAGTGACTGAATGATCCAGTCGGTTTCCTGCCCCTTTGCCGGGGCTCCAAAGACAAGGCGTTTCATCGGCGTGATCCCATCGGTTTGACTTCAAGTATCGGCGTGTCGATGGAGAAATCACCACCAAGAACCGTCTGACTGAACCGGCCCGAATGACGACGGCCCGACACCCTGAGATCAGCCATCTCCGTTCCCTCTTCCAAGGTCACTGTGTCACTATCGACTTCGTTCAGGTTGTTGCGGTCGTAGGTGGAGATGGAGAACTCCACATCGCCGGTCTGACGCTTGAAATTCGGGTCAATACCCAGCGCTTCATGCCAAACAGCACCATTACCGAGATCCAGAGGCGCATATTCAAGGTATGCCTCCATCGGTTCGCCATCGGCATCTAGCCCCTGCTCGTGGAGGTAGATCTTGCCGTTGGTTCCCGTCATGAGTGGCTTCTTGTCGCCAGCATCAAACACCGCACCTGTGGTGCGTGTCTCGGTCCCGTTGACCCAACTGAAGTCCACGAGATTGATGATCACATACTGGCTGGGTTCGCCGGAATTGCGCGGGACATAGTAGACGTAGACGCTATCGTTGATGGCGTCGTACATCAGCCAGCACTTGGACCACTGAGTTTTGTCGATCTGGTCAAAGATCCAATCTGCCATTTCAGGCGAGTTCGGAACCTCAGTGGCAGAGCCGTTCCAGTAATAGAACTTGTTCTGGCTCATCCAGACAGGCCCTATCGGCGTGTTGCAAAATGCCCTTGGCCCAATCAGACCAGCATTCGAAGCCGCACGACGCGTGTCATAGATGAACTGCGATCCGGTGTACTGGTGCACATAAACCGCCGTATCCGTCCAGATCAGGTTCACGCCGTTGGCAACTGACGTACCGGCCACAAGAGCCGAACCATCCCGCACACGGCGCGAGCTGTTGGCCGTGTTCGTGTCTGTCGGCGTCCAGTCGTTAATTGCGTCCTGCGATGCCCAGGCCATAACCAGCGGATCACCATTTGCACCAAGCACATGCAGATGGCGCTCTTCCGTCATGAAGGCGTATCGTAGCTGTGTCGGGGCGTTCGGGATCAACTCTGCCCTGCCGCCTGCCGAACTGTCCCAATAGTAGAGGTTATCGCCTAGAGGGCAGAAAATTGCGTCTTCACCGACGTTATCAATCGCGACAGAGCGAGGATCGTAATAGATCGGATCCAGTGCCAGCGTGGTTGAGCCGAACGCGCCAAATCCGAACGATCCCTTCCCGAAGCCTCGCTTTTCAAGGATGCGATCGGCGGGACCGGGAGATATCTGAAACTCGATATAGACCGCACTACCGCCACCAGAGCCGGAAGCACTCGCAGCCGTTGCCGAGTTGATCACAAAGGCATTCTCATTCGTGACCGAGACAATCCGGTATTCACCGCTGAGGGTGATTCCGTTGAACGTTGTGGCCCCGAAGATCGTCAGCGCGTCGTTGTACTTGGCCCCATGCGCGGTCATGTTGACCGTGACAGCAGTCTGGCCGGCAGAGGTTGTGAAAGGGTCTGTCAGGTAATTGACGACGCCCACAGTGCCCGTATTGGTCGCTGCTGCCGTTGCTGCCGTGGCGAAATATCGCGTGACAGTGCCGCCACCTGTTGCGGTAGATGAGGCAGCGCTTGCCACGGTGATCGTGTACTTGTCCGCATCTACCTTCGTGATCTTGTATTCACCGGCTGGCGTGACGCCGCCAACGGCAGTTGCCCCGGAGAAGTATGCTATAGCGCCCGTATCCTGCCCGTGAGCGGCATCAGTGACCGTGACGAGGGCTTGACCGCTCGTCGTGGCAAACGGCGCTGTGAGGGTCGCTTTCTTGTCGTTCGGCAGGATCTTGTAGGTGTCAACGGAATCAACCGAAATGACTTCGTATTCGCGGGAAAGCGTGATCCCGCCAACCTGCGTTCCGCCCTGCCAAGAATTGCCATAGACGCGGATCTTTGAGCCGACCGAATACTTCGGCAGACGGTAATCAACCGTACCGCCGCCCGTTGCTGCCGATGTTGCCGCACTGGCTGCCGTGATGGTGTAGCTGTTGGCATTCACCACAGTGACGGCATAGCTGCCATTGATCGTGATCCCGCCAACTGCCGTTGCATTGGCAAATCCGACGAAGTTGCCAGTCGTACGGCCATGCGCCGTGTGAGCGACCGTGACAGTCGTTGACCCGTTCGTAGTCGTGAATGGGTTCGTGAGCGTCCCGGCCTTGGTGTTCGCTTCCTTGTAGGAGAGCGTTGCCGCGCCGCTGGCAATCGTGAAAGCGTCAGTGGCTGTAGCCGGGAAGCGCAGAGGCGTGATGTCGATCGGCTCGATACCATCCGTTGATCCGTAAATCTTCAGATGCGTTCCGAGGCCATAGAGCGGCTTACCCTTGACCGTGTTCCAAGCCCGCATTCCACGCGCACGACCTTGGAAGAGCGTCGTGGCGTATTGCTCATGACCGGCCCGCTTTTCAGGGTTGCCATCCATGAACCGGATGTTTTGCGCATCAGACCAGCGGCCTTTAGCGCCCTCGCCAGAACGGGTTTTGACGACGCCGGCAGGAAGCTTCAATGGAATGAGTTTCGATTCCGGCATCGTCTTTCACCAAGGCATAAAAAAAGGCGCTCGAGGCGCCGCGTTCAGGTCATGTGGTGGAGAGATTAGGCGTAGATCAGCACGTCTTCCGGGTTTGGCCCGTTGGCCGCGATATCCGCGATTGCTGCGTTGTTCACGGATGGCGTATTCGAACAGATCGGAGCGTCAGTGAAGTCAGCCCCGATTACCGTGCCTGATGGGATTGTCGCCCACATCCAGAACGGGTTACCAACACCAGCGATAGAGCGAACATACGTTCCTTGGTCACCGTTGATTGGAGTTGTGAACACGCGGACAGCCGTTACACCGCCGATTGTCTTTTCGCATACGAGCTTCATTGGAACCCCCATGGTTAGCTAGCCCTGATTACTTCGACACTGATTGTTGATGCGTCTGACGGATCGCCCGCCAAATCCTTTACGGTGATGATGAAATAGTCGGGAAACTGCTCATCCTTTGAAATGAAGCAGCTCTTCCCGCCGTCCCAAGCTTTCGCCATGTAGTCATCATCAGGTAGGGGCTCTGTGAAGAACACGTAGTAAACCCCTACATCTGCGCGGAAGCAGGCGGATATCTTCCAATTCCAGTTGCCTGTGATGGAAGTGACTTCGCCGTCTTCGAATGTGATCGTTCCTGCTGCGAACAGAAGCGGATAACGAGGCTGTTCAATCGGCTGCGCCGCCGCATAGGCCGCGTCATACGCCTCTTGATCGAGGATTTCCCACGCATCATCCCAGCGCATAACCCCGCCGCCGACAAAGAACGACGGAGCCGTGGTTGTCACAACAGAGTGCGTTGCCGACCGGATATCCAGCGCCGTGACTGGCGATGTCATGCCGGTATCGGTTACGGTTACCGTCTCGCCATCCCCAAAAAGGTACAGCGCCTTTCCGGTTGCGGTTTCAATCACAGCCTTCATTGTGCCGATCCTGTAATGAGGAGAGATCCGGAAGAGAGAGCCTTACCGGCCTTGTAGCTGGTAACGGTCGTGGTCAGCGTTCCATCATTGGCGTAGTAGTAGGTCGCCTTGGTGGTAAGCCCTGACAGGCTGGTATTGACGCCACCAAGGATAGTGACTGGCCCAGACGCACCGTTTGCAATGGCTGCCGCCGTGATCCCGATCCAATTTGCAACATTGGTTGCTGCTGGTTGGAAGACGACGCCGGTTCCGTAGTTCGAGTTTCCACCGTCTCGATAGCCGACGAAGATATATGACGAACTGAGAGCCGATGCCGCGTGGTACGTAGCGGTTGCACTGCGGAACACGATCTCAGATCCAAACGTTATCGTGGAGCCGCTGATCGTAGCGATGCAGATCGTTCCGTAGGAGCTGTTACCAGCGTCTTCGTAGGCGACCAGAACAGATGTCGCAGAAAGCTTCGTAGCTGAGACGTACCCTGTGTTACCGTTAAACACCGCATCACTACCGGGGAACGATACCGTTGTACCGCTGACAGTGCCTATCTTTGCACGACCGTCTGTTGTTCCCCTCGCCCACGCCACAAGGAATGACGTAGAGGTAAGGGCAACAATGGAGGTGTAGGAAGCAGCGGCAGTTGAGTCGAATGTAGTAAGCGAACCAAATGTAATAGCGGTCCCGGATACAGTCCCGGCATAGCACTGCCCAGCGGCCCCACTTGCATCATTAGCCACCACGATTGTAGAAGAAGTCAAGGCGCAAACAGAGATGTTCGAAGTGGTGAGAGGTCGGAACACATACTCCGACCCAAACGTTATCGTCGTCCCGCTAACCGTTCCAATGATCGCCGTGCCGTATGAGCTATTCCCCGTATCCTGATAGGCAATGATAACTGCCGTAGAGGATAGAGAGGCGATGGAAATAAAGGCAGTGGATGCAGGATTGAACGTTACTTCCGCACTTGGGAAGGTAATCGCTGTTCCGGAAACAGACCCAATGCGGGCGTTCCCTTGGTTGCCTGTATCCCGATACGCCACAGCAAATGATGTGGAAGAAAGCGCACAAACCGAGACATAACCGCCGCCGCCGCTACGAAATGTCACAGCTGTTCCAAAGCTCACACTGGTTCCGCTAATCGTGCCGATCACGGCTTGGGAGTTCGTCCCATCGTAATAGCAAACCACAACCTGCGTAGCCGACAGAGCCGCGCTCGCGATCCACGTCGTAGATGCCGACCGGAACACAGTCGCCGTACCAGTCGTATCGTTGTTCGCCGTTACCGTGGAGACAGTGCCATCGCTATTGAGGACGACAGTTGCGCCGTTGGGGAGCGTGCCGGTCGCGGTGAAATTGCGCTGGCCTGCCTGAGGGAGGTCACTGGTAAGCGCGAGGGTTCCGCTCTGGTTCGGGATTGTCAGCGTTCTGGTTGTGCCGGTAGAAACGCCTGACACTGCAAACGCGACTTGCTTCGTCTGGTCAGTGTTGTCCCGAACCCGGAAGATATCTGCATCGAATGCAGGGAACGTCCAACTTGCGTTTGTCCCGTCAGTCGTCGGGATTTTGCGCGCATTGCCAGTCTGAGCCGGAAGCGCCGAGCTGAAGGCAGTCGATGTGATGAGCGATCTTGCGGCATACTCGGTCACAAGGCTTGTCTGAGAGCCTGCGGCCATTGTCGGGTCATTGGACACTGTGACTTCGTCCACGTTCGCCAAAGAGCCGGTAAGATTGCCCAACACGCGATAGGACGCGATCTGCTCGAGCTTTGCCTTGGTGACAGAATTCGTCGCGAGGTTAGACAGGGCCGCACCAGAGGCCAGCTTTGCCGCTGTCACGTTGCTGTCTGCAATCTTCGCCGTCGTTACTGCGCTGTCAGCGATTTTCGCGGTCGTGACGTTGCTATCAGCAAGCTTTGCAGTCGTCACACCGGCATCGGCGAGCTTGGCCGTGGTGACATTGCTATCGGCGATCTTGACCGTTGTAACGGCAGCGTCGGCAAGCTTGGCTGTGGTCACGTTGGCATCTGTGATCTGTGCCGTCGTAACGAGGCCAGAGAGCGTACTCAGATCAAAGATGGAGCAATCTACCCCGTCAGACCACACAATCGCTGTACGGCCTTGTGTGATCGATACAGAAGCCCCGACGCCCCCGGCCACGCGATAGGTAACCGAGAATGCCCCACTGGTCGCATTGCGAACGATCCAATACCGGCTGAGACCTGCCAGCGTTTCGACAATCACATTGCCAGTCAGCGTGGCTGTGAGCCGGTGGACGGCATTGTTGCTCTGGTCCTGAGTGAGAGTGACCGTGCCCGTCGCAGTCGTGATGGTCAGAACGTCGCCAGCAGCCTTATTCAGACGTGCCAGATCCGCGATGATCTTGTCACCCCACGAGTCATAGTCACCCCCGACTGTGTAGTCGGAGATCCCGAGATTATTCGCCATGTCGGATTAGCCTCAATCGCGGGTGAATTGCCCGTAATGATCGTCAAAGTCGTCTTGCGTATTCACGCCAAGCACGAGCGCGGAAAGGCGCTGCATGTGCAGTCCATAGGCGGAATCGTCGTGGTATTGCATCGCCGCGTGGGCAAGGCATGCAGCCCTGAGAAGCTGCGGATACCGGATCGTCAGGAAGTTCGTCTCATTGGTGCCTGAGAGCAGTTCCGGCGTCTTGTAGTAGGCCAGCCGCAGCGTGAAGGCGGATGACGTTTTGCAATCGAACTGAAACGCTTCATCGGAGATGGAGAAGAAGCAGGGATCGCCGGTATCCAATGTTCCGTTCGTCCACGTTCTGCGCTCTTCCAGTTCGTCCCAGATCAGCGCCTTCAGTTCCGTGTCGTCCGTGACGTTGCGGAGTTTTACCGGCGCCATCAGGTCTGCAGGATGGGCGATAAAATCGACACCAGAGGTCACAGACAGCGTTTGCGTGGCCTTCATCTCCCGAACCCTCAAGGTCTGGTAGATCGTCGTCTGTGCTTCCTCCAGGATCGTATCCACATCAAGCCGCGTATAGTTCACCCACGACTTGATCGAACCGGCAACCGTCTTATCGCCGGTTAGCGTCGTGTATGACATAGCCATGTGGTCAAGCCTTCACTTGGTCTGCCGGGATCAATTCAGCATCGATCGCCATGGAGATCAGTTCGTCCTTGCTGGGGGCGACCTTGCCGAACACCTGCTTGCCGTAGGACCGGACAGTCATCCAGTTCTTCTCAGCGCCTTCAGCGTCCTTGAGCCATTTCAACAGCTCTTCCTTGGCGTCTTTCTCTTCCTTCGGCTCGGAAACCACCTGCGTCACCGTCTTCGTGCCGTCTTCTTCGACAACGATGACTTCAGAAACGGTGGGCTCTGCCTTGGGCTTCACCACGTCAACAGAGATGACCTCGCCAGTCTCAATATCGACCGGTTCACCGCCGCCGTTGAAGTAGTAGGATTTGCCGTCACTGGCAGTCTGATGCCACACCGCCCCATTATAGGACGGTGTAACACTGCCGTGCGGCTTCGACGGATCGAAGCGCAGTTTCATTCGGACACTCCCTTGCCCAGGGTGTGAGACAGGTTGGTCATGCCGCCGGCCATCTTCATCTTGCCGGGGATTTCCTTGTTCTTGCCGCCGGACCAGTCGGACGAATCCTTACCAACCGGGGTAACGAGCGTCTGACCCTTGCCGATGCTCTGCTTGATCGTGCCGCCATAGGCGTTGCTGGATCGCTTCATTTCCATGATCAATCATCCTCGTCCATGTCATCGCAGGACTCAAAGAGGTTTCGGGAATGCGACATGCCGCAGCAGCGACGGCGATCCTTTTGGTAATCATCCGTCGCCCTGGCTGTTACTCGGTAGCCATCGCGGGCAATGTTGCCTGTTTCGACGCCCTTACGGCGTTCTGGCTCCTCCCCCTTTTCGAGGGAAGAGCTGAGGATTCCGACGATCCGCATGGGATCAGAACCATTCAACGTCGAGAATGACCGTGCCGATACCGGCAGGAGTTCCCCCCGTTGGTGCGACGAAGTTGACCTCGATCTGAGTATCAACCGGCAGAGTGCCGCTGATAATCCAGTCGCTGTCCTGCTTGCTCGCTACGAATGTGTCGGTGTTTGCCAGCGTACCAAGCGCCGCCTGCGCATAGGCATCCGCGTCAGATGTGGTGCCGAGACGCACAAAAGCCTGGGTAGTCGTGTTCGTGAAGGTTTCGGTCGATATGACTGTCAGTTCACGAATACGCCCTTCCATCCCGTTAGGGCCTTTGAAGGACGTTGCCACGTTGCCGGCGCCGAAATCGACGGCGTTCCATGTGTAAGTGGAGCGAATGATAGGATTTGCGTAACCCATAGGACGATCCTCCTTACGCAGCCGAGTCGAACATCACGATACGGCTGTTCGCCGCGTCGGGATGCGAGTTGCCAAAGCCCAAAAATGTTCACTGAGGGGCGCTAACCCAAAGTCGCCTCGCGTAGAGGCTGCTCGCCATTTCTGACGAGTTCAGACCATATCACGGCCTCCGGCTCTACCCGGTAAGGCCCGCTGCACTTCGGATGCCAATCGCTTGCACCCTACTCCCTCTTCAGGGATGGTCGTTGCTCTTTCCGTCTTTCGACGGCTTAGATCAGGATTGTCCGTCCGCTTTAGGCGGCGAGGAGTTCCCCTGAGTTCACAGCGTTATCATTCACGGCTTTCACCGTGAGGGGGCAGTTTTGTTTACCCAAGTAGTACCAGGCAGCGCCCTTGTCGCGGCCATAGTCTTCTGGAAGCTTCAAGTGTTCAGACAGGGGCGCTACCCTCTATCCCGCTTCGCGAGCATCACTGCTTTGCTATGCTGCTGACGGTTTCCCGGCAGATCGGATCATATCTTCACCCCATAGGGGGCTGGGCGCTTCGGACCGGCTTCGGTCCTAGTTGTGGTAATCCACTGATCTCTGAACGTTCCGCTTTCGCGGCTTCGCTGCTGATTGGCGTAGGCTTTCGCCCTTAGCTTTCCAGCAATTCACCCAGTTTTACACGTGCGTTGCCGCACGAGGTGCCAAACTTCCTTAATGGAGAGTTGCTCTAGCACGAACTTCTTCCGGTACGATCGCGGCTTCAGTCACCGGATCATCACCGAAGAACATTGCCCACGATGCCTTGGCGTTGTTCCACTCGTCCGACGTGTTGGTGTACGGATCGTAGGTCGTGGAATCCAGCGCGCCACCGCGTGGGATCATCGTCTGCTCGATGAAGATCGTGTCTTCATACTTGCCGACTTCGCCGTACTTGATGAAGGCGAGACCCGTGTCGGTGTACTTGTGGATGTTTTCCAGCTCGTTCTTGAAGGAGCGCAGGTTCCGAACGTCCGTGATGCAGTAGTAGGTGTCACTGTCACGATGCGGCGGAATGTTCTGCGTCTTCATGTAGTCCACGATCGCCTTGATGTGGCCCGTACCGAGTTCGACGTTGTTGGTGATCGTCGGGGTACTGTCGGTCACAATCGTGACGCTCGTGGTGGACGTGCCACCGGTCGGCGTTGCGCGAAGAGGCGTCTGCTTCATCGCATTGAAGGTTTCAACGTCGAACTGAGAGGCTGCCATGAAAGACAGGCCCGACTGAATGACGGCTTCCCACTGCTCCTTGGAGAGAAGCGTGGCCTTCTGCGTATGCTCGATCGCACGGCCCATTTCCGTCACAGTCAGCGAGCGCTGCTGCTTGGTCATGGTCGATGACTGGATACGCTGGGTTTCCGCAAGGCGGAAGTTCTGACGCGGCGGCGTGTTGTAGACGTTCCAGTAGAACGTGTCGCCAGCGTTTGGCTGTGCGCCGGAACCGCCTTCACCATCGTCTAGCGTGGCGAACTGACGGAACTTGGCTTTTGGCCGCAGGCTTTCGCGGAGCATATTCGAAACCTGGTTCGAATGCGCATACCCCGACTGCGACTCCCATGTAATTTCAGGCATTGAGAGACCCTTTCAGGAGATCAGGCCTCGCGTGTTGATTTACCGAGCTGAGACTGGCTGGCCTTGGCGGCGGAGGGCCTTTTCAGCTTGGATCGTGGCTTTCCTTCGCTCTTGTTCGGTTTGAGCAGGTGGTGCCGACCCCGGAATGGGACGAGGCACGCCAGCGCGAGGCGGTTGGTTCTGGATTTCGGCTTTCCGATCAGATCGATCGAGGCCGAGGTGAGGTCCGCTGTTCGCTTCTGTGCCGGGGTGTTGGCCTTGCGCTGCCGGTGGGGTGGTTCCGGCAATCTGGGACGTGATATGCTGATTTACGGCCTTGATGAGTGCGGAAGGCCGTGGGACAGGATAGGACTTGATTGCCATATCCTTGTAGAGATTGGTGATCTGCTCTTTTGGAGCGCGACCGATGAACTCTGGAGTGATGCCGCGCTGAAGGAATGCGTTCTGCACTTCTTGCGGCTGCGCATTGAGGCAGTCTGCGATCATCTTGCGCATGCCAACATCAACCGCCTTTTCGAACATGCCGATGGCGAGAACATTCTGCTGGTACGCGGGATCGTTGACCGATTCATTCCACGCTGAATTGAAATCGTAGTCGTAGCCATTAGAGGCTTCTGCCACTCTGCTGCGCTGGATGGCTTCCTGAGCGGCAATGTCTGCCAATTCGTTCTGTGCTTCGACGGCTCTTGCGCGAGCGCCTTCAACGCCGAATTCAAGGTCTTCATAGGCCTTGTCGAGCTTTTCCTGCGCGATCTGGCGCGGTGTCTTTGGCGGTTCCTGCGTAACCGGTTCGGCCTGCTGCTGGACTGGCTGCTGCTGGATGACCGTCTGAGGCTGCTTCAGTTGCTCCTTGACCGAATTCAGTTCCTGTCCATAGGACCGAAGCGCGAGGATCTGCTGAGCATTGCGGTTCTTCTCAGCTTCCGACATGGCGCTGATATCGGACAGATCCCAGTCTTCAGCCAGGATGTTGTCGCGCTCCTTCACCGTCATGCGCTGTGTCTGCTTGCGGACCTTCAGATCCACATAGTCATCTTCAGACGGCGGTGCTGATGGCGCTACGTCGCGTTGGCGACCGAAACGCTCGTCTTCCGTGGCGAGTTCTTCATTCCGGTATGCGTTGCGGTTTTCAGCGATTTCCTGAAGACGCTGCGCACGCGGATCAACCGGACGGGCCGGTGCATCTTCCTGCTTTGGCGCCGATGGTGCCTGTTCAAGCTCCGGTGCGGAGCGAACCGTATCATCGGAGAACTGCTCGACCTTTCGATTTTCGGTGTTCAAATCGATGTGGTCATTGTCGAAGGACGGGGTGTTGTCCATTCCAGCCATTGGTTCAATTACCTTTCGAGGGTTGCGATGAATTCGCTGTCTTCTTCGGAGATGTCTTCGCCGTCACCTTCGTTGGCAATGACGGCTTCCGCTTGCGTGCGGTACTCCGAAATGATCGTCATCAGGTGGGCGTAGCGCCTCACCTCGTTCTGCAAGGAAGCCACAACTCGGGCGTCCGATGGGTTCGCGTAAACCAGATCCTGCATCGCCTGCTGGGCTGTCCCGCGAAACTCAAGCAGCATCCGGGTGAATGGACCACGCGAACGCAAATCGCCGCGTATGGCCTCCCACGCCTGAACCACATCCATCGTGGCGGCATAGGTATCGTCCCGCTGCGCTATGTCTGCTAGCGCACGGTCTTCAAAGAGCTGATCAATCATGGATTACCGGAACGGCCTTGGCATTGGAGGAAGGTCTGGCAGAGTGGGAATGCGTGGCAGAGGGACCATGTCCTTCCACAACTCGTAGCTCTGCTGGTTGGCCTGCAACTGGGTCTCGTGATCTGCCTTGAAGGCTTCCATCTGGAAATCACCGCCGAGCTTCATGCGCTCCAGGCCAACCTTGAACATACGGTCACGGTCCTTGTCGGCCATGTCCATCTGCTTCATGACGACTTTCGTCTGTTCGCCGGACTTGAGCTTTTCATTTTCGGACTGCAATTCGCCCATCTTCTGCTGAGCGGCTTCCATGAGCTTCTTGACCTGTTCAGCCGGAAGCTGGTTCTTGCCGCCTTCTTTGAACTTGATGAAGCGATCGGCGCCATTGCGATAGCCAACCTTGCTGAAGACTTCGGAGGCGATTTCCTCGACATTGAGTTCGGCTGTGCCGTCCTGCATGGCCTTCGCCATGAACGGGCCGGTGATCTCCATCGCGGTCTTGAACCGAGCAAGCTGCATCATCGGGTCAGATGTGCCCGATCCAGCATTGATCGACACCGTGATCTGGCTTTCCAGCAGTTCGTCCGTGATCTGATCAATCCCGAACCGTTGCCACAGACGCGCCTTCTTGCCAGCAATCGCAAGGATCGTTGCATCATCTTCGTAATACTGCTCGAGCGCTACGAGCTGCGACAGTACCGGCTCCACCCATGTGTCGATGAACATGGCAAGCTTGAATTCCGATACCGCGTTGGCGTTCTGGCTGATAAGCGCCATGCCGCCGACAGTTTCGTTGAGCTGACGGTTTGTCTGTACCGAGCCCGCCGCGAAGATGCCGGCCAAATCATCGAAGTCCGTATTGAGATAGTTCATCTCCTGATAAGCGGACGGTGGCGGGCCTGGTGGACGGTCCCACATCACGTCGGTCTGATCACGCACCAAGATTAGGTTCTGGCTGTCCTGCCTCTGCACGGCCTTGTAGTCGATGTTCTTGCCCGCAACGACCTTGGCAGTGGGATAGATGCTCTTGCGCATCGCATCCATGCGCAGGTTGGTCAGCTCGTTCAGTTCTGCCTGCTGCTGCTGCCATGAGTGAACGTCTGACTCCGGGTAGAGCACGAACGGCTCGATCATATCCGTGCCGACATGGTACGGGCGCTGACCACGGAATGCTGGGTAAACCTGTGAGACCGGAACCGGATCGGATAGCAGCACCAGATCCTTTAGAGACCAGCAGTGGTAGTCGATGCCCTGCACGGTGAAGAAGTTTTCCCACACGTCCAGAACCGCGCCAGAGAGACGCCCTTGCCCGTTCAGAGACTTGCCAGAGGCCGCGCTTGATCCGCCCTGGCTATTCTTCGCCCCGTCGCCTTCGCGGGCCGTCTTGAGCCCGATAAGCTCGTTGTCGGAATAGAGCCCTTGCGAAAGCTGGTCTTCGTTGACCTCGCGCCATGGGGTTGAGGACTTGCCGCCCTCGCTGATCATGCCCATCAGATCGTCGTAGAACATTGGATGCTGGACGATCAGATCCGGTGAAGACTGGATAGGGTTGACCCACGATGCAGCCGGATTGATGAGGATCATTTCCAGCGGGAACAGCTCCACAACTGGACGGTCTTCGATCACATCGACGACTTCATAGGCGACTTCGACGCGCTCAGTGAATGGCTGCTGGGTCCTGAAGTCGATGACCGGCGTTCCGTCACCAGACAAAACAGGGCGCACTTCTTCTCGGTATTCCGTGCGCGTGGTGGCCTTGTAGCTCCAGTAAGCCTTCGATGCGCACCGGCCCATGACCTGCGCCTGCTGGCGAGCCCCAAGCACGATATGACGCCATGGAACGCCAGACCGGCGCGTCTTGTTGTTCAGGCGATGGTTCAGAAGCTCCTTGATGAGCGCAGCATTGGCACGCTGGACCTGATCGCTATCGTCTGATGCTTCCGTAGCAATGACATCGGCAGACGAGAACAAGGCGACCGAGCAAGCCATGAGGGACTTGAACACGGCGCTGCGGGTCTTCGGCTTGAAGTATTTCGAACGGTTCTTGTACTGCGGCTTGAGGTACTTCGAGCGGTCATGATGCGCCGATCGATAGGCCGCTTCGCTCTCTTCCCATTCACGAAGGGCGGCAACCTGCTGGTAGTTGCGTGCACGACGCTTGGCTTGCCCGATGTAGGACAGGATCTCGCGATCGGTGAAGACGGCAGAATCCTCGATATCGAACTCTTCGCCCTCGCCTTCCACGAGCGGCTTGCTCATGTCGGCATCAGCCTTCTGACGGGCGTTATGGTCCGGCGAAAGCGTCGGCTCTGTCGGATCGCGATTTTCGATCAACGGCATTTAAACGCCTCTTTCGCTGTTGCCTGGGCATCGTCGTACTGCTGGTAGGATTCCAGCGCCTTGCGTGGCAGGTTGGCCCGCTCCAGCACTTCACCTGCCAGACGCTTCAATTCCGCTTCCACGTTGTCACAGGTGCCGGGAATGAACATGCTCGCCTTGTTGGACGCCATCAGAGGGTGGTTGATCTGATAGGAGCGGTCGAACAGGCTGAACTCTACCGAGAACAAGTGCCCCGGATACTCCTTCCAGATCACGTCTCGGGCCCACGCCTCGATATGGGCCTTGAGCTTTGCAGCAGCACGAGCCGCGTGAACGTGAGGGGGGAGGATCAGGCTCATTCATTCACTCTCGCTGTTACCGGCAATTCACCGCCGCATATTTCACTCATCTCTTCTTGGAATGCGTCGACTATCGGTGACAGGTCGGAAACCTTTTCATAGTCGCCGGATTTGGTAGAAATCACAGCCCCACGAGCGGATGACGAACCACAGCTTACAACGAAGTCAACATTCCGAATTGAAAACCTAGAGCATATGCACCCATCAAAATGTCCAAGGACTGAAGGGCCTACGTCACGAATGATCTGCGCAACGATGCTCGCTTCTGGCTGGCTTATTTCGATCGGGACACGGCTAGCTTTGCTCATTCATCACCTTGATAAACGTTGTCTCTGTGGTCGATGAACTCCCTGCCCTTGAACTCGTAGGCCGGCAGGTAATTGCGGTCGCGGATCCAATCCGGGTCAGCCTTCTTGCATTCCTGCTCAAGGCTCCATTCGGTGTTCTTGACTACCGTGGGCCTCAGGTTCTTAGACATGCCTCGTGCTCCCATCTCCAGAATGGAGTTTGATTATCGTCACTGCCTAAGTGATACTCACGCAGGATATACGTCGCTCCACCGGCGAACTGGCGGTCACCTGCTGCGCGACCCGAAGGGCGCTGCGCCAATTTCTTGCCGACCTGCTCAAGGAACTTATCGGGCCTATATATTTCATGAGGCGCATCCTTTACCCCATACTCACCCTTGAGCCATTCAATGAACTCTGCCGGGGTGGTGAATGAGACCCAATTCAACTGGTCGGCATTCCCGCCAAACGGCTTCGCGATGATGCCGCCGTTCGATGTAGGAGTGACCGAATACCCAAATTCGACAAATGCACTCTTGTCCAAGATCCACCTATTGTGTGTGTGGTTCATTCTTCGGTCAGCATTGCGTTGAGTGCTGCCACTTCGTTGTGTTCGGCCATTGATGCCGGGACCGTCGCGAGGTCGTAGATGCGCGATACCGCATCGCTCATGTCGTCGTGCACCGCGTTCGGGAAGTCCTTCAGCTCATCCATGAGGACCGCAGTCACATCATAGATCTGGCCGTTCTCATCACGCCTTTTGATGGGTTGCGCGTTACGCCAGCCTTCGCCGGTCTCTTCCATCCGCTTTTGCGCCGTGGTCTTGCCCATGACGCGCCGATAGGTGATCCCATGCTCTTCGCCGGTCCAGTAGCAGTCGCCGCCCTCTTCCTGACGGAACACGACACCTGGCAAGAAGAACCGAGCAGCCTTGAAATCAGGCTCCAGCCTTTGGATGCGATCCTCTTTCGCGTGCCCGCCTGACTTGGGCCAATTGATCTCGGCAATGGGGAAATGCGGGCCGTCTACTTCCTGCCTCTCCCTGATGTAGGAGAGATCGGACTGCATCCCGTATTTCTCATAACCGACATCGACCGATCGAACCCCCGGCATCCTTGACCACCGCTGCCATAGGGTGCGCAGGTTCTCCCAGCGTTGCGACAGGCTCATGCGGTGGCAGTAGCCATCCAGCAGGTACTTGTTCGCGTTGGCGTCGATCCCGATCACAGCCATAGCCGTTCGGTCAGACTTCGTGTTCGCCCCTTCTGACGGGTCAACGATGATCCCGATATTGAGCGTGCGAGGGCGTACCTCGTATGGGTAGAAGTGCTCTGTCGGGAACGCTGGGTTCTCGCTGGACCGCGGATCCTGCACATACTGAGACGAGAAGGTTTTCCCATCCCGCCGCAGGATATCGATCTGCTTTTCAGTGTGCTTCAGCTTCCACAGTGGGCCTGCTGGCAGACCATGCTCTATCGGGCGACCGTGGGTATAGTCTGCTGGGTACTTGGCATCTGCCTTGATCTCGACAGGCAGGATCAGGTGATCCCAGATCTCTCCAGATCCACCACGCAGCAGATACCCCGAGAAGTCATCCGAATGCAGCCGCTGCATAACCACGATGACAGGGACATCCTCATGGGCCAAACGGCTCTTGAATGTCGTGTGCCAGCGTTCATTGATGAACCGGCGCTGATCGTCATAGCTCGCATCATCAGGCTTGAGCGGGTCATCCACGACCAGTGCTCCCGTAAAACCTGCCTCTGCAAGGATACCCGCACGAAAGCCGGTGATCGGCATCCCAGCAGCAGCCGCACGAAGGTGGCCGCCTGCAGATGTCTTCCAAAGCCCCTTCGTCTTCGCATCGGCTCTCAGTGAGACTGCGAAATGATCCTGAAAGCTTGCCGAGTAGATCAGATCTCGAATACCGAGCGAGTTATCCAGTGCCAGCGTGTCGGCGTATGACACATGGATGAAGCGGGCCCGAGGATTCACCGCGAAACCGCGAGCGATGAACATCTTCACCGCAAGCTCTGTCTTGGAGTATCCAGGCGGAATATTGATGATAAGCCGTTTGATCTCGCCGGCAAACACCCGATCAATGGTCTGGCACACCACCTCATGGTGAGGGCCGAACTCGAAACGCTGTCCCTGCTGCTGTTCGAAGAAGTGAGCCGTGAATTCCTCATGGGATGAAAGGAGGCGCTTTCGTTCCTCTACCTTCTGTTCCTCACTCTTCCGGCTCGCCAGCTCCGCCCGTATCGCCATCAGCAAGGCCGATCTGGACAAGGGCGCGTTCAAGGATCTTCAACTCCTCTTCTTCCATGCCCTTCAGTCTGTCGAGGGCGACGGTTTGGATGGGGCCACCTGTCGGGCCGCTATGTTGCAGGGATTGCGGGGCCTTCCCATATGCCCGGTCGAGAAGAGAGTTTGCCGCAGCCACACGAGCGCTTTCACTCTCACCTTTCTGAGCAATATCGACCAGCGCAGAAAGGGCCGTAGAGGTATGCTCACGCGCCAACTCGCTTAGGCTAGCCTTGTGTACCTTCGTAGCTCTTGATTGCGCTCCTTGAGGCCGTCCGGCCCCTTCTCGCCTGCCCCCACGCTTTGACTTGCTCATTTGATTTCCGATTGATTTTTTACGGTGTCTTCAAGCCGGTGATCTAGCGAACTTTGCAGCCTTGAATTATGGTGCCACTTTAAGTGCAACATAATGTGAGACAAGAAATGGCTATCAAGATTGCAGAGGCCCCCAAGCCAACGGTTGGCGAGCGTTTGGCAAAGTCAACCAAACAAGCTGCTGTAGTCGCCAAAGAGCACGCCAGTAAGACAGGCAGGCCGAAGAGTGACAACGCGAAGGAGCGGACAACCCTCTATTTGGACAAGCGCATTCTCGAACACTAACCGAGGCCCTGAAACAGATATTAAGCCGCCTTCTTTTCCGTCGCGGCTTCTTTCCATTCGGAGAAACGCTGCATCCGATCCCGGATATCGCCTTCCCCATACTTCTTCACAAGCTGCTCAATGCGGCTCCAATACGGAGGCCTGTCAACCTTGCCCTCCATTCTGGAGTAATCAAGGCCCCTGAGAAAGCCGTAAGCGAGCAATGCAGCTCTGGCTTCACGCCTTACATCAAACTTTCGGTGCTCGTTCAGAGAGTGCCGCAGATCGCCTGAAACCTTCCGGGCTTCCTTGCGGATGATGTGAGCCTCAGCAGCGAGGCTTTTGATTTTGACTTTCAGATAAACTTTCATCGCTTCATTCCATCGTTTGACCTCTTGGTGGTTTGTCTGAGGTTTCCGATGGAGGGCCGGTAGAAAGCTACATCATGTCATTTGCTCCTAGTTAACTGGTAGCCTTGTCGGGATTTGAACCCGCTCCTGCAGTTTTAGAGACTGCTGCCTCAACCAACGAGGCTCCAAGGCCAATCTTTGCCCCATCGGGCGAATATTCGAGACGGAACCGATCCGGTTAACAACGCCGGTAGCTCCGTCTCTGGCACTAAACAGCAACGCTGATGCCCTTTTTGCAGGTTGGGCAACCGATCAGCATCCAACTGCCATCACGCTGATCAAAGGTTTCCTTTTGCGCTTCATGCCTCTGGAACTCGATAACGGTCCCGCACGATATACATTCTCCGATGTAGACCTTCGATTTTGGGTCTATGCCTTGCTTTATGATCTTCATCACGCAGCCTCGCTTTGCCGTCTTTTAGCGTCCCGCTCTCGGCGTTTCGCAAGGGCAAGCTCCTTGACGGAGATTCCTGCAATCTGTTGATCAAAGTAGCATGGCATCAGACCTTCTGTGTCTGTGTCGCGCCATGCCCTGATCTTATCCCTGTTATCCATGATTTTAGGGGTATCTGACAAGTCGCCATTCATATCGTTTTGGTTATGCAAACACCGTTTGCTTTCAATTTGGTTATGAATCACGCGGATTGCCCGCTTTGCTCGCCATTCAGCCGTTGCCGGATGGATATGTTCGACGGTCTTTGACCACTTCGACAGTGGCATTCCACCGGCTTGCGCGGTTGCCCATGCCCATAACGACCGGCGCTGGCTTTCGTTCTCACAAAGCTTGATCGCTTCCATGGCGGCTTCCCAAATACCGATCTGATTCTTTGTCAGGCGAGTGGATCTGGCATCGAAGAACTCTGCTCGCTCTTCAAGGTATCGTTCGGCGCCCCACCCGTTCTGATCGGCTGTGTCGTGGACATATGGGAGGCTCATGGCCTTGAGGGCTTTCGGCTTGGCCGTCTGGGGCAGGCGTCGATCCACCTCCACGGCCTGAATGAATAGCTCCATGATCTGCTCTTGGGTCATTTCCTATCCCTTTCCAAGCAATGAAAGTGCCACAAACAAGACTGCGAATACCGCCGCAAACTTCACTAACTGCCCGTGCGTTGCCCAGAAAATTTCTAAGTTGCTAGGTTGGCTCACTGGTACATAGGGCTGCTTAGGGGAGGAATGGTCAGCATTGGCCTGCAAAGATTCGAGCTCCTTCTCAAGATCGCTGATCTCGCGCTGGATGGCGTCACACTCAATGGCGTAATTGTGTTGAGACGCTTGCCTGACAAACTCTAGAGTCTTTACGTCGAGAAGGATCTTCTCGTCTGACCACGAACATAGTGCCCAGAGAGAGTCGACGTCTTTTTCAAGTGGGCGGCTGCTCACATATCGTGCAGCAGCAGAAGGTGTTTTTGGCGCCCTATCATACCTACTGAAACGGCTCCTAAGCTCCGATGATGTTTCTTGAAGTCGATAAAGGCGACCAGCGTGCTCCGCCAGATTTTCGTTGTGTGCGCTCAATCGACGTCTGATTTCATCAGCCTTAATCCACGCAAAGGCTTGTCCAACACGAATAGGCCCCTCGTTGTCCTCACTCATCCCCTCACCTTCCTGTCGTCAAGAATGTCCAGTTGCGGTGTCCCAAATTGCCGGACAATGCGTTCCCATAGAAGTCCTGCCAGCGCTGCACGCTTGTTTACCACGCCTTCTAGCCCGTCTGTGAACAGAAGCCTTATCGTTGCAATAGGGGTCTGGTCGAAGAAGGCGAACAGATCGCTGATCCTTGCCTCATACAAGGCGCTGTAGTGGCGTTTGAATGCCAAGACTACATCAGACACAGCCCCTATCGAAGTCTCGCACAGAGCCATGCGATTGTTTTCCGATTCCATGAGGATCATGATCACCATCCGGCCATGCTCCACGCCTCGCTTGCGAACAATCCGTTGAAGCGTGGCAGCCGATCGGGTTTGGCCAGGCTTGGGCATAACGTTCTTCTCAACGACTTCCACGCCAAACTCACTCAGGATTGCCAGTGCTTCGCGGTGATTGCTCATGGCCCGACCTCATCCCGATAACTATCCAGTGCAAGTTTCAGGCCTTCCAGCGCTGCATTGTACCCGTTGAGGTAATCCCCAGTGAGCTCTCTCAGTTCAGGATCTTTTGCGGCCATCTCCTTGGTCAGAGTCCATTCTTTGCCGCACCATTCCACAAACGATGACAGCTCTTCCGCTATTATGTCCGCCATTCGCTGTTCGATGGCTCTGCTCACCTCATCCACCCCTTCTGCTTCGCCCGTAGGACCGCCACACAGAGCGCTGTGGCTGCGTTGAAGCATTCCCCTTCAGTGTCGAGGATTCGCTTCTCTGGATGCGTTAAATGGGCCTTGCCTGCCTTGATCATCTTCCAGCTTCGGTCTGGGAATATCCGGCTGGCGAGATTGTCAGCAGCATCTAGGCTCCCGGTATAATAGGCTGGCAGCATGTTGCCCGATAAGCGTTCTGGCTCAAGGATCTCCGCAATGCGGCAATCCAGATCAAAGCTGGCGTGCTTTGCGGTCTCAAGCTGATTGATGAGCTGTGCAATGTCTTCGTTCATGGGAGCTTTCCCTGCTTTTCGAGACGGCTGTATTCATAGACGGTGCTGATATCGATGCCGAACCTTTTGGCTATGACCTTTGCGTGCTGGCCGCTGCGATATCGTCTGACGATCTCTCTCTTGACCTTTATCGGAATGCGCGAACCGCTGATTTTCTTCTGACGGACCAAGTACGGGCTGAAGGCAACCTTCTGCGCACCGCCGAAGTATCCAGACACAGTTGACCGATCGCGGTCCATCAGGGAAGCAAGCACTTTGTGCATGAGGTTTGGGAACCTGTAAGCCATGCTGCGAGCGATGGCGACACGGATCAGGACAATGCTCTTTTCCCGGCATTGAGACCTTACCTCGTCTCTGGATACACCGGCCAATATGCACAAACCTTGGAAGTGCTTTTCATGGTCATGCTCCAGCCCGAACACTGATCTCCAGGCAAGCCAAGCGTGGTAATGGGCGTCATGCGCCTTGTAGATGGCATATGATCGGACCACGGCAGATCGCTTAGGCTGGATCGGGGTATCACATGTAACTTGTTCGTCCCGCATCTGGGTTTGGCGAGGCTTTCTCACCAATACCTTTGCCTGATATGGTCTGAAATCGTCGCACGAGGTCTCTGAGCGCGTTTCTTGCGTCTGGCACTCTGTTATGCCGGAATTGAAGAGGACGCTTCTACGGGCTCGTATATCAGCCTTAAGTCTGTCCTCATAGGATATGCTGACGAGGGCGTTCATTGATCACCCTCTTGTTTCGGTTGAGGTGATGGGTGATCGTAAAGCGCAGTCACCCGAGGGTTTGGCGACTGGCCGCTTTGGAATATTCGGGCTTGGTGCTCATGCTCAAACACCTGCCATCGGGTAGAGCCGCTCGGCAGCGTCCATTCGACAAGCCAGCGCTTGGCCTTACAGCCACCCAAATTCGTTTGTGGCGATGGGGGCTTGATGCCCCCACCGTCATTCACTTCCCAATCGTCGCCGCTGTCTTCGCGGCACACATCGCGTTCGCCGCATTGCAAGCTGCTTGTGAAAACCGAACTGCGTCCTCCGATTTGTCGGCCCTCGCCGCCTTGTCGATTAAGGTTTCGATTTGCTTGCTCTTGTCTTCCATCGGTTTCTACCTCCGAATATGCCAGCGATGAGGAACCGGGAAGCAGCGTGCTGGCGGCACTGGTTCCCGGTATGGCTTTGGCGGTTAGAACGGATGGCGCTTCAGGGTAAGGCATCCAATGCGTCGGGCTTACCTCATGCTCGCGAAACTCAAATTGGCGTTGGTTGTAGCCCCCACCTTTGTAAAATATACCCGCCGCAAAATATTGGTCGTTGAAACGCATCCCGACGCTAACCGACTGATCATCCTCTGGCCCGTAGGCCAAAAGCATCCAAGATACGCCTTTGGCACCAACAAGGGCAGTTTCTATCGGTTGCCATCCACCCACATGTGTTTGGGGCGCGTGGTTTTGTTCATGTTCACTCATGCTTCACCTGCAATTCTTTGGACGTTGATCATTCGGCCCTTGGAGAACAGCTTGTCGGCTTGGCTCTTGGCGAGCGCCTTCTGTGTCGTCGGGGCCTCTATTGTTCCGATTGTGTCGCCATCCCGGCGCATGACTGCTTCTTCCCGCTTGTGCTTTTCGCGCCATGCAAACAGCTCAGCTATCAGCGGATTCTTGAACGTCTTTGGCGTTGGCTTGTTTGCCGCCGCATTCCACTCTGTCACGGTGAAATACTCTGTTCTCCAGCTTAGCCGGTATTCACCCACGTACCCGTACTCCGTGAGTTTTGCCCTTGCTTCTGACTGGTTCATCACAGAAGCCTTCCGTTTTGCTGCGCCTGCCTGGACTCGTATCGAGTGAAGCGCGGGATGAACTTCAGGATCTCCCGGATGCCGGAATCTCCGAACCTGACCTTGATCGCGCCGATCTCGGCAATGGAGTCGATCTCTTCCCCGTAATGGCCGAAGACTTTGTTGATCGTCTTCCAGTCGGAATCCCTGGCTGCTGTGGCTTCCCGATCGGCTTTGTACTTGGCTGGACGGTAGAGATAGATGATCCCGTCATAGTCAGCCTTTGCGCCCTCGCCGCCGTAGAGGTCGCGGGATATGGGGCGCGGGTTGTCTCTGATCGTTCCGGCTGTGTTGCGCTGGTTGAGGATCATGACGGCAGCGTGGGCCTCTTCCGCAAAGGCTTTCAGCTCGACGGTTACCTCTCCTGAAATCCGGTCTGGTGATAGCTTTGGATCGCGAGGCCGCACCTTGCCGATATGGTCGATCACGATGAATGGCGCTTTGCCATTGGCATGCTGCTTCACGAAGCGACGGGCATAGGCCAGAAGCTGCGTTACCCCTTCACGCTGGCACCGGATGATTTCCAGCGGCTGCCGATCGATCCATGTTGCGAACTTGATGCACTTTTCCCGCTCTGCATCCGTCATCTTTTCGAACGGTGCATTCTGCTGGGCAACGCTGATTCCGTGGACCTGAGAAATCATCTGGCGTACGCATTGGGACGCAGACTGATCGTAGGACAGGAACAGGACTGGATGCCCTTGTCTCACGGCATGGTAGATCAACTGCATTGTGAGGGAGCTTTTGCCTTCGCCTGATGAGGATAGCAGGCCGTAGAGGTTGCCAGCCTCGAACACGGGCTCCGATAGAACCTTGGCGATCTCTGGAAGGGCGATAGGAACACCGATCACACCGTCAGCTCGGGCCGACGCGTTGAATGACTGCATGTATGCGGATCCAGCAGATGTGCTGCTTTTCAGATCCTGCATGCGGGTCCGGCATTCACGAAGTCTTGTTTCCAACGCCTCGATTTCATCTGTAAGCGTCAGTAGGTTATGCCCTTCCTTCGCCATCTCGGCAGCGTAGGTTCCTTCGCGTTCCAAGGTGCGAGCCAAAGAGACCGATTTGATTGTCTGAACAGCTACATCTAAACCGGCTTTAGTGAGCCCGTTCGTCCCATTCAGCATCAGCCTGGTCAGATACTCTGCTGGAGTGAATGTTGCCCCTGACAGATGCTTCGGAATGAAGGGCTTCAGTGAAACTGCATTCGCATTCTGTCCGGCGCGGAACATCCTCGTTGCCTCAGCAAACAGGATACGGTGAAGCTCCTCTTCGAAGTCTTCCGGCTCCAACGAGCATTCCTTCAGCAGCTCGTTATCAGCAAGGATGCAAGAGAGGATTGTTTCAGCAGCGTTGAAGCCGTCTTCTTCGGTGATGCGGTCCATCAGGACGCGCTGAGAGCGCATGTTCATGCAACACCTGCCATTTCGAACAGGTCGCTGCTCTTTTCCGTCTTCAGAGAAGCTATGTTCTTGACTGCTTGGCGAAAATAGGACGGCTTCAACTCAAAGCCTATGCCCTTGCGTCCAAGCTTGACAGCGCTGTAAACCTCGCTGCCAATCCCGAGAAATGGGGTAAGAACTGTTTCGCCATGGGCAGACCAGAGATCCAGGCAGCGCTCAATAACGTCTAGCTGCAACGGGGAAATGTGCTGCTCATCTTTTTCGTCACGTCCGGCGCGATATTGCAGCGTATTTGTCTGGTTAATGTCCATCCATACTGGTGAGGCGTAACGCTGCCAGACCAAGATTGACCGCCATTGTTCAAACGGCCAAGCCGCGCGCCCTTCGCTTTCGACCTGCTGCCTGTGCCGATCGTATGCCTCTCGGCTGATGTCTAAGCTTTCGTCACCAGACCAACGTTCGAAACCACCCGATACCGGATCTTGGTTATCTCCTGGCTTGCGAAAGCTAACAACGTAATCAGCCAAGCCCATTCCGCTGATGGTGCTGTCTTTCGTAATCTGCTTGTGCAACAGCCGAATGGACTTCGTCCGCTGCTGTGCGATGACCGGATCTTTCCAGATGCAAACTTCAGAGTGAAAAATCCAACCTGCATCCTCGTATGCTCGAACGATCTCGCCGCGGAAGTCACGCATGCCAATGAAGCCATGACGGGTTTTGCTCGTTGGAAGCTGCATGCAATGCACAGAGTGAATGCGTCCTGGTCGCGTGACACGGAACAACTCGGAAATAAGGAACGCATAATGCTCCCAAAACTGCGGGCCTTCGTTGTTCGATATATCCCGGTCATAGTTGGAAAACTTGTATAAGCCCTCAAACGGTGGGGAATGGATGCCGAAGTGAACGCTTTCGCTCGGGATACCCCTGATAAGCTCGCATGCGTCTCCCTGGTAGATCGCATATTCCTTCGTAACGACCTGATTGACAGCATTGATTGTCATGCGGCGCACTCCCCTACCCATGCAGGAATTTTCATTGGAATTGTTGGATTGTAATCGGGCCTCTCGCGGACAGCCCCACGCACGGCAGCGCTTGATAGATCGGCCATATGCAAGACCATTGCAGCGGCCATGCGCTCGGCGTCGGCTTCCTTGCGCTTCAGATTGGCAACCGTGGCGCCTTCCATTTCGGACGCTATGAAATGCACATTGACTGGCTTAGTTTGTCCAAATCGCCAGAACCGGCGAACGGCCTGATAAACCTGCTCGAAGCTATCGTTGAGGCCGACAAAGCCAGTATCGGCGCAGTGCTGCCAATTCATCCCAAATCCGGCGATAGATGGTTTGGTGATCAGAATGCGCGTGCGGCCTTCTGAAAAATCGATTAGCTTGCGGCGCTTGTCGTCGTCTTTGTCTGAGCCTTGAAGATTGACTGCACCTGGCAACGCCTTGGCAAGAGCGTCGGCTTCACTGTTCAGATTGCACCACCACACGAAAGGCTTGTCAGATGGCGTAATAGACGCCGCTAGTGCAACGCGCTCTTCTACGCTGTCTCGGCGTGCCGCAATGCGTTCTTGCAGCGTGCGGGCTTCCATGGGGAAGAGAAGGCCAGTATCAAGGCTTGGCGCGTACTCAACCCCAACGGTGTGCTGGTGATATTTGAGCGGAGGCAAATCGTAGCCTGAATTGTCATAGCCAAGATCTGATGGCTTGCGCAGCATGACCGCCCATGAAGCCATCCATTTCCAAAACTCAATCTCTGCGTGACCCTTGAGGCGCCATTTCTGAGTATCGCCGCCGTCATGTGTGAAGAAGGTTGCCAGCATGTCAGTGTAAGACATGACGCCTAAGAACTCGGCATGATTACCAAGCTCCATGAAGTCGTTTGG
This sequence comes from Rhizobium sp. Root149, assembly GCF_001427345.1. Taxonomy (NCBI): domain Bacteria; kingdom Pseudomonadati; phylum Pseudomonadota; class Alphaproteobacteria; order Hyphomicrobiales; family Rhizobiaceae; genus Rhizobium; species Rhizobium sp. Root149. The sequence goes on from NZ_LMGD01000021.1 coordinate 114,855, forward strand.
CGCCGGGGTTGCTGTAGCAGCAAGCCGGAATGGCACCTTCGCGCATTCCTCAATCAGCTTCGCGCGATACTTGCCTTCTGTGTTTTTCAGAATTGAGCTTTCATCCAATACGGCGCCGCCGAATGAAGCGATGTCGAAATGCTCCATCTTCTGATAGTTGGTCACGCCGATGCCTTCAGACGGATCGTAGGCTACGAGCTGCGCCTTGATGCCGAACTTGACTGCCTCGCTGATATGCTGTTCTGCGACCGCTAATGGCGCAAAAATGATAACCGGCTTCCCTGTGAACTGTGCGACCTTCTCAGCCCATGACAGTTCAATCAGGGTCTTGCCTAAGCCAGTGCCGGCGAAGACAGCGGCGCGACCGCGGCGCAAGGCCCAACGTGTGATATCGTTTTGGTGCGGCTTCATGACAGGCCGAAGGCAAATGTCATCCATGATGCCCGTAGCAGGATCGATGATGCGCTTGCGCTCAAGGAAACTTTGATAAGCGTCCGTCATGCCGCCGCTCCACGTTCATTCCGGCCCTGCACGAGCGACATGAAGTTCTGGTGATACTGTTGATGGATGGGGTTTGCTGCTCTCCAGCAGATCGCCAACGCGCAAGCATCCGCGGCATTGTGGGCTAGAGATTTCGGCGTCGGCAGGACGATGCCCATATCCTCGCACGCCTTCACGCATGCGTCTTTCCAGAGATATTCGATCCGTTCCATCTTGCCGGTCTTCGGATCTGGCTTCTTCAGCTTGTGTGTTTTGAACGGCGGTTTGAAGCCTCTGCCGAAGAATGGAACGTGCCAGGATTGCGGCGCTATCCGCAGGACAGGAACACCATAGGCGCCGCCTAGAACGCCACAGAATGCGTTTGCTGCGCCCCAAGGGTAGATTACCCCGTCAAGGTTGTTCCCCATGCTGTTGAGGCTCTGCTGCTCGATGACGCAGATATCTGGCTTCCCACGTTCCTTGACGAGGTTGATCAGCTTGCGCTGCATCTGGACGCCGAACCAGTAATGGTCGCATTCGTCCGGCATGCGGAGGATGTCGCACCAGATAGAGGCATGGCTGCGATTGATTTGCCACTCAGCTATCCCGCTAGTCTTTGATGGGTCGAAACCCCAAATCTTGATACTCATACCGCACCTGCCACTGTTGGGATGATGCGATAGACAGACCCGCCGCGGCCTGCCCGCTTGGCTACGATTGTCCAGCCGAACTCTTCGATCTTCTGCCTGGCGTCTGCCATCGTTTGCTGGAATACGCTGCGGGGGTATTTCGGCTTGACCTTGCGGAAGCCGAAAAGAGCGGTCATAAGCTCTTCGCCGCCGACCGGCTGGCCGACCTTCTTCGTCAAAGCCTTGAGGATTGCCCGCTGCTGGAATGATCCGATCGAAGCAATCACCGCGTCTATTGCAGGAGCTTCACCGATAGTGTTGCCGCACGTTGGGCAGCAATATGTGATCCGTTGATGTGTTTGATTCATGATCCCACCTCGGAAGAGAAAAACTCCCGGCATTCGCGCCGGGATAGTTGCCGCGCTGCTTTCGAGACGGGCAATGGCAAGCCCAGCAGCGCGGTCAGGGAGAACATCAGTCGCCGTCGCTGAAGGGGTCATCGCCTTCAGGTGCTTGTTCTTCTTTGTTCATCGCGGCTTCGACGCGAGCCATAATGTCTGGAATGTCAGTGTCGTATTCGCGCTTTCCGGCATCGTAGGATTCGCGCCAGAGCTTGTCGTCAGAGCTTCCGGCGTCATAACCGGAGACTTTATCCAGACCGAGCAAACCCGCCTTGTAGCCCTTGGCCTGGATCATTTGTTCACGGTCAACCCGATCGCCTTGAGCAAGTAAATCGCCGCCACTTGTCGCCGGGATCAGGCCGAGCCATTCGAGATTCTCTCGATCGCTCTTGAGCCGATCGACCGGATTCTGGTCATCGTCACCGAAGTGAGCCTTCAAATAGTGGTCGAACTTCTGTGCAGTGAAAGACGAATCAGCTGCTTTCGCGATCTTCCGGTTTGCGGACTTTTCGGCAGCAGCTTCACGGCGCTTTGTTTCCGCCGACAGTTCTTTTCGGAAATGGTAGGCAAAGAGCTTCTGCCGGTCTCCATCTGATAGTTTGGTGTTACTGCCTACTGTCATGTTTCACCTCGTTGCCGTTCTTTGGCTGCCTGAATTTTCGCCATGAGAGCCGAAGCCTCATCAGCAAGATCTTGAAAAGCTTCATCGCCATACCTCGCTTGTTCCCTCGAAAGTTCGTCTTGGAGAGCCGCGATCTTTCGAGCGCAGAAATCCAGATATGCACCGCGGATTCCTTGGAATGCGTCGATCGTGAGAGCCTTCGCCCTGCCCGTCCGCAGGTGTGAAAGCTGCCAGAAATTGAGGCCGTACCGGCGAGCGATCCGCCTCATGGCATTGTCCAGATCGCCATTTCCTGACGTTTCCAGTTCCACCATTTTCCGCACGTATTCGCTTGCAACAGCCGTACTCATGACATCGCTTCCCTGTCCGTTCTCTTGTTGTTTGAGTAAGAAATTCTCTGACATCGTGTAAGCTTTCCTCGAAAACCTGACCTATTCTCTGATCATTGGTTTTGAGGGGTTTGAGAAAGGAGACCGGAGCCCCCTTCCTCAGTTTGTCTCGCCTCAATCCCGGTGCGCTGCCGCCAAGCTAAACAGCACCGGGGATGGCTATTCCTTGTTTAGAGACCGCACGAATGCGTTCAGCGTCTTGCCGAGGCTGATTGCCAGCTTGTGCTCAAGATCGCGCTGGTGAGGCTCTGTGTCGGTTTGTGAGGGTTTGTGTGCTGCTTGTACCATTGGTCAGGCCCTTCACATGTGATCGCTGAGATTGTCGTAGGCGTCTGCCTCATGCGTCCGGCGACGTGCCAAAAAGCCAACCAGCCAAACCAATCCGAGAAGAACCGTAGAACAGACAAAGGCCATAGCCATGACGAACAGCAGGAAACTGACCAGATCATTCAAGATCGCGCTCATGACCGTGCCACCTGTCGGCGCACCCAGCGCGTTGCGCCTTGGATTTCTTCGATCTGTTGCTGTGCTTCGGTATCAAGCGCAGCAGATGCGCCGTCGTTGGGCTCTACCGGCCCGCGGTGATGAGGCGTTCTCATGCTGGCACCTGTTCAGGTGTCTTGTTCAGCATGGCGCGGAAGATGGAGATATCGGTCTTGCGCTCGACTACGGGGCGGAACCAGCTGCGGTGGAAGCAATATTCGCCATATCCTTCAGCATAGTAACGCGGAGGGTTGACGATCTCTTCAAGCCGAAAATAGATCTCGCCGTTGGCTGGGTTCTTTTCAATTTGCCTGATCGTGTAGACCTGACCGAGCTCAGGAACCGTGTTGCAGCAGCAACTGAACTCAAGATGTCCCGATGGCCGAATGCAAACCACCTTCATTCCCACGGTAAAATTGCATGATGCCATCACACACCTCTGATGATTTCGATTGCACGGGCCCGGTGCGGAAGGCGGCGGATGCGTCCGCGCTCTTCAAGGGCTTTGAGAAGGCGATTGACGCCGGACTTGGATGCAAGGCCGAGAGCGTCTTTGATTTCGTCGTAGGAAGGACCGGCGCCGCCAGATTCGGTTATGAATGCCTGGATGAAGCGCAGCGTGTCCGCTTGCTGGTGAGTGAGACCGCCAGTCATGCCGCCTTCTCCAGCTGTTCCTTCAGCCATTCAGGTACAGGCAGATTTCTTGTCTCAAGCTCATTCAGTGCGATTTCTCTCGCTTCCTCATGCCGCGAAAAGGTCAGCGTATGCCACGACTGCATGACTGTTTGAGCGGCAAGGTAAGCTTCGATCTTTTCCCATACGCCTGTCCGCTTCAGTTCCTTGACGCGCTTTTCGCCAGCGCCTTTCGTCTTGAAGCCAAGGTCATGCTGGGCAACGAAGTCTGCGCCGATCTCATGGTAGGCAACGAGGTAGATATCCTTTTGGAGGTTCCACTTGCTCATCAAGCGTCCTCCTCAGCATGCGCGAGGATGGCGTCAGCAGCGTTGGCAGCGGCAAGCGTTGCGTCCAGCTCGGTAGCATCCGGCCAGTGCGCCCACGCAAGCGGCTGCTCGCCGTGGTTCAATCCAGACCAGCGCGCTTCAAGCGGTCGGCCATTGCCGGGGATCCAGTACGTGCGAACGACCTTCCCGCATTTCGTCAGTGCCAAAATGAACGTCGGGACGAATGTTGGAATCTCTTGGTCGACCGGCTTGCCCTTAACGAGCATGGTCCGCTTGTTAACTACCGTCTCGCCCTTCGGAGCGGCGGAAATGTCAGAGGACCATTTGATTGACTGGTAGATCGTGGTCACTGGAGTTTCCTCGCGTGATTGGGGGATGGAGAGGGTCATTTCCGTCCGGTCGCGTTCTTCGCGCCAAACTTCACGATGTTCGTGGGCGTGCCGTCATCTTCGGCAATCAGGCAGCCTTGAACGACCAAACCGCCGCGATTGTATTGGTCGAGAACTCGGTCATAGACCTTCTGAAGACTGGTGAACTGCTTCTCACTGATGCCGCCCTTCTGGAGGAAGAAGGTCATGACGCTGGCGACGAACACAACGCTCTTGTCGCTCTTGTTCATGACCCTGATCAGCCATGTGCATACGTCCTGAATGTCCGCATCTTGGCTTGGCGGATCGAACGTGAAGGTGTTGAGAACCGTTTTGGTCACGCCACTTCCTCCGGGATTGAAAAGAAAAGCGCATCATCCCAGACGATATCGGGGCGCTGTGAAGCTGCATTCCGTATCGCCTGCATCTCATCGAGAGATGGGGAAACGCCTTTCTCCCACCTGCAAACAGTCGCCTGCGCCACACCTGCAAGAGCCGCAAACTCTGCCTGCGTTACTTTGAAAACGTGCTTTCTGATGTGTTTGATGGTGCTCATGGATACGCATAATATGCGCAAACGGATTTATTGCAACGGATTTTTATCCGTGAACGCATTTTTCTTTCAGCGCGAGGCGAACTAGCGTCGGCTCATGGTCACGATCCCGGATAAAATTCGCGCAATCATGAAGGCTAGCGGCTGGAAACAGATGCAGCTCGCTGATCATTTAGGCGTTTCACAATCGACAGTTAACCGCTGGTTGGCAGGTGCAGAACCAGAAGGGCATCGTCGCGATGCGATCAATGATGCGTATGAGCGCCTTTCGGTTGATGGTCCGGCTTCCAACGATGGCGGGTGGTATCCAGTACCGATCATGGGATACGTTGGCGCAGGTGCAGAGATCATGCCTGAGTTTGAGCAGGTTCCCCCAGAAGGCCTTGACCAGGTGCACGTTCCATTCCCATTGCCGGACGACATGATGGCCTTGGAAATCAGGGGCGATTCGATGCTTCCGGTCTATAAGGATGGTCACGTCCTCGTCGTTTACAGAGACCAAAAAAAGCCTGTGGCCGCTTTCTTTGGTGAAGACGCTGCAGTTCGCACCAGTGACGGTCGGCGCTTTCTCAAAACAATCATGCGCGGGAGCCCGATCACTCTGATGTCCTTCAACGCTGCGCCGATCGAGAACGTTTCACTTGAGTGGGTTGGCGAGATTTTTGCTGTTATCCCTCGCGCGCAATTAAAAAAAACCGCAACGTCTGGCGGAATTCAAGGCAGCTTGAAACTTGATTAATCGCGCGCAGCGTAGAACTCAGTTGGTTCATGGGCTCCGCCCATACCCGCAAGGAACTTCGTCCCTTGACCCGAAGCACCGGCTTCGCCGGCGCCTTCTGAGTCATCTTCACCCTCATAGCCAAACAGCCACCTGCCGAGGTCTGGAGCGTTAAGATTGGCTTTTGAAGGGTCAAACTTGGGGAATGCTGGCGTCCCAGCCTTTGCGGTCGAGGTTCTGATAACCTCGTTCATTTGGCCTTCGGCGTACTCTTCAGCCTCAGACTTTGTGTCGAATCGCCCCAGCTCCATCGTCACGCCGTATGCCGTGATGCTAGCGCGCCATTTATCCCTTCCCCGCTCATAGCGAACTCGCGTCGAAACGCTGACGCTGAGAAATGAAGATGACGGTGAGGAATCCACTACTACGCTACGCGCGCGTACTCTATATGGCGGATGCTCATTTTCATTCATGGGCGCACCGGCATGGCGTGCCGGTTGGTCCCATTGCGTTTTACCGCTTTCCGTGCCGGTTGGTCCCATGGAGCGATGGCTCATAATGTTCTCTTTCGTGATGTTGAAATCTTGATCTAAAGCCAGGGTGATGAAGTCCGCCGCCCTTCCCTTCTTGGTCCAATTTTGACGACGATCGCGCCGGATCATCTGGAAGTGCTCAAGGCATGAAAGAGCGCTTCGCACAGACCGTTCCTTCAGATTCGCTTCACAGGCTATTGCCCCCTGCGTACTCGCGCAGACGTTTCCTTTTGCTAGCCGCGCAATCGCTAACAGAACTGCCGTGACAGTTCGGTCATCGACTGTTTGACGCTTCGCCCACTTCACTGCTGATGCGCTCATACCGAAATCCGCTGGCCTGTTTGGAGCGGTCAGATTATCCGCGATTATGCGCCACAGCAAACAAATTTATCCGTTTGCGCATTTTTCCTGTTGCGTACTTATCCGTTTGCGCATAATATCCTCCCCATCGAAGCGAACACAACGGCTCGCACAACGGATGGGGATCCACGATGGCAAGCATGGGTAACATCATATGGGCAGCAACGCCGGTTACTCGCCGAGGAACGCGCTATTACCCGCACAATTGGGGTTCCTATGGCGAGGCAATGTTTGCCGCTCTCGTAGCTCTTGAGGATGGCGATTATCGCTACTCATCGGGCGGATCTTACGACCCTTACCGTATATTCCCTCATCAAGTTGATGACGTTGTTTCAAGCCTTTCGAGGCCGCTCGATGTCGTCTTCCAGATTGGGCTCGCAGCCTGACCGGCTTAGACCCCGCTCGTAACGGAGCGGGTTGGTAAACCGATCAAGCGGAGGCACCGCAATGCAGATCCAATTCCAATTCGAAGAACTTTCTCCACGGGATGACAACGGCAAGCCGATCATCGGCATGATGCTGTACGGCACAGCAACGCTGTCCTCAGACGATCCTGATTTCGACAAGTACGCTTTCGTCGTGTCGTCTATCCGGCTTGATGCTGAGAATGCGTTTGGATCCTACACGCTGAGCCGTGTCGGCTCGCATAGCTGGCTCTGGGAGCAGATCACTCGCGAGCTTTACAACGATAGCTGCCATATCGGTCGGGCCGCTCATGAGGCATTCCGAGAGGCTATAGACGGTTCTTCCGAGCCTGTCTCCGTACCTCGCCAGCGGGTCTACAGCGCCTTGGAGGTAGGGGTATGAGCGAGCACAAGCACACTCCGGGGCCTTGGAAGGTTGAGCTGAATAAACGTGCATGGGGATGGGTAGAGGTAGTTGGCCCGTCTTTCGCTGTCCATGGCCCTACCCAGGCAACTGACCTTCGCCTTCACGATGAGGTTAAGCGCATTGCAGACGCCCGCCTGATAGCCGCCGCTCCTGATCTTCTGGAGGCGGTTAAAGAGGCAATGCCATTCCTTGTTGAAATCGCAAGGCAGCGCCACGGGCACTTCTCAATCGAGATGGCTGACAAAGACAGCACTATCGGGAAGATGCGAGACGCCATCGCGAAAGCGGAGGGCCGGTGGCTATCCGACTTTCAGGGTGGAAACGTCACCAGAACGCACCCCCTCTCAAATCCCGCTCAAAGGTTGACAGGTCCACGCCATGACCAATGACCGTGCTCGCAATTTTGTCCCGTTCGTCCTCGCTGAGGCGACTGATGTCGAAGGTAAACTTCTCGTCCATCGGCTGGACCCTGCCGTATCGCAGCAAGGCTTTCGCTCGGAGCGTTTCCAGGTCGTAACCTCTGCCGCCGCGGCTGATTTCGTCCAGGAGATTGTTCGTCGCCTCGACATAGGCGTTCGTGTATCGGTGGTCGAAGTAGTTGAGGATCAGCCGTCGCCAGCGCTTCTCGCGCATGTAGGACAGCACCTTTCGGAACGGATGCTCCAGCTCCTTCGGAAGGAGTTCTCGCCAGCTGTCATAAGCCTTCTCGGCCTCGGCTCGGGTCTCGCACTGGTAGATGTCGTAGAACCACTCCTTGAACAGCACCGCCTGCTCGATCGCCGGGTGGCGCTTGAACAGGGTCTTCAGCCGAAACTCGTCACCCAGCCGCAGTCGCTCGGGACGCGCCCGCAGCAGGCCGATCTGGTTCTTGAGCTTGATACGCTCATCGTTGTCGACCTTGGACTGGATGCTCTTCCTGACCTCGGACACGGCAAAATCGGCGTAGCGCAGGACGTGGAACTTATCGATGACGACGGTCGCGGCTTTGAAGTACGTCTCGTTCAGCGTCTTGTAGGGCCAGTGCATGTCCTGGGTGATGACCTCAACCTTAGCGCGGTCGCGGAAGTCCCATCGGGAAAAGTACTCTTCAAGGTTCGTTTGCTTTCGAGAGTTGACGATGTCCAAGAGTTTTCGGTTTTCAACGTCTCCGACGACGAAGCGCGGCACCCCACCAAGAACCTTCTCATCCATGCCGAGCACCCGGGGAAGATCGTAGGTATAGTTCTTGAGACGCTCCGCGGCGTGGTCCTTAAACACTCGGCGGACAAGACTTTCCTTCACCCCGTTGATGCTCCCGCCTACCACGAACTTGTGCGCAACCCCGTCCTCCGCCAGCTGGTCACGGAAGCGGATCGTCATCCGCCGCTTGAGATCGATGAACGGCAGAGGCTGGAGCAGAAGCGTCATGCAGCCGCGGCAACGGTACCGCTGACGCTCGATCCGCAGGTAGGTTTCCTTCCGCTGATGCGAGTAGTCGCGAAAGTGGACGAGGCGCTTCCCGTGCTTGACCACGTCGGGATAGTCGCATTCGCAGGTCGGAACGTCACTGTCGGGGTCGATGGGCTCCATGTCGATGAAGGTCTTGCCTTCGACGGTCTCCGTCGTGAAGGCGAACCACCCCTCAATTCCCAGCCAATCCATGTCTGCCATGCCCGTCCCCTTTGCGGCGGACACTACCGGGCACGGGTAACGAGTCAATTAAGGGTGGCGGCATGAACAAGCTTCGCGTCCTCGACCTGTTCAGCGGCATCGGTTGCTTCAGCTTCGGTCTCGAAAGAACGGGAGATTTCGAGACAGTCGCCTTCTGCGAGATCGAGGAATTCCCGCGGAAGGTCCTAGCAAAGCACTGGCCGGAGGTTCGTTGCTACAATGACATCAAAAATCTATCAGCCAACTCTCTTCGACAAGATGGACTTTCCGTTGATGTCATCACTGGAGGCTTCCCTTGTCAGGACATCAGCCTCGCCGGAAGAATGTCAGGTCTCGGAGGCAAAAAGTCAGGTCTCTGGGAGGAGTACTTCCGCCTCATCGACGAAATCAGGCCGATCGCCGTCATTATCGAAAACTCCCCCGTCCTACGAACTCGAGGACTGGGAAACATGCTCCGGCAGTTTGCTTCGATCGGGTACGATGCGGAGTGGCACTGTATACCCGTCAACGCCATTGGCGCGCCTCACAGGAGGGATCGCGTCTGGATTGTTGCCTACCCCTCTAGCCTCAGAGACCGGGTATCGGAAGGGCAAATTCTCACAGGGAGGCACCTCACTCAGCACCGCCATTGGTGGTCCCGTGAACCCCAGATATGCCGAGTGGATGATGGGACTACCGGACGGGTGGACCGACTTAGAGCTTTAGGAAACGCGATTGTTCCAGCCGTCGCAGAGATGATTGGTTCAGCCTTAATCGAAGCGAACTTCCTCAAAGCTAAAGCCGAAGAGGAGCGTCATAGCCCGCCAGGCCGATCCGCTCCGAGTAATGGAGCACTACACGGATCGGCCTGGCTACCGAAGGAGCAAGGGAGTGAACAGTGACCGTATCAACCTCGGAAGACGAAAGCAGGAAGGGACCCCCTCATGCGAAATCAACCTCAGAAATCGGAAAGCCGGGCCGGTCATGACCAAGGATTGCGTTATCAGAGCTTTCAACGGTTGCGACTGCGCTCAAGGCGAATGCCGATCGGCAACTGTTCCGATCATCAAGATCCTCTCCAAGCACGAGGAACGCGCCAGAAGCGACAGTGCACTGGCATCAATATTCACGACGGCGAACATGGCAATCACCGGCTTTGGCTGCGCTGTGATCGTTCTCATCGGGATTTTCATCGGCCACGCCAATAGCGCAGAGGCCGCGAAGCATCAGCAGGAACAGGTGGCGACATGGAAACGATAGGCGCACTCGCATTGAAGGTGGTCGACGTTTGGGCGTGGTGGCAGAAAGCTCTGAAAGACCCGTCCAAGATCGGCTCTAAGGATCTGCTTGTTCACGATGGAGACCCGCAGCAAGGCTATTACCGCATCCGGTATGGCAAGGATAAGCCGTTCGAACCAGTCGCGATCTGGAAGGATGATAGCGGCAACTGGTTGGCTTACCGCAACGGTCGCGAAGCAAACGCTGAAGCCATCTGGACAAGCTGCTGCTGGCATCCAGTCAGCTATGAGGCCTATCAGGACGCAGTTGATGGAAAGGGCTGGTCAGACGAAGACAAGGTAGTTGCCTCACAGATCAAGCCGCCTGTGCCTGGCAGCCTTCAGAACTCCAGAGGCGTTGATGAAGCTGAAGCTCTTCAGGACCAGATCGAGGCTGCTCTGGCTGGCATCGCGGCTTATTCCAAGGTCACAGATGACGAGACGGCAGCGAAAGCTCTGTCACTCCGCAACCGGCTGAATGAGCTGTCACGCGAAGCTGACAAGGTTCGGACGAAGGAAAAGGAACCTCATCTGGAAGCCGGGAAGGCAGTCGATGCGAAATGGCAGCCTTTGGTGAAGAAAGCCAAGGCCGGCGCGGATCAGGTACGTGATGCGATCGGCGCTTTCGAGACGGAAAAGCTTCGAGCCCAACGCGAGGAACAGCGCAAGGCTGAAGAGGAGGCCCGCAAAGCCACACAGGAGGTGCGTGGAGAGCAAACGGCCACCGCCGCAGTGATAGAGCGCCCGCAGACAGAAACCGCTCCTGCGCCCATCAAGCCGACGTATGGCAAGGCGGCAAGTGTAGCCGTCAAGATCGTCCTGAAGGATGTGACCGACTGGAAGGCTCTAGCTGTCTACATGTGTGACCGCGAAGATGTCCAAGAGCTTCTTCGGAAGCTGGCACAAAGAGCCTTGGATGCCGGACGCGCCAATATCCCAGGGGTGGTTGTCGAAGAAAGGGCTTCACTACGATGATCGAGGAGTGGAGAGAAGTCAGAAGTCTTGTGGGTTGGGAAGCCTCTAATCTCGGTCGCCTCAGGCCTACGCACAAATGGGCTAAAAGGTTTACTCAAGAGGGGTTCGGATACGACAACGGCAAGGGCTATAGGGGGATTACGATCCGTGTGAACGGTAAATCTAAACGGTTTTATGTTCACCGCCTTGTGTGCGAAGCGTTCCACGGTCCTGCCCCGTCGCCATCTCACCATGCTGCTCATGGGAACGGCATTCGACACGACAATAGACCTAGCAACCTGTCTTGGAAGCTACCGATTGAGAACGAAGCTGATAAAATCCTTCACGGCACGAAGCGGATCGGAGAGAACCACCCATCCCGCCGCCTGACGGATCTGCAAGTTAGGTCGATAGTGTTCGAACGCACTCAATGGAACGCTCCAGTTAGCGTCCTCGTCGCCCATTACGGCGTCAGTGCATGGACAATCTACAAATCAATCAGGAGCGCCAAGTGAACGCTGTAACCAAGACAGAGGCCCCACGCCCGTCACTGATCGCCACGATGGCGCAGAAGTTCAACATGGACCCTCGCGCCTTTGAATCTACTGTTCGCTCAACGGTAATGCCGTCACAGCATACGAACGAACAGTTCGCCGCGCTGATGATGGTCGCGAAGGAATATGACCTCAACCCTCTGACAAAAGAGATCTATGCGTTCCCGGCAAAGGGTGGCGGCATCGTTCCTGTAGTTTCCATAGATGGGTGGGTGAATCTCGTAAACTCTCATCCAGCATGCGACGGCTTCGAGTTCGAGTTCGAACATGCCGACAGCAAGTTGGTTTCCTGCACATGCAAGATGTACCGAAAGGACCGCAGCCGTCCGGTAACCGTCACTGAGTATCTTGCCGAGTGCAAGCGCAACACTGACCCATGGAAGATGGAGCACAGGATGTTGCGGCACAAAGCAATGATCCAAGCAGCTCGTTACGCATTCGGATTCTCTGGCATCTACGACGAGGATGAAGGCAGCAAGATCGCTGAAATGCGCGATGTTACGCCTCCTCCTCAACCACCAAAGCCACCAGTGCCGCCATCTGCTCCAGTGGAAGCAGAAACGCAGATCACTCTGGATGGCGAAATCATCGACCACGTTGCCGAAGGCATTGATGCTGATCAGCCGGACGATGGCGAAGAGTTTGATGCCAATGCGTTCTTTGAAGCGCTAGAGGCGGATCTTGCACAGGCGAGCACGGTAGAAGACGTGGAAGAAGCATGGACGGCACGCGATGCCTTGTCGGTCTTCGACGGCGACGAACAGAACCAGGCTATCGCCCTTGCAATCAAGAAGCGCCGCCTGAAGGCGATCGGAGGCTGATATGAGCAGCAGCGATTATCCAGCATTGCGCATGACTGTGGATGGCGGGCGGCTTGTCCCGTCCACTCCATTCGATCAGGAACGGATCAATAGCTATCGCCGCGGCGCGACTGTCCTTGTGAAGATCACGGAACAGAAAGATCGCGTCCTACAACGCAAGTGGTGGGCCATTCTCGGGCTCGTCCTGAAGCAGTGCAAGACGCCTTGGAAGACGAAGGAAGAAGCGCACGAAGCAATCAAGCTTGCGCTCGGGATCGTCAACCTGTCGAAGACAGTCAGCGGCGCATTCATGCAGTATCCGAAGAGCCTCAGTGAGCTGGACGATCCAGAATTGCAGGAAGCTTTGGAGCAAATGATTGAACTGCTTTCGCGCCTGACCGGCGTGGATGTCGAAACGCTAAACAAGGAAGCCGCGCACGTCGGCTCCGAGATCAATCAAGCTACCGGCGAACCCTCCCAAGCATTGCCGGATACTGACGGGGAAGGATCTGCCTCCATTCCTAACCCGTCAGATGATGAGGTGGCGGGTGTAATGTCCCCGCCCGCGCCCGCCACCTCTGACACCATTGATGCAGCATGGCTTAAAACAGCCGCACGCATGCTCTGGGGAGCGACGAACTGGAAAGGCGACACAGAGGCTAACCTGAGCCTCCTCAACACTCAGCGCCTTGCTGTGGCTGATCTAGACCAATCCAAGGGCGTCAGCCAGAGGGCAAAGGACAAGGCCGGTTCGATCTACCGCACATGCAAATCCGCTGTGATGCAGGAAGTAGACCCAACAGACGCGCTGAAGATGGTTGCTGGCCTGGCTGGCACGACTGAGGCCGCGATCACTGGCAAGGAGGATGCGTGATGGCTGAGAACAAGATTGATGACGGTGGGTTGGCTTTCCCCGGCAAGCGTGCCGAACTTGTACAGATCCTGAAGGGCGTTGAACCAACTGCTCTTGAGGCTACCTATCCCGGCCTCACCAAGCGCGAATGGTTCGCCATCCAATCATGCAGTTTGCCAGATAGCACACACGTTGCTTTTGCAGAGGCGCTTGTCGGCAGGAAAGAGCCTGAAGACAAGACGGATTATCGCGAGATCGCGAGGTTCTGGGCAGAGGCAGACGCCGCATATCGAGTGATCTACGCTGACGCGCTGATTGCTGCCTTGAAAGGCGGTGCGTGATGACGTGGATACTCTTCATGATCGGCCTATCAATGGTCATTCTCATCCCACAAGCAGCAAAGAAGGGTCAAAGCAGCGAAAATAAATACGCTGTGGTCGGCGCCATGTTCTTGCTTGGCATCGTGCTTATGGTGATTGCGACAGTGCTTCATCAGATCGGCGGTGACTGATGACCAAACGCCGCGAGTTCTCACCCACACAGCGCCGGGAGATCGTCAACCGATCGAAGAACGCCGATGGTCAGATCTGCTGTGAAGGATGCGGGCTGGTGTTGGCCGGGAAGCCCTATGAGGTGGATCACATACTGCCCGAGGGCTTGCGACCAGACGCCGACAAGAAGCGCAAGCTGACAATCGCGGAAGGACAGTTGCTCGGCAAACACTGCTGCCACCGCGGCGAAGACGGAAAGACGAAGAAGGACCAGAAGCAGATCGCGAAGTCCAATCGTCAGTTCGACAAGTCACAGGGGCTCAAGGCGCCGAAGCAGTCCATCAGGTCACCTGGATTCCCCAAGGCCGAGAAGGCCCACAAGCCACTCACAAAGACACTGCCTCCAAGGAGGCTTTTCAAATGCGAGGCATCGGAATGACACAGACACACACGCCTTTGCCGTGGGCGGAAAACAACGATCTCAAATATTTTGAGGTTTGGGCAAAAGACGACGAAGCAAATGACCGTCACATCATCTGTGCGCTTGAAGGCCCTGATGCGAAAGCCAACGCCGCCTTCATCGTCACCGCCTGTAATTCCTACTACGACAACCAGGCCACCATTGCCTCACAAGCCGCTGAGATAGCGGCTCTGAGGGAGGCGCTGAAGAGCGCCGAGGCGGAAGTCAAAAAGATGCGCGATCGCTACGAGCGATGGATGCCTGTCTCTGAGGAAATTCCCCACGGCATGAGCCCTTACGCGCTTCTGCATTTCTATTGCATCAACGACCATTCAGAAGGCGACGAAAGCCCTGAGTATTGGTTTACCGGAACTTGGCGCGAGAAGCCAAAGAATGCCGTCTATTGGTGCGCCATTGTGTCACCTCTTGGACCTCACGAAACGACTTTTATCGCCCGCGCAGCCTTGGAGCCCCGCTCATGAGCCAGATACCTGAAGACGTGATGAAGCTGGCGAAAGAAGCCCATGCTCGCTTTGCCGATAGTCGCGTGACTGACAATCTCACGGACATCATCGCCCGCGCCATCCTCTCCGACCGCTCATCCCGCTCCATAGCGGAGACAGGGGAGGGCCACGCGCCCCAAACACATTCGTTGGTAGTCTGGACAAGTCAATACCAGCTAGACGAGGCGGCAAATTGCGGCCTGGGCTACATTTATCCCGAGGAAGGGAGGCCAGAGAAAGCTGACATCCCATTGATCCGTCTCGCTACCGGTGCGGGCCACTCAGCCGCCGACATTCTAACCAAGATCGCGCAAGTCGCTACCGCAGTAGGCTTTCAAGCCGGCGAACCAGCTATGGAAATGGCAGGACAAATCGTTTCCGTTCTGGCCGCAAAACCGGAACATATTGAGCGGTTCATGGTCGAAGGCTCAGGACTGTTCTTGGACGGCACCTTAAACCACGAGAACGGCTCGCTGACCTATCGCGCTGTTAACGGCTCGATCCTGTCGCCTTCCGTCCTTCGCGAGAAGAAAGGCCAGCAGCAATGACCGCCAGCACCCCAGATAGCCTTATCGGAAATCTGCTCGATCGATGGGAGATGACGCCCAACGATCTGAAGCAGGAGATGCGGGAGCATGGTTGCGGCAAGCAGCTTGACGAGCTTTTGCGCCATGTCGACAACCCATCGCCTCAGACGCTTTCGGTGGGCCTGATCGAAGCGGCGAGCAATGTGATCGCGTCGGCCTCGGACACCTACAAGAAGCGGAACGGACACCTCGCCAGCTTCGAAGATGATAGTGGCGAAAAGTGCTGGATCGTGCCTTTCGATGCTTTCGAAGGATTGCGGTCTGCCGTCGAAGCCCTCGCTACGGAGGGCAAGGACAATGGGTGAGCCTCGGATCGTATGTCGTTTCTCTTGCGGCGCGGCCTCGGCCGTTGCCACAAAGCTCACCCTGGCGAAGTATGACAGGGATCGCATCGTCATCACCTACAGCGACCCTGGCAGCGAGCATCCCGACAACAAGCGTTTCTTGGCGGATTGCCAGCGATGGTTCAATCATCCGATCGAAACCCTGCGCTCAACCGAATACCGGGACACGTGGGATGTTTTCGAGAAGGAACGTTTTCTGGTTGGGCAAAACGGGGCTAAGTGTACCGGCGTTCTGAAGCGAGCCCCCACCTACGAATTTCAGCAGCCGGGCGATATCCTCGTCTTCGGTTACACATTCGAGGAAAAGGGCCGCGCAGCTTCATTCCGCAAGCAAAACTTTGAACAGCCTCTACTGACGCCGTTGATTGAGGCTGGCCTGACTAAGGCAGACTGCCTCGCAATGATTGAGCGTGCCGGGATCGAATTGCCAGCCATGTATCGCCTTGGCTACCACAACAACAATTGCATCGGCTGTGTCAAAGGCGGGATGGGCTACTGGAACAAGATCCGGCGCGACTTCCCAGAAACATATGAGCGTATGGCCGCCTTGCAGCGCGAACTTGGCCCTGGATCCTACTTTTGGCGGGAGCGCAAGACGAAGGAGCGTATCAGTCTTGACGCTTTAGATCCGAAGCGCGGCAACCACGACGAAGAACCAAATATCGAATGCTCGCTCCTTTGCCACGCGGCCGAGGCGACCATTGCCGATGATGATTGCGAGGCAGCATGACCAAGTTCCGAGACGACATCATCACCGCCATCGCCAACCGCCTATCGGTTCAGCAAGGCCATGGCCTGCCAGCCGCGGAGGGCTTCCGAGATCTAGCGGAGGAGATCGTCACCGATATTCGGCCAATCATCAACGCCGAATTTATGCGCCTCGACGACCGCCTCCCAATCCCATCACCCCAAACGAGACAAGAGGGTAGCGCCAATGAGTAAGCCGACACCTGTGGCGGTCGTGGACCGCGTATTCAATAGCGTTGGGTTGTTGCACGCTACTGTCGAGGAAGGGAAATTGTCTGAAGGGGATGCCCTCTACCCCTCCTCAGCCCTCCAAGCCCTGGAAGAGGAAAACGAAATGCTGCGGCAGCATGTCGAGGAGTTGCAGCAGAAGAACGCTGCCGAAACGTGTGCCTGCTCATATGACGGGCCGGGGACAGTTTGCGACGGCCACAGCCCAAAGCTGGCGGCAGCAGAAGCCCGCCTCGAAGAAGCGCTGAAGGTGATCGAGCCTTTTGCGAAGGCTTTCGAGAAAGCTCGAATAACCTACAGCAAGCGCTACTCTGACATCACTCTTGGCGAGGCAAACTTCGACAAGATGCCGGACATCTGGCCCATGGACACCCTCACGTTCAACATGGGGCAATTCCGCGCCGCCCGCCGCTTCATGGAGGAGAGCCGATGATTAAACCGAACACCACGCTGCGTTTTATGCGCAGAGAGCAGCATACCGTCTACAAAGAGACGCCATACAAACTGCGGAAAGACATTCGCCGTTTTGGATGGCTTGCTGATCTATGCTGGCGTCTCCTCCATAAGCTCAATGCTCTGGAGATGTACAGCGAGAAAGTGACCACCTGGAGATATTCTGAGGTTCAGCAAAGGAAACTGACCGAAATGGTCATGACGATGCGCGAAGAGCTTTTTGAATACTTCGAAGACCCAGACAACTGGGTTGTAGTGGTCGGCGCCTATGATTTCCAAGAGGTGATGCAATCGCCAATGCTCATGAGCCATACGGTGTTTGAGGCGGGGCCTATTGCGTCCAAGCCGCACTACTTCCGCTTGGTGGGGGTCGATGTTCACGTCGTCCCTTGGCTTCGAGGAATGGCGGTTCTTCCGCGTGTTGTGATTGAAACACGCAAAGGCGGGGCAGCATGACCGCCGACATACTCACCCGCCTACGTAAAGCGACAGGCGCGGATAGAGAGCTGGATGCGGAGATTGCCGTGTTCGCTCGCTGGCACCCATACGGCCCAGAGCATTGGCTCAACAGATCACCAGAAGCGGCATTCTCTATCTTGTCAGCCGGGAGGGTGAACTTTTCTCTGCCTGATGAAACGGAGCCGCGTGGTGGTTGGGTTGTTCCGTCGTTCACCGATAGCATAGACGCTTCCCTTGCTCTTGTAGAGCGTATGCTTCCGGGGTGGGGCGGTCTGATCGGGATAGGCACGGGAACATCCATACATACCGCAGATCTCTGGTCGGAAGCCAGAGCGCACCAGAACAGCGAAGAAGAGGAAGAGAACCCTCTTGTTGGCGAGGATGCTCACGGAGAGCATCGCTGTTTGCCAATCGCGGTCCTGATCGCCCTCTTCACCGCCCTTCAGGAGAAGGAGAACACAAATGCAGACGCATAAGCTGAAGACCATAGACAGATATTGGGATGCGGTGGCGAACGGCACAAAGACATTTGAGGTTCGCTTGAACGACCGCGCATTCCAGACAGGCGACATTCTGGAACTCGTTAAGATCAATGACAAGGGTTTCTACGTCAGCGACCCGAAAGGCTCCAGCTTTAGCACCTGCATCATTCGCAAGCGGATCACATACCTCCTGCAAGGCGGGCAGTTCGGCATTGAGCCGAGGTACTGCGTCCTTGGACTTGGCGAGGTTGAGGAGAACACGAATGGTAACTGACGCTTTGATCGATCAATTCGAGAAGGCCGTTGCGGCCAATAGCTATCGAACAAGAGACGAATTGACTGAAAAGGCATATCAGGCCGCTAGATCCTCCCTCTCTGCCGCCCTCTCCGCTCAAGATACCGGCGCTATCGCTGGAGTGCGGGTAAGGCCGCTGGAGTGGAAGGCTGGCGACGTTGACACCGCTTATCATTTCGCTTCGTCATCGATCCAGAACTACATCATTACGGTGTTCGAGGATGAAAGCCAATTTACCGTCAGACTTCTCGGCACGACACAATACGGCGAATGGTTCGAAACGCTCGAAGCCGCCAAAGCCGCCGCACAGGCTGATTACTCCGCACGCATTCTCTCCGCCCTCGAACCGCAAGAGCGGGATGGGTGGAAGGACATCGCGACCTCTCCAAAGGATGGGACAGTCATCCTTCTTTGCGGAGGCGCTTACCACGGCTTTCCTTTCCCCGGAAAGTGGGAGTTAGGACCATTTTCGGATACCACGAGGCCTTGGTTAAACGTAATCAACGATAGCCGGTTATACGAACATGTCCCGACGAAGTGGATGCCTTTGCCGACAGATCTAGTTTCGGTAGATGTTGACCGCGTTGCTGCCGCAATCGTCACCGCCGCCTGTGAACTGGACGGCCCTGCCGATCCAGACGGCGAAGATACAATCATAATCACGATGAAGGATTTGGAGGCCGTCGCGCACCGTCATATCACTGTGGCAATTGAACGCGCAGCCGCTCCCCCGCATACGGAGGGGAAGTGAATGAAGACCGACAATCGAGAAGTTATTGCCGAGATGACCACCACCGACGGGAAAAGAGTGCGACTTACACCCGAACAAGCGTCTTCGCTGCTGGCAGCATGTGAGCAAGCTCAACAGGAGAGAATGGCACGCCTACCTGACACGGCATCATGCCTTTCAGCGCTATGTGACGCCGATAGCAGAATGCGGGAGCTTGGCTGGCGCAACGGTAGATACTGCCCTCGTGACGGAAGCCCATTCGCAGTGTGCCAAGTCGGGTCGACAGGAATGTGGGCTGGGCATTGGTCTGAAGATGGCGACAAGAGACCATTCGCGACCGGCTATGTGATTGCAGCAGACTGCGTACATCGGCCAAGCGAGGTGTATTTCAAGCCCATCGACCAGCTTACGGATGAGGAACGGTCACTGATGACGAAGTGTGATCGTGAAGTTGCAGGCTACATTGAAAGGCTTGGCGCAACGTTTGACGCGCTTCAAGTCTCCCCCACCAACGGGAGCGAGAAATGAGCGACATCGTTGAACGCCTGTCAAACCCTGTATCCATGTCCATGTTCACCAGCAAAGACGACATGATCAGTTTCCTGCTGAATGAACGGAGCGAAGCCGCCGATACCATCACCTCCCTCCGCTCCCAGCTAGAGGAGGCAAGGGATAACGCTCTCGAAGAGGCGGCGAAGGTGGCTGAGAGAGCGGCGCAAGAAAACATGGGGCATCCAAGGTGGCAGAATAAATTCAAAGCCACCGCCGCCGCCATTCGGAAGCTAAAAGGCGCAGCAAAGCCAAAGCCTGTCCCATCACTCGGCAAGCTATTTGATGACCTAGCCACGAAGCAGCGCCTCATTGGTGAGGAGTTCGAGAAATTCATGGCCGATGTCGAGGATACTACCGAGGCAGACGACGAAGTTGCCATTCGGAAGCTGAAGGAGGGACGATGAGCACGCTAGAACTGCCAGCCGTATTCACCCCGGAACAGGTAGCCAGCCATATCGGTTGGTCGCCTCGAAAACTCCGCGGCTTTGCAAAGGAGCTTGGTGCATGCCGCATTATGGGTAATCGTATGGTTCTCACACAAAAAGACGTTGATGCAATTCTGGAGGCCAGCCGACCATGCCCCTTACCATCTACCGACGCCCAGGCGGCAAGATCTGGCATTATCGCGGCACTATCAACGGCGTCCTCTATCGGGGCTCGACTCGCACAGCAAAAAAAGACATCGCAGAGCGGATCATCTCAGACATCGAAAACAAAGCGTGGAAAGGTCATTTTGATGGCCCGGGAGCGATCCTGACGTTCGATGCTGCTGCCGACATGTATCTTGAGGCGGGCAAAGCAAAACGCTTCATTGATGCTGTGAAAGGCTACTGGAAGGTTACTCTGGTGAAGGACATCACCGGAGGGGCTATGAGGCAGGGCGCGATCGTCATGCACCCATACGCATCAGGCGCGACCAGAAATCGAAACTTCATCGTGCCGACGCAAGCCGTCATCAATCACTGCGCAAGCATGGATCTCTGCAATTACATCCGGGTCGAACGGTTCAAGACCGAGACGAAGGAAAAGAAGCCCGCAACATGGGAGTGGGTCCAAGCCTTCATGGAACATGCAAACCCGCACCTTGGCGCGATCTGCTGCTTTATGTTTCTGACTGGCGCCAGAGTATCAGAAGCCATAAGCCTCATATGGGCCGATGTAGACCTCACAGCGCGCAAGGCGCTCATCAGGCAGACGAAGGTAGGGAAAGAACGTTACGCCCATCTACCGCCTCCCCTGATGGCTGCAATCGCCAATATCGAAGGGGAGCGGGAGCCGGACGGGAAAGTCTTCAAATATTCATCCAGGCATACGCTCAAGCCGCAATGGACAAAGCCTATCAAGCGGGCCGGGATAGAGCCGCTGACGTTCCATTCGTGCAGGCATGGATTCGCAACGTCGCTGTTGCACAAAGGGGTAGACCCCATCACAGTCGCAAAGCTTGGAGGGTGGGCTGACGCACAGCTTGTGTTCAAAACATACGGCCACGCCATGAGAGACGATACGCTTGCCGATCTGATTACGAATGACGCGCCAAAAACACAGGCGCAAATGAAGCAAGTCAAATTGAGAATGAAAACAATGCGTTAGACTGCGCTCGCGCAAATCTCGTTGGGGAGAGGTGTCCCGCCGCTGCTTCTATGGGAAGTTCCGATACGGGTCAAGACAGAATTTGTCGCAATCAGGCGATTACACATAAGTCGTAAAATTGTTGGAAAAACTTGACCTGAATCAACAGGTATTACTTCTTGGTAGTTTAGCTTCCTCTCATCGGCCAGGCCAAGGCTGACGCCGAATTCACCTTTTGCGCGAGCATCTACTCAGACCCAGCCTCTCCAACCTTCTGTCCGGTTGGACCGGCCTTGCAAGATCATGAGGAAAATCATGGCTATCCCCGTCCCGCTCACCCACGAACGCGGCACTTCGAAGAGCCCGCTCTATCTGCCCTTCCTCTCAGGCTTTTACGAGCACTTCGCTCAACCACTCGCTTGGGTTGCTTTCCGTGCTGTCATCGGCGGCATGTTGATGATTGAAGGCTATCCGAAGATCATGGCGCCCATGGCGCAGGTCGGCTTTGTCGAAAATCTTGGCTTTCACCCCGGCTGGCTCTTCTCACCGCTTCTGGCGGGCATGCAATTCTTTGGCGGAGCCTTGATCGCCCTTGGTCTGTTCACACGTCCGGCAGCCCTTGCAAATGGCGTGATGCTGGCAATCACGCTCTGGTTCCACTTTGCGTTCCCGTATGGCCATGCCTTCCTGACTGATCAGGGCATTGCAGCACTGAAAGGCGGAAGCGAATTCTTCACTCCGGCGGGCGTGAAGCGTCTGGCAGATGGCGGCGCCCTGTTCCTGGAGCAGGTACAGACAAAGGCGGAACTTGCCTCGCTGTTCTGGATGGGCGGCGCCCTCTTCTTCGCAGCCTTCGGCGGCGGCCAGTGGTCGGTGGATCGCAACATCATCAAGCGAGAATTTTGAGCCGCGAGTCGTCAAACACGAAAGGCCGCCGGGTTCGCGCCCGGCGGCCTTTTTGCATGGAATGATGTGATTACTTGTAGACGATCGGGGCCGGGGCCGGCTCTTCCGGAACGTAAGGCGCTGCACATCCGCCGAAGGTGTAGCGGGCGCCGAGGCGTGCTTCGTGAACGTCGAAGCCCTTGTCGTAGCCCGGTCCGCCGTTCTGGGCGTAGCCGAACATGTCGCCACCTTCAACGCGGCGATAGCGATAGCCGATATCGGCCTTAAGGTTGCAGGTCACGTCGATCGTCGCACCGGCCATAAGAGCATAGGTAAAGCGCCAGCCGCCCTTGCCGCCGTGCTCAACCGTCGTATCGCAGCCGATGCCATTGTCGGCGCAGGAGGTGTTGCGCAGCTTGTCCCACTTCACGTAGGTTCCGCCGAGACCGGCGCCGACGTAAGGCGTGAAATAGCCATAGGTGCCGAGATCGACATAGGCGTTGGCCAGCAGGCTATAGGCGCGCATGTTGGCGATATCACGCGATGTGCAGGGTCCAACGCAGGCACCGAATGCCGCGCCGCCACCCTTGGTGGAGCCTTCGAACTTGCTCTTGGAGAGATAGTCGAAGGTAACGTCCGTGCGAAGATAGTTGTTGATCTGGTAACCGACACCGCCGCCGACGGTGAACGCATCGCGCAGTTCGGAGCGATGGAAGTCTACCTTCCGGCTGGTATCGTTGCCCTGGTAGAAGTTTGCGCCACGAAGGTCGTTGAAGCCGTAACCCACGTCGCCACGCAGATACCACCCACTGGAGCTCTGTTGAACCGCCACTTCCGGCGCGTTCATCGGAACCTCCGGCTGCGGCTGATAAAGATCTGCGGAATGAGCCACACCTGCCGTCAGGGCCAGGACAAGTGCGCCGATCAGGGTATTCCTCATGGCATGAACTCCAAGTTCCAGTTTGCTTCGACGCGCGGCGCGGCGAGGTTGTTCTAAACTGAACCGGATCATTAACGATAAAGGTTAAGGAGCAATTAAGGATAATGCCCTGCTAAGAGGATTGGTAAGTTTTGCATGAATGCGCCCGACAGGCGGATAAGAAAAAGGGCCCGCGACATGGCGCGAGCCCTTAATCATCTGACCTTTCCGCTGAACTCAGGCAGCGGAACGAACGTTGGAGATAACACCGATGAGATCGTTGACGATCCGCTCGATCTGAGCGCGATCATCGCCCTCCGCCATGACACGGATGAGTGGCTCGGTGCCGGAAGGCCTGATAACCAGCCTGCCCTTTTTGCCGAGTTCTGCTTCCGCACTTTCGATCGCCTGACGCACGATGATATCCTCCAGCGGCTTACCTCCGGAAAAACGCACATTCTTCAGCAGTTGCGGAACTGGCTCGAACCGGCGGCACACTTCGCTGACCGGCTGCCCGAGACGCTTGACGCGCGCCAGCACCTGCAGCGCCGCCACAAGACCATCGCCAGTCGTCCCGAAATCGGACAGGACGATGTGGCCGGACTGTTCGCCGCCTACGTTGAAGTTGTTGTTGCGCATATGCTCGACCACATACCGGTCGCCCACCTTGGTCCGGGCCAGGTTGAGACCCTTTTTCTTCAGGAAGCGCTCCAGTCCCAGGTTCGACATCACGGTTGCGACAATCCCGCCGCCACGTAGCGTTTCGTCATCCAGCCAGCTTTCGGCGATGACGGCCATCAGCTGGTCGCCGTCGATGATCTGACCGTGTTCGTCGACGATGATCACGCGATCCGCATCGCCATCAAGAGCGATGCCGATATCGGCACGCACTTCATGCACCTTGCGACGCAAGGCGTCCGGGCTGGTGGAGCCGCAATCGAGGTTGATGTTCGTACCGTTCGGGGTGTTGCCGATCGTCACGACATCTGCGCCCAACTCCCACAGCGCAGTTGGCGCCACCTTGTAGGCCGCACCATTGGCACAATCGATGGCAATGCGCAGGCCGTTCAATGTGACGTCGCGTGGCAGCGTACGCTTCACGAATTCGATATAGCGATAGATATCGCCGTCCACGCGCTTGGCACGGCCAATCTCGTGCGGCTTGGCGAGCTGCGCATAGATATCCTTGTCGAGCAGGTCTTCAATCTCAAGCTCGAGCTCATCGGAAAGCTTGTAGCCATCCGGACCGAACAGCTTGATGCCATTGTCCTCGAAGGGATTGTGAGATGCGGAGATCATCACGCCGATATCGGCACGCAGAGAACGGGTCAGCATGGCAACGGCCGGCGTGGGGATCGGGCCGAGCAGGAAGACATCAAGCCCAGCAGCCGTGAAACCCGCCACCAGCGCGTTTTCCAGCATGTAGCCCGAAAGGCGCGTATCCTTGCCGATCACCACCCGGTGACGGTGATTGCCGCGGCGAAAAATCGTGCCGACTGCAATCCCGACCCGCATCGCCAGATCCGGCGTCATGGGAAACACATTCGATTGTCCGCGAATGCCATCGGTGCCAAAGTAACGGCGTGTCATGAATGCTCCTTGATGCCCTGCGCGGCATTTGCTGCGACTTTGTGAGCTGTGGCCGTCGAACGAAAAACGCGCGGCCGCATACTGTGCTCATGCCATAGAATATCGGCTCAAACACATAAATTACCGTCAATCTGGATTATATAGCGTTACCAAATCATAAACTGCAGACAAAGAAGGGGCCGCTCTTTCAAGCAGCCCCCAATTTTCTACGTCTATACCAACCTCAGTGAGGCTGTGGCTCAAGACCGCTTTCAGGCTCTCCACCCTTCGGCTCGTCTTTCTTCGAACCAGTCTTCGGGACTGCGGAGCCACGAGCGTTCGGGCTGTCATCACCCATATCCCGGGCAGGCTTCTCACCACGGATGAGCGCCTTGATCTCTTCACCGGACAGGGTTTCGTATTCCAGCAAACCTTCGGCCAGTGTGACGAACGCGTCGTGTTTTTCGGTCAGAATGCGGCGTGCCTCGGTATAGGCCTCATCAATCAGACGACGAACTTCCGTATCGATCTTCTGGGCTGTCGCTTCCGACACATTCTTCGACTGCGAAACAGAATGACCAAGGAAGACTTCCTGCTGGTTTTCACCATAGGCGACCTGGCCGAGGATATCGGAGAAGCCCCACTGGGTTACCATCGCACGGGCAAGCTTGGTTGCCTGCTCGATATCGGATGACGCGCCGGAGGTGATGTTCTCCTTACCGAAGGTCAATTCTTCTGCAACACGGCCGCCCATCATGATGACGAGACGCGACACCATCCACTTGTAGCTCATGGAATAGCGGTCGCCTTCCGGCAACTGCATGACCATGCCGAGCGCACGGCCACGGGGAATGATTGTTGCCTTGTGCAGCGGGTCCGCCACCGGAACGTTGAGGGCCGTGATCGCGTGGCCGGCTTCGTGATAGGCGGTCAGCTTCTTTTCGGCTTCGGTCATGGCGGAGGAGCGGCGCTCCGCACCCATCATGATCTTGTCCTTGGCGTCTTCGAACTCCTGCATCGTCACGAGACGCTTGTTGCGGCGGGCCGCCATCAGCGCAGCTTCATTGACGAGGTTCATGAGATCGGCACCGGAGAAGCCGGGGGTACCACGCGCAAGCGTCTTCAGGTCGACATTCGGAGCCAGCGGCACATTGCGAGCATGAACCTTCAGGATGCGCTCGCGACCGACGATATCCGGGTTCGGCACGACCACCTGACGGTCAAAACGGCCTGGACGCAGCAGCGCGGGGTCGAGAACGTCGGGACGGTTGGTCGCGGCGATCAGGATGATGCCTTCATTTGCCTCGAAGCCGTCCATCTCGACCAGCAGCTGGTTGAGGGTCTGTTCGCGTTCGTCGTTACCGCCGCCGAGACCTGCGCCACGATGGCGACCGACCGCGTCGATTTCGTCGATGAAGATAATGCAAGGCGCGTTCTTCTTGGCCTGATCGAACATGTCGCGGACGCGGCTTGCGCCGACGCCGACGAACATTTCCACGAAGTCGGAGCCCGAAATCGTAAAGAACGGCACATTGGCTTCACCGGCAATGGCGCGCGCCAGAAGCGTCTTACCCGTGCCCGGAGGGCCGACGAGAAGAACACCGCGAGGAATACGACCGCCCAGACGCTGGAACTTCTGCGGATCGCGCAGGAATTCGACAATTTCTTCCAGATCCGACTTGGCTTCGTCCACGCCTGCCACGTCTTCGAATGTCACCCGGCCATGCGCTTCTGTCAGAAGCTTTGCCTTGGACTTTCCAAAGCCCATGGCGCCGCGCGAACCACCCTGCATCTGCCGCATGAAGAACAGCCAGACGCCGAGGATCAGCAGCATCGGCAGCAGCGTACCGATATAGCTCAGGAAGCCGGACGAGCCATCCGATTCCGGACGCGCCACAATCGTCACGTTCTTGGCCTGCAGGCGGTCGATCAGCGTGTCATCGATCACGGGCGAATAGGTCTGGAAACCGGTTCCGCTCTCGGTATAGGTTCCAAGCACGCGATTGCCTGTTACCACCACGTCACGCACGCGCCCTGCATCCACATCCCGAAGGAACTGCGAATACGGCACTTCCCGCGAACTCGTCTGAGTCGGCGAGGTCTGGAACATGCTGAACAGCGCGATCAGCAACAGGGCTATGATCGCCCAGAGGGCGAAATTACGAAAGTTTGGGTTCATCGAACTCCCCGGACATTGACAGCCTGCTTTAAGCCAGCTGCCTTTCTTGGTCCTTAACATAGGTTCCCGGCACGGCCTTGCCAAGGCAAGGCGGGCTCCAGATCATGTTTTCCGTATCAAATCGTTAAGTGGCGGGCGGGGAATGGTCGTCAAACCCATCAATTGCGCAAGACAATCGGCCAGTCCAAGGTCGAAATCCGCAAGAAATTGCCTGAAGGGCGCAAGAACAGGCGTGATTTGCACCTGCACATCCTTGAACTCCTGCGGCACTATGACATGGGGTAAAGACCGCCATGCTGCCCGCGCAATCAGCGTCGGTACATCAGGGTAGCTCCCGGTCGCCACGTCCCCCTGCTCCGGCATGACGGTACAGGCAGCCGGAACATGCGAGACGATCTCGAAACGTCCGTCCCACAGTTCGCGCTGCCACATGGAAACCTGCATTTCGGGCAGGTCGCGGCTTTCTCGCGCCAGATAAAGACCGTCGTCCTTATTGTAGAGAAGCACGCGTCCCAGCGTTTCGCGAAAGCTTTCGCCGCGCAGATAGCGGCTCATGATGCGATCGAAGGGTTCGCTCGCCGGAAGATGTTCCCGCCCCCCGAGAACCGCGATCAGCGTGCCAATCGCATAGAACAACACCTCCGGTGGCGCAGAAAGTGCCCTGGCATCAAGCCGTGCAGCACTGGCCTGCCAGACCGTGGCCGACTGTCGAAGCAGACCGGCAGCCGCCTCGGAGACCGATCGCCGCCGGTTCTGCGCCAGATCGACAGCCGTTCCCCAGGCATCGGCCTTCGCATCCGACAGCCCGGCTAGAGCAAGACGAACCCGCACCCGTTCCGACCGCTCATCCGTATTGGAAGGATCATCGATCCAGCCCATGCCACGACGAAGCAGAAAATCACGGATCGCGTTGCGCCTTGTCTTGAGAAACGGACGGAACAACCAGAAACGGCCGTTGATGAGGACCGAGGATGACATCCCGGCGTCGCCACTGCGGCCCTCACGTGGCGCAGTTCCTTCCGGCTCCCGCCGTTCGGGATCCCGCGCCTGCCGCATGGTGATGGTCTCGATCTGGTCGTCCAGCGTATGGCCGGTCACGATAGCGGTAGCCTGAAGCTCTTCGGCAATCTGACAAAGCAGTTGATAGCGCGCAATACGGGCTGCGGAGGCGCGACCGGTTTCGGGCTTTTCACCGGTCCAAGCCTGAATCCGGTGTTCGACGGAAAACTGGTCGCAAAGGAGATTGACGGCCAAAGCCTCGTCTGCCGATTCCGGGCGCAGCTGGTGGTCGATTGTGGCGGCCAGAATGGTGATGCCGCTTTCATCCGGATCGCCACCCGCCTCGCAAAGCGCCGTCAGAAGCCCCGTCGAATCGCTGCCGCCGGAAATAGCCACCAAAAGGCGCGCTGGCCTCTTCAACGACGCGAGAAAGAGATCGATCGCTTCGCCGGGAGACAGCAATTGAGTTGCTGCAGAAAGAATGGGATCCCCCTGAAATCAGCAGCTCAACCGCTTGAGCTCGCTTGCGACCTTTGTGGTCACGGGCTTGGAAGCAGATGGATAGCGCTTGCCAACTTCACGCAACGTTGCACAGGCCGTGTCGCGATTATCGAGAGCGGCCAGTGACATGCCGAGCTTCAGAAGCATTTCCGGCGCCTTGGGCGACGAACCATACGTTTGGTGTGCGTTGAGGAAGGTCTTGGCGGAATCGTTGTAGCGGCCCTGGCTATACTGCGCTTCGCCCAGCCAGAAGCTCGCGTCAGCCGCGCGCGCACTCTTGGGGTAGCTCTGCAGATAGGCCGTGAATTCGGCTTCGGCGGTCTTGTAGTCGCCGGATAGGATATGGTTGTAGGCGGCGCGGTAGCTATCGCTCTCCGTACCGAGAGACGCCGTCTGATTGGTTGGCTTTGCAGGGGCAGAACCGGAATCGACACCGGGCAAGGCTGCGGCATTGCGCGCGTTCTGATTGACGCTTGCACCGACCTGTCTGCCGCTCTGGTCCATTTCGATGGAACCGAGGGTCGTTTCGCCCGGCGCAGTCGTCGAACGGTTCGAAGCCGGAGCGCCTGCAGATGGTCTTGCCCCCGCAGATGTCCCCGGCTGATCGATTATATTCGCGATTTCATCGTTTTTTTTTGAGCCGGCTGCCCCGGCGGCAGCAGCTGCGGCAACTGCAGGAGCAGCACCGCCCCCAGCCGAACCCTTTTCCAGCTCCTGGAACCGGAATTCATTGTCGGACTGGGTCTTGCGCATCTGCTCCTGCATCTGCAGCAGCTGGAAGCTCATTTCTTCGACGCGACCGTTCAGCTGGCGAATGGTTTCCTCCAACTGCTGGATGCGTACCGAATCACCGGAACTCTGGGCGAGCACCAGCGGCTGGCGTGCCTGCATTTTCTGCTGGCCTGCCTGCTCGTTTTTCGCGGCATCGTTCTTGAACAGGTTTCCGAGCGTGAATGCACTCGCGTGGCTCGTCGTGGCCGCAAGCCCCAGCATCGCTGCCAGAACAAGTTTCTTCATGATGTCCGTCCTGTTTTCCTAGAGGGTATGCACCCCATGGCGCAGCCCTGACGTTTTCGAATTCCAGACAAAACAATCCAAGCTGGCCCCGTTGCTTGCAGGTAAACCCGCAACTTCGGCTAAACTATGGAGATTACGAAAAAGGCGGCTGACGCCGCCTCCTCCGCGCCATCATGGCATCGATTACATTCCGGCGCCGCCGAGAACGGTGACTGCACGGCGGTTCTGAGACCAGCAGGAGATGTCGTCGCACACGGCGACCGGACGTTCCTTGCCGTAGGAGATGGTCTTCATGCGGTTGGCCGGAACGCCGCGTGAAGCAAGATAGTCGCGCGTTGCAGCGGCACGGCGTGCGCCGAGAGCAAGGTTGTACTCGCGCGTGCCACGTTCGTCGGCATGACCTTCGATCGTGATGGCATAGCGCGGATAACGCTGCAGCCACTGTGCCTGACGATCCAGCGTCTGCTGGGCGTCTGCACGGATCGACGTGGAGTCGGTGTCGAAGAAGATGCGGTCGCCGACATTGACGGTGAAGTCCTGGCTGGAACCCGGCGTTGCGGCACCTGCGCCACCGGCACCAAGGCCCAGTTCGCCAGCGCTGTTCGGCAGGTTCTTCTTGTTCGCGCAGCCTGCCAGAGCAAGAGCGAGCGTGAGGGCAATGACAGCCGGGTTGCGTGCGAGGGTCTGCATACGGCTCATTGCCGGGTTATCGATGCGGCTCATAGCCGGTCTCTCCTTGATCAGAATTTTATCGTTGCCGGAATCTAACCGTTTCTGGTTAACGCACGACCAACGATCATGGTTAATTTTCCCCTAAACCCTTTCACTGCCGCCTTTGCAAGGGCAAGCAGCAGTGAAAAGGCATTCACATTTATTCAAGCAGCGGTGACCAGGCCGGATCGGATGCGAAGGCAGGTGTCTTGATCTGCTGTTCGTTGTAACCCGTTAGGTCGATGGAATAGAGCTGCGGACCGCCCGCTCCTGCGTTCTGGCGGAAGAACATCAGCACGCGACCGTTTGGTGCCCAGGTGGGGCCTTCATTGTGGAAGCCCGTCGTCAGAATGCGCTCACCTGAACCGTCCGGCTTCATGACGCCGATGGAGAACTTGCCGCCCGACTGCTTGGTGAAGGCAATCAGATCGCCGCGAGGAGACCAGACCGGCGTCGAATAGGCACCATCGCCAAAGGAAATGCGTGTCTGGCCGGAACCGTCGGCACCCATGACATAGAGCTGCTGACGACCACCCCGGTCGCTTTCAAACACGATGCGGCCACCGTCGGGTGAATAGGACGGGGACGTGTCGATCGCCGCCGTGTTCGTCAGACGCGTGGTCGTGCGCGAGCGCAGATCCATCGTGTAGATGTTCGAGTTACCGTCCTGCTGGAGACTCATGATGACCTTTTGGCCATCCGGAGAAAAGCGGGGCGAGAAGGTCATGCCCGGGAAGTTGCCCACGACTTCGCGCTGGCCTGTCTCAAGCTGAAGCAGATAGACGCGCGGCTGCTGTCCTTCGAAGGACATATAGGTCACTTCCTGACGGTTCGGCGAGAAGCGCGGCGTCAGAACGATGTCCTTGCCATTGGTCAAGCTGCGAACATTGAAGCCGTCCTGGTCCATGATCGCCAGCTGGCGCACACGCGCATTCTTCGGACCGCTTTCCGAGACGAACACGACGCGGGTGTCAAAATAGCCGTTCTCGCCGGTGATCTGCTTGTAGATCGCATCCGCAATGATGTGGGCGACACGACGCCAGTTTTCCGGCTGCGTGAAGAACTGCTGGCCGGTCATCTGGGTACCGCCGAACGTATCCCACAGGCGGAATTCGGCCCGAAGGCGGCCATCGCCCTCGCGGGTCACGCGACCCGTCACCAGAGCCTGCGCATTGATTGCCTTCCAGTCCTCGAAACGCGGCATCTTGCCCGGATCAGAGATCTTCTCGATGAAGGCGGCCTTGTTGACCGGTGCGAACAGACCCGAACGCTGCAGATCCGCCGCTATGACGCCGGAAATCTGCGCGCCAAGTTCGTTGCCGGAAATGAAGTCCGTGATGGCAATGGGCAGTGGCTCCACATTGCCGCGATTGATGTTGATTTCCACGCGCGCCTGGGCGGGCGCTGCAAACATCACGGCCATACCGGCAATGGCCAGCATGACGCGGATGAGAGTTGGTTTCAGCATGATATTGGGGCCTTTCAAAGCAGTTCGCTCGGGTCGAAGTTCACAACGACTTCGCTCCACGCGTCATATTTGTCGGCAGGAAGATTCTTGAATGGCGAAGAGCGCATGACGGCTCGAATTGCACTGCCTTCCAGCATGCGGCGAGCACTCTCGTTGCCGCCGGACGATGTTACTTCCGGTCTGCCAACGATGGCGCCAGACGGATCAAGCTTCATGGTTACGGTAATCACCATGCCCTTGCCGCCATCGACACCGGCAATCACCGACCAGTTGTTCTGGATCTGGCCCTTCAGCGCATCCATCTCGCTCTGGCTGAGCGAGGAGCCGCCAGTCGTTTTCTTGCCGCCCAGCGAAGCCGTCTGCTGCGAGCGCTTGGCACCGCCACCGGCAGCCTGTTGCTTGTTCAGCAGGCTGGCGATGTCCTCGGCATTGAAATCGCTCTGCTTGGACGATGCAGACTTGGCCGTCTCCTGCTTCTTGTCGGCAACCTTCTTGTCGCTCGGCTTTTCAGCATTGGCCGTCTCGGTCTTCTTGTCCTGCGGCTTCTCGGCAGGCTTCTGCTCCGGCTTCTTTTCCGGCGGCTTCTCGACGGGCTTTGCCTCTTCCTGCTTTGGTGGTTCAGGGCGCGGACGTGCGGCAGGAACCGGAGCCGTGGTCGGCAGCGGCGTTTCTTCCACCTTCTGCGCCTGCGGTTCCGGCTTCGGAGCCTCGGGCTTCGGCGGTTCCGGCTTAGGTGTCGGCGGTGTGATTTCAGGCTTCGGGATCGGCAACGCCGCCGTCTCTACCGGCTTCGGCGCAGTTTCTTCCTTGGCGATTTCCTTGACGTCGTTGTTTTCCGTCGTCGGGTTGGGCAGCGGCTTCTCGTTCTTCGGCGGAGCTGCAGCCGTTTCCGTCGTCGTCGGCTTCTTGACCGGCGTCGGCGGGTTCTTCAGGTCGACATCGTTCTCGCCCGCATTCTCCGCGTTCTCGACAACGTTCTGCTTCTCGGTTTTCTTGGGCGAAGGCTTTTCGGTCATCGGCGCCTTCTTGTCACCCTGCTGGATCTGGGTGATGGATTCCACCGGAACGATATCGACAGGCAGGGCCTCGACCGGCGCAACCTCGAAAGAGGCAGGCGCACTGATCGATACCAGCGCCCAGGCGAGTATGACTGTGTGTGCGACCAGCGATGTGCCGAGACTCGTCTTCATCGGTGCTGAATCACTTCTGCTGTTCCTGCAGCGTCACAAGACCGATGTTCTTGAAACCGGCTGCAGAAATGCGGGCCATGACCTTCATCACACCACCATAGGCAGCGGCGGTATCACCGCGCACATAGATGCGCTCGTTATAGCCGGTCTTGGCAATGGCCTCGAGCTTGGGGACGACTTCATCAATGGAAATCGGTGTTTCCTGCAGGAAGATCTGTCCCTGTGGGTTGACCGAAACGGTGATCGGCTGCGTATCGGAATTCATCGCCTTTGCCTGCGTTTCCGGCAAATCGATCGGAACGCCCACCGTCATCATCGGTGCGGCAACCATGAAGATGATGAGAAGAACGAGCATGACGTCGACCAGCGGCGTCACGTTGATTTCGCTGATTGCACCGCCACGCCCGCGACGGCCACGCCCGCGACGACCACCGCCCGATGCCTTCGATCCCCCAGCCGACATACCCATGAAGCTACTCCTTCAGAAAACGAAACGCTTACTGCGCGGCCTGGCGCGGCTGCAGCTTCTCGTCGATCTGGCGTGACAGGATGGCGGAAAATTCGTCGGCAAAACCTTCCATGCGGGAAGACAGTTTGCCTGCGTCTGCCATGAACTTGTTGTAGGCCATAACCGCCGGAATAGCGGCAATAAGGCCAATGGCGGTTGCCAGAAGCGCTTCGGCGATACCCGGTGCCACGACCGCAAGGTTGGTGGACTTCGATCCGGCAATGGCCTGGAACGAGGTCATGATACCGACAACCGTACCGAACAGACCGATGAAGGGACCAGCAGAACCAATGGTTGCCAGCGATCCCAGCCGCGCCTCATAGTGCTCGCTCTCGCGTGCCATCGTGACATCCATGGCGCGGTCGATACGCATCTGCAGACCGATCGGAGAGCGTGCGCCGCGTTCGAAGCTCTTCTTCCACTCGCGCATGGCCGACACGAAGATTGCGGCAAGGCCGGTATTCTGCCGGTCCGACAGCGTTCGGTAGAGTTCCTCGAGAGACTGGCCGGACCAGAAAACCTGTTCGAACTGGTCGAACTGGCGCTTGGCCTTCTTGAAATTCATGTATTTGTCGATCACGATGGCCCAAGTCCAGACCGAGGCGCCCATGAGGCCGATCATCACGAGCTTCACGATGAGCCCGGCTTGCATGAAAAGCGAAATGAGGCTTACCGAGTTTGCAGCAGCCGCTAGATCAGCGTGTTCCATAAATCCCTTACCCCTGAATCGAATCGCCCGGCACGTAGCAACGGGCCGGTTCGCAAGCGCTGTAGTGTATGAGCGCGGTTGCGCAGAAAAGCCCGTCTACCTTAAGGTTTAAGGGCCTTCTCGCCTTCAAATTTGGTTAAACGAAGGCGTGCACCGCACAAAACTTATCCCGGTCAGTAAGACCTCATTATGGTTAAAGTTCTCTTAAAATTTTATGTATTTTGACCTTCATCAACCCCGTTGAACGAGTGCGCCAGACCTTCCGGCAACCGGCGCGGGCGCCCGAGCCGATTGATGACAGCGATGATGACTTTGGCCTGGATAAGCAATGTCTCGCCCCGACGGATCTCCTGAGACAGAACCATCTTGGCTCCGCCCGCCTTCTCGGTACGCGTCAGGATCGTCACGACATCGTCCATGCGCGCGGGTGATTTGAAGTCGATTTCCATACGGTGGACGACGAAGACGAGCCCCTCCTCGTCGAAACCGATCAGCTTGCTCTGCTCGCAGCCGAGGCAGCGGAGATAGTCGGTTCGGCCGCGCTCCAGAAAATGCAGATAGCGCGCGTGGTAGATCAGGCCTGAAAAATCGGTGTCTTCGTAATAGACACGCTGCTGAAGCCGATGCTGACCGTCGATGATTTCACCGGCAATCTTGTGCGTCTCAGGGCTGCTCATGGGGAAAAAGTCCTGCTGCTTTGTTTCAACGCGAAGCCAATACAGTGTTTGCGCGGTTCTGCAACCGGCAGCAGGACCTCTCCCTCAGTGCTTCTTGTGAACCTCGGAGGTGCTTTTCAGAACTTGGTCTCCATCCTTCTGCTTGATGAGGACGGCAGGCTTGTCGCTATCGGCCTCGCGCTTGATGGTCTTGCCCTTGATCTTACGTTCGACGTCGTCCGTGAAGGTCTGCTTCACTTCGCCTTCAGCCGTTCCCTTTCCCCATTTCCAGGAAACCTCGTCGCCCTTCTTGATCTTCTGGCCGCTCGCTTTCGTACTCATCGTGCTCTCCTTGAGGGTTTCTGCAACCGTCAACGATGCTCTCAAAGTCCCGTTCCGTGATGTTTACGCGTGCGACTTGCCTTTTTCATCGAGATTGCGATCATCCCAGACGAGGTGCTTCACAGTCTGCGGCAAATTCTCGATCTCGCTGGCAATAAAGTACGGCGGAATATCCAGTTCCGTCAGGGCCTGTGTGGTCGCAGGCACCCACTTGAACTCCAGCTCATTATTGCCGTCCTTGATCCGATGCACGCTCTCCCCGGAGGCGAAGGGGAAGCTTTCAGG
The DNA here is from genome assembly GCF_001427345.1 of Rhizobium sp. Root149. Lineage (NCBI taxonomy): Bacteria > Pseudomonadati > Pseudomonadota > Alphaproteobacteria > Hyphomicrobiales > Rhizobiaceae > Rhizobium > Rhizobium sp. Root149. The sequence continues at coordinate 150,089 of NZ_LMGD01000021.1, forward strand.
AATATCCATGAGATAGAAGATACCCAGTTCGTGGCAGTCCCGGCCTTCGTAATGGAAGAAGTTCTCGACGATCCAGAGCAGCCGGTCGACCCGCACATGAACCTCAAGCTCCTCCATCATTTCGCGACGCAGGGTTTCATCGGATGTCTCGCCGATCTCCGCCCCACCGCCCGGAAAGGTCCAGAAAGGTTCGTGGACAGCGCGGTGAACCAGCACATGACCATTGCGAAAGCCGAGACCCGCCACGCGCATCTGGAACGTGCGCTTAGGCTTCGATTTGATACGGATGCGGGTACCCGGCATGGCGTTTACTCTTCCTCGCTGAACAAGCGAAACTGCGCGGCCTCCAGATCCTTCGGCGGCTGGAGGCCCAAATGCTTCCAGGCGGTTGCGGTCAGCACCCGTCCGCGCGGCGTGCGCTGGATGAACCCCTGCTGGATCATATAGGGCTCGATGATATCCTCGATCGCATCGCGTGGCTCTGACAAGCCCGCCGCGATGGTTTCGATGCCCACTGGCCCGCCGCCAAAATTGACGGCGATCATGTTGAGATAGCGTTTGTCCAGTTGATCGAGCCCCGCATGGTCGACATGCAGCCGCGTCAAGGCCTCGTCGGCGATCTCCCGGGTCACCGCTTCCGCACGCGCAACTTCGGCAAAATCACGCACACGCCGCAGCAGACGACCGGCAATGCGCGGCGTACCACGGGCGCGGCGGGCAATCTCGCGTGCCCCTTCTTCCGTCATGCCGAGGCCCAGAAGTCGCGCGCCACGCCGCACAATGCCTTCGAGTTCCTCCACCGTGTAGAAATTGAGGCGAACCGGAATACCAAACCGGTCGCGCAGCGGCGTTGTGAGCAATCCGAGGCGCGTGGTGGCGGCCACCAGCGTGAACTTCGCAAGGTCGATCTTGACCGAGCGCGCCGCAGGCCCCTCCCCGATGATCAGGTCCAGCTGGAAATCCTCCATCGCCGGATAGAGAATTTCCTCGACCGCCGGATTGAGGCGATGAATCTCGTCGATAAACAGGACATCGCGCTCTTCCAGATTGGTCAGCAGCGCCGCCAGATCCCCCGCCTTGGCAATCACAGGTCCGGACGTCGAGCGAAAATTGACGCCAAGCTCCTTCGCCATGATCTGCGCCAGCGTCGTCTTTCCCAAACCGGGCGGACCGACGAACAGCACGTGATCCAGCGCCTCACCGCGGTTCTTGGCAGCCTCGATGAAGATTTTCAGATTGGCACGCGCTTCCGCCTGACCGGTAAACTCGTCCAGCGACTGGGGCCGCAAAGCCGTATCGAAATCTTCACCCTTCTTGTCAGGCGAAAGAAGGCGGTTTTGTTCGCTCATCACTCATTCCAGACGCAAACGTCACACACGTTGCGCAATTAACATCGAAGCTATCCAAACGACAGGACTTCGGCAATCACAGCCGGGATCAGCGCGACAATTCCTTCAGGCCAAGCCGGATGAGCTTGGCACTATCTGCTGCCTCGCCCGCAGTCTTGAGCGCAGCAGCAACGGCATTGGCAGCCTGATCGCGCGAGTAACCGAGATTCGTCAAGGCCGAGACTGCGTCACTGACCGGCGCGGAGGCAACCCCTTCACCCAGCTCCTGTTTGAAGCCGATGTTGGCGCTGGCTTCCCCGGCAAAGGCCGGAGCCTTGTTTTTTAGCTCGGTAACAATGCGGATCGCAACCTTGGGCCCAACACCCGGCGCTCGCGAAACGGCAGCCTTGTCCTGAAGCGCAATGGCATTGGCAAGCTCTGAAGGCGTCAGCGTTGAAAGAACGGCAAGAGCCACCTTGGATCCCACACCCTGCACGCTCTGAAGCAGATTGAACCACTGCCGCTCGAGCGCACTCAGAAAACCGAAGAGCTTCAGCTGGTCTTCGCGCACGTAAGTTTCGATGAAAAGCACAATGGCTTCACCAACCGATCCGATCCGCGATAGCGTCCGCGAAGAGCAGAAGGCGATGTAGCATACCCCGTGCACGTCCACGACGACGTGATCCTCGCCGATCTCGTCGATGGTCCCCTTCAACTTACCGATCATGCATAGCACCTGCCCGTTTCCGCCTGCGTATCAAACGCGGATACCAGAACAAGTCAAGAACAAATTGAGCCCTGCCGGTTCAACCCGCGAGCGCCTGCCGCATTCTGTTGCCCGCGCGGTGGTGCGCATGGCAAATCGCGATTGCCAGCGCATCGGCGGCGTCATTACCCTTGAATTCCACCTTCGGCATCAGGATTTTCAGCATCATGTGGATCTGCTGCTTCTCGCCGTGACCCACACCGATCACCGACTTCTTGACCGCATTTGGCGCATATTCGGCAACCGGCAGACCGGCTCTGGCTGGCACCAGCATCACCACGCCGCGGGCCTGCCCGAGCTTGAGGGTCGCGACGGCGTCCTTGTTGACGAATGTCTGCTCGACTGCCGCCTCATCCGGGCGATAGGCATGAACGACTTCCGCCAATCCATCGTGCAACTGGCAAAGACGAGAGGCAAGATCCATGTCCCCGTCGGAGGTCACCGTGCCGGACGCCACGAACTTCAGGCTGTTGCCGATAGTGTCGATAACGCCCCAGCCGGTACGGCGAAGCCCTGGGTCTATCCCGATGATACGAATCACAGTTGTCATGCGAAAAATCCTAACCCCAGTTGCCAGTGAACAGCCAGCAAAAACGCGAACAAAAACGAAACAAACGCGATAAGCGTTAACCGCCGATTAACGCTGAGATAAGGAAGCCGTGGGGCCAGCAGCTTGAGAGCCAACTTTTGCCGACGAATCGCATTAGTGGATCATCAACCAAGCATGGAGGTCCATCATGACGATGTTCGCCCGCTTGAAGCAGCAGCCGCTCCAGCCAATTCAATGGCTTGTTGCGCTGAACATCACCATCGCGTCGGGCCTGGCTTTTCAGGCAAGCGCTCTTTCGCCGGTGATGACAGGCTTCAGCATTCTTGCCGCAGTGTCCGCGGCGCTGGCATTCTATCTGCTGCGCACCCGGATTGCGCCAGCCGCATTCGCACAGACATCGACGCAGAGAGCGGAAATGGCTCCGGCAGCCTGGTCCGAGGCCGCAAACGGCATAGGCCTGCCCAAGGACGATCCGATGAACGAGATCGCAGGGCTGCTGACATCGATCAAGCCCGCGGCATCCTCGCCGAAGGAGAGTGCTGAGCAAACCTCGCTTCGTCGGCTTGAAGAGGCCCTTCGGCGCCTTGCCAATGGAGAAACATCAATTCTTCTGCATGAAGAGTTTCCGGAAGGCATGGATGGGCTACGGTTTCAGTTCAATCGGCTGGCTTCAACGCTTCAGATAAACCTTTTGCCAACTGGGCGTGCCGCAGCCCAGCTGCGCGACAATGCCTATCGCGCTCAAAGCACCATCGCCCTGATCTCAGCCCGCATGGAAAAGATGCTGACGGGCACCAAGGCGCTGGCCGAGGCGACCGTCCATCTCGGCACCAACCTTAAAGACGCCCATGGGGAAGCGGAGCGCCTGAGCCGCAGGCGCGTTGATGCCCTGACGCGCACCAGCCGGATGGAGGCGGTGACGACAGACCTTGCTGAGCAGCACGCCGCTTCGCTTGCCGCCCGTCAACACCTGCACGAGCTCTCGCGCCGAATGTCGGATCTCGCGGTCCGCGCAGAGCAATTCGCCAGTGACCCCGAACGGCATGCCGCAGCCTTCCGCAGGAGCCATGCCAGCGATTGCGTCGCCTTCGCCCGCGACTACCTTCAGGCTTGTCATGACCTTTCCAGGTCGCTGGAAGGCTCGACCCAGAACCTGCGCCAGCTCAAGCACGAGCAGCATGCTCTGGCAGAATCGCTGGAGGAACAGTCGCACAGCGTCAGCAAACTGTGCACGACACTGGATCAGGAAACCCATCGGATTGCCATCAGCCAGACCGTCGCTCGCGAGATCGCGTCGGTCACCACTCGTCTTTCCCCGATGGCGGAGGACGTCGAGGCGCAACTCATGAAGATCATGGGCCAGACGACGACAATCGAGACCCGTCTCTCCCTGTTCAAAGTGCGAGCCGCTGAGAAGACGACTGTCCTCAAGCCGACGAAGGCGCCGCATCTGCGCTGCGTAACCTGAACTTGCTATAGCGGACCAGGAATTAATCAGGCCCCCTTACGATTCCCGATCAAACTCCTTAAATGAGATGAAACGGAATTTGTTACAGGTGGGCCATGATACCCTTTTCCATCCTTGATCTTTCGCCCGTGGCGGAAGGCCAGACCGTCTCGCAGGCTCTGGACCAGTCGCGCAGGCTTGCCCAGAAGGCCGAGGAGTTGGGCTTCAACCGCATCTGGCTGGCAGAGCATCACGGCATGCCCGGCATTGCCAGTGCCGCAACCGCGGTGGTGATCGGCCATATCGGCGCAGCAACCAAGCGTATCCGCATCGGCTCTGGCGGCATCATGCTGCCCAACCATTCGCCATTGGTCGTGGCAGAACAGTTCGGCACGCTGGAAGCTCTCTTCCCCGGCCGCGTCGATCTGGGTCTCGGTCGTGCGCCCGGCACCGATATGAGAACGGCGCGTGCACTGCGCCGGAACCTGGATGCAGGCGCCGAAAACTTCCCGCACGATATTGTGGAACTCCAGCATCTACTGGGAGAGGCCCGCGAGGATCAGGCAATCCTGGCGGTTCCGGGGCTGGAAGCGAATGTTCCGATATGGCTTCTAGGGTCCAGCCTCTACAGCGCCCATCTGGCGGCTGCACTGGGCCTGCCCTACGCCTTCGCCTCGCATTTTGCGCCCGACATGCTGATGGATGCCATCGCGATCTATCGCGAGCGGTTCCAGCCGTCACAGACCTTGCAGAAGCCTTACGTCATGGTGGGCGTCATGGGCGTTGCGGCAGAAACCGATCAGGAAGCAAAGCAAATGTTCACTTCCGCGCAGCAGCAGTTTGTGAACCTGCGCCGAAACGTGCGGACCAAATTTCCGCGCCCGGTTGCGAGCATGGAGGGTATCTGGTCGGAAGCAGAGCGCTATGGCGTGGAGCACACGCTGCGCTTCGCAGCCGTTGGCTCGCGCGAAGCGGTGCATCAGAAGCTGGAAGGCTTCCTGACTGAGACCGGCGCCGACGAATTGATCATCTCCATGCCGATCCATGATTTCGAAGCAAGGCTGCGCTCGGCGGAAATCTTTGCCAGCCTGCCCGTAATGCAAGCCGCACATTGATCAAGTATCTCTGCCTCACCTGGTCGTGCTGGCTGGCCAGGTGAGGTAGTAGGACTTGTCGCCAAGCGATCCATAAAAGGCATTTTGGCCGCTCTGGCGGTCGATATAGCTGCCATCCTTGTTGCGGCTGAAGATGCCGCCGTTCTCGCGCGTCAGATGATCACGCAGGAAGCTGCCCCAATCCTTCACGGTGAGATCGGTTACCTTGATCTCCTGCGTGGACACCTTGTCCGGCGCCACCAGCTGAACACTCTTTCCCTCCGCAGCATCCGACACGGTCAGTGTGCCCGCCTCCAGCGCCTTCAGCATGGCGTCTGCCTGGCTCGCCTTGCCCGGCTCCGTCTTCATCTCCTCAAGCTGCTGCTTGATGAAGGCTGGGAAATCGGCCGATGTCACGCTGTCCGGCTGTTTCACCGTATCTGTGGAGGGTGTGGTATCGTCCTGCTGGTCGGCGATCCGGTTCAGCAAATCATAGGTGCCGCTATCGGATGCATCATCGCTGCTGTCGATGCCGTAATCGCTGAGCAATCGGCTGGCGAGACTGCCGCTTGTGGCGTTCTGCTCATGATCGGTCTGCTTCATCACTTTCAGCATGGTCAGCGTCGACCACTGCCGAACATTATCCACTGATGACACCATGTGATGACCCTCTCGACCGCTGCGAATAGGGGCAGAATGCCATGCAAGGCATGTACGAGGCTGGTGGGTACGCGCAAAACGAGAAAGCCGGCCCCAGATCTGGAGCCGGCTTTCCGCAAATCAGAAACGATGAGAGACTTAAGCCGAGAGCTTCGCCATCACTTCGTCGGACACTTCGAAGTTCGAATAGACGTTCTGCACATCGTCATCGTCTTCGAGGCTGTCGATGAGCTTCATCAGTGACTGTGCCTTTTCTTCATCCACCGGAACCGTGTTCTGCGGCTTCCAGACAGCCTTGACTGTCTGCGCTTCGCCCAGAACGGCCTCGAGCGCCTTGGAGACTTCGCCAATGCTCTCGAAAGCGCAGATGATCGTGTGACCGTCTTCATCGGAGATCACGTCGTCAGCACCTGCTTCGATCGCAGCTTCCATCACGGCATCCGCGCTGCCAGCGGAAGCCTTGTAGACGATTTCGCCAACGTGATCGAAGGAGAAGGAAACAGAGCCGGTTTCGCCCAGCGCCCCGCCCGCCTTGGTGAAGATGGAGCGAACATTGGAGGCGGTGCGGTTGCGGTTATCGCTCAACGCTTCAACGATGACGGCAACACCGCCGGGACCGTAGCCCTCATAGCGAACGGAATCATAGCTCTCGCTATCGGCACCGGACGCCTTCTTGATGGCGCGGTCGATATTGTCCTTCGGCATGGACTGCGCCTTGGCGTTCTGGATTGCCAGGCGAAGAGCCGCATTCATCGAAGGGTCAGGCAGGCCCGACTTTGCAGCCACGGTGATTTCGCGTGCGAGCTTGGAGAACATCTTGGACCGGATGGAATCCTGACGGCCCTTGCGGTGCATGATGTTCTTGAACTGTGAATGGCCAGCCATGGCACCCCTTAATCGCGTAAAATGTCTGGAATGGCGGGCTTATAGGCAGGAAATCGGTCGCTTTCAAGAAAAAAGCAGATGGAGCGCAAGCAGGAAAAGCCGGAACAAACCTTTGGCGGCAACGTTTCACGGCCGCACCCTCATCAAGAAAGGACCGGCAATGGCAAGTCTGACCGAAGCCCGCGAAGCCCCTGCACGCCAGCTGTGGGAAGAAATCAACTCAATCCATGCGGGCATGCTTGGTATCGAAGGCTCTCACCAGCACTTCCAGCCCATGGCCCCTCATGCAGACCCCAAAACCAATACGATCTGGTTTTTCACCAAGACCGACACGGATCTCGTACAGGCAATTCGCCCCGGTACACGCGCGCATTTCTGCGTTGTCGGCAAGAACCACGATTACCATGCCTGCCTCGCGGGCGTTATAGAGGTCCGCAAGGATCAGGCAAAGATCGACGAGTTCTGGAGCGCCATGACGGCTGCCTGGTACGAACACGGCAAGGATGATCCGAAGCTGACCATGCTTGCATTGCATCTCGATGATGCCGAGATCTGGGCGTCCACCGACAGCACGCTGAAGTTTGGCTGGGAAATCGCCAAGGCAAATATAAGCGATGAAAAGATGCCCGATGTCGGCGTCAAGCAGCATCTCACCTTCGCCTGATAACCTCTCTCACATTCCCTGCGGAATCAGGATCTGCGGCTTTCGTGGCAGGTTCCGCAGGGAGACGGTGATGACAGGCTCCTTGGCGTAGACAATATCGAATTTCCCGTCGAACATGGTCAGAAACCGCTCAAGCGGCGGGCCACTGCGATGCATGGGAAGGATCAGGGAAGACCGCAGGCGCTGCACGACGCGGCTCATGCTATCGGCGCCCATGGTCAGTCCGCCGTCGGTCGGCACCATCAGCACATCCAGCCGTCCGATCTGCGTATAGTGGCTGTCGGTCAGTTCATGATGCAGGTGGCCGAGATGGCCGATACACAGGCCTGCAATCTCGAAGATGAAGATTGAATTGCCGTTTTCCTCGAAGCCGCCATAGGCGCGGATATCCGTTGAAACATTGCGGGTATAGGTATCCCCGACCACGACGTGATGATCCGCCTTCTGCCCCGGCGTATCACTCCAGCCCGGCAGCACGTGCTTTATGCCCGCATCGGGTGAGCGCGTGTAATGGGTGGAGTGGGCCTTGTTCATTGTAACGATGTCCGGCAGCCGCTGAGGCCGGTAATAGCCACTGTAGTCGGTTGCGATCAGCACCCCTTCCGGGCTTTCGATGGAATAGGTCGAATGCCCGATGAAGGTAATCCGGACATCCTCTGCAATCTTTCGCGCCTGCGCCATCTGTTGCGGCTTGAAGCTGACGAAGCTCGCCTTCGGCACCGTCTCGGCGATTGCCTGGCATTGACTGGCGGGGCGAGGCTGATCCTGCGCCTGGGCGACACCAAGGTGCGAGCCCGCGAAAAATACGCCTGACATCAAAGCGAATGCGACTGCGCGAAACATGGTGCCAATCCCTCGTCTTCGTGAACGAAAGATGCGGCAGTCATGACAGAGCGTCCAGCCTTGGAAGGCCGTTCCGCTCTCACTTTCCCGTCATCGAAGCATCAACGCCGGTCGGTCGAGCCCGTCGCGCGCGGATCGAGCTTCAGGCCCTCTGGCGTCGCGAGCTGGGCGGAAGCACCGGGCACCGCCGTAGTATAATTGTCTTTTTCCTCGCGCGGACGCGCTGCCCGGATCCGGCTGCGGATAATTGAATAGGCAACCACGATCAGATGCGCGACAGCCGTGACGGCAAACAGCGCATGCGGACCGAAATGCGTCATGACCGGTCCGCCCAATGTCGGGCCGATGACCGTGCCGATCCCGTAAAGCAGAAGCAGGCCGCCCGACACCTTGACGAAATCTTCCGGTGCCGCGAAGTCATTCGCATGCGCAACAGCGATCGGATAGAGCGCATTGGCCGCAGCACCATAGATCGCCACCAGCGCGATGATGACATAGACATTCATCGGATGCAGCACCACCAGCACAAACCCTGCAAGAGCGGAAAGCGCGGAAAGCGCAGCCAGCACATAGCGGCGGTCCATGCGGTCGGACAGGCGACCCGCCGGGAACTGCATGATGGCACCGGCAAAAATGGTAATGCTGACCATGATGGCAATGGTGCCCTGGTGAAGCCCGGCCTTCGCACCAAAGACGGCAACCAGCGTGCCGTAAGCACCGTTTGCGATACCGATCATCAGAATGCCGACGAAGGAGACCGGCGAATTTCGATACAGTCCCTTGAGATCGAGACTGACCCGCTTGAGCGGTTGCGGCGATGCCGCCGTCGAGATCGTGGTCGGCAGGATGGCGATGCAGTACAGGATGCCGCAGACCATGAACAGGATCGGGGTCGTGACATCCGCTACCCCGACCAGCAACTGTCCGCCAACAACGCCCATCAGCGTTATTGCAATGTAGAGCGAGAAGATCGCACCGCGGCTTTCGTTCGTCGCGCGCTCGTTCAGCCAGCTCTCGATGATCATCGAGGTTCCGGCGGTGCAGAAGCCGGTGACCGCACGCAATGTCAGCCAGGCCGTATCGTTCACGAACATGCCTGTCACCAGCACGTTGAGGCAGATGATGGCGCCAAAGCCGGAAAAGGCGCGAACATGGCCGATGCGGCGCACCAGAAGAGGCGCTGCAAAGCAACCTGCAACAAAGCCCGCAGCCCAGGTGGTGCCGAGAAGGCCGAGAATCTCGTTGGAATAACCCTCATGCGTGCCGCGCACCGGCAGGAGCAATCCCTGTAGCCCGTTTCCCAGAAACAGAAACAGCGTGCCGAGGAGAAGACTGAAAACGGGCAGAATATTGCGAGGCATCGGCAAAACCGCGAGCAGAATCAGAACGTGAACAGGACCGTGACAGCAAAGCACGGCAATGGTTAAGTCATTGCGCAAATAATTGGAATTCAGGCATGAATCCGGCAGTTGCGGCTGACTTGAAGAGTTTTCGCGAGGGAATTCGCCCCGTTTGCCAAATGAGCGGTTCCGAATCCCATTCGCAACACCTAATCCTGATGAAGTGCAAAAATGTCCAGCCTGTGGCTGCGGTTGAAGGAATCTGGAACAAAATGACGAAAATCATCGGCCTGTTGCTGTTGCTGGCCATGGTGGTCCAGATCATCAAGCCGCTGGGCTTTCCTGGCCTGAAACGCCGTGCCGATTTTTGGAAGCTGGCGGTTCTTGCCTTTGTCTCCTGGGCCATCATCCTGCTGCTGCGCGACTTCACGTGAGGCCGACAACCCTGGGCCTGAAAATACGGGTTTGAAATCCGGGACTTGAAATCTCGACAGGTTCACTAGTCTATTGAAGGAGAGATGTCGGGCAACGGGTATGTCCGGCCAGACAAGGAGCGCTCATGAAATATGACGTTGCCGTTGTTGGAGCAGGCTTTTCAGCAATTGCTGTCACGCTGCAGCTCCTGCGAAAGCTTTCTCCTCATCAGTCGGTCGCCGTTATCGGTGATGATCCGGGCTTTGGTCGCGGTACGGCCTATCGCAGCGAGTTCCACATCCATCGCCTGAACGTGGCTGCCGCCCGCATGTCCATCTTCCCGGACAGGCCGGATGACTTCCTGAACTGGCAGATGGAAAAGGGCCGCAGCGTCAAGGCAGGAGACTATGTGCCGAGAAGCGATTTCGGCCTTTATCTCCGAGACCGATTGGCGGAACTGTTGAGGCAGCGCCAGACCTGCGCCCGGGTCGATTTCATCAAGGCCAAGGCGCTGGGCTGTCTGGATATCGGGGCAGATACCACCATGATCCGGCTCGCCCATGGCGGGGAACTGGTGGCACGCAATCTCGTCCTGTGTCTCGGTGTCGGCAGCGCTTCCATTCCTGCACCTCTGCGAGACCTGCCGGAAACCGCCAAATCTCACGTGGTGGAAAATCCATGGAGGCTGGGCTGGCTTTCCAAGGTCGGCGCCAATGACCGTGTCTGCATTCTCGGTTCCGGCCTGACCATGGTGGATCAGGTTCTGGCATTGCGTGCCAGCGGGCATCAAGGCATGATCCATGTGCTCTCACGGCGGGGGCTTCTGCCCCATCGACATGACCGTCAGCCCGTGTCACCGGTGCCGCCGGAATTGCCCGAAACAGATCGACGCATGAGCAAGCTGCTGGCCGCCTTGCGCAAACAGGTTCGGCGCGGCGCTCTCTGGCGTTCGGTAATCGACGGCCTCAGACCGCATACGCAAACTTTGTGGCAGGAACTGCCGGATGCGGAAAAGAAACGTTTCCTGCGCCACGCTGTGCCCTGGTGGACCGTGCACCGGCACAGGCTGGCACCGGACGTGGCCGATGATCTCGATCGCGTCCTGGACGATGGACGTCTCACGGTCCATGCAGGCTATCTGCAACAGGCGGAACTTTTGCGTCCCGGCATCGGCCTCTCCTATCGCGCAAGGGGCTCGCGTGAGACGCGGCGCCTGACGGCAGACTGGATTGTCAATTGTACCGGCATGGAAAGAGCAGGCATTGATCACTCTCCTCTTCTCCAATGCATGGAGGATCGTGGCCAGCTTCAGCCAGACCCCTTGGGTCTTGGCATCATGGTTGATGAGACAAGCCGCCTGATTGGCCGGGATGGCCAACCGCAACACAGTATCCATGTGGTGGGTGCTCTGACCGCAGGCCGTTTCTGGGAAATCACGGCGGTGCCGGATATTCGCGTGCAGGCCAATGCCGTTGCCGCGCAGATTGCTGCCGAACTTGCGTCCAGTCCGGCCAGTGACGTGCGGGCAGCCACATCCTGACAGGTTAAAGCAAAAAAGCCGCCTCGTTTCCGAAGCGGCCATTTTTTAAACCTGTAGAAAATCTCAAGCAGCGCAGCCGGCTGCAACCTTGTTGACGCTGGCGTCATAGATCTGGTCGATGGTTCCGGCGACGGCTGCGTTGAATTCGGCATCCGTCATCGTCACACGCAGGCTCTCGGTCAGGCCGCGCGAGAAGCTCGCAATCATGCCGGGATTGTGCTTCAGCTTCTGGCAGGCGTCTGCCGTGCTGTATCCACCGGACAGCGCGACCACGCGAACGACCGACTTTTGGCCGATGAAGGGCGCATAGAAATCGGCAACCGTCGGGATCGTCAGCTTCAGCATGACCGTCTCGCTGGACGGCAGCTTGTCGAGATGGGCAGCGATCTCGTCACGCAGAATGGCTTCCGCTTCCTGCTTGGTCGGGCTCTTGATGGAAACTTCCGGCTCGATGATCGGCATCAGGCCCTGACCGATGATCTGACGGGCCACTTCAAACTGCTGCTTCACGACGGCCGCGATGCCGGCCTTGTCCGCATTCGCGATGACCGAGCGCATCTTGGTGCCGAAAATGCCCTTTTCGCGGCCACGGATGAGCAGGGCATCCAGTTCCGGCATCGGCTTCATGGTCTGAACGCCGTTTTCTTCCGCGTTCAGGCCCTTGTCAATCTTCAGGAAGGGAACGACGCCGCGCTTCTGCCAGAGATAGGACGGAACCGGCTCACCATTGACATCGCCGTCCATCGTACGCTCGAACAGGATCGCGCCGATAACCTTGTCGCCCGTAAACGAGGGCGCGCTCATGATGCGAACGCGCATGGCGTGCATCAGGCGGAACATTTCCTCGTCGCCCTGGTAGTCGGTTTCCATGACGCCATAGGCACGCAAGGCTCCCGGTGTCGAACCGCCGCTCTGATCCAGAGCCGCAATAAATCCCGGTGCGGAACTCATCTTGTGCAACATCTTGGCGTCTCCCATACTCAACTCCTGTCCCTAAGTCGGCCTATAACGGGCTCATCCCGTCGGATATCATCCGCGGATAACAGAAGTTTTTAGTGAGGGAAATCCTACGCTTAAGGCTTGAAACGATTGAAATTATTTCAATCGTTTAAAACATCTAAAAAAATTTAAAGCTGGTGATTTTCACGCGCGCAACTCTTTCCTTGAATTGCGCACGCGCTATTTTGTCGCGGTTCAGGCGCTCTTGATCAGAACGGAGACACCGGGCAGTTCCTTGCCTTCCATCCATTCAAGGAAGGCACCACCGGCAGTCGAGACGTAGGAGAAGCTGTCTGCGACACCCGCATGGTTGAGCGCAGAAACCGTATCGCCACCACCTGCGACGGATACCAGCTTGCCAGCCTTGGTTTGTTCTGCGGCAAATTTTGCAGCGGCAACCGTCGCCGTATCGAAGGGCGCGATTTCGAAGGCGCCAAGCGGGCCGTTCCAGACCAGCGTATGCGCGCGACCAATCCATTCATTGACGGCTTCAACAGACTTCGGGCCAACATCCAGAACCATGGCATCGGCTGGAATGGCTTCGATATCGACCACTTCATTTTCTGCATTGGCCTTGAACTCGCGGGCCACCACGCCGTCGACCGGCAGAACGATGGCGCACTGCGCGCTGGCCGCTTCGATCATGATCTGCTTGGCCGTCTCTGCCAGATCATGCTCGCAGAGCGACTTGCCGACCGAGGTGCCGCGCGCTGCGATGAAGGTATTGGCCATGCCACCACCGATCACGAGCGCATCGACCTTCTTCACGAGGTTCATCAAGAGATCGATCTTGGTCGAAACCTTGGCGCCACCAACAATGGCGACAACCGGGCGTGCCGGATTGCCAAGCCCCTTCTCCAGCGCTTCCAGTTCTTCCTGCATGGTGCGGCCTGCATAGGCGGGAAGATGGTGGGCCAGACCCTCCGTCGAGGAATGGGCGCGGTGCGCGGCAGAGAAGGCATCATTGACGAAGATATCGCCATTGGCGGCAAGCGCTGCCGTAAAGTCGGCGTCGTTCTTTTCCTCACCCTTATGGAAGCGGGTGTTTTCCAGAAGCAGGATGTCGCCATTCTGCATCTTGGAAACGGCAGACGCTGCTGCGTCACCAATGCAGTCATCGGCAAACAGAACGGCGTGATCCAGCACCTCTTCAACGGCAGGCACGATCAGCTTCAGGGACATATCGGCCACCGGCGCACCCTTGGGGCGGCCGAAATGCGCAAGCAGGATAACCTTTGCGCCCTTGCCGGACAGTTCAAGGATCGTCGGAGCGACACGTTCGATGCGCGTTGCGTCCGTCACCTTTCCGTCCGAGACGGGAACATTGAGGTCCACGCGCACGAGAACGCGCTTGCCTGCGATATCGGAGAGGTCGTCCAGGGTCTTGAAGGCTGGCATTAGGGCAATCCGTTTCGATGGTTGAAATTCGAAGCGGACCATACTCAACCTGCCGGACGGTGCAAGGCCCGTCGCCTTTTTCCTACCCTCGATTTTCCTGTCCGGGTACCGGCTTTCCCCGGTAACGGCGGATGAGATCGCGAATGCGATGGGCGATTTCGCGCATGTTGATGAAAATCGGCAGCCGCGTCGCAGGTTCGACAGGCTCCAGCGAGATACCGACGGAGCTTACATGCTCGTGCTCGTCCAGATCCCGCACGATCAGGATGATGGATCCGAGACGCACCCGGTCGGCATAATCCACCTTGCCGCCAAGCCTGTAGGTCATGAGATCGCCCACCGTCATCGCCTGTTCCGCCGTTGTCAGAAGGCCCGGACCATAGGCGGCATCCAGTTCCTTCGCGGGGCGCGAGGGCGAGATGGCGAAGGCACCGAAGAAATCCGCATCATCCTCGTCCACCGGCACGCGGCTGGCAAACAGCCGGTCAAGCAGGCGAGAATAACCGGGCGCGATGAACAGATAGACCTGGTCGTTCTCCCGCAACCGACCGGCATATTGGTAGCGCATGCTGCGCCCATCGCGGATGACGAGCGAGGGCATGGCCCAGCGAGGAATGCGTTCGCCCCGCAGGATGGGGCTGTCCTTGATGACACGGTAGGAAATGAGTTCGTGATTGGCCCTGCCCGGCAGGTCCAGTTCCACCTTGTCCACTTCGCCCATTCTCGGCGGAATGATGAGCCCCAGCCGTTCCGCCACCGACCGGATCGTCCAGCCTTGCAGCAGCAGCGAGACGAGCACGATGATGAACGCGGTATTGAAAAACACATGCTGGTCGTCAATGCCGCCAAGGATCGGCATGATGCCGAGCAGAATGGAAACCGCACCGCGCAGGCCCACCCAGGCCACGAAGCCGATTTCCTGCTGTGTAAAGTCGAACGGCAGCAGGCTGAGCCAGACGGCGATCGGCCGTGCGACGAAGATGAGGAAGAGCGCAAGCCCGATGGCCGGCAGCAGGATGGTGGGGAACTGCGAAGGTGTCGCCAGAAGACCCAGCACCAGGAACATGATGATCTGCGCAAGCCAGGTCAGCCCATCCTGGAAGCGGCGGATCGCTTCCTTGGCGAAGATGCGCTTGTTCCCGGCAAAAATGCCCGCGACATAGACCGCCAGAAAGCCGCTGCCGCCCACCGCCCCGGTGAAGGAGAAGATCAGCATCGCAAGTCCGAGCACGAAGATGGGCGCAAGACCGCGATCCAGCGGCAGCCGGTTGAGGACCGAGACGATCATCAAACCGCCCAGCAGGCCGAGTGCAGCGCCAAGCCCCATCTGCTTGACGAACATGGTCAGAAGATCGAGGTTGAAGCCGGAGGTACCGTGACCGGAGGCAATGAGTTCGACCAGCGCGATGGTCAGAAACACCGCCATCGGATCGTTGGTGCCGGATTCCACTTCCAGCGTCGAGCGTACCTTGTCGCGGATGTGAACTCCGCCGACGCGCAGAAGGAAGAAGACAGCTGCTGCATCGGTCGAGGCGACGATGGAGCCGAGCAGCATTCCGTGCAGCCAGTCGATGCCGAGCAGCAGGGACGCCGCAAACGCGAATATCGCAGCCGTCAGCACCACGCCCACCGAGGCCATCGTCAAGGCAGGTGCAGCCGCGATCTTGAAGGAATGGAGCGATGTGCCGAAGCCGGAATCAAAGAGAATGACAGCCAGCGCCAGCGAACCCAGCACATAGGCCATCGAGAAGTTGCTGAAATTGATGCCGATCCCGTCCACTCCGGCAACGAGCCCGATCATCAGAAAGATCAGAAGAAGGGGCGCGCCAAACCGGAAGGCGAGCAGACTGGAGAAGGCGGCCGCGAGAACAAGCACCGTTCCCACCAGCACAACGACATAAAACGCCTCCAAAGATCCCGCCCCTCTCGCACCTACGACCACCAAGGCCGCTTGTGCAGCCTCGCATCACCATGTTCCCAGCCTAGCCTTGCGGTCGACAACCGAAAAGACAACGGCAACTGAAAGAAACTTTCGCTTCATTATGCATAGGCGTCGATGATTCGGGCAGCAGCAGGGCGGTTTTCCTATTGTGCGATGTCGATCAAATATTTTATAATACTAAAATAACACATGCTTTGATTTTTAAGTATCCCCGTGACTCTGTCTTAATAGCCTTCGATCAATATCCGGCGCTGAAGCGACAGTAGCATCATGCGATGGGATAAAACTGCCTTGCGTAAAACAAAATCTTCCTTTGCTCAGTGTGAGTCTGGAAACTTCGGCGTTCTGACAGCGATCGTCGTGCCTGTGCTTCTCCTCGCAGGCGGAGGCGCTCTCGATATCTACGCTGCCTATGATCAGCGCCAGCAGATGCAGGCGCATCTGGATGGCGGTCTCCTGGCAGCGGCTCGCGAAAGCGAGCTGAGCAAGCAGCAGGATGTGACGGCGGATTTCATTGCGGCCTTCGATACGGCGAATGTTGATACACAGACAGACGGCGCCATGACCAATCGTCTGAAGGTCACCAGGAATTCGGATGGAAGCCTGACGGGGATCTATTCGCAAGGCTACACCACCTCATTTCTCGGCCTGATCGGAATGCCCACTCTGCCGCTCAGCGTAACGGCTACCGTCAATGGCGCGCCATCGACACCATCCACCTCCTCCACAGTGACCCAGACGACGCCCGGCTCTTGCCTGTATGTTCTCGGCAACCAGTCGCAGGCGGTGCTGATCAATTCGGGCGTCAGCCTCAAGTCGAACGCCTGCCGTATCGATGTTCATTCGACTGCCGATCCAGCCTTCATCATGAACGGCGGATCGACCGTTGATACGGCGGAATTTTGCGTCAAGGGCACCAAGTATATCAAGAATGGTGGCACGCTCTCCAACCTGAAGACGGCCTGTGCAGTCAATCCCGATCCCTACCTCGGCAAATTCACCGAGCCGAAGCTGCCTTCATCCTGCACAACCTCCGGCGTCCGGGACGGTGCCAGCTTTACATTCGAGCCGGGCATGCACTGCGATGTCACATTCAACGGAAGCCCGTCCGTCACCTTCAAGCCAGGCCTCCACATCATCAAGGGCAGGATGATCCTGAACTCCGGTTCGACGGTCACGGCAAATGGCGTGACCTTCTATTTTCCCGATGTCGACAGCGAAATCCGGGCCAATGGCGGGCTGACCTTCACCGGCTCGCCATCAACCAGCGGCGCCTACAAGGACATTCTGATGTTTGAAAAGACATCGGACGCGGCCAACAACAGCCGCAAGACGCAATACATCTTCAACGGCTCCAAGGGCGAAAACATCGAAGGCATCATCTACCTGCCCAACCGCGATGTTACCTATAACTCCACGACGAACCAGACCAGCAAGATCAGCATGGTGGTCAATTCTGTCATCATGAACACGTCCAACTGGCGCGTGGAGCCATTTACGCCATCTGCCACGGCGAGCACCACGACCTCCGCCTCGAACGGCAGCAGCACGTCGAACTTTGGACGGCTCGTCAAATAACAGACGGCCCGCAGAACACACCGGACATGAAAAAGGGCGCTCGAGGCGCCCTTTCTCGTCGATTACTGGCTGGCTCAGATGAGCTTTGCCATCGCAACAGCCGTATCGGACATGCGGTTGGAGAAGCCCCACTCGTTGTCGTACCAGCTGAGAATACGCACGAAATTGCCTTCCAGAACCTTTGTCTGGTCGAGTGCGAAGATCGAGGAATGGCTGTCATGGTTGAAGTCGCGCGAAACCAGCGGCTCATCCGTATAGCCCAGGATACCCTTCAGAGCGCCGTTCGATGCAGCGATGATGGCATCGTTGATTTCCTTGGCGGTCGTGTCGCGCTTGGCAACGAACTTGAAGTCCACCACGGAAACGTTTGGCGTCGGAACGCGGATGGACGTGCCGTCCAGTCTGCCCTTCAGATGCGGCAGAACCAGACCAACAGCCTTGGCAGCACCGGTCGAGGTCGGGATCATGGAAAGGGCTGCGGCGCGGGCGCGGTACAGATCCTTGTGCATGGTGTCGAGCGTCGGCTGGTCACCTGTATAGGAGTGGATCGTCGTCATGAAACCGTGGTCGATCCCGACCGCATCATCCAGAACCTTCACCACCGGCACGAGGCAGTTCGTGGTGCAGGAGGCGTTGGAAATGACCAGATGGTCCTTCGTCAGCTGGTCGTGGTTGACGCCGTAGACAACCGTCAGGTCCGCGCCGTCAGCCGGGGCCGAAACGATGACGCGCTTGGCGCCAGCCGTCAGGTGAGCGGCAGCCTTGTCGCGCGCTGTGAAGATGCCCGTGCATTCCAGAGCGATGTCAACGCCCAGTTCCTTGTGCGGCAGCGTTGCCGGATCCTTGACTGCCGTGACCTTGATCGGCTTGCCACCGCCAACGGTGATCGTATCGCCCTCGACCTTGACCTCTGCCGGGAACTTGCCGTGGATGGAATCGTAGCGCAGCAGGTGAGCATTGGTCTCGACCGGGCCGAGATCGTTGATCGCGACGACTTCGATGTCGGTGCGGCCCGACTCGACGATGGCACGGAGAACGTTGCGGCCGATGCGGCCGAAGCCGTTGATGGCAACCTTGACAGTCATGTGCATTAACTCCCTAGACTTGGGCTTATGGTGATGGAAAACGGGCGCCATTAGGCGCCCGGAATAATCAAAGCTTGGCTTCGGCGGCTGCGACGACAGCTTCGACCGTAATGCCGAAGTGCTTGTAGAGATCCTTGGCCGGACCGGAAGCACCGAAGGACTTCATGCCGATGAAGGCACCATCGTTGCCGATGAAGGCATCCCAGCCCTCCCGAACGCCTGCCTCGATGGCGATCTTGACCGGCGACTTGCCGAGGATTGCCTTGCGATAGTCTTCCGACTGCTCGAAGAACAGCTCGACGCACGGGACCGATACGACACGCGTGGCAACACCCTTGCCTTCCAGAGCTTCAGCAGCCTTGACCGCAATCTCGACTTCCGAACCGGATGCAAACAGCGTGACCTTGGCATCGCTGGACGAAACCAGTTCATAGGCTCCCGAGGCGCAGAGGTTCTTTTCCTCATACTCCTTGCGCACCGGCATCAGGTTCTGACGGGTCAGCGCCAGACCGGACGGACGATGCTTGTTGTTAAGCGCGATCTGCCAGCATTCCGCCGTCTCGGTCTCGTCGGCCGGACGGAACAGCATGAGGCCAGGGATAGCGCGCAGCGATGCCACATGCTCGACCGGCTGGTGCGTGGGACCGTCTTCGCCAACACCGATGGAATCATGCGTCCAGACGTGAACCACGCGAATGCCCATCAGGGCTGCCAGACGAACGGACGGGCGGCAGTAATCCGAGAAGATCAGGAAGCCGCCCGAATACGGAATAAGTCCACCATGCAGCGCAATGCCGTTCATGGCAGCGGCAGTGGCATGCTCGCGGATGCCATAGTGCATGTAACGGCCAGAGAAATCATCCGGAGAGATGGACTTCATCTGGCTGGTCTTGGTGTTGTTGGACGGCGTCAGGTCGGCGGAGCCACCCAGCGTTTCCGGCAGAAGACCGTTGATCACTTCCAGCACATCTTCGGAAGCCTTGCGCGTGGCAACAGTCGGATTATTGGCAGCCACCTTCTTCTTGAAGGCATCGATGGCGCTGTCAAAACCGCCCGGCAGGTCGCCGGCAAAACGGCGCACGAACTCGGCACGCTTTTCGGTTTCGGCAGCAGCCAGACGCTCTTCCCATTCCTTGCGTGCCTTGGTGGAACGCAGACCGGCCAGACGCCAGTTGTCCAGAACGTCGGCGGGAACGCTGAATGCGTCCGCTTCCCAGTTGAGCGCCTTGCGGGTTGCCGCGATTTCTTCGGCACCCAGCGGTGAACCGTGAACCTTGTGGCTGCCCTGCTTGTTCGGCGCGCCAAAACCGATGATGGTTTTGCAGGCGATGAAGGTTGGGCGATCGGATTTCTGCGCCTGCTCGATCGCTGCGGCAATCGCGTCCTGATCGTGGCCGTCGATCTCGATCGTGTTCCAGTTCACCGATTTGAAGCGGGCGATCTGGTTGGTGCTATCCGACAGGGAGACCGCACCGTCGATGGTGATCTTGTTGTCATCCCAGAAGACGATGAGCTTGTTGAGCTTCAGGTGACCGGCGAGCGCGATGGCTTCCTGGCTGATGCCTTCCATGAGGCAGCCGTCGCCGACCAGCGCATAGGTGAAATGGTTCTGCAGCTCAGAGCCGAATTCCTGCGCCAGCTTGCGCTCAGCGATCGCCATGCCCACGGCATTGGCAACGCCCTGACCGAGCGGACCCGTGGTGGTCTCGATGCCCGAGGCATGTCCGTATTCCGGATGCCCCGCAGTCTTGGAACCGAGCTGACGGAACTGCTTGATGTCCTCGATCGTCATATCCTCGTATCCTGTTAGATACAGGAGAGAATAGAGAAGCATCGAGCCGTGACCGGCGGAGAGCACGAAACGGTCGCGATCCGGCCAGAGCGGGTTCTTGGGATCGAACTTCAGGTAACGGCTGAACAGAACGGTTGCGACGTCGGCCGCACCCATTGGCAGGCCTGGGTGCCCGGAGTTTGCCTTTTCGATCGCATCCATGGAGAGGAAACGGATCGCATTCGCCATCCGGTTATGTTTTTCGGCAGAGGTCATGGCTAGTCCGCTGGTTTGCAGTGTCAATCAAGCCCGTGAGTAGGACCAAACGAGGCGCGGGTGTTCCATATCAGGTGCAACGGCCAAGTCAATAAATGCCACCCGCGAACTGGGCTCGTCGCTGCATTTGATGCAGTCGTAAAGTAGGATCTGTCGGCTTCACTTGAAAGGCCTAAAAATGAGGATAGCGTCCCTCAGGTCGAAAGACTTGATCCACAGCAAAGGCATGCCGACGCATGGCTCGGTTTATTGACCGGAAATGACACGACGCATAGTGTGCAATGCTTATGAGAGATCTGGCGGCCACGATTCGCAATCGCCATATCTTATGCCTTGTGACCCCGCAGGATGCCGGTGAGTAAAACCTTGGAAGCCACCATAGCCGAACTCTGGGCTGCCGTTAGCCGCCTCGAGACTGCCGTGGACATGCGCATGGAGCGTCAGCGGGAAGCCGCCGATGTGGAAAGTGAAGTGCGGCGCGTTCATGCCGATCGCGCACGTCTGGCGCATGAGCTTGATCAATCGGAATTCCGTGCCAACCGGCTGGAAGAGGTCAACCGCGAAGTATCACGCCGTCTGGTGACGGCGATGGAAACCATTCGTGCCGTTCTCGACCGGTAATCAGGCCGATAATCAGGAAAGCAGGCGACAGCCATGGCTCAGGTAACCATCACCATAGACGGCAAGGCCTACCGCATGGCTTGCGAGGAAGGCCAGGAAGGCCACCTTGAAACGCTGGCTTCCCGTTTTGATCGCTATGTCGGCCACCTGAAGAGCCAGTTCGGCGAGATCGGAGACCTGCGCCTCACCGTCATGGCGGGGATCATGGTGATGGACGAGCTTTCCGAGCTCAACCGTCGCATCGCGTCCCTCGAGGGGGAGCTTGACGTGCTCAAGGCGGAAGGCAATGGCGCCGCCGAAGCACAGCACAAGAGCGAGGTGGCGATGATCCACACGCTCTCGGAACTTGCAGGCCGCCTTGAAGGCATCACGGCAAAGCTCAACACGCGGCCCTCCCAGAATCCGGCCAACTGATATCTCATCTATTTCCGTTCGCCCCACTGGCGATCCCTCACCTTCTCGCTTATATTGTCGTTGCGGTCTGCGCTTCCCGACAGGAACCACAATCCCTGGGGCCATACTCGATCCAAAGGGAGCTGTCCCTGACCAGGCCCGTGGGCCTGGACACACGGTGCCCACCTACTTTTGTAGGCACCCAGGATCGTAAATCTCCATCGGTCGCCGTGGATCGTACTTTCTTTGAAGGTTGAAAAACCTTTTGCGTGTAAAGCCTTGACTTCTCGCGCCGCAGGACCAACTACCCCGTTCGGGGTAGGGTTCTCTCATATATGCCATTCACAAATACAAAATTCGCGCGCTCGTCGCTTTTGATGCTGATGGTTGGCGCAGCCGTTCTGGCCGCTATCGTCGTTTCGTCCGTTTATCTGGCGCGCTCGACGCAAAGCTACTTTGCCGACGTCGTGCGTCTGCGCGACTTGAGAAGTTCCTCAGCGGACATGATGCTGTTGCTGCGGGCGGCAGAAGCCGGGCAGCGTGGCTTTCTGCTAAGCCGTGACCAAGAGTTTCTCGAACCCTATCTGGCGGCAACCGAGCGGGTTGCCGCGTCTCGATCCCGTTTCCAGAAAGCCTACGACGGTCAGACGGCGGTGCATTTTCCGGTGGAGCAGTTCAACGAATTGCTCGATGCGAAATTGGCTGAAATGAAACGCACGCTTGATCTCGCCGAGGCGGATCGATTTGACGAGGCGATCACGCTCGTCCGCGAAGCAACTGGCCGCGAAATAATGGACAGTATCAGCAGCCTGCTGATCACCCTTATCCGCGATCTGGATGAACGGCTGAGTACTGGGATTCAGGAGCTCAACGGCACCGCTGGCACGCTGCAATGGGCGACAGTGGGCGGCGGCATTGTCATCATGATCGTTGTGGGCGGAGCCATTCTCGTTGTCGTACAACACGTTCGAGAGCTGTCCCACGCCCATCGTGAGGTTGAAGCGCTGAATGCTGGGCTGGAAGAGCGGGTCGATGAGCGCACCGAGGACCTCATGCAGGCAAACCGCGAGATCCAGCGCTACGCCTATATCGTCAGCCATGATCTGCGTGCGCCGCTCGTCAACATCATGGGCTTCACCAGTGAACTGGACCAGACACTGAAATCGATCCGCGCCTATGTCCTGGCGGATGGCGACAAGTTGTCAGACGATCAGATCCAGCAGGCACGCCTCGCCGTGGAAGAGGATCTGCCGGAAGCAATCTCCTTCATCCGCTCCTCCACGAAGAAGATGGACGGGCTGATCAACGCCATCCTCAAAATCTCGCGCGATGGGCGCAGGGAATTGAAGCCGGAACCGGTGAACCTGCAGGAGCTTCTGGAAGCAACGGCGGCCAGCATCAATCATCAGGTAACCGATGGTGATGGTGAGGTCAGCATCTCCGCCCAGGCGGCGCGCAACCTCGTCACCGACAAGTTCTCGCTCGAACAGATCTTCGGCAATCTCTTCGACAACGCGGTGAAGTACAAAAGCCCGCAGCGTCCGTTGCAACTGGTTGTCAAAGCCTATGCTGTCGGTCGAACCGCGCTGCGCATCGAAGTACAGGACAATGGTCGAGGCATAGCGCCGGAAGATCATGAAAGGGTTTTCGAGCTCTTCCGTCGGTCGGGACTGCAGGACAGCCCGGGCGAAGGCATCGGCCTCGCCCATGTCAGATCATTAGTTAGAAATTTAGGAGGTGAGATTACGGTCACCTCCACGCTCGGCGGCGGCTCAACTTTCATTGTGCGCCTGCCGATGGATCTTTCCCAGTATGTCAGGAGTCACGGGGTATGAAAGCTGCAGGACGCGAAGTCACAATCGTCATGGTCGAGGATGACGAAGGCCATGCCCGCCTGATTGAAAAGAACGTGCGCCGGGCGGGCGTCAACAACGAGATCATTCCCTTTACCAACGGGAACGCCGCTCTCGACTACATTCTCGGCCCCGACCGCACCGGCGACAATATCCAGAACAGGTATATCCTCATCCTTCTCGACCTCAACCTGCCGGACATGTCCGGCATCGATATTCTGGAGAAGGTGAAGTCCAACCCGCATGCCAAGCGCCTGCCAGTGGTGATCCTGACGACGACGGATGACGAGCGCGAGATTCAGCGCTGCTACGATCTTGGCGCGAATGTTTACATTACCAAGCCCGTGGATTACGACAGTTTTGCCAATGCCATCCGGCAGTTGGGCCTGTTCTTTTCCGTCATGCAGATCCCTTGATGTCGCGTGGAGACAATGTCGCAGACCATCCTCTACGTTGACGACGATGCAGCGCTTGGCCGCCTGGCCCAGCGTTCGCTCGGTCGCGTCGGCTATACGGTGGAGCATGTCATGGACGGTGCCGCCTGCCTCGCGGCACTGGACGCCAACCATTACGATGCCATTGTCCTCGATCATTATCTGCGATCCGAGACAGGTCTCGACATTCTGCGCCTGTTGAAGGAACGCGGCCTCTCGATCCCGACAATCTACGTGACGGGATCGAGCGAGGCGACGATTGCCGTCGATGCGCTGAAAAGCGGTGCAGCAGATTATGTGATCAAGACTGTCGGCGAGGAATTCTGGTCGCTGATGGAAAGCGCGCTGCGCCAGGCCATCGCCACAGCGGAACTGCACCGGGCGAAGGAGCTTGCGGAACAGGAAATCCGCCGCGGAAAAGAACGCGCGGAAGTTCTGCTGGCAGAAGTCAACCACCGGGTTGCCAACAGTCTGGCACTTGTCGCCGCTCTGATCCGCCTTCAGGTGACGAGCAGCAAGGATGAGGCGGTGCGCGACGCCCTGACGGAGACGCAGGCCCGCATCACCGCCATCGCGGGCATGCATCGCAGTCTCTATACATCCGACGATGTCCGGCATGTGGAGATGGACAAGTATCTTGCCACTCTGGTGCAGGAGGTTCACCGCTCCGTCAATCTGGGTAGCGAAGGCCCATCCATTTCGCTGGATGCCGATGCTGTATCGCTGACATCGGATCGTGCGGTCTCCGTTGGCATGATTGTGACCGAACTTCTGACCAACGCCCTGAAATACGCCTACCCCGTGGGCTCTGGCGGCGAGGTGCGCGTGCATCTTAAACACTCGGGTGACGGCACCGCCCTCCTTGCCGTGGAAGATGACGGCGTTGGCCTTGTCGAAGGATCCACCCCCAAGGGAACAGGGCTCGGCAGCCGCATCATCCGTTCGATGGCGGCTACGCTTGGAAGCTCCATCGCCTATGCGGACGTCACACGCGGAACGCGTGCGGAACTCGCTCTGGAACTCGGACAAACTGGCTGAGCGCATTGCCAAGGCGCAGCGCCACCGATAATATCGCGCTCCTAACGTCAGCCGTGGCCTTCATCATGGAACCGAAACAGTTTCTATGTGTTTGCGCGGCGGGGTCGACCGGATGTTCGAGTCGGCCCGGGCCTGCCACGCTTTATTCAAGGTGGCCTTGGCTCTGGCGCAACAAATGAGAGTCACTTGTTAACCGAAATATCCATCGTCGTTCTTCTCACCATCCTTAACGGCGTACTGGCCATGTCCGAACTGGCTGTCGTTTCCTCCCGTGCCGTGCGCCTGAGGGTTATGGCCGAACAAGGCAACAGAGGCGCCGCGCAAGCCATCAAGCTGGCGGAAGACCCTGGCCGTTTCCTTTCCTCCGTTCAAATCGGCATTACGCTCGTCGGCGTCCTTTCAGGCGCTTTCTCCGGTGCAACCCTCGGGGCACGCCTGTCCGCCTGGCTTCTGTCCATGGGTCTTCCTCAAGGCTGGGCGGATGGCCTCGGCGTCGGCTCCGTCGTTGTGGCCATCACCTATCTTTCGCTGATTGTTGGCGAGCTGGTGCCGAAGCAGATCGCGCTGCGAGCCCCGGAAATCGTTGCAGCGCGCGTTGCACCGATGATGGTGCTTCTGTCGAAGCTCGCGCTTCCCCTGGTGTGGCTGCTGGATGCCTCCGGTCGAAGCGTCCTGGCGCTCCTGGGTCAGAAGGGCGAATCCGAGGAGCGAATGACCGATGAGGAAATTCGTACGGTTCTTGCCGAAGCGCAGATCGCGGGCGTGATCGAGACCGAAGAATCGGCGATGATCTCCGGTGTCATGCGCCTCGCAGACCGGACCGCTCGCGGATTGATGACCCCGCGCCGCGATGTGGAAGTCATCGACATCGAGGACGATCCGGCGGAAATCCGCGCTCAGCTCAGGAACACGCAAAAATCCCGGCTACCGGTTCGCAACGGCTCGTCCGACGAAATTCTCGGCGTTCTGTTCGTGAAGGATGCCTACGAGGCAATTGCCGAAGGCAAGGATCCGGACATTCGCAACCGCATGCGCGAGGCTCCCGTGGTCTCCGACCTCACGGGCGCCATCGACGTGATCCAGGCTCTGCGCAAGTCCAGCGCCCATATGGTTCTGGTCTATGACGAGTATGGCCATTTCGAAGGCATTGTAACCTCCGGCGATATTCTTGAGGCCATTACCGGCGTGTTCCAGGAAGACGAGGTCGAAGAGCCTGCAATCGTTCAGCGGGATGACGGCTCCTTCCTCGTTGCTGGCTGGATGCCGGTCGATGAATTTGCCCATCAGATGGGTTTCTCCATGAAGGAAGATCCGGATTACGAGACCGTTGCCGGCTTCGTGCTGGACGAGTTGAAGCACCTGCCGGAACTGGGTGAGCGATTTAACTGGAATGGCTGGTCCTTCGAAGTGATCGATCTGGACGGCAGGCGCATCGACAAGCTTCTGGTGCAGAAGGCAGCGGTCGAGGCATGACCGGCGATGTCGAGGCGAAGGCTCTTCTGAGAGCGGAACGGCTGGCAGCCCGCAATCAGCTGGCGCCGGCAGAACGCATCGAGAAGAGCCTGACAATCGCCGAGACTGGCCTCAAGGAATTGGAAATGGAGCCGGGCACGATTGTGTCCGGCTTTTTCCCGATCCGGTCCGAGGCGGATATCAGACCGCTGATGGCAGGCCTCAAGTCACGCGGCGCCATTCTTTGTCTGCCGGTTATCCTCGACAAGACGACCATCGTGTTTCGCGAACTGCATGCGGACCGTCCTCTGGTGCCGATGGGATTTGGCACCTTCGGTCCGGGTGCCGACTGCGCTGAACTCGACCCTTCGCTGATGCTCGTACCCTTGGCAGCCTTTGACAGGACCGGCCATCGCATTGGCTATGGCGGCGGCTATTACGACCGCGCAATCGACCGTTTGCACAGGAAAGGCTTGCATCCACGTCTGATCGGCATTGCCTTCGATTGCCAGGAAGTGGCATCAGTACCCGCAGAACCTCACGATATGCGTCTTCACGGCATCCTCACAGAAAGTGGCCTGAGACGCCTGAACAGCTGAACGGATTGGCATGCGACTTCTCTTTCTTGGCGACATGGTGGGCAAAACCGGACGCACTGCCGTCTGGGATCGTCTTCCCGGCCTCATCTCGGACCTCAAGCTCGATTTCGTCATCGTCAATGGCGAGAACGCTGCGGGCGGCTTCGGCATCACTGAAGATATTTATCTCGAGACGATCAATGCCGGCGCCGATGTCGTCACCACCGGTAACCATGTCTGGGATCAGAAGGAAGCCGTGTCCTTTGCTGGCCGTCACGATCAGTTCCTGCGCCCTGCCAATTACCCGGCTGGCACCCCCGGTCGCGGCTCCGGTCTGTTCTACGCCCGCAACGGCGCGCGCGTTCTGGTCGCCAACATCATGGGCCGCGTGTTTATGCATCCGGAGCTGGATGATCCCTTCAAGAGCGCCGAAGCCATTCTCGACGCTTGCCCGCTCAAGGAACAGGCGGACGCCATCGTCTTCGATTTCCATGCGGAAGCAACAAGCGAGAAGCAGTGCTTCGGGCATTTCGTCGATGGTCGTGCCAGCTTCGTTGTCGGCACCCATACGCATGTTCCGACGGCCGACCACCAGATTCTGAACGGCGGAACCGCCTATATGTCCGATGCCGGCATGTGCGGCGATTACGATTCATCGCTCGGCATGGAGAAGGAAGAGCCGCTGAACCGTTTCATTTCCAAGATGCCGAAGGGGCGTTTCGAGGCCGCCAGCGGTCCCGCAACGATCTGTGGCGTTGGCGTGGAAATATCCGACAGCACCGGGCTTGCGGAAAAAATTGCCCCGCTTCGAATCGGCCCTCGCCTGCAGGAAGCCATTCCCGAATTCTGGAGATAACCGGACAATGAGCATCTTCGACGACGACCGCCCGAAAAAGGTAACGCAACACGAAATCGGCTGCGACCTCTCGCTCTTGTCTGCGGACGAGCTGGATAAGCGGGTCGCTTTGCTCGAGGCGGAAATCGTCCGTTTGAAGGCAGAGCGCGCGCAGAAGGATGCAGGACGCCGGGCGGCGGAAGACTTCTTCAAGCGATAGGCGAGGCCCTTGACGCCGTTTGCGTTTGCAACCGTACGAATCACTTGAGCGGGGTTTCGATCACAAGTGGCGTTACTTGGCGTTATGGGACAGATCTGATCCAGACTGGAATAGCTGCTCGCGAAGAATTTATACCGCGTGTAAACCTATTAATCGGCCATTAAGCATTTTCAGTAATGATGATCTCGACCGGGTTTCCTGGTCTCAGACAGTTTCTCCAATCGGCGATTTGGTCTGATTCTCCCTGTTTTACCTTGAGAGCCGCTCCCGCGGCTCTTTTTTTTGTGTCTATGCTTGTAAACTGTGGGAATTAACCCTTCTTTAAGAAACGCCTTGCGGATTTGCGCTAGTGGGATCATCTTCTGTTGCAGAAAGAAGCGAGAGCGGAACCTTTTGAGTGGTTTCGTCATTGCCTGATCAAGTGGATGCGTTAGCAGGATTATCTCGATGTCAGAGCAGGTATTGAATACCGTCAGTTTCGCAGGCCGCGCCGCTAGCTCGTCGCAGTTCAAGGCGCTGTATACGGAAGGCATGTCGCTGGTCGAAGAGACCGCCGCTTATCTGGATGGCCCGGGCCGCGCCGCGTCCAAGGTGCTGCCGCGAGTCGCGACTGTTCTTTACGCAGCCGAATCCATGCGGCTCACCACCCGCCTGATGCAGATGGCATCGTGGCTGCTGCTGCAGCGCGCCGTCAACAATGGCGAAATGAGCTACGATCAGGTGCTTGCCGAAAAGAACAAGGTTCGCCTCGACGGTTTCAATGTCGATCGCATGGCGCCGGGCTGGGGTGATCTTCCGGAAGCCTTCCGTGATCTTGTCGAGCGTTCGCTGCGTCTGCAGAACCGCGTTGCGCTTCTCGATCGCGAAATCTATCGCCCGCAGGAAGCCATCGTTCCGGACAACGAGAACAGCGTCCGTGCGCAGCTCGATCTCCTACGGACGGCCTTCAAGGGCGCTTGAGCCCAACGAAGAAGTTCATGAAAAAAGCCGCGATGCCCATGAAGGGCGACGCGGCTTTTTCTTTGCTCGAATAAGTATTTTCAGGGCTGGGCAACGGTTGTCTTGACCGTCGCTGTCTTTGCAGGAGCAACGACATCCGCACCGGGACGCTTTGCAACAGCCGTCGGATCAGTCGGCAGGAAGCGATCAAGGAGAACCTTCATCGTCTCATCCCTTTCCTGAGCCGTCTTTCCTCCAAGCACGACACCGACGAGACTGCGCCCTCCTCGCGAAACCGAGGTCACCAGGTTGTAGCCGGATGCATCCGTATAGCCTGTCTTGATTCCGCTGGCGCCCGGATAGGTGTTCAGCACGCCGTTATGACCGCGGATCTTCATGCTGCGGAACTGGATGGACCGCGCGGAGAACATCTTGAAGTCTTCGGGGAAGTCGCGCATCAGCGCCATGCCAAGCTTCGCCAT
The DNA here is from genome assembly GCF_001427345.1 of Rhizobium sp. Root149. Taxonomy (NCBI): domain Bacteria; kingdom Pseudomonadati; phylum Pseudomonadota; class Alphaproteobacteria; order Hyphomicrobiales; family Rhizobiaceae; genus Rhizobium; species Rhizobium sp. Root149. The sequence continues at coordinate 179,514 of NZ_LMGD01000021.1, forward strand.
GTCGGCAGCAGTGGTCACCTGCTCGGGGTCTGGAAGTCCGGCGGGATTCTTGAAGACGGTATTGGCCATGCCGAGCTGGCGCGCCTTTGCCGTCATCAGCTTTCCAAACCCTTCTTCGGTGCCACCAAAATATTCGCCCATGGCGGTTGCGGCATCATTGGCAGAGATCACGATCATGCCTTCGACCGCCTCGCGCACGCTGATCGTGTTTCCGGCACCGATCGCAAACTTGTACGGCTCCTTGTTATTGGCGTTCTCGGAAATCTTGATCCGGTCCGTCCATTTCAACTTGCCGGAGTGAAGCGCCTCGAATGTCAGGTAGAGCGTCATCATCTTCGTGAGCGAAGCCGGATAATGCAGCTCCGTCGCACGGTCAGCTTCCAGCACCTGGCCGGTTTTCACATCGATGACCAGGCTGGCCTGATTGCCTTCGGCATGGACCGGTGCAGTGGACAGAAACAGGGAGCCTGCGACGAAAAGCGAGGTCAGCGACCGCGAAAAGGCAAAAGACATGAGCATTCTCTTCATGTTGCGAAAGCCGAGATACCGGCTTTCGGACAAAAAAGAAAACCGCCCGGAAGCTTTCGCCTCGGGCGGCAGGATATCGTCAGAGAACCGGATGCATGATCCGGCTCAAGATCAGAGGCCGAGGCCGCCGAAGCGCTTGTTGAACTTGGAAACGCGGCCACCGCGGTCCATCAGCTGCTGGCTGCCGCCGGTCCATGCCGGATGCGACTTGGAATCGATTTCCAGGTTCATCACTGCGCCTTCCGAACCCCACGTGGAGAAGGTTTCGTATTCGGTGCCGTCAGTCATGACAACCTTGATCTTGTGGTAGTCGGGATGGATGTTCGCCTTCATGACACAGTTCCTGCTTTGCGGGGTCTTTATGTCGCAATTGCAGCGAGCGACCCTATTCCGTAAATGAAGCCGTGCACCGGTCAAGGCCACGGCTTCCCAATTCGATGCGGAGCCTATACAGGAAGGTCTCCCAAAGCACAAGTACCCGCAAACGGGCTGAACAGCCCTGTTTTGTGGCCAAGCCAGACGGAAATGCCCGATGAAAGCCGAGAAGACGCGCCGCTCCCCCCAGCCTCTGCTGCGCCTGATGCCCTATGTCATGCGCTACAGGAAGATGGTGGCGGCTGCAGGCGTGTTTCTGGCGCTTGCGGCGGCAACAACGCTGATGTTGCCGCTGGCCGTGCGCCGCATGGTGGATCATGGTTTTGCGGCGGCAGACGGCAGCTTCATCAACAGCTATTTTGCCATGTTGCTGGCGCTGGCCGTGCTTCTCGCGGTGTCGAGCGCCATGCGTTACTACTATGTCATCACGATCGGTGAACGCGTCGTTGCCGATCTCCGCACAGAAGTCTTCCAGCGGGTCACCGCGCTCTCGGCCTCCTTCTTCGATGTCAACCAGTCCGGTGAAATCGTCTCGCGCCTGACGGCGGATACGACACAGATCAAGTCCGCCTTTGGTTCCGCCGCCTCGCAGGCCCTGCGCAATGTCATCCTCTGTCTTGGTGCGATGGCGATGATGATCCTGACGAGCCCGAAGCTCTCGCTTCTGGTTCTGGGCGCCATTCCGCTGATCGTCTTCCCGCTGGTAGGTTTCGGGCGCTCCGTTCGCCGCCGTGCGCGCGCGGCCCAGGATACGCTGGCTGCAACCTCCGCCTTCGCGTCTGAGACCATATCGGCCAATCGGACCGTTCACGCCTTCGGCGCCGAACAGGCCGCGAGCGCGCGCTACACCTCGACCGTCGAAGCGGCCTATGACGCAGCGCGCGTTGCCATCCGGTCACGGGCCTTCCTCACCGGCTTCGCCATCCTGATGGTCTTTGGCAGCATTGTCGGCGTGCTGTGGTACGGCGCACAAAGCGTGCTGAACGGCACCATGACCGCCGGAACGCTTGGGCAATTCGTTCTCTATTCAGTCATCGCCGCAAGCTCACTCGGTCAACTTTCCGAGGTCTGGGGAGAGCTTTCGCAGGCTGGTGGCGCGGCGGAGCGCCTCAGCGAATTGCTGAGCGAAGTCCCGGCGATTCGCGATCCACAGCATCCGGTTTCCCTGCCCTCCCCCGCACGCGGCGAAGTCAGCTTCGACAAGGTTGGCTTCATCTACCCGACACGGACCAATGCCGCAGCCATCGAGCAGCTGTCCTTCACGGTCGCTGCGGGTGAAACAGTCGCAGTCGTCGGCCCTTCCGGCGCTGGCAAGAGCACGCTCCTTGCCCTGCTGATGCGTTTCTATGATCCGACATCCGGCGCAATTCGCCTCGATGGCGTCGATCTGCGCGAGGCAAGGCTTGCAGAACTTCGTTCCCGTCTTGCCATCGTGCCGCAGGATGTGACCATCTTTGCGGCTTCCATCCATGACAACATCGCTTTCGGACAGCCGAATGCCACGCGCGAGGCCGTTCGGCAGGCGGCGATTGCGGCGCAGGCGGATGAGTTCATTTCCCGTCTCGAAAACGGCTATGACACCATGGCAGGCGAACGTGGCGTCACCCTTTCCGGCGGCCAGAGACAGCGCATTGCCATAGCCCGCGCCATCCTCAAGGATGCACCCGTACTGCTTCTGGACGAAGCCACCTCGGCGCTGGATGCCGAAAGCGAAACGCTGGTGCAGAAGGCACTGGATGGTCTGATGCAGAACCGTACGACCATCGTGATTGCTCATCGCCTCGCGACCATTCTCAAGGCCGATCGCATTCTGGTCATGGAGAACGGGCGGATCGTTGAGGAAGGAACGCACCAGCAACTGGTTGCGAAGGGCGGCCTCTATGCCAGCCTTGCCAAACTACAATTCGAGGCTGGCAGCCAGAGCTTCATCGCCGCGCAATAAGCAAGGCCGGACGTTGGGTGGAAATCCACCCGGCAAATGCTGTGCATGGGTGGAAAATCACCCATTCGCAGATTGTCTGGCGCGTGCCTTCCGATCGATCGTCGTATTTCCGTTGTGTTGTGCATCCGTGCGACAACAATTCCGCGCATCTGGCAGGCGTGGAGGAGAACCGTCTGCTGGCTTGACCATTTACGGGAGGATGATCGGATGAAGTTTCTCAAATCCATTCTGGCCGCTGGCCTGATGACGGGCCTTTTTGCCGCAAGCAGCGCCAGCGCGCAGTTTCCGGAACGTACGATCACGCTCGTCGTGCCATTCGCGGCGGGTGGCTCAACGGATGTGGTTGCTCGCGTCATTGCCGAGCGCATGTCTGCCGATCTTGGCCAGCAGGTCATCATCCAGAACGTCGCGGGCGCTGGCGGAAGCCTGGGAGCGGCCAACGTCTCCCGTGCCGAACCGGATGGCTATACCATCCTCATGGGAACCGTCGCCACCCATGCACTGAACCCGCTGATGCTGAAGGCCAAGCCCTACGATGCCGAAAAGGACTTTGCTCCAGTCTCGCTGCTGGTGGTCGTTCCGAACGTGCTGGTCGTCAATCCGCAGCTTCCCGCCAAGAATGTTGCCGAACTGCTGGCGCTTCTGAAGGCCAATCCGGACAAGTACAGCTATGCCTCGTCCGGCAATGGAACGCCGCTGCATCTGTCGGGCCTGCTGTTCAACAGCATGGCGGGCGTCAACATGCAGCACGTACCCTACAAGGGTGCCGGTCCTGCACTGAACGACGTCATCGGCAATCAGGTGCCGATCATGTTCGACAACCTTCCCTCCTCTTCCGGTCACATCAAGGCCGGAACACTGCGCGCCCTCGCCGTCACCACATCACAGCGCGCACCATCCTTCCCGGATGTTCCGACCATGGCTGAGGCTGGCATCCCGGGCTATGAGACCTATACCTGGAACGCTCTCTTTGCTCCAAAGGGCACGCCCAAGCCCGTGGTGGACCGCCTGAACGCAGCCGCGAAGGCAGCGCTCGCAACGCCAGCCGTGGCCGACCGCATGAAGGAATTCAGCGCCTCCATCGTTGCCTCCTCACCGGAGCAACTGGGCGACCATGTGAAGGCTGAGCTGGCGAAATGGGCACCCATCGTCAAGAGCGCCAATGTGACGATGGATTAAGTCTACGACCCTGAACGAAAAGGCCAGAGAGGCAGCTTACGCCACCTCTCTGGCTTCCCCTGCTCAGGCTGCCGCATGTCGCCCGGCGATGCGGCCCGAAAACAGGCAGCCGCCGAGAAATGTCCCTTCCAGCGCATTGTACCCGTGCAGGCCGCCCCCGCCGAAACCTGCGGCCTCGCCAACGGCATAAAGCCCCGGCACGACCTCGCCATCTGCCCCCAGCACGCGCGCATTGAGATCTGTGTGGATGCCGCCAAGCGTCTTTCGCGTCAGGATATGCAGACGCACCGCGATGAGCGGGCCTGCTGCCGGATCGAGCAAACGATGCGGCTTTGCCGTGCGCATCAGTTTGTCGCCGAGATAGTTTCGGGCGCCGCGTATGGCAGTGACTTGCGCATCCTTCGAGAAGCTATTGAGAATTTCACGGTCTCGCGCCTCGATCTGCTGGCGAATGCGCGAGGGATCCAGCCTGTTTTCACCGGTCAGCCTGTTCATGCCCGCAACCAACTCTTCCAGCGAGTTGCGCACCACGAAATCCTCGCCCTTGTCCATAAAGGCCTGAACGGGCGCGGGAGGCTCCTTGCCGAGACGCTTCAACAGAAGCCGGATATTCTTACCCGTCAGATCCGGGTTCTGCTCAGATCCTGAAAGGGCAAACTCCTTCTTGATGATCGCCTTGGTGAGGATGAACCAGCTGTAATCCAATCCCCGATCTCGCAAGATCTTCAACGTGCCGAGCGTATCGAATCCCGGCATGGCGGGCGCAGGCAGGCGCTTCCCATTCGCATCGCACCAGAAGGAGGATGGCCCCGGCAGAATGCGGATGCCGTGGTTGGGCCAGATCGGATCCCAGTTCCGCAAGCCCTCCGTATAATGCCACATGCGGTCCGGGTTGATGACTGCGCCGCCGCTTGCCTGGGTGATCCCGATCATCCGGCCATCGACATGGTGAGGCACACCGCTGACCATGCTCTGCGGTGGCTCGCCCAGCCTCTCGCGGGGCCAGTTGCGCCGGACGAGGTCGTGATTTCCACCAATGCCACCCGATGCGACGATGACGGCAACGGCAGTGAATTCGAAGGACCCCACAGCCTCGCGCGAACTCTTCTGCCCGCGCAAGACCGGATCATCCGCAAGAATAGTGCCGGACACGCCGGTGATGCGCCCCGCTTGACTGACGAGGTTGTCGACCTGATGACGAAACTTGAACGTCAGGAGACCTTTGTCCGCATCGGCCTGAGCACGCTTGACGAAGGGTTCAATGACGCCCGGCCCTGTTCCCCAGGTCACATGAAAGCGCGGAACCGAGTTTCCATGGCCATGTGCTTGGGAGCCGCCCCGCTCCGCCCAGCCGACAACCGGGAACCAGCGCATGCCCATCTGGTGCAGCCATGCCCGCTTTTCGCCCGCTGCAAATTGCAGATAGGCTTCGGCCCACAGACGCGGCCAGTGATCTTCCGGCCTATCGAAACCAGCGGAACCCTGCCAGTCCTGACGGGCAAGGTCCAGACTGTCGCGAATGCGCATTCGCCGCTGTTCCGGGCTATCGACAAAGAACAGGCCACCCAGCGACCAGAAAGCCTGTCCACCGAGATTTTGCGGCCCTTCCTGATCGATCAGGCAAACGCGCTTGCCCGCGGCAGTGGCTTCCGTTGCTGCGACCAGACCCGCCAGCCCGCCGCCAACGACGATGACATCAAACTCCACGGTGAATCTCCCTCCCCCGATTTCCATTTACTCTTACGCAAACGTCAATAGAGGGCAAGGGGCAGACGTGGAGCCCAATACGTTTCGAAAACTGCTTATTTAGCGGATTATCTCTCGGTAAGCTTCAGCTCGATACGGCGGTTCTGCGACCGTGCTTCCGGCGTTTCGCCCTCGGCAATCGGCTGGAACTGGCCGAAGCCTGCTGCCACCAGACGATTGGCGGGCACACCCTTCGAAATAAGATACTTTACCACGGACGTAGCACGGGCGGAGGAAAGCTCCCAGTTATCGCGATAGCGCCCGGTGCCACTCAAAGGCGCATTGTCCGTATGGCCATCGACACGCAGAACCCAGTTAATTTCCGCGGGAATTTCCTGCGCAAGTTCCAGAAGTGCGGTCGCAAGCTTGTCCATTTCGGTCCGGCCGCGGTCATCAAGATCAGATCCACCAACGGGAAACAGAACCTCCGACTGGAACACGAAGCGGTCTCCGACAATGCGGATATTCTGGCGGTCGGATAGAATTTCCCGCAACCGACCGAAGAAATCGGAACGGTAGCGGTTGAGTTCCTGAACGCGCTGGGCAAGCGCCACATTCAGGCGCCGGCCAAGATCGGCGATTTTCGCCTGCGAGTTCTGATCCCTCGCTTCAGAAGCCTGCAGTGCCGCTTCGACGGCGGCGATCTGCGCTCGCAAGGCGGCGATCTGCTGATTGAGCAGTTCGACCTGGCTCATGGCGCGCGCACTTGCCTGCTGCTCCTGATTGAGCTGTTCGGTCAGCGTACCAATCCGGGCATTGGCCGCGTCACTGGAGCCGGCCCCGCGATCAAGAAGCGCCTGAAGCCGCGAGCGTTCCGTTTCAGATGCCGAGAGCGAGGCCTGAAGATTGGCCAGCACATCCTCGGCATCCTGTTTGCCACTCTTTTCAAGCGCCAGCAGTTCGGTCAGTTCGGCAATCTGGCTGTTCAGACGCGTCAGGACCTCATCGCGACCCGTGATCTCCCGACCGAGAATAAACTGGGCCAGCACGAACACCGTGAGCAGAAACATGATGGCGAGCAGCAGCGTCGACAGCGCATCGACAAAGCCCGGCCAGTAATCGACCCCGCGCTCGCGGCGCCGGTTGCGACCTAGCGCCATGGCTTATTTCTCCCCGATCTTGTCGGAAAGGCGATCGAGCGCGCGGCGCATGGCTTTGGCCTCGTCCTGCTGCGCCTCGATCCAATCACGCAGCATCTGCTGCTCGTTGCGCATGTTCTTGACCAGCCCCTGAATGCTTTCGGCAAGCTGGCTGATGGCTGCCATGGAGCGTTCCGATTGCGAGCCTGCATCGCCAGGCGCCTGCCCCTTGGCCTGAAGCGCAACCAGCTTGCGCAGTTGCTCGACCATGCGGCGCAGTTCGTCGGACGAAGGCTGGCCGGACACGTCGGCAACGGCGTTCTCGGAGTTCACGTCGGTGACGGAAGACAGCCAGTTCTCCAGCTCCGTGTAGAAGCGGTTCTGCGCACGCCCGGCCTGGAGATCGAGAAATCCGAGGATCAGCGAGCCGGAAAGACCGAGCAGCGAGGACGAAAAGGCCGTACCCATGCCGGACAGCGGCGCCGTCAGGCCACTTTTCAGCGCCGTCAGAATGTCATTGTTGTTGCCGGAATTCGGGTCGAGACCCTGGATGACCTCGCTGATCGAGCCGATCGTTCCAATCAATCCCCAGAAGGTGCCGAGAAGACCGAGAAACACCAGCAGGCCGATGAGATAGCGGGATATATCCCGTGTTTCATCCAGTCGCGTCCCGATGGAATCGAGGATCGACCGCAAGACATTGGCAGACAGCGCCACGTGGCGGCTACGCCCCAGCAGCGCGCGCATGGGTGCCAGCAAACGCGGCTCCTTGCCAACCCTGTCGGCGCTGCCGGCTGCACGGAAGGAATTGAACCAGCGCACCTCCGGAATGAGGCTGATGACCTGGCTGAAGATCAGGATGATGCCGATGCCCAGCACACCGAGAATGAGCCCGTTCAGACCCGGATTGGTCATGAATGCCGTATGCGCCTGCCGATAAAGGATAGCAGCGATGAAGCCGATGATGATCAGGAAGATCACCATGGTCCAGATGAAGGGAAGCGGATTGGAAAGTTTGTACCCGTGGTGCCGGGGCGCCAGCTCAGTCCCGTTCACATCTTCCAGGGTATCATTCGCCATGATGCACGCAACCTCCACGCAACAGTGGTGCGGAGGCTATTTCAAAAATGAGACAAATTGAAGTGATGCTCTCGGGCAATGAGCAGGTTATCCCGCCCGTTCGAATGATCCCCGAGTGAATATCGGAAAAATCCGCTACAGCGCGGCGCGTTCGATTGAACGCGCGAACGACGCTGTAAGACTTTGACTTGATGCATGTACGTTCCGCTCAACCGAATCCGGTTGAGCGCGACATGCATTAGGATCTTCGGCCAGCCAACCGGGCCGAAGATGTTTCAGACCTCAAAGTTCTAGCGTCGTCGCGAATCAGCGCGTCGGCACCGGACGGTTGGTCACTTCCAGCAATTGCTTCTGGATCAATTCGTTACCGGCAACGACCGTGCCATCGTCCAGCATGTCGGTGCCGCCCTTGAGCGTGGAGGTGAAGCCACCCGCCTCGCGGATGAGGATCAGACCAGCCGCAATGTCCCACGGAGAAAGGCCCACTTCCCAGAAGCCGTCGATACGGCCTGCTGCCACATAGGCCAGATCGAGAGCGGCCGCGCCGAAACGGCGAACGCCGGAAACTTCTCCCATGACATGGCGCAGTTCGACCAGGAACTTGCCGTGATTGCCGCGACCCAGATGCGGCATGCCGCAGCCGATGACGCAATCGGAAAGAACGCGGCGGGCCGCCACGCGAATGCGGCGATCGTTGAGGAATGCACCGCCGCCCTTTTCCGCCGTGAACAACTCATCCGTTGCCGGGTTGAAAATGACACCGGCAACGATTTCGCCGTCCCGCTCCAGCGCGATGGAAACCGCGAACTGTGGAATGCCGTGCAGGAAGTTGGTGGTGCCATCGAGCGGATCGACGATCCAGCGATGCGCACCGTCCGTGCCCTTGATCTCCTGGCTCTCCTCACCCAGAAAACCGTAGGTCGGGCGGGACTTCATCAGCTCGTCATAGACGATCTTCTCCGCCTTCAGGTCTGCCTGCGAAACGAAATCGCCCGGACCCTTGACCGAAACCTGCAGGTTCTGCACTTCGCCGAAATCGCGAGCAAGTGACTTGCCGGCTTTCATTGCTGCCTGAACCATAACGTTGAGAAGGGCGGAGCGAGCCATCGGATAATCCTTGGGTAAACGGCGTGTGTTCCCGATCCATCAGGGAACGAAACTTGGCGAATTTTCGTGAATAGGCGCGTTCAGAACCACAAAACCGGCTGAAATTCAAGTGCGACCGGAGTTTTGCTCGGCGCAAGGGTTAAGATGCGCCTTTCGTCATGGCTTCTGCGCGCCTCTCCGGAAACGGTTTGCGGCATCAATGGCCTGTTTCTGCTGCTCGTCATTGATGCCGAGATAGAAGTCTTCCAGCACAGGATCGGAGAGCCCCGCGCGTCGAGAAAGAACATACCATTTGGCCGCTTCCACCGGATTGGGACGCGTGCCAAGCGCATTGACATACATATGAGCGAGCTTGTTCTGCGCCACGACATTGCCGCGCAAAGCTGCGATACGCAGCCATTCGAAGCCCTTGTCATAGTCGCGCTCACCACCTACACCGTTGACGAGCCAGATCCCCATGTCGAGTTGCGCGGTGTCGAACCCCGCCTTGGCGGCCCGCTCCAGCCATTCACGCGCCTTGGCCTTCTTCTCAGGCGGCACGTCCGGAAGTGATTGGTAAAGCTGGGCGACGGCATACTGGGAATCGGCGACCCCCTGTCCAGCGGATTTTTCGTAAAACGGAAGCGCCAGCTGTAACCCCTTCTCACCGGGATTATCGGCTACGAGAAGCTGCGCCCAGTTGAATTGCGCCGAGGCATTGCCCGCCTCTGCCGCACGCCGCATGAAATCATCGGCCTTTGCCTTGTCGCGCGCCACATCCTTGCCGCGCATCAGCAGCAGTGCGTACTGGAACATGGCGGAAGGATCGCCGCGCTCGGCTGCCTGCTGATACCAGAAGGCTGCATTTTTCGAATCACGTGGAATGCCCATCCCGCGCGTCATCATCTCGGCCACCAGCGTCTGCGCGGCGGCATCTCCGGCCTCGGCACGGGGGAGCGCCTTCTCCAGCGCCAATTGATAGAGACCGCGCTGGAAGGCGCCATAGGCTTCATCGACCGGGCCGGTATAGGGCTTTTCCGGCGGAAGCGGCGGCAGTGTCGTCCCCATGCGCTGCAACAGCGAAATGCCGCTGGAGGGATAGGCTTCCACAGGCGGCTTGCCCTCTTCGCCAGCCTTTTCAGGCGGGCTTCCCTTTTGCAAAGTCCCGGCATTGTTCTCGACGGGACGTGTGACCGCTCGCTCCGAGGTCTGCGCGAATGCCGGAGAGCAGAAGATCAGGCCTGCCGCAGACACGGCAAGGAAAAGGTGATGTTTCAGCAAATTGGACCTGATGGAACGGTGGGTGCGACGCATGTCGATGTTCAATCGTCAAACCGTGGCGCTTTTTCGTCCAAAACTGCGTTGACTTCGGCAACTGCGGCCGCCGCCCCGGCGAGATTATCGAATATTGCCGTACGAAGCGCCACGAACTCCGCACCGGATTCGGCCACGGCAACCACGGAGCCAACCTCTGTACCGCCCATGACGATGCAAGGGATCTCGATCATCGATGCCCACCATTCGCCCAAGGCGACATTCTTGGGATGCGCTTCCGGCTTGATATCGCCATCCAGGCGCCCGAAGAAGATGTAGTCTGGACGCGCTTCGCCCACTTCCAGCGCCGTGTGCCGGTCCGTCGCGGTTGAAGAGCCGACGATCAGCTTCGGCGAGAACTTCTCCATGGCTTCGCTGAGTTCTTCCATGGAGCCGCTCAGATGCAGGCCGTCGGCCTTGACGCGACCGGCAACGCGCGAATCGCCTGCAATCAACGCAGCCGCACCGGCTGCCTGTACGATGGGCACCAGCTTCTCCGCCCGTTTCTGGAATGCACTGTCATTGCTGTCATATTGCGGCAGGATGACGGATGCGACGTCACCGCCCCGAAGAGCATGGCTCAACTGCTCTGCCAGCGAGTTGTCGTCTTCCATGGCCGGCACGATCAGCACAAGACGGCAGCGATCTTCAGGAAGGGTCATCATCGGCTCCAGTTCGTGTGGCAGGCGGATAAGCGCCTTTACCGTTCAACATCGTCATACTCTGAAATGCAAGTTGATCCGGACAAGGCTCGTCATAGGTCAACGAGTCCGATAGACCGGACAGGCCCTTCAATCAACTGTCATCCCTCATGTTCGCCATTTCCCTACCGGACCCGATCTTTTTTGCCGCCGCCATTCCGGCGGTTTCGCTCGTTGGCCTGTCCAAAGGTGGGCTGGGTGGTGCCTTCGCGCTGATTGGCGTGCCGCTGATGGCCATGGTTGTAACCCCGGTGGACGCCGCTGCCATTTTCCTGCCCATCCTCATCATCATGGATCTGGTCGCGCTCTATGCCTGGCGGAACTTCAACGACCGGAAGCTGCTGCTGACGCTGCTTCCGGGATGCATCATCGGCATCGCGCTCGGCTGGGCGACATCGGCCTATGTTCCGGATGACGCACTGCGTTTCGTCATCGCCGTGTCCATGATCCTGTTTGCAAGCCGCTATTTCTATCAAACCTATGGACCTCATCGTGCCACGCCCGTGGAAGCAACCGGACATCGCAAGGGTCCGGCACTCTTCTGGGGTACGATCTCTGGCTATGGCAGTTTCGTCGCCCATGCGGGCGGCCCACCCTTCCAGATCTACGCCCTGCCGTTGAAGCTCGATCCGAAGAATTACACCGGCGCCAGCGTTCGCCTGTTTGCCATCGTCAATGCGGTGAAGGTCATACCTTACGTGGCGCTGGGCGCTCTCGATACGAAAAACCTGACGCTTTCGTTCACGCTGCTCCCCGTCGCTCTGATCTCCACCATGGCGGGCGCATACATCGTCAAAAAGCTCAAGCCGGACGTGTTTTATCCGCTTGCTTACGGACTGGGGCTGATCGCCGCGATCAAGTTGCTCTACGACTCGCTGCCCCTCTGAGAAGGCTTGCCGAGAAGGTCATTTCGCACCGCACAAATCCGCTTGCTGAGGGCATGAACTTCGCGTAGCGTGCTTGCATGTCGACCGATCCTTTTGCAGCCATTGCCGACCCCAATCGTCGCCACCTGCTGGAAGAGCTGAGGCGCGCCCCGCGCACGGTCAACGAACTGGCGGAAGGCCTGCCGATCAGCCGCCCTGCGGTTTCGCAGCACCTGAAGGCTTTGCTCGACAGCAATCTGGTCACGGTGACGTCCGAAGGCACGCGCCGCATCTATTCCGTGAATATCAAGGGATTCCAGAAGCTGAATATCTGGCTCGACCAGTTCTGGGCCTGAATGTTCAGGCTTGTCGATTGAAGCACTGGGCGAGACCCTTTAACTCCCCTCTTCAAAGAGATCGCCGCCTGCGGATCTTTCCGATCCATGGCGGCGATCAATCTTCAAAAACTCATAAACGATCGCGATAGCGTCAGTGCTTCGTCTTTTTGAGGCGTTCCAGTTCATCCTTCAGGCGCAGCTTGCGCCGTTTCAGCATGGCAATTTGTGTGTCATCGGAGGATGGGGACGCTAGAACTGACTGGAGCTCCTCCTCAAGAGCACCATGTTTCTTCTCGAGCGATGCGATATGAGCCTGAATGGTCATGTGGCACGTCCTTCCTTTTGTTCTCCGGCCACCAGCTCCCCTGAGCCAGCGGCTTTTGGTTTGCGAAGGAAGTGTGACATGATCCGCCTGCTTTGTCGAAGGCGAAATAGGGGCTTCTCCGTGGCAAATTGGTGGTCTTGATTAAATGTGAATAAATCCCCGAAGATGCATGACCCTGCGTGAACTGTCGTGAAACAGGCGGGCACGGACAACTTTTCAACGTCCGTCAAAATTGTCTATTCTTTTCAGCCCCTTGGCAGATCAACAGGCGCGGTTTACCGTTGCGAGTGGTTTAGCATTTCTTATCTTTGCGCAAGATTGGATGCGTCGCCAAAAGCCTTTCCAACGCTTTTACTGCGCGATCTACTAGTCGCTTGGCAGGTTTGATGCTAGGAGCATGCCTGCATTCCCCGGCGATACAAAGACCGGATTGAAAATGTGGGGACATACAGACGATGGCCGATCAGGAACAGGCGGATATCAGGCTGGCGCTGGCGCGCCTCCGGCAGGAACACGAAGACTACGATGCCGCCATCAACGCCATGATCGCGACCGGTTGCGAGGCCCTGCGCATCCAACGGATGAAGAAAAAGAAGCTCGCCATCAAGGATAAGATGACGAAGCTGGAAGACCAGATCATTCCCGACATCATCGCGTGAGCACGGAGGACGTGAGCTTGCCGCAGGAGAGACCGCCGGTTGCCATCATCATGGGAAGCCAGTCCGACTGGGAAACCATGAAGAACGCTGCAGACATGCTGGATGCCCTGGATGTCGGCTATGAAGCCCGCATCGTATCTGCGCACCGCACGCCGGACCGCATGGTTGCCTTTGCCAAGGGCGCGCGGGAGGAAGGTTTCCAGGTCATCATCGCCGGAGCTGGCGGTGCCGCCCATCTGCCGGGAATGGTGGCCGCACTCACCGCTCTTCCGGTCTTCGGTGTACCGGTTCAATCGCGCACCATGTCGGGCATGGACAGTCTTTATTCCATCGTCCAGATGCCTGCCGGCATTCCCGTCGGAACGCTGGCCATCGGACGCGCAGGCGCCGTCAACGCGGCCCTTCTCGCAGCAGCCGTGCTTGCACTGTCCGATCCGGATCTGGCCGACAGGCTGGATGAATACCGCGCACGCCAGACGGCGTCCGTTGCAGACTATCCCATCGACGAGGCGCCATGACGCTTTCCACCATCGGCATTATCGGCGGCGGCCAGTTGGGCCGCATGCTTGCCATGGCCGCAGCCCGGCTGAATTTCCGCACCATCATTCTGGAACCACAGCCAGACTGTCCGGCAGCACAGGTTGCCAACGAACAGATCGTGGCCGCCTATGATGATCCCGCAGCGCTGGAACGGCTGGCGGCAAGTTGCGACGTCGTCACCTACGAATTCGAGAACGTACCTGTCGGTGCCGCTGAAGCGCTGGCAAAAACGCGACCGGTTTATCCGCCTGCAAAAGCGCTTGAAGTGGCGCAGGACCGTCTGCACGAAAAGCGCTTTCTGAACCAGTGCGGCATCGAGACAGCACGGTTTCACGCCGTTGACTCGCAAGAGGATCTCGAAAGGGCGCTTGCCGATTTCGGCGGCCAGGGCGTCCTGAAGACGCGCAGACTGGGTTATGATGGCAAGGGCCAGCGCGTGTTTCGCTCGGCGGACGAGAGTGCCGCAGGCGTTTTCGATGCCATGGGCGGCGTGCCGCTGATTCTCGAGAGCTTTGTTCCATTCGAACGTGAAGTTTCGGTCATCGCCGCCCGTAGCATCAGCGGCGAGATTGAGACCTTTGACCTGGCGGAGAATGTGCACCGCAACGGTATTCTGCACACCTCCACCCTGCCTGCGAGAATCAGTTCATCCACGGCCGATGCGGCAAGACAGGCAGCCGAGCGCCTGCTCTCCGGCCTCTCCTATGTCGGCGTGATCGGCATGGAATTCTTCGTCATGGCCGATGGAACGCTGATTGCCAACGAAATTGCCCCCCGTGTGCACAATTCGGGACACTGGACGGAAGCGGCCTGCGTGGTCTCCCAGTTCGAGCAACACATCCGCGCGGTCGCGGGCTTGCCACTTGGAAATCCTGCCCGGCATTCGGACTGTGTCATGACCAATCTCATCGGCGACGATATCGAGCAGTTGAACGATTGGCTCTCCAGGCCGCATGTGCTGGTTCATCTTTATGGCAAGGCGGAGTCGCGTCCTGGCCGCAAAATGGGCCATGTCACCGCGCTTTTGCGGTGAAAAGCCCTTCTCCGCAGGGGCTTGTCGGTTGACAGGCTGCTGGTGAACCTGTATCCACCCTCCATCCTAAAGGGCGCGCTGTAAATGCGCGCTTTTGATTGTCAGAGACTTAAGGGCTCTAGCGCCCTGAAATACGCGGACCAGAACAATGAAGATCAAGAACTCGCTCAAAGCGCTTAAGGCCCGTCATCGCGATAACCGTCTGGTTCGCCGCAAGGGCCGCGTTTACATCATCAACAAGCAGAACCCACGCTTCAAGGCTCGTCAGGGCTGATATCGACGGAAGCGGCCTTTGGGCAGCTTCGACATCACGTTGTCGATAACGTGTGTTTTTTGTTTTGAAACTCGGCGCATGCGGATTAAATCTATCCCATGCGCCGATTTCGTTTGACCATCGCCATTCTGTCCTCCGCTTTGCTCTGCGGCCCTGTGGGCGCGCAACAACCAGGGACAGGCTTGCCATCAAGCCCCCCACTCTCGGGCCAGGCACCGGCTCCACAAGCCAGACCTCCTCAACCTACTCCCAGTCAACCTTCGCCTCTTCAGCCCCTGCCGCCGAAGCCGGGTGCGGTCACCGTTCCTGCAGGCACTCAGGCTGCAGTTCCTGCCGAGCCACCGATCACCGATCCGAAACTGGCTCAGGACAAGCTGCTGAAAGATCTGGGCCGGGAGCGCGACGCGGCAAAGGCAAAAGAGATCGCCAACAAGATCATTGCGAACTGGAATGCATCCGATAGCCCGACAGTCGATCTCTTGATGCAATGGGCAAACAGGTCGATTGCCGAAAAGAAGAACGCTGCCGCACTGGATTTTCTGGATGAGGTGACGGTTCTGAAACCTGACTATATCGAAGGATGGAATCGCCGTGCAACGCTGCATTACACAATGGGCGACAGGCGCAAATCCATGACGGACATCAATCAGGTTCTGCAACGGGAACCTCGCCATTTCCCTGCTTTGGCGGGCATGGCAACGATTCTGATGGAAAACGGACAGGATGAGCTTGCGTTGAAAGCATGGGAACGCTTTCTTGCCATCTATCCTGCGGAACGGGACGCGCAGGAGAACGTTACCAAGCTTTCCGAGAAGCTGGCTGGCAGCCGTACCTGATTCCCATCCGAGGCATTCCCCCTGTCCTATATCATCATCGCTCTGATCATCGTCGCAGCGCTTGTCGCGGGCTTGTTTGGCTTCACCGCCTGGCAGGCCAAGGTTATTGAGGACACGTATCCGAACATCGGCACGCTGACCGATGTCGGCGGCTTCAAGATGAACGCCCTGCACGTGCCCCCCGGGCCGAATGCCGACCTGCCGCCGATCGTCTTCGTCCATGGCGCAAGCGGCAACCTGCGGGATCAGGAGGCCGCCTTTCTGGGGCCGCTCAAAGGCCGTGCTGAACTGCTCTTCGTTGATCGTCCCGGTCACGGCTATTCGGAACGCGGTGGACCGGAGAACGCCTATCCCGACGGGCAGGCGGACGCTATCGCCAGGCTGATGGAGGCCTACGGCATGCGCCAAGCCATCATCGTCGGCCATTCCTTCGGCGGCGCCATCGTGGCCAGTTTTGCCCTCAACCACCCGGACAAGGTGATCGGTTCGCTGTTCCTGGCTCCTGCCACCCATCCCTGGCCGGGCGGCATCGACTGGCACTACAGGGTGACATCGACGCCAGTCATCGGCTGGCTGTTCAGCCACACGCTGGTCATGCCTGCGGGCATGACGATCCTGGACGCTGCCACCAAGAGCGTGTTCGCCCCCAATAGACGCCGCGAGACCTATGTGACCGAAGGCGCCCCTGCCCTCGTTCTGCGCCCGGCAAACTTCCAGTACAACGCACAGGATGTCGCCAATCTTCTCGACTACGTGACCCGTGTCTCCCCACGCTATCCGGAAATCCAGACGCCGGCCGTAATCATCACAGGCGACGACGATCCGGTCGTTTTGGCAAACATTCACTCGGTGGGATTGCGACGCGACATCAAGAATTCGGAGCTGATCTGGCTGAAGGGTGTCGGCCACAAGCCGGACTATGTGGCGACCGATCTGGCCGTTGCAGCCATTGAAAAGCTTTCCGGCAAGCCGCGCGATCTGCAGGCGCTTGCGAAGGAGGTGGATGCGCGCGTGGCACAGGAGAATGCGACTCAGTAGTCGTCCAGGTAACTCTCGCATTAAGTCAAACGAAAACGCCCGGACAATGCCGGGCGCTTTACGATCAGAATTGGTGAGGCTCAGACGCCGGACTGGCCGTCCGGGCCGATATAGGCCATGCGCAACATGTTGGTCGCACCGGGCGTACCCAGCGGAACACCTGCGGAAATGATGATGCGGTCGCCGGGCTTGCCGAAGCCTTCATTCGCCACGATGCGGCAGGCCTTGTTGACCATATCGTCCAGATCGCTCGGCTCTTCGGCCACAACGCAATGCAGGCCCCAGCAGACCGAAAGACGGCGTGCGGTCTGTACGACCGGCGAAAGCGCAATGATCGGAACCTGCGGACGCTCACGGGAAGCGCGCAAGCCTGTCGTGCCGGACGAGGTATAGGTGACGATGGCGGACAGCTTCAGCGTCTCGGCGATCTGGCGCGCAGCAAGCGAAATAGCGTCTGCTCCGGTCGCTTCCGGCGACGGACGCTGCGCATAGATGATGTTCGAATAGTAGGGATCCTGCTCCACCGTGCTGGCGATTGACGCCATGGTGGAGACCGCCTCGACCGGATACTGACCGGATGCGGATTCCGCCGACAGCATGACGGCGTCCGCACCTTCGAACACCGCCGTGGCAACGTCCGACACTTCAGCGCGGGTCGGAACCGGCGCCGTGATCATGCTTTCCAGCATCTGCGTGGCAACGACCACCGGCTTGCCGGCGCGGCGGCAGGCGCGGGTCAACTGCTTCTGCAGGCCCGGAACGGTTTCCAGCGGCATTTCCACGCCCAGGTCGCCACGGGCTACCATCAGCGCGTCGGAAAGCTCTATGATTTCCTCGATGCGCTCGATGGCCTGTGGCTTTTCGATCTTGGACATCAGGCCGACGCGGCCCTTGGAGATCTTGCGCACTTCTGCCAGATCTTCCGGACGCTGCACGAAGGAAAGCGCCACCCAATCCACCTGGTCGGTTGCGAGGACGGCATCGAGATCAGCGCGGTCCTTGTCGGTCAGAACACCGACGGCGAGCAGCGTATCCGGCAGGCTGACGCCCTTGCGGTCAGAGATGGAGGTTCCGGCAACCACAGTGCAGACAATGCTCTTGCCGTCGCACTTTTCCGCCTTCAGCATCAGCTTGCCATCGTCGATCAGCAGGCGATGACCCGGCTTTACGGACTCCAGAATTTCCGGATGCGGCAGGAAAACACGGGTCTCATCACCCGGCGCTTCATTGTTGTCGAGCGTGAAGGTCTGGCCCGGAGCCAAGGTCACCTTGGTATTTGCAAACTTTCCGACGCGCAGCTTGGGACCCTGCAGGTCGGCGAGAATGCCAATGGGGCGGCCGTTCCTCGCTTCGACCGAGCGGATCCGCTCGATCAGCGTGCGCATCACATCATGGCTGGCATGGCTCATGTTGATGCGGAAGAGGTCGGCGCCTGCCAGATGCAATTTCTCGATCATCGCCTCGTCGGAGGAGGCAGGCCCCAGCGTTGCGAGGATCTTCACTTTGCGATTGCGCTTCATCAGTTCTGGCCTTCTTGCGTACCAGGCGTATCAGACAACTGGACCATCCAGCTTCCCTGACGGCCCGTGTCATATTCCTTGAATCCCATGCGCTGATAGCCGCGAGCGAAGCAATCACCGACGCCGGTGATCTTGAACTCGTTTTCGGCAACGCACATGTTCACGTCACCGGTCCAGCGCCCGCCACGCGCGGCATCTTCCGCGTAGAGATAATAGTAGCGGGATTGCAGTTCACCCTCGATGAGAGTCGCGCAGCTGGAGGCCGGAACCTGCCACCACCCTTCCGAAATCCAGCCTTCGGCGGCGCGATAGCCAATGGCCACGCCGACGAGGTTTTGCGTGCCATTGCAGACACGAAAATCCGCGTGAGCAGGTGCTGCGGCCAAAAGAACCGGCGCGCCGACCAATGTCAGCGCGATTGCCGGCATCAGCTTGAGAAGAATGGATGAGAATTTAACTGTCGACACGGCTTCCGCTGGGACTCCATGAGAAATGATCTGCACTGTCTTCGCCCGCGAGCGTTGGAAAGTCAACAAAATCTAATCGATTAAATTACCGTAAGCCACGGTTGACTTGTCTGCTTTCCTGCTTGCGCCACGATTGTCTGGCATGCCATCAAAGACAAAATGGACATAAGCAAGGCAGGCGCTTTATCGAGATGCAAGAGTTCGAATCGCATGAAATCATTGAGGGAGACGATACGAAAGGCATGATCCTTCTGGCAGATCACGCCATGAACCGTCTTCCCGAAAGCTATGGTTCGCTCGGTCTCGATGCATCGGCATTCAAACGTCACATAGCCTATGATATCGGCATCGAAGGCCTGACACGGCAGCTGGCATCAAGGCTTGGTGTTCCTGCGGTCCTGTCCTGTTTCTCGCGCCTTCTCATTGATCCGAACCGCGGCGAGGATGACCCGACACTGATCATGAAGATTTCCGACGGCGCCATCATTCCCGGCAATTACCCTATCAGCGACGAGGAATGGCAGCACCGGCTGAACAGGTTTCATCGGCCCTACCATCATGCAGTTGATCAGGCAATCTCGAAGGTCGCGGCCAAGGCAGGCAACGCGCCTCTGGTGCTGTCCCTGCATTCCTATACGCCCGCCTGGAAGGGGACGCCCAGACCCTGGCATGCCGCCGTTCTGTGGGATACCGATCATCGCGCCGTGCATCCGCTGATCGCGCACTTGCGGGAAGCGGGCGACATTCTGGTGGGTGACAACGAACCCTACGACGGTGCCTTGAAGAACGACACCATGTACCGCCATTGCATGATGCGGGGCATTCCCCATGCACTGCTGGAAGTACGGCAGGACCTGATCGGCGACGATAACGGCATTGCGGCCTGGGTGGATCGTCTGGCGCCAATCTTTGAGACCCTCAATGATAGGCCGGAATTGCACCATTATTCGATCTTCCCGTCCCGCACTGGTCCCTACCCGTCCGAACCTTGAAGGAATGAAGCGATGAGCGAACTGACCCAGGAGCAACAGACGGAACTGGAGGCTGCCGCCTTCCGTCGCCTTGTCTCCCACCTGCGCAACCGGACGGATGTGCAGAACATCGACCTCATGAATCTCGCAGGCTTCTGCCGCAATTGTCTCTCCAACTGGTATCGGGAAGCAGCCGAAGAAGCTGGCCTTCCCGTCAGCAAGGATCAATCGCGCGAGATGGTCTACGGCATGCCCTACGAGGAGTGGAAGGCGCGGTATCAGGCGGAAGCCAGCGATGCACAAAAGGCAGCCTTCGAGAGCAGCGGCCCGCACAAATCGTGAGGCGGCATTTGAAAACGCCTTGACCTTGCCATGAGTTCACGGCACTTGGACGACCCAAGACGACAGCGGTCGGACCGGTCATGATGATCCTTCCTGCTGCTGCCTGCGAACAGATGCATGCGCGTGTCCGGACGGGCACTCGCCACACCCAAATCCTTAATATGACAGGAGGCCCCGATGTCTGATGCTCATGGCGTCGCCCGCGACCAACTCCGCGCCTTTGTCGAGCGCATCGAACGACTGGAAGAAGAAAAGAAGACCATCGCCGACGACATCAAGGATGTCTATGGCGAGGCCAAGTCCATGGGCTTCGACACCAAGATCCTGAAAAAGGTCATCGCCCTTCGAAAGAAGGATGAGCAGGAGCGTATGGAAGAGGATCTTATTCTCGATACCTACCTGCAGGCTCTGGGCATGGTCATTGCCCCGGCGGACGAAGCCGCCTGATCGGCAACCGAACTTCATCGTACAAGACATGCCCGTCGAGACCCCTCGGCGGGTATTTTTGTTTGGGCTGACATCGAACATGCCCTTCCCCATGTCCGCACAGCATCGACATGGCCGTCGTTCACGGCAAGAAAGCACCTGCAGATCGATGGATTTCATCAACCGGCAGATGCTTTGAAACTTCGGGATCGCTTTCCGTAGTGCCGCTCAGGGCTTTACGGTATTGGCATCGCTGAAACGATTGGGATCCACGGCAACCGCCTGCGAAACGGGGCGGAAACCACCGCTATAGGCACTGGAGGAATCGGTGCTGAAGACTCGGGTCATCAGGCGCGGCGCCTTCGTGGATGCACTCGGATCCGGGCGGCTGTTGGAGCTTGCCCATTTCGCCAGAATATCACCGGTCAAGACCTTGGCGTCAGGTGTGGCTGGCGTTCCACCAAGCTTGGTCACCGCACCACCCTTTACGGCCCGCACGTTCTGCATGTCCTGCGGGCGTGGCGGCTTGGGCTGTGCAGCACGGGCAGGATGCGGCGCTGGCGGTTCTGCAGAAGGCTTCGGTGGATCGAAACCGTCGTTGAAGATCATGCCCCGGGCACCCGTATCCGCTGGTGCTGGAGAGGCAAGGGCGACCTGCTGCTGGGGCTCGCGCTTTGCCGGAACCGGAACTGCTGCAACTGGAACCGAAGGGCTTTGCGGCTCTTCTGCGGTGCGTGCCAGCTCGGCAATCAGGTCAGGTGTCAGCGCCTGCTTGTCCGTCTCCTGCGGCGCGGTCGCTGCGGCAACAGTTTCGGCACGAACCTGCGCCAAGGCTGGACGCTGAGCCGGTACAGGAACCGAAGCCAGCATGTATTCGTCACTGCCCGGCTGACCAAGCGATGCCGTTGCCACGCCCTGCGCATCACCCTTCAGGCCGCGGGGACCAAGAAGCGTGGGTACAGGGACCGACATGCTGGCGAGATCGGCAAAGCCTGCATTTTCAGGCGAAGGGCGTGCAAGCGGCGTGGCCGGGCTTGCCGGCATGGCGGCCGCAATGGCCTGTTGTGCCGTGTCGCGCTGTGGGGAATAGAGCGCCGTCGCAAGGCTGCCCGGCTCGGGCTCCTGACGGAATGCCGGGCGTGCCAACGGAACCGGAGCGGCAATGGCCACCTGTTGCGGCTGTGCTGGAGGTGCAGCCGTTGCCACGGCAACCGGTGCAGGTGCCGGACCTTCTTCATCCTCGGAAGCCGCGGAGGCGGCAGCGCGTGTTGGTGCTGGACGCTGGGCGACCATGGTTGGAGCGGATTCTTCCGCATCCTCCTCTTCATCCCCGCCGCCAAACAGCATTGCGAAGAGGTTCTTGGACTTGCCGCTCGAACCAGAGCTTACGCCACCGGCAGTCCCTGCGATCTGGATGGAATCGGCCGCGACACGGCGCTTGTAATCGGCAACGGCCTGCTCGTAACCGGGAAGCGGCTTACCATCTGCGGGAAGATGAACCGTGTTTCCGTTCGGAAACAGGCGCGCGAGATCCTGACGCGACATGCGCGGCCAGGCACGAACGCCGCCGACATCAAGATGCACGAAGGGGGAGCCGGACGTTGGATAGAAGCCGACGCCGCCGACCTGCAGTTTCATGGCGGTTTCGCGCAGGGTCGCAAGCTTCACGCCAGGAATGAAGAAGTCCATCGCCTTGCCCAGCATATGCTGGCTGTTCTTGGCCACGCCCTTGGTACGCGAGCGCAGCATGCCGTTGGTGTTGGGAGAACGATAGGCAGAGACGACATGAATATACTCGGAGCCGCCAACCCGGCGGTAAACTTCCCAGACCAGATCGAAAAGGCGCGGATCCATGCGGGTGGGTTCGTTACGGCGCCAGTCTCTCAGGAAACGGTTCAGCTCCTGCAAGCCCTTGGGATCAAAGCGACCATTGCGCTTGTAGGTAATCACGGCGCGTTCGCCGGTATGCACGAAATAGAGCTTGAGGCTGCGGGTCTCGTTGGCTGCCGCTGCATCGCTGACAGGCAGGATGTTCAGGGACAGGCCAAGGGCCAGTCCCAACACGGACGCCTTCGCGGCTTTGGCTACGGCGCGCGCCACGCGGCCTAGCATTCGCCGTCCGTTGTCACCCGAAGGCGTGGAATCTGCATTCTGATACGGCAAAACGTTCCCCGTCCGATAGACAACATCCGGTGCTGCCTCACATGACCGTGAATTGCGGTGACACGATGGCAAATCTGCCACACGTGTACAAGCATTTATTTCATGGTCAACAAATGACTACTGAATGGTTGACGGAACGTAACAATCCATCCTTACCCGAAGGTAAACGCGCAAACGCATTCGGGAGCGCTGGCGAGGCGCTCCCAAACTCGTGATGATGTGGGCCTAGTTCGGAGGCGACGCGGGGTTCACGCCGCCTCCTTCAAAGGGTCGTCGGGGTCAATCCCGTAATCCTTGAGCTTGCGATAAAGGGTCGACCGACCGATTCCCAGCTTCCGCGCTACCTGGCTCATCTGGCCGCGATAGAATTTGAGCGCAAAACGAATAAGTTCTTCCTCGACATCCGCCAGCTTGCGCACCTCGCCGGTATCGTCCGTGCTGACAATGATATTGTCGCTCGCCGGGTGATGATGGCTGTTGGTGCGGTTATGGTCGGCCCGTGCCGAGCGCAAGAGATCAGACAGTGCTGCCTGTTCGTCCTGCGGGTCGTCATGAGGTTGCGGTTCGACGATCGTGGCCAGAAGCTCGGGGCTCTGATAGGCCGGGATTTGCGCCGCAATCTGCGGGAAATCCTTGTCCGTCAGCTCAGGCCCTTCCGCCAGCACAACGGCCCGGAAGATCGCGTTTTCCAGCTGGCGAATATTGCCCGGCCAGTCATAGGCCGTCAGAAGCGCCATGGCGCTGGCACCGACCGTCAGGGTTGTCGGTAGCTTCTGCTCGGCAGAGAACCGCTCCGTGAAGACCCGGGCCAGATGCGGAATATCCTCCTTGCGACGACGCAGGGCAGGAATGGTGATCGGAAACACATTCAGGCGATAGTAGAGATCCTCGCGGAACCGGCCCGCCCGCACCTCTTCGATCAGATCCTTGTTCGTCGCGGAGATCAGCCGGACATCGACCTTCTGAACCTTCGAAGCCCCGACCGTCTCGATCTCGCCCTGCTGCACGGCACGCAGAAGTTTGACCTGCACGTCAAGCGGAAGTTCGCCGATCTCGTCGAGGAACAGGGTGCCGCCATCCGCTTCGACGAACTTGCCCGTATGGCGCTCCGTTGCGCCGGTGAAGGCCCCCTTCTCGTGACCGAAGAGAATGCTCTCCACGAGATTGGCGGGAATGGCACCGCAATTCACGGTGATGAACGGCTTGTGCGCACGCTCGCCACTTGCCTGAATGGCGCGGGCGATCATTTCCTTGCCAACGCCGGATTCGCCTTCCAGCACGACCGGGATGTTGGATTGGGAGGCGCGATGGGCAAGATCGATGACGCGCAGCATGTCCGGACTTGCCGACACGATGTCACCGAAGCCGATGCTCGCGCCCTTGGTCTTTCGGGTCGCCTTGACCTTGGCCTCCCGCGTATCCACCTTCAGTGCATTGGAAATGGATGCCGCGATGCGCTCTGGTGAAACCGGTTTGACGACGAAATCAAAGGCACCGGCTCGCATGGCCTGGACAACGGTCTCGATGCCGCCCTGCCCGGTTTGGACGATCACAGGCACGTCGACATCGATTTCAGCCGCAGCTTGCAGGAAGCCAAGACCATCCATTTCCGGCATCATCAGATCGAGCACGATGACATTGAACTGGCGACGATTTCGCTTCAGGAGCTCGATCGCAATGCGACCGTTCTCGGCCAGGTGAGCCGTATGTCCATGCCGCTCCACCGCATTTTTCAGAAGGCGCCGCTGGACCGGGTCGTCATCGACAACAAGTATATGGGCCGTCATGCTTGCTCCGAGTGCTCAAGTTCTGTCCCTTCAGTGGGACCATCGAACATCGTTGTGTCAGAAAGGGTTGAATATCCTGTTTTGGGAAATGCTTGCATTTTAACTGCCGTCACGGAAAACAGAACAGGCGCCTCGATTTGCGCCAGAATTTAGTTGGGAGATCACCATTGACCGTTAAGCATCCTCGTCACCCCGGATCGTATGCAGCATTTGCCCACGCGTCGAGTCCCGGCGGTCAAGATCTGAGCCAGAACGAGGACGCGCTTGGCGATTTGCCCACCTGGCGCCTTCAGGATTTATACGAGGCGCGCGACAGCGCAAGCTTTAACACAGATCTGAAGAAAGCAGCAGAGCTTGCGCAGGCGTTCGAGACCAAGTGGAAGGGCAAACTTGAGCAGGCAGCACAAGCGAGCGGCTCTGAAGGCCTTGGCGCAGCCATTGAGGAATTCGAAGCGCTGGAGGATCTGGCCGGGAAGCTCGGTTCCTTTGCAGGCCTGACCTATTTTTCCGATACGTCTGATCCTGCCAACGGCAAGTTTTTCGGCGATGTCCAGTCGAAGCTCACCGAACTTTCCTCGCATCTTCTGTTCTTTACACTGGAACTGAACCGCATCGAGGATGCCATCATAGACCGCTGCCTGGAACGCGACACAAAGGCCGCTCACTATGCCCCCTGGCTTGTGGATCTGCGCAAGGACAAGCCGTTCCAGCTGGAGGACAGGCTGGAGCAGCTCTTCCTGGAAAAATCCATGACGAGTGCGGCCGCTTTCAATCGCCTCTTCGACGAGACCATGAGCGAGCTTCGGTTTGAGATCGATGGCGAGAAGCTTCCTCTGGAGCGCACGCTCAATCTGCTTCAGGAAGCTGACGAAGGGGTTCGCGCCAGAGCGGCGGCGGCACTCTCAAAGACCTTCAAGGATAATCTGCGCGTTTTCACGCTGATTACCAACACGCTTGCCAAGGACAAGGAGATTTCCGATCGCTGGCGTGGGTTTGAGGATATCGCCGACAGCCGCCATCTGGCCAACCGGGTCGAGCGGGAGGTGGTGGATGCGCTGGCCTCTGCCGTACGCGAGGCCTATCCGCGGCTTTCCCATCGTTATTATGCCATGAAGGCCAAATGGCTTGGCATGGAGCAGATGAATTTCTGGGATCGCAATGCGCCTTTGCCGGAAACACCAAAGGCCCTGATTTCCTGGAACCAGGCGCGCCAGACGGTTCTGGACGCCTACGGAAACTTTGCGCCCGAAATGGCGGACATTGCACGCCGCTTCTTCGATGAACAATGGATCGATGCGCCCGCACGTCCCGGCAAGGCGCCCGGCGCCTTTGCCCATCCCACCGTTCCATCCGCCCATCCTTATGTGCTCGTCAACTATCTCGGCAAGCCGCGCGATGTCATGACCCTTGCCCATGAACTGGGGCATGGCGTGCATCAGGTGCTGGCAGGCGGACAAGGCGCTCTGATGTGCCAGACACCGCTGACGCTGGCCGAAACCGCCTCGGTGTTCGGCGAAATGCTGACCTTCCGCGCACTTCTCAACAAGACCGCTGACAGCAAAGAACGCAAGGCCATGCTGGCGCAGAAGGTGGAGGACATGATCAACACGGTCGTGCGCCAGATCGCCTTCTACGAATTCGAGAGAAAGGTGCACGCGGCCCGCAGGCAAGGCGAACTGACTGCTGAGCAGATCGGGCAACTGTGGCTCTCTGTCCAGACCGACAGCCTGGGCCCCTCGATCAAAATCTCCGAAGGCTACGAGACGTGGTGGACCTACATCCCCCACTTCATCCATTCGCCGTTCTATGTCTATGCCTATGCCTTCGGCGACTGCCTGGTGAACTCGCTTTATGCCGTCTATCAAAACGCCGAGGAAGGTTTCCAGCAGAAATACTTCGATCTGTTGAAGGCCGGTGGCAGCAAGCACCACTCTGAATTGCTGGCACCATTCGGTCTCGATGCCACCGATCCGGGCTTCTGGAGCAAGGGCCTTTCGATGATCGAAGGTCTGATCGACGAGCTGGAAGCGCTGGAACATTCAGCACACACGACAGGATGACCTCAAGCGGGCGACTGGCGAGCGGCTCTGACCCTGCTTTTGGCAGAACTGCTCGCCGATCCGCGAATATTACACTTGCACGGATCATTTTCGAATTCTTCATTAATTTGAATAAAATAGTAGACAATGTCCGGTTTGATCTACGGCTATGAAATTCCATGACATCGACGATTGATAACTGGCAGCCTAGAATTCGCGTTCTGACCGTGATTGTCATCGCTGCTTTGCTGGCTGGCCTGGGCGTTTGGAACGAGATCACCACTTGGCAACGGCTGGTGCTAAGCTCCAACAACCGGCTACTGGAAACAGCCAGAGCAATTGGTCTACACACCGATGATGTCTTTGCTCTGGCAGAGCAGCCGCTTGCACAACTGGCACTCAAGGCGCAAATCGTACGACAGGACCAGCGCCCGGAAGCGGCCCTTCTGGAAGACATGCAGAGCCTGCGGCGATCCTCCACCTTCCTGAATGAAATAATTTACATTCAGGCAGATGGCACTGTTTCGCATTCCAGGCCGGATGCTATGGCCACCACCGCCGA
Organism: Rhizobium sp. Root149; assembly: GCF_001427345.1. Lineage (NCBI taxonomy): Bacteria > Pseudomonadati > Pseudomonadota > Alphaproteobacteria > Hyphomicrobiales > Rhizobiaceae > Rhizobium > Rhizobium sp. Root149. The sequence continues at coordinate 206,730 of NZ_LMGD01000021.1, forward strand.
ACTATCCTTGGAAGAATATTCTGGGTTTCACCGTTCACACGCATCGACCGACACACATATCGGCACGGCTGTGCGCAGCAAGTCTGCCAAAGACTGGCTCCTGCCTGTGTCCAGAAGAATCGACGCCCCTGATGGCAGCTTTGCCGGGGTATTGCTTGCAACAATCCGTCTCGATCATTTCGCAAGGTTTATCGAGAGCTTCGACTTGCGTGGCGACACGGCATTTTATCTGGTGCACAGCGAAGGCGGGGTCCTGCTGCGCTATCCCTTCTGGGCCAGATCGGTGGAGGCGGACCTGGGCGACAGGGAGTTTTTCCAGGATCAAGGTCCGGCAAAGCAGCAGGGCAACCACGAATATCGATTGCAAAGCGGCGAGTCTCGCCTCAGCGGCTATTATTATAGTCCAGACACCCGCGTGACCGCGATAGTAACGCGGTCCAAGAGTGCGCTCTTTCACAATTGGGTCACGCGGTCCAAATATCCCTGGGCATGCCTGATAGCAGCTTATGTCGTGGGCCTCGGCATCACATTTCGCTGGCTACGCCAGATCAGGTTACGCGAGATTGGCGACCGAAAGGTTGCGGCCCGCGAGGCCGAACTCCGCCTGATCGCCAATGCTTCCTCCGATGTCATTGAAAAGCATTCCATGGCGGGTCTTCGTGAATACGTATCGCCGGCTGCCGCAATACTTTTTGAGCAAGCTCCTGAAACGCTGATTGGTACGAACGTTACGGACGGGCAGGACGAGGCGACCAGAACAGCATGGAGATCCGCGCAATTGCGGCTCCAATCCGGCTCGTTGGCCGAAACCATTCTGGCGCAGCGCCAGCGTGCCGATGGCTCTGTTATCTGGCTGGAGAGTGTTCTTTCTTGCGTGCGCAGCGAAAACGGCGCACCGGCGGATGGAATTGTTGTGGTAACGCGTGATGTGACCCGCCAGGAAACGGCGAAGCGTGAGCTGGACACTCTGGCCGTGACCGATGAACTGACGGGCCTCTTCAACAAGCGCTACTTCAGCCAGCATCTCCAGACAGTTTTGAGCGAAAGCCCCGGCGCTCCCGTTTCACTCCTGCTGCTTGATCTGGATCGTTTCAAGCAGTTCAACGACACCTATGGCCACCTGCCGGGCGATAACTGCCTGCGCGACGTGGCAAATGCCATCCGCAGCGCCCTACCGGAGAGTGGCGCTGTTGCTGCTCGTTTTGGCGGAGAAGAAATGGCTGTTCTTCTTCCCGGCTTTGGACAGGCCGCAAGTCTTCTGTTGGCGGAACAGCTTCGCCGTGCAGTGGAGGCCCTGAAGATTGCTCACGAAGCGAATGCGCCGTCCGGCATTGTCACCATCAGCATCGGCCTGTGCGTGCTCCCGAAAGGCCATTCGGAAACGTCGGAAACCCTGATTGTCTCTGCCGACCAGGCGCTTTATGAGGCCAAGAGCCAAGGGCGCAACCGCATAGCCTTGAGTGCCGTTCCAGCACCACCGCTCAAACAATTCGCTGCGGTTTGAACATTCCCGACAGCCCCATTGTTCACCGCAGTTCTGCCCGATAAGAAGCGCCATGCAGAACGAGATGGAACCGGCATTGAAACCCTATGCGCTCTTTCGCGATGACCGCACCTCGCGATCTATGCTCTTCAGCAATCCGCGCGAGATCGTTGTGGCACGCACAGCCGCGGAGATCCTGCCCGCACTTCAGCGTCTGGAACAGGCGCGCAAAGATGGCTTCTGGCTGGCGGGATACATATCCTATGAGGCAGGCCATATCTTCGAGGAGAAGCTGCGACATCTGATTGTCGATGACCGGGAAACGCCGCTGGTCTGCATGGGCGTTTTCGAGGCTCCGAAACACGAAAGCGACGTCTCCGTGCCATCCATCGGCGACAATGAGGCGGTCCTCTACGACGCACAGGCCGAATGGAGCCTCTCCGATTATCAAAGCCGCTTCGACACCCTGCATGAGCATCTGCGGCGGGGGGACTGCTATCAGGCGAACCTGACAATGCCGGTCCATGCCAGATGGTCAGGTACGCCAACGGGCATTTTCGCGTCTCTGGTCGAACGCCAGCCGGTGCACTACGGCGCACTGATCGAACTGGGCGGACCGGCCATCGTATCCCGCTCGCCGGAACTTTTCTTCCGGGTGGATGAAACCGGCTGGATCGAAACCCATCCGATGAAAGGCACGGCACCGCGGGGAAAAACTCCCGCCGAAGACGACGCGATCATTGCTGCCATGCTGGCGGACGAGAAGACACAGGCCGAGAACCGCATGATTGTGGATCTCCTGCGCAACGACGTATCGATCATCTCGGAGGTCGGCTCGCTCGATGTGCCGAAGCTGTTTTCCATCGAGACTTATCCAACGGTTCATCAAATGGTTAGCCATGTCCGCGCAAAGCTGCTCCCGGATATCGGGTTCCCGGACATTCTGGCCGCACTTTTTCCTTGCGGTTCGGTCACAGGTGCGCCCAAAATGTGGGCCATGCAGATCCTCGGGAAGCTGGAAGCCGGACCACGAGATGTCTATTGCGGCGCGATAGGCTATTGCGATCCGGCCGGACCCATGAGGTTTTCGGTGGCTATCCGCACACTGACCCTTTTTCCGGATGGAAAAGCGGTCTTCAATGTCGGCGGCGGTATCGTGTTCGATTCGAACGCAAAAGCGGAATATGAAGAATGCCTGCTCAAAGCGCGCTTCGCAGTAAACCAGCAGCGGATTTCTCGCTGATCGAAACCCTCCGTTGGGAGCCGGGACAGGGCTTCCTGCGGCTTGACCAGCATTTGCGGCGGTTGACCCGCTCTGCGGATGCGCTGGGCTTTCGTCAGCCCCAGCAAGTCGGCAAGCTGCTCGAGGAAGCCGTGGCCGAAGCATCAACCCCGATGCGGACACGGTTGACCGTGACATTCCGCGGCAAGGCAGAGGTAACCGCCACTCCATTCCAGCCGATTGCCGAGGGTACGGTCTGGAAGCTTCGCATTGCCAAGCAAACCCTGCTGTCCGATGACACATTGTTCCGGCACAAGACCAGCCGACGCGACCCCTATGAAGCGGCCCGCGCCGAGTTTTCATCAGACGAAGCGGATGAGGTTCTTCTGCTGAACGAGCGCGGAGAACTATGCGAGGGGACGATCACAAATCTCTTCGTCGAGGCTGAAGATGGGCAATTGCTGACCCCGGCGCTCAACTGCGGTCTCCTGCCGGGTGTTTTGCGCGCGGAGCTCATTCGCGAACGCAAGGCTCGCTCGGAAGTCCTCAAGCCCGCAGATCTCAAGCATCGGAAGATCTTCGTCGGCAACTCGTTGCGCGGGTTGATTGCAGGCGAGCTTGCCTGATCGACGTGCCGACCTCATGCCGCTGACCCATACGCCCTATGCCACACGCCTTCGTCCGTTCACGATAGGTCTTTCCTCACTCGATCCAAGCCGTTGGATCGAGCCGGATCAGCACTTGCCGCGTTATGTGCGCGAGAAGCAAAAGCTGGCCGGGGAGCGGCTGCATGATGTGTTTCGCGCCACGCATGACAGCCTTGATGCGCAACAGGAATGCCTTGATTGCCTGCTCCTGCATCTGGAACGTGATCACCCCCATGTCTATCGGCGCGATGGCTCCACCATAAGTTTCGCGGGCCAGCAGATAGACCTTGCCGACGAGGCCGTTCCGCCGCTCTTGCGCGCCGGATTTCTGGTGCAGGATGATCTGGTGATCATGCGCCGCCGCGCAACCGGCTGGCATATTGCAGCAGCGCATCTTTCCTTTCCCTCATCCTGGGTGCTTGCAGAGAAGTTCGATCGCCCGATGGAAGAGATCCACGCCCATGTACCGGGGTTTCAGGGCGGAACGCGCAATGCGATGATGGTGAACCGCATCTTCGACAATCTGTTGCCGGAACAACCAGCCGAGCGCTTCAACTGGTCGATCAACTGGCAGGAAAAACTCTATCATCCGGAATCAGGCCGCAACGATGCGGCAGAGCCGGAAACCGCTGTCGTGCGCGTCGAACGCCAGACCCTGACGAAACTGCCGGTCACGGGCGACATCGTCTTCACGATACGGATCTATCTGGATCCCGTCAGTCTGTTTGCCACCCACCCCGATGGAAGCCGCATGGCTCTGGCCCTTGCAGATCAACTGGATGGATTGAGCGGGGAGCAGGCAGCCTACAAGGGTCTGGACCGGCAACGGTCACCACTCGTTCAGCGATTGAGACAGATGGCACTCTCCAAAAATCAGTTTTGAAGCGATCAGAACCGGCCCCAACACTTTATTATGTCGCCGTTTTGTGATCTAGAACCGGCACAATTGGCCCGCTGGCACACGATAGGCTGGCGGCCCCATGCACGGGTGTTTTACGCCCTTGCACCTCAAGGAGACACAGATGAGTGAAATGACCTATCCGGTTCATGGCGAGATTACCGGTCCGATCGTCATGATCGGCTTCGGATCCATCGGTCGCGGCACGCTGCCGCTGATCGAGCGCCACTTCAAGTTCGACAAGAGCCGGATGGTGGTGATCGACCCGCGCGACGACGACAAGGCCATTCTCGACAAGCATGGCATCAGGTTCATCCAGTCGCATGTCACCAAGGAAAACTACAAGGAACTGCTGAAGCCGCTTCTGACCGAAGGCGAAGGCCAGGGCTTCTGCGTCAACCTGTCGGTCGATACCGGCTCGCTGGATCTGATGAAGCTGTGCCGCAAGCTCGATGTTCTCTACATCGATACTGTGGTTGAGCCTTGGCTTGGCTTCTATTTCGACAAGAACATGAAGAACTCCGAGCGTACGAACTACGCGCTGCGCGAAACCGTTCGTCAGGAAAAGAAGAAGAATCCGGGCGGCACGACAGCCGTCTCCACCTGCGGCGCAAATCCGGGCATGGTCTCCTGGTTCGTCAAGCAGGCGCTCCTGGACATTGCCAGAGATGTCGGCCTCGAATTCGAAGAGCCTGCCGTGGATGACCGCGAAGGCTGGGCGAGGCTGATGAAGAAGGTGGGCGTGAAAGGCATTCACATTGCCGAGCGCGACACCCAACGCACCAAGAACCCCAAGCCGCTGAACGTGTTCTGGAACACCTGGTCGGTGGAAGGTTTCATCTCTGAAGGCCTGCAGCCGTCTGAACTCGGCTGGGGCACGCACGAGAAGTGGATGCCGAAGAACGCCAAGAAGCACAAGAAGGGCTGCAAGGCTGCAATCTATCTGGAGCAGCCAGGCGCCAACACCCGTGTGCGCACCTGGTGCCCGACGCCGGGTCCGCAATACGGCTTCCTCGTGACCCACAACGAGTCGATCTCAATCGCGGATTTCTTCACGGTTCGCGACAAGGATGGCGAGGTCAGCTTCCGCCCGACCTGCCACTACGCCTACCATCCGGCCAATGATGCCGTGCTTTCGCTGCACGAAATGTTCGGCAATGGCGGCAATGCACAGCCCGTGCTTCACGTTCTGAACGAAGACGAGCTGGTGGACGGCGTGGACGAACTGGGCGTGCTGCTCTACGGCCACGACAAGAACGCCTACTGGTATGGTTCACGCCTCTCGCTGGAGGAAACCCGCCGGATTGCGCCTTACCAGAACGCCACTGGTCTTCAGGTTACCTCCGCTGTTCTGGCCGGCATGGTGTGGGCACTCGAAAATCCGAAAGCTGGCATCGTTGAAGCCGACGAGATGGATTACAAGCGCTGCCTCGAAGTGCAAACGCCCTATCTCGGCCCGGTCGAAGGGCACTACACGGACTGGACGCCACTCGATGGCCGCCCGGGCCTCTTCCCGGAGGAGCTGGACGAGAAAGATCCCTGGCAGTTCAAGAATATTCTTGTGCGCAACTGATGCGTTTCCGGTCTTAGGCCGCAATTTCCACTGAAATTCATCGCAAGGCGGGTGTGAAAGCATCCGCCTTGTATTACATCTGGATAAAGTTGAATCGCGTCCGAATCGCGGGAGACAAGAATGAAAATCAAAGGGAGCCTAGCGCTCATCGCTGCCGCAGCCATGCTGTCGGCCTGTGTTTCATCCCCTCAGCCGCGCTCCATGCCGGTCGTCCAGCAACAACCGCAGGGCGTAGAAGGTAACTGGCAAGATCCTAATGGCCTGGTTTCTACATTCATGGGAGGAAAGTTTGAGACCAGAACCGCTGATGGCACCAACACCCAAATGGCCAGTGGCACCTACTCACAACAGCCCGATGGCTTGTATCAATTGAGCCTCTATTCCAACGTCAACAAAACCACATCGTTGGTAAACTGCCGCCTGGGATCCAGCGGGCAGCTGCTCTGCACGTCACAAAACGGCAAACAATTTGCATTGACACGCAAGATTTGAAACATTGTATCGCCCCGCAAAACCCTGCCTCGGCAGGGTTTTTTCTTTGGTAAGCATGACGATCCGAGCCTGTTGATGGATACATTCGTCTTGTCATATTTCGCTTGAGTTCAGCATCTTCAAATGAAAACATGCGCATGAAACGCGTGTCACAAAAAACAACTAAGAACAGGCGGAACGGGCGAGTGACACCGCGCCCATGAACAGGAGAGAACTCAGGATGATGAAACGCTTTGGTTTCAGCCTACTGGCAGCAGCGACCTTGACCTTGTCGTCCGGCGTCGCGTTTGCCGATTACCAGCTGAACGTCCTTCACATCAACGACCTGCATTCGCGAATCGAAGCGATCAACAAGTCGGACGCGACCTGCTCCCAGAAGGAGGCAGACGCCAAGGAATGCTTCGGCGGCATCGCCCGCGTGAAAAGCGCAATCGATGGATTCCGCAAGGACAATGCTGGTGCCAATATTCTTGTTCTGGATGCTGGCGACCAGTTCCAGGGCTCTCTCTACTACTCCACATTCAAGAGCGCGCCTGTCGCTGAATTCATGAACGGCATCGGTTTCGATGCCATGGCAATCGGCAACCATGAGTTCGACGATGGTCCGGAAGAGCTGAACAAGTTCATCGGTGCGCTGAAGTTCCCGATCATCTCCGGCAACACGATTGCCAAGAAGGGTTCGCTGCTGGACGGCAAGTACAAGGGTTATGTGGTCAAGGAAATCGGCGGCCAGAAGATCGGCGTGGTTTCTGTTCTGGCAACCGATAGCGGCGAAACATCATCCCCCGGCCCAGACATCAGCTTCGAAGACGAGATTACCTACCTGAAGTCCGCCGTGAAGGATCTGGAAGGCCAGGGCGTCAACAAGATCATTGCGCTCACCCATGTCGGCTACAACAAGGACAAGGAAATCGCGGCAGCCGTAGACGGTATCGACGTTGTCGTCGGTGGTCATAGCCACACCTATCTGTCCTCCACCGACAACAAGTCTTCCGGCCCCTATCCAACCTTGGTCAAGAACCCGGCTGGCGTCGAAATTCCGGTGGTCACAGCCTACGCCTATTCCAAGTATCTCGGCGAGTTGAAGGTCACTTTCGACGACAATGGCGTGGTGAAGGCAACGAGCGGCGCTCCGAAGCTTCTGGACGCCTCGGTCACGCCGGACGAAGCCTATGCCGCGCGCGTCAAGGAACTGGGCGCGCCGCTGGAAGAACTGAAGAAGAAAGTCGTGGGCGTCTCGGACGGCCTGATCGACGGTGACCGCAAGAATTGCCGCGCCAAGGAATGCTCCATGGGCAACTTGCTCGCCGATGCATCGCTGGCCCGTGTGAAAGATCAGGGCATTACGATCGCCATCGTCAACGGTGGCGGTTTGCGCGCGTCCATCGACCAGGGCGACATCACCATGGGCGAGGTTCTGACGGTTCTGCCGTTCCAGAACACGATTGCCACCTTCCAGATCAAGGGTTCGGATCTCAAGGCGGCTCTTGAAAACGGCGTCAGCCAGATCGAGGATGGTGCGGGACGCTTCGTGCAGGTCGGCGGCATGAAATACTCGTTCGATCGCTCCAAGCCGGTCGGTAGCCGCGTTGGCGACGTTCAGGTCAAGGAAGGCGACAAGTTCGTTGCGCTCGATCCAGCCAAGACCTACGGCGTCGTCACCAACAACTACGTGCGCGGCGGCGGCGATGGCTTCAAGATGTTTGCGACCAACGCCATCAACCCCTACGATTTTGGTCCGAACCTTGAGCAGACGGTTGCCGACTATCTGACCGCGAACAATCCTTACAAGCCTTACACCGACGGTCGCATCACCGATACGACCCCGGCTGATTACGTTGCTCCGGCCAAGGCTCCCGCCCCTGCTGCGGCTCCAGCCGCTCCGGCAACCGCTGCCGCGACACCAGCGCCTGCAGCACCGGCACCGGCACCAGCTGCAACGCCAGCACCGGCTGCGCCTGCGGCAACGGCACAGGCGCCTGCTGCGGCAAAACCGGCACCGGCAGCGCCTGCTGCTGCACCGGTTGCGGCCGCTCCGGCAGCGCCCAAGACCTACAAGGTCATGAAGGGTGACTCGCTCTGGAAGATCGCCGAAAGCACGCTCGGCGACGGCGAGGACTGGAAGAAGATTGCGGACGCCAACAAGATCCGCAATCCGAACCTGATCGAGATCGGCTCCGAACTGCAGATTCCGGCGAAATAAGTCGAGAGGCGTTTTGCCACAAACCGATGAGCGGTCCGGGGCTTTCCCGGACCGCTTTTTGTTTCTAAATAGAACCGTTGATGGAAACTGTGCGTATTGAGGCCGGGTCTCAATAGTTTTCCGGGGAATAGTTTGATGATGAATGCTGCAGCAGGCCACCTGCCCTCAGATCACCCTGCGGTTCGGTTCGGCAAGGTGGGCGTCCTGCTCGTAAACCTCGGCACGCCGGATGGCACGGATTACAAATCCATGCGCCGCTATCTGGCCGAGTTCCTGACCGACAAGCGCGTGATCGAATGGTCGCGCCTGTTCTGGTATCCGATCCTCTACGGCATCGTGCTGAACCGTCGTCCGCAAAAGGTGGGCAAGGCCTACGAGTCGATCTGGAACAAGGAGCTGGATGAAAGCTACCTGCGCACCTACACGCGCAATCAGGCGGAAATCCTGGCAGAGCGCTTCAAGGACATGCCACATGTGCATGTGGATTGGGCCATGCGCTACGGCCAGCCGGCCATCCAGGCCAAGATGAACGAGATGCAGAAGGCGGGTTGCGAAAAGATCCTGCTCTTCCCGCTCTATCCGCAATATGCTGCCGCGACCACGGCCACGGTGAACGACGAAGCCTTCAAGGCGCTTCTGAAAATGCGCTGGCAGCCCGCCTTGCGCACCGTGCCGCGCTATCACGATGATCCGGTCTACATCGATGCCCTGGCGAACTCGATCGAGAAGCATCTGGCGACGCTGGACTGGGAACCGGAACTGGTGATCACCTCCTATCACGGCATTCCCATGTCCTACTTCAGGAAGGGCGATCCCTATCACTGCCAGTGCTACAAGACGACACGCCTGCTGCGCGACCGGCTGGGCTGGCCGAAGGAAAAGCTGATGGTTACCTTCCAGTCCCGCTTCGGACCGGAAGAGTGGCTACAGCCCTATACGGACAAAACGGTCGAAAAACTGGCCAAGGAAGGCATCAAGCGCATCGCCATCCTCAACCCCGGCTTTGTCTCCGATTGCCTTGAAACACTGGAAGAAATTGCGGAAGAAGCGGGCGAGGACTTCCTGCACAATGGCGGCGAGAAATTCACCCATATTCCCTGCCTGAACGACAGCGAAGACGGCATGCGCGTGATCGAGCACATCACGCGCCAGGAACTCAAAGGCTGGATCTGATGATCCAAAAGCAGTGAAAATGCCCGGCTAGCCGGGCATTTTAACATTTCACCGCGATTCCGCCGGCCAACCGGCGCTTTGAACGCGGTTTCGACCTGTCTCCTTTGCGCGATACAGCGCCCGGTCGGCCTGCAAAAGCATGGCCTGCATGCTATCGGCGGGTGTTGCCTCGTAAACGCCGAACGACGCGGTCACGCGACCGGGCCGCAGAGGCTCTATCCAGAGCTTTTCGAACTGCGCCCGAAACCGCTCGGCAATCGCAGCAGCCTCACTCGCTCTTGTCTTCGGCAGAACCAGACAAAATTCCTCGCCGCCGATGCGCGCCGCAAGATCGTAACGGCGCAGGTTGTCGCGAATGACTTCGCCAACGGCCATCAGAACCTTGTCGCCCACATCATGGCCGTGGCTGTCGTTGATATTCTTGAAGTGATCGAGATCGAACAGAACGACGGAAATGGGAGCCTTTTCCCGCTCCGCCCGCGTTTGTTCGATCGCGATGCGTTCTGTCAGCCATCGGCGATTGCCAAGTCCCGTCAACTGGTCGGTGGATGCCTGCTGGCGCAGCTTGCGCATCACGCCATCCAGTTCCGCAATCGTCGTGGCAACCGTGTTGGCAACGACACCAATTTCATCGGATTGGGCAAGGCGCAGTCTCACAGGCGTCCCGTCCGCCTGATATTGCTGCACAGCGCTTGCCAGGCTGCGCAAGGGGCGGATGAACCACCAGAGTGTGGACAGGCAGGTGATCGTGCCGATCAGGGTCGCAGCCAGCAAAATGGTGAGCACCGGGCCGGGATTGGTTGAAAAGCCGCTGCCAAGATAGGCGATCATGGCAATGAGCGGCAGGTGAATGGCCAGAAAACAAACGGCAAAAATCTTGGCCACCAACGAACCGCGAACGGCCCGAAGTGCCATGGATGGCGTCGGAATCATTCCGAATTCCTCTCAACTGATTCATGTCAGGTGCCGGACCCTAGGACCGGGGGGCTAATCAGTACTTAAGCGAATCGTTAAAATTCGAATCAAAGAGGCTTCGGATTTTTTTATTTTCAAACGCCGCGCCGGTTTCCCCAGAGCAGCACATGCAACTGTGGCAGAACCGTTGCGGCAAACCAGCGATCGGCCATAACACGGTCGATCAGCCAGTGCATACGGCCCATGATTCCTTCCACATCGATGGGGAAATCCTCCGCATCGGGCGGCGGTGGGGTATGGTTTCCGGGCTGGAGATAGACGCTAAGCTGCGGAAATCCTGCCGAAACCGAGCGGGCGAAGGCATAATCTGCCTCATCGAACACGACGAATTTCAGCACCACGCGCGGGCCTTCTCCAGCCCGGGCGGTGCAATCAACAAGCGTCTGCCGGTCATACTCCATTCCGCTGGAGGGCGGCTTGGGCGAAAGAACCAGCACATCAAGGCTCGAAAACCAATCTCTCGCCAGACTGCCCTGCGTTTCGAGAGCGAACCGGTAACCGCGCCTCTTTCCGTGCTCGATCAATGGGCCTAGAGGCTGGATCGCCGGATTACCGCCGGAAAGGGACACCATCAACGGGGATTTGCCCGAAAGCCGTTCGACCTCGGCCCAGATGTCTGGAACACTCATCGCAGTCCACGTGTCGCGATAGGCGCTCTCGACAGCATGCAGGCTGTCGCACCACGAACAGCGATAATCGCAGCCGCCGGTTCTGACAAAAACCGTCGGCTGGCCAATCAACACGCCCTCGCCCTGAATGGTTGGGCCGAAGATTTCCGAAACCCGGATCAAGTCACCGCTCACGGGCGATACTCCGCCCAGGTCTTCGGCGTTTCCGAAACCTTGACGGCAGAGGTTTCCGGAAAGCGCGCCTTGCACCACTCATAGAAATGGCGGGCGAGATTCTCCGCGGTCGTGTAGCCGTGACCCAGCACATCGTTCAGATGACGATGGTCGAACTGGTCATCGATATAGGTCTTCAGCGCCTTGAGATCGTGGTAATCGCGCACGAAACCATCGGCATTCAAACTCTCCCCGGCCAGTTCCACCACCACAATGTAGTTGTGACCATGGAGACGATTGCACTGATGGTCTTCCGGCAGATGGTCCAGCCGGTGTGAGGCGGAGAAATGGAATTCCTTGGTGATGCGGAACATGGTTCAGACCTCCCGCGCTTCAAAGCCCGCCGTCGCGGTTTTCCAGAAATCCGGATCTTCGTACTCGGTGGGGTCATTGATCCCGGCGAGATGGAAAGCCTCGCGCCGTTCCACGCAGGTGCCGCAGCGCCCGCACTGTTTCGCGCCACCCTTGTAACAGGACCAGGTATCGGCAAACGGCGTATCGTATTTCGCCCCTTCCCGCACGATCTCTGACTTTGGAACCTCCACGAAGGGAGCCAACAGCGTCACCGAGGCATAGCCTTCCAGCGCCGCGTTCTGCATGGTTTGAAAGGCGTTGATGAAACCGGGACGGCAATCGGGGTAGATGAAGTGGTCACCGCCATGGACGGCCACGGCGACCGCATCAGCCTGCCGGGCTGCCGCAAGCCCGAAGGCAATGGTCAGCATGATGGCGTTGCGGTTCGGAACGACAGTGATCTTCATCGTTTCTTCCGCATAATGACCATCCGGCACATCCACGTCATCGGTCAGCGCGGACCCGGTAAGGTGCTTGCCGATGGGGTTGATATCGATAATGTCGTGCGGCACGCCAAGTCTTGCTGCAGCCTTGGCGGCGAAGTCCACTTCCTTGGAATGGCGCTGGCCATAGTTGAAGGAGATGAGGCCAATGAGGGTTTGTTCCGCCGCGATCTTGTAGGCAAGCGAAACGGAATCGAGTCCGCCGGAGCAGACGACGAGGGTCTTCATGATCGTGTTCCTTGTTTTTACCGGGTAGGCTGCGACCGGAGTTTTACCTGCGCGCCTGTTAGCGCAGGGAGCGCGTCTTTGGCAAGCACTGCGCTGTCATGACGCTGGCAGGTTGGTGCGATAAGGTTTACACGGACAGGAAGAGTAGAAAGCGCGGGAGAACAACCATGCCTATGTCTGGTTTCGATATCGTCGTCATCGCAGCCGTGGTGATCGTCATACTGGTGCTGTTTGCCGCCGTGAAAACAGTGCCGCAGGGCTATCGTTACACCGTGGAGCGCTTTGGCCGATACACCCGAACGCTCGATCCGGGCCTCAACATCATCACGCCCTTCATCGAGAAAATCGGTGCGAAGATGAACGTGATGGAGCAGGTTCTGGACGTACCGACACAGGAAGTCATCACCCGGGACAATGCCAGCGTCTCTGCCGATGCGGTGGCTTTCTACCAGGTGCTGAACCCGGCGCAGGCCGCCTACCAGATCTCGAACCTGCAGAACGCAATCCAGAACCTGACCATGACCAACATCCGCTCGGTCATGGGCTCCATGGATCTCGATGAACTGCTCTCTAACCGCGAGGTCATCAACGAACGCCTGCTGCGCGTCGTGGATGAAGCCGTCCAGCCCTGGGGCATCAAGGTCACGCGCGTCGAGATTAAGGATATCCAGCCGCCTGCCGACCTCGTTCAGTCCATGGCACGCCAGATGAAGGCGGAGCGTGAAAAGCGCGCGCAGGTTCTGGAAGCGGAAGGCTCGCGTAATGCCGCCATCCTGCGGGCAGAAGGTGCAAAGCAGGCAGCCGTTCTTCAGGCAGAGGGCGAAAAGGAAGCGGCCTTCCGGCAGGCCGAAGCGCGCGAACGTCTGGCAGAAGCCGAAGCGAAAGCAACGCGCATGGTGTCCGAGGCCATTGCCGCAGGCGATGTGAACGCCATCAACTATTTCGTCGCACAGAAATACACAGAAGCCATGGCCTCGATCGGCACCGCATCCAATTCCAAGATCGTGCTGATGCCGATGGAGGCCTCGTCCCTGATCGGCTCTCTGGGCGGCATCGGCGCCATTGCTCGCGAGGTCTTCGGCGAACGATCCGAAACACCTCGCGACACGGCACGCCGCGTCAGCAATCAGCCGCGCACCACGCCCCCCGTCAATCCGTTCAACCGTAATCCCGAGAGCGACCTATGATCGCGAGCATGATCGCTTCCCTTGGTCCCTGGAACTGGTGGATCCTGGGATTTGTGCTTCTGGCCGCGGAACTGGCCGCACCCGGTGTCTTCCTGATCTGGATCGGTCTGGCCGCCCTTGTCATGGGTACGGCCTCCCTTTTCGTTTGGGAACAGGCCTTCTGGAGCTGGCAGATCCAGTTGCTGCTCTTCGCGGGCCTTTCGGTGATCATCACGCTGATCGGCCGGCGTTTCTACGGAAGCGACGATGCAAAGACCGACCAACCACTGCTCAACCGCCGGGGCGAAAGCCTGGTTGGGAGAACGGCCACCTTGGCGGAACCCATCCGCGAAGGGCGAGGCCGGATTCGCCTTGACGATACCTGGTGGCCGGTCAGCGGCCCGGACCTTCCGGCGGGAATGCGCGTGCGCGTCGCACACTGGAGCGGCAGCGAACTGATCGTGGAACCGGTGGCCTGATCAGGCCACGCCGATCCGCAAGAGATCGTGGAAATGGACGAGACCAAGCGGGCGCTTTTCTGCATCGGCAATGATCAAGGCACCGATGCTGTGCTTGTTGATCAGGGCAAGGGCTGCTGTCGCGAGTGTTTCCGGGGGAATAGTCTTCGGCGTCCGGGTCATCACGTCATCGACCGTCAGCTCGCCCAGATTGCGCGTCAGGTTTCGCGCCATGTCGCCTTCGGTCACGATACCGGCAATGGTGCCTTCTTCGTTCAGAACGATGACGCAGCCGAAATGCTTGCGGGAGAGAACCTGCACGGCTTCCGGCATTGAGGTTCCTGATGGCACGAGGGGCAGGCGCTCCCCCGTATGCATGATATCCTTCACATGCGTCAGACCAGCGCCCAGCTTTCCGCCCGGGTGGAAAGTATGGAAATCGGTCGCGGTAAAGCCACGCGCCTCAAGCAACGCAATCGCCAGCGCATCGCCGATCGCCAACTGCATCAGCGTCGAGGTCGTAGGGGCAAGCCCATGCGGGCAGGCTTCCTCCTCGTTCGGCAGCAGCAGAACCACGTCGGAAGCGCGAGCAAGCGAAGATTCAGGTGAACAGGTGAGAGACACTAGCGGAATCGAGAAGCGCCGCGTGTAGGAGAGAATATTTCGCAGCTCCGCGCTTTCTCCGCCCTTCGACAGCGCAATGACCAGATCATTTCCGGCGATCATGCCGAGATCGCCGTGATTGGCTTCCGCAGCGTGTACGAAGGAAGCGGGCGTTCCGGTAGAGGCGAAGGTCGCCGCAAGCTTGGCGCCGATATGACCGCTCTTGCCAACGCCCGTCACGATCACTCGACCGGTGATGTTCGAGATCAACTCGACAGCGCGCGTCAACGGTTCGGCAAGCCCGTTCTGCAGGGCCGCCTCCAGCGCCTCAAGCCCCCGCTTTTCGGTGGCCAGCGTTCGCAGCGCTGAATGAACAGGATCGGTCAAGGTCAAGGATCTGGTCTCGCTCATCATGGGCGGGAGCCATAGCCGCGAACCGACCAAATGTCCATGCGGCCAATCAAGCTCCGCAAAAGGGAAATCAACCAATCGTTAACCACAAGGGTTTACGAATGGGTAAGAATATTTGGGAGCCCAGTCGGCGCCATGACGAAACGCATTTCAAACGATGCTTTGCGGCAGCGGCGCCTTGGCGCTACGCTGACCCTGCTTGCGTCAACCATTTTAGCCATTCCGACCATCGCAGCAGCGCAATCCGCCAATAATCGCAATACGAATGCGACGGCCAGCAGCGGAAGCACCGCACGCACCGGCGGCTTGAGCACGCTGAACGAAACATTTCCCACCCGCAGCACAGGAACAGGCACCAGTACCGGCGGCGCGAACGATCCGCTTTCCAGCCCGACCGATCCCTACTCCGCAAGCAACACGGCACTGGCAGGCAGCGGCTCAGCGGACCCACTGGACCAAACCGGCAACGGATTGTCTTCAACCGCGACCGGCACGACAAGCCTTGCCACCACCCCCCTGCGTGCGGGAGCCAACATGCTGCAGGGTACACCGCTCAATCAGGCGGATGGTCTCATCGCCGACGATCTGAGCGAGCTCACCGAACCGCAGCAGAACGCAGCAGAAGAAGCGATCGAGGGCGGGGATACGTCTACACGCCGCGGCGATGGCCTGGGGGTAAAGCTTGGCACATTCACGCTTCGGCCAAGCGTGAACCAGAGCGTCAATTCAGAAACGACCCGTAGCGGCTCCACTACCAGCCGCCGAAATTATCTTGCGACCACGCTGAATGGAACGCTGACCTCGGATTGGGCGCGCCACGCGCTGACCATCACCGGCGCAGGCACCTTCCAGAAAAACATCAGCGGCACCGGTCAGACCGAACCGAATGCGCGACTGGACGCCGATTTGCGTTTGGATCTGTCAAACCAGACCGTCGCCCATGTTCTTGCCGGTTACGCCTTCGAGCGTGAGGATGCGAGCGACCCAAACGCGATTGCCGGTACCGTGGAACAGGCGCGCGTCGACCGTTTCTCGTTGGGCGGCACGATCGAACGCGACTTCGGAATTCTGCGCGGAACCGCAGCGCTGACCGGCACACGCACACTCTACGGCTCCGCCCGCTTTGCAGATGGTCGCTCGCTCAGCCTCAGCGACCGGGATCGCAACGCTGTCGAAGGCCGCATCCGTGTCGGCTACGAGCTTTCGCCTGCTCTTATCCCCTTCATCGAGGCTACTCTCGGGCGCGCGCTCTATGACGATGATGTCGACCGGCTGGGTTATGCCCGATCCTCCTGGAGCTACGGCGGCCGTGCAGGCGTGCAACTCGATCTTGGAGAGAAGTTGCGCGGCGAACTGGGCCTTGGCTATGCCATCGTCGATTATGAGGATGCCCGCCTGAAATCCATCGACGCTTTTACCGTGGATGGGACGCTGCTCTGGTCACCCCAGCGTGGGACAGACGTGGATCTGGGTCTCAGAACGACGGTGCAGGACGCGACGGCAGCAGGTCAGAGCGGCTGGGTTGACTACCAGTTGAGTGCGGGCCTCTCGCATCTCATCCGCAACGATCTGACAGGCCGACTGACCGCCTCGTCCACGGTGCGCGATTACCCAAGCACGCAAAACGCCTTGAACTGGTCTCTTGGAACCGGTGTCATCTGGAATATCAATCGCTATTTCGATGCCACTGCCAACCTGGGCTACGAGTTCACCGACAATCCGGGCGGAACCGACAGCAAGCAGTTGCGCGCCGGCGTCGGCCTGACTCTCAGGCGATAAACTAACCCTCAGGCGATAAAAAGAGGCCCCGGAATCACTTCCGGGGCCCTTTTCGTTTTCACGAAATGCAAGCTCACATCTTCGATGTGATGGCCTTCAGCGGTCCTTCGATCAACGGACGGATGTCGTCGCGCTTCAAGGCGAAGGCAAGGTTTGCAAGAATGAAGCCATCCTTGGCACCACAGTCGAAGGTCTCGCCCTTGAAGTGATAGGCCGAGAACTCCTGCGACTTGGCAAGCGCGAGCATGCCGTCCGTCAACTGGATTTCGTTGCCCGCACCACGCTCCTGGGTCTCGAGGATCTTGAAAATCTCGGGCTGCAGGATGTAGCGACCATTGATGAAGAAGTTGGAAGGGGCAGTGCCCTTGGCAGGCTTCTCCACCATCTGCGTGATCTTGAAGCCTTCTTCGCCCACCTTGTCGCCCATGCCGACGATGCCGTACTTGTGCGCCAGCTCAGGATCGCACTCCTCGACCGCCAGAACATTGCCGCCTGTCTTGTCGTAAAGCTCGACCATCCCCTTGAGGCAGCTCTTTTCAGACGCCATGATCATGTCCGGCAGCAGCACGGCAAATGGCTCGTTGCCAACGATATCGCGCGCGCACCAGACGGCATGGCCAAGGCCAAGCGGAACCTGCTGGCGGGTGAAGCTTGCAGTACCGGCAGTCGGCAGAAGGTCGGAAAGCAGCGTCAGTTCCGCATTCTTGTTCCGCTCGCGCAGCATCTGCTCCAGCTCGTACTGGATGTCGAAATAGTCTTCGATGACGCCCTTGCCGCGACCTGTCACGAATACGAAGTGCTCGATACCGGCCGCAGCCGCTTCGTCGACAACGTACTGGATGACCGGCTTGTCCACGACCGTCAGCATTTCCTTCGGAACAGCCTTGGTCGCGGGCAGGAAGCGCGTTCCAAGACCTGCAACGGGGAATACGGCTTTACGGATCTTCTGTTGTCCCACTCATGCCTCCTTCAAGCACAAACCTATGAGGGTGCCATGGCCTTCGCCTTAGCAGCCAATCACTACCTTTTCACAAACAATGACAGAGGAGTGTCCACATGGTAAAGAATTTGTTGACACTGTCGGTCTACCCTGTTGCTTCAATGTCAGGGCGTCGTTCCCGATCCTGGCAAATTTGAGACCGGATAGAACAAGGAACACTCCGCCGATGAAAAAATTCAGCGCCAGACGCTTTGCCCTCTCCGCCATCGCAGCGGTTGTCGTTGCGACTTCTGCGATAGATGCCAAGGCCGACGCCGGTTTCAAGGCATGGGTCGCCAAATTCTATGAAACGGCTGCGGCGAGCGGGATTAGCAAATCCACTTATAACCAGGCATTTGCGGGCATCACCGGCCCGGATGAGGAAGTGCTGGAAAAGGCACGCTATCAGCCCGAGTTCAAGGCGCAGATCTGGGATTATCTCGATTCCCGCGTAAACCCGTACACCGTAAAGGTCGGGCGCGAGATGCTGGCCAAGCACAACCGCACGCTGACGGCGCTGGAACGCCATTTCGGCGTCGACAAATATATCCTGCTGGCCATCTGGTCGATGGAAACGAATTACGGGGCGGCCCTCCAGAACCACGACCGTCTTCACCACGTGCCGCAAGCGCTCGCGACCCTTGCCTGGGGTGACCCGAAACGAGCCAATTTTGCCCGCAAGCAATTGCTTGCTGCCCTCAAGATTCTGCAATCTGGCGATGTGACACCGAAGCATCTGACTGGCTCCTGGGCAGGTGCCATGGGGCATACGCAGTTCATACCGACAAGCTATCTTCTCTACTCCGTTGATGCCGATGGCGATGGCCGTCGCGATATCTGGAGCTCCATCCCTGACGCTCTGGCAACCGCCGCCAATCTTCTTGCGAAAAACGGCTGGCAGACCGGCTCCACCTGGGGCTATGAAGCCGTATCGCCTGCCGGTGCGGCGCGCCATGCAGGCCAGACGAAAACGCTGGCGCAATGGGCGAAGCTTGGTTTCGTGCGCGCCAATGGCAAGGCGTTCCCTCGCCCCAATGATCGCGCCACGCTCAAATTGCTCGCCGGAGCGGAAGGTCCCGCATTCCTGATGATGACCAATTTCACTGTCATCAAGCGCTACAATGCAGCAGACTCCTATGCGCTGGGCGTTGGTCTGCTGGCCGACGAGATCGCCGGTTATGGCGGCATGCAGCAATCCTGGCCGCGTCCTCACAATACGCTGGACATCAAGGAAAAGTTCGAATTGCAGAGCCGCCTCAAGGAACTGGGCTATTATGATGGCGAAATCGACGGAAACTTCGGCTCCGGTTCGAAGGCTGCCATTGCCGCCATTCAGGCACGCCTCGGCATGGAGCGGGATGGCGAACCGTCCAAGGGACTGTTGAAAGCCTTGCGGAAGTGACCACATTCCCGCAGACTTGACCTCATGGCCCGCACGGCTTTGTCGCGCGGGCATCGGTCCCGATGGATGGGACCAGCTTATCGAGAATGGGCCGAAGACATGACTTCCAAGCGCAGGCTCCCTCGCCGCCTCCTGACCACGGCCCTCATTGTGTTGATGGCCCTGCCCGCGGGCGTGGGCGTAGCGCAGGAACAGCGACGCACCCTGTTCGACATGTTGTTCGGCAATGAACGGCGCCGTCCCGAAAGCTCCATCATCCAGATGCGCCCTCGCCCGGAGCGGGTAAGGCCGCAGGGCGCGGCGCGACCGGCTGCACCAACACCTGTCAAGCCTCCGGCCGCAGCACCGCAGCCGGAAGCGGTTGAGAAAATGGACAGCGCCCGCAAGATCCTGGTGGTTGGAGATTTCGGCGCCATGGGTGTCGGACAGGGACTGGAAACCGCTTTCGAGCAGGATCCCTCCGTCAAGGTCATCGCCAAGGGCTCTGTTGCTTCCGGTCTCGTCCGGCAGGACCATTATGATTGGCTAAGTGAACTGCCCCGCATGCTGGAGCAGGAGAAGCCGCAGATCGTGGTGGTGATGCTGGGCGCAAATGACCGGCAGTCCATGCAGGTGGGTGCCGAGCGGGAGCGTTTCCGCACGGATATCTGGCTGAAGGAATATGAAGAGCGCGTCACACGCCTCGCGAAAATGGTGACGGATCGCAAGATCCCGCTTCTCTGGGTCGGCCTTGCGGCATTCGAATCCCCGTCACTGACAGCCGATGCCGTGACGCTGAACGGCATTTACAGGTCGAATGTCGAGGAAGTGGGCGGAGAATTCGTCGATATCTGGGACGGATTCGTCGATGAAAGCGGTCAGTTCATTGTAACCGGATCCGACGTGAACGGCCAACCGGCCCGCTTGCGGGGAGCGGACGGCGTGAGCTTCACCGATGCGGGCAAACGCAAGCTGGCTTTCTACGTGGAAAAACTGGCAAAACGCCATCTGGGTGATCTCTCCGTCGGAGATCTGATCCGTCTGGATGCGGGAGATCTGCCGCTGCTTTCCAGCCTGCCGCCGGAAGTAGAGGCGAAGATGCCAAGCCAGCCTATCAATCTCTCCGATCCCGAACTGGACGGTGGCAAGGAACTGCTCGGCGCTTCCACCATCAAGCCGGTGGCCCGGGAAACGCCTCAGAACCTGTTGCTGACCAAAGGCTTCCTGCCCGATGCTCCCGTTGGCCGCATCGACAATGTCAGGCTGAACCCGACGTCACCGTGACGCATACCAATCCAGGCAGGACCGGAACGCTGTCAGGTCCGTGTAGAGCGCGTCTGGCGCTGCATCATGCACGGCAATGAAGCCGCCGCGACGCTCTATGCCGCCATGCAGCATCAGATTGTCGATCATGTCGAAATCTTCGAGAGACAAGCCGTCCGGGCCGCGCTTGCGCCCATCCGGCCCTTCCACGATCTCACCCTTGTAGAATTCCCGCGTGCGCTGAAAATGGTTTGCCGTCATGTTCGTATAGGCAGCAACACGCTTGCCCTGCGCGCAGACATAGCCAAGCTCAAAGGCGGTGCCGACATCGGCGGCGATACCCCGAAACGGCGTGAGATTGGCGATGATCCCATCGGCGCGGTTCATCATGCCTTCATCGACCGCACTGATCTTCAGGCCGAATTCATGGCGCGTGGGGGCAGGCTCGATCGAAACATCGCCGGGGCAGATGGGCTCGAACCCGAACTCGCGCGCCAACGCGGCCTTTGCGTCCAGCATGTGGCGGGCATTTGGGAGAAAAACTTCCGGCCCGGCAAGATAGAGTTTGAGGCTCATCGACAAATCCTCCGGATCGGAACAGAAAAATCATAACCCGAAGCGTGGTACGCGAGGTTGGGCTTCGCGTACCACGCTTCGGGCCGTAGTAACTCTTTGTCGGAACGTAAAGACGTTAGCGCGGCAGGACCGAGGAACCCATCAAGGCCTCGTCCACGGCACGGGCGACCTGACGACCTTCACGAATGGCCCAGACCACCAGCGACTGGCCGCGACGAACGTCACCGGCCGCCCACAGCTTGTCGACCGAGGTCTTGTAGTCCTTCTCGTTCGCGACCACGTTCGTGGAACCGCGGCGGTCTACATTCAGCTGCAGCTTGTCACCCAGATCGCTCAACACGCTATCCTTCGCCGGACCGGAGAAGCCGATGGCGATGAAAGCGAGGTCCGCCTTGATGATGAAGTCCGTGCCGGCAATCGGCTTGCGGCGCTCATCCACCTGGCAGCAGCGAACGCCGGTCAGTTGGCCGTCTTCGCCAACGAATTCGAGCGTTGCGACCTGGAATTCGCGGTTCGCACCTTCTGCCTGCGAAGAGGAGGTACGCATCTTTGTGGCCCAGAACGGCCAGACGGCCAGCTTGTCTTCCTTCTCGGGAGGCATGGGGCGAATGTCGAGCTGG
The DNA here is from genome assembly GCF_001427345.1 of Rhizobium sp. Root149. NCBI lineage: Bacteria > Pseudomonadati > Pseudomonadota > Alphaproteobacteria > Hyphomicrobiales > Rhizobiaceae > Rhizobium > Rhizobium sp. Root149. The sequence goes on from NZ_LMGD01000021.1 coordinate 228,499, forward strand.
GTCACCTTCACCGCACCCTGGCGGAAAGCCGTGCCCACGCAATCCGATGCGGTGTCGCCACCGCCGACAACGACGACATGCTTTGCGCCGGCCAGGATCGGCTCCGACGGCCAGCCCACGCTATCGATGTTTTCACGACCGACGCGGCGGTTCTGCTGAACGAGGTATGGCATGGCATCATAGACGCCGTGCAGGTCCACACCCGGAATACCGGCTGGACGCGGGGTTTCGGAGCCGCCGCAATAGACAACTGCATCATGGTCGGCGAGAAGCTTTTCCATCGGCAGGTCGACACCGATGTTCACGCCGCAATGGAAGGTAACACCCTCGCCCTTGATCTGCTCCACGCGGCGATCGATGAAGTTCTTCTCCATCTTGAAGTCCGGGATACCGTAGCGCAACAGACCGCCAGGCTTGCTCTCGCGCTCGTAGACATGAACCTCATGGCCAGCACGACCCAATTGCTGGGCAGCGGCAAGACCGGCAGGTCCGGAACCGATAATGGCGACCTTCTTGCCGGTATGAATGGTCGGCGGCTGCGGCGCGATAAAGCCCAGTTCATAGGCTTTGTCGGCAATGGCCTGCTCGACGGTCTTGATCGCGACAGGCGCATCTTCCAGGTTCAGCGTGCAGGCTTCCTCGCAAGGCGCCGGGCAAACGCGACCGGTAAATTCCGGGAAGTTGTTGGTGGAATGGAGGTTGCGGATCGCCTCTTCCCACTTGTTGTTATAGACGAGGTCGTTCCAGTCCGGGATCTGGTTATGAACCGGACAGCCGGTCGGGCCATGGCAATAGGGAATGCCACAGTCCATGCAGCGCGCGGCCTGTTTGGTCACTTCGGCATCCGACATCGGAATGGTGAATTCGCGGAAATGGCGAATACGATCCGACGCAGGCTGGTACTTTGCCACCTGCCGGTCGATTTCCATGAAACCCGTAACCTTGCCCATGTTTCATCCCTCACTTCGAAATGGGAGCCGAAGCTCCCTGTATCGACCGTCGCCACTTGCGCCCACATCGATACGATCAGATCCCTTGTGATCTTCCCGTTCGACGCAGTGCTCAAGCACCGACCGAACGGTCTGATCCGTGAATGACGGCTGCGGCGATTTACTCCGCCGCAACGCCCATGCGCATCCGTTCCATTTCCTCAAGCGCACGGCGGTATTCGACCGGCATGACCTTGCGGAACTTCGGACGGAACTCGCTCCAGCGATCCAGGATCTCCTTGGCACGGTTGGAGCCCGTGTAGTGGAGATGGTTGGAAATCATCTGGTAGAGACGTTCCTCATCGTGGCGCGTCATGTCTTCGGAAACGTCCACGCGTCCCTTGTGCATGAGGTCGCCACCATGGTGGTGGAGCTTCTCCAGCATGTCGTCTTCTTCCGGAACCGGCTCCAGCTCGACCATGGCCATGTTGCAGCGCTTGGCGAAATCGCCGCTCTCGTCGAGAACGTAGGCCACGCCACCGGACATACCGGCCGCGAAGTTACGGCCCGTTTCGCCGAGAACCACCACGATGCCGCCCGTCATGTATTCGCAGCCATGATCGCCCACGCCTTCGACGACGGCCACAGCGCCGGAATTACGCACGGCGAAACGCTCGCCCGCCACGCCGCGGAAGTAGCATTCGCCGGTGATTGCGCCGTAGAGCACCGTATTGCCGACGATGATAGAATGCTCGGCAGCAAGCTTCGAGTTCTCCGGCGGACGCACGATGATGCGGCCACCTGAAAGGCCCTTGCCCACATAGTCGTTGCCGTCGCCGACGAGATCAAACGTGATGCCGCGTGCGAGGAAGGCACCGAAGGACTGGCCAGCCGTACCACGCAGCGTGACATGGATCGTGTCGTCCTTGAGCCCCTTGTGACCCCAGCGCTTGGCAAGTGCGCCCGAGAGCATGGCACCGGCAGAGCGGTCCACGTTCTTGATCGGCACTTCGAAGACCACCGATTCCTTGCTTTCCAGCGCAGGCATCGACTTTTCGATCAGCTTGCGGTCCAGCACGTCATCGATCGGGTGCTTCTGGCGCTCGGTCCAGTAGGTTGCTTCCTTCGGCGCTTCCACCTTGTGGAAGATGCGGCTGAAGTCGAGGCCCTTGGCCTTCCAGTGCGCCAGCATCTCATCCTTTTCGAGCAGTTCCGAAGCGCCGATGATCTGGTCCAGCTTGGTGAAGCCGAGCGAGGCCAGGATTTCGCGCACTTCTTCAGCGACGAAGAAGAAGTAGTTGATGACGTGTTCCGGCGTGCCCTTGAAGCGCTTGCGCAGAACCGGATCCTGCGTGGCAACGCCAACGGGGCAGGTGTTCAGATGGCACTTGCGCATCATGATGCAGCCAGCCGCAATCAGCGGAGCCGTTGCAAAGCCGAATTCATCGGCACCGAGAAGAGCGCCAACGATCACGTCACGACCGGTCTTCAGGCCACCATCCACCTGAAGGGCAATGCGCGAACGAAGGCCGTTCAGCACCAGTGTCTGCTGGGTTTCAGCAAGACCGATTTCCCATGGGGAACCGGCATGCTTCAGCGAAGTCAGCGGAGAAGCACCCGTGCCGCCATCGAAACCGGCAACCGTGATATGGTCGGCGCGTGCCTTGGCAACACCGGCAGCAACCGTTCCGACGCCCACTTCAGACACGAGCTTGACCGAGATGTCGGCATCCGTGTTGACGTTCTTCAGGTCGAAGATCAGCTGAGCCAAGTCTTCGATCGAATAGATGTCATGATGCGGCGGCGGCGAAATGAGGCCGACACCTGGCGTGGAGTGACGGGTCTTGGCGACCGTCGCATCCACCTTGTGGCCAGGCAACTGGCCGCCTTCGCCAGGCTTTGCACCTTGGGCGACCTTGATCTGCAGCATATCGGCATTGACGAGATATTCCGTCGTCACACCGAAGCGGCCCGACGCAATCTGCTTGATGGCAGAGCGTTCCGGGTTCTGCGAACCGTCCGCCAGCGGCATGTAACGGTCGCTTTCTTCACCGCCCTCACCCGTGTTGGACTTGCCGCCGATGCGGTTCATCGCAATCGCCAGCGTCGTATGCGCCTCGCGGCTGATGGAGCCGAAGGACATGGCACCTGTCGAGAAGCGCTTGACGATATCGACAGCAGGCTCGACCTCATCGAGAGACACAGGCTTGCGGCCAATCTGCTCTGCCGACCTGATCTTGAACAGACCGCGAATGGTGTTCATCCGTACGGATGTCTCGTTCACCATCTCGGCGAACTCACGATAGCGATCCTGGCTGTTACCGCGAACGGCATGCTGGAGTGTTGCTACGACATCCGGCGTCCAGGCGTGGTTTTCGCCGCGCATACGGTAGGCATATTCGCCGCCGATATCGAGGTTGGAGGCCAGAACCGGATCCTTTCCGAAAGCGGCCTTGTGGCGGGCAAAGGTTTCTTCCGCGATTTCAGCCAGACCAACGCCTTCGATGGTCGTGGCCGTACCGAAGAAGTACTTGTTGACCAGTTCCGAAGCGAGACCGATCGCATCGAAGATCTGTGCGCCACAGTAAGACTGGTAGGTGGAAATGCCCATCTTGGACATGACCTTGAGAATGCCCTTACCGACAGCCTTGATGTAGCGATAGACGACTTCGTCTTCGGAGACTTCCTTCGGGAACTCGCCCTTCTTGTGCATGTCGATCAGCGTATCGAATGCCAGATAGGGGTTGATGGCTTCCGCGCCGAAACCGGCAAGGCAGCAGAAATGATGGATTTCGCGTGGCTCACCCGTTTCGACAACCAGACCGACGGAGGTACGCAGACCCTTGCGGATCAGGTGGTGGTGCACGGCAGCCGTGGCGAGAAGCGCAGGAATGGCGATACGGTCGGGACCGAGCTGGCGATCCGACAGCACGATGATGTTGTAGCCGCCGCGAACAGCGGCTTCCGCACGCTCGCACAGGCGATCCAGCATTTCCGGCATGCCTTCGGCACCGCGCTCCACATCATAGGTGAAGTCCAGCGTCTTGGTGTCGAAATGGTCTTCCACGTGGCCGATGGAGCGGATCTTTTCCAGATCGCCATTGGTCAGGATCGGCTGGCGCACTTCCATGCGCTTGGCCTTGGCCATGCCTTCGTGGTCGAGAATGTTCGGGCGCGGACCGATGAAGGAGACGAGGCTCATCACCAGCTCTTCGCGGATCGGGTCGATCGGCGGGTTCGTAACCTGCGCGAAGTTCTGCTTGAAATAGGTGTAGAGCAGCTTGGACTTCTGCGACATGGCCGAGATCGGCGTGTCGGTGCCCATGGAGCCAACCGCTTCCTGACCCGTCGTTGCCATCGGCGACATCAGGATCTTGGTGTCTTCCGAGGTGTAACCGAAGGCCTGCTGACGATCGAGCAGAGACACGTCGCGGCGCAGCGCACGCGGCTCCACCGGCTTCAGGTCTTCCAGAATGATCTGGGTGCGGTCCAGCCAGTTGCGATAGGGGTGCTTGGTCGCAAGTTCGCTCTTCACTTCCTCATCGGAAATGATGCGGCCCTTTTCCATGTCGATCAGCAGCATCTTGCCTGGCTGCAGGCGCCACTTCTTGACAATGGTTTCTTCCGGCACCGGCAGAACGCCCGCTTCGGAAGCCATGATGATACGGTCGTCCGAGGTCACGACGTAACGCGCCGGACGCAGGCCGTTGCGGTCGAGCGTCGCGCCGATCTGCTTGCCATCGGTAAAGGCAACGGCAGCCGGACCATCCCACGGCTCCATGAGAGCTGCGTGATATTCGTAAAACGCCTTGCGCTCAGGGCTCATGGACTGGTTGCCGGCCCAGGCTTCCGGGATGAGCATCATCACCGCATGCGCCATGGAATAGCCGCCACGCACCAGGAATTCGAGGGCGTTATCAAAGCAGGCCGTATCCGACTGGCCTTCATAGGAAATTGGCCACAGCTTGGAGATGTCGTCGCCAAAGAAAGGCGAGGATACGGACGCCTGACGCGCGGCCATCCAGTTGACATTGCCGCGCAGCGTGTTGATTTCGCCGTTATGGGCGACCATGCGATACGGGTGCGCCAGCTTCCACGACGGGAAGGTGTTGGTGGAGAAACGCTGGTGCACGAGGGCAACGGCGCTCTCGAAACGCGGATCGCTCAGGTCCTTGTAATAGGCACCCACCTGATAGGCCAGGAACATGCCCTTGTAGACGATCGTCGAGGACGACAGCGAGACCGGATAGAAGCCGGTTTCCTGACCGCCGAACTGGTCGTAGATGCGGTTGGAAATGACCTTGCGCAGCAAAAACAGCTTGCGCTCGAAATCATGATTCGTCGCGGCATCGCGGCCAGCGCCGATGAAGATCTGACAGTGATAAGGTTCTGTCGCAGCAATTTCCGGCGCCTTGGACAGCGAGGAATTGTCGACGGGCACATCGCGGAAGCCGAGGAACTGCTGGCCTTCTTCGGCGACGACTTCAATCATCACCTTCTTGAAGTGCTCGATCTGCTCCGGGTCGCGCGGCATGAAGATGTGGCCAACGGCATATTCGCCAGCCTTCGGCAAGGTCACACCCTGCTTCGCCATCTCCTCGCGGAAAAAGCGATCCGGGATCTGCACCAGAATGCCAGCGCCATCACCCATCAGGGGATCGGCACCGACAGCACCGCGATGGGTGAGGTTTTCGAGGATGAACAGACCGTCCTTGACGATCTGGTGCGACTTCTGACCCTTCATATGCGCAATAAAGCCGACGCCGCAGGCATCATGCTCGTTACGCGGATCATAAAGCCCCTGCGCGAGCGGCAGGCCGGACGGCGACAAACGGACAGGAATGAGCGCTTTCACCGTATCGCTGCCGTCAGCGGGGGTGGATATAGCCTTCGTCATCATTTCCTCCTTGTCAGCGCACACGCGCATCAGGGTTGAACCAGAAAAGCGTCGCTTGACGCGCCGCAGAGGCACCGCCTGAAACGGCCAACCCTTGAAGGTTAACAGTTTCAACCAGTGCCGAGACCCGAAATAGGACAGGATGACTGTCCTAGTTCCTGCATTTTATGACAGACATCTGTTCAAGGCGCAAGGCGCAGGCTCGAAAAAAGAGGGCTTATCACGGCATGAAAGTTATCTTGAGTGCTGCACAGCTGAAATAAAATTAGGCCAGGGCATGTCTCGTCGCATTTTCATTGCGACCTATTCCGTTCCGGCAAAGGGTATGTGAGGAACACTTGATCGAACGGCGCATCCGTCTAATTTTCCCACCGCCGTCTCCCGGCGCTTACCGACGCATATGAAAGGTCACTTCATGTTCTTTGCCTCCGACAACTGGGCGGGTGCGCACCCGCTGATCAGCGAACGCTTGACGAAGGAGGCCGCAGGCTTTGCATCCGCCTATGGTACCAGCGAACTGGACCGTTCGATCGAAGCACGTTTCAGCGACATCTTTGAGACAGACGTTGCCGTCTTCTATGTCGCGACGGGAACAGCGGCAAATTCGCTGGCGCTCGCCAGCCTCGCCAGACCTGGGGGCGTGACATTCGCCCATTCGGAAGCCCATGTTATTGAGGATGAGCTCGGCGCTCCGGACTTTTTCTCCGGGATGCGCATGATCGAAGTCGCGGGCCCACTCGGAAAGATGGATGCCGAAAGCCTGAAGGCGCAGATAGCCCGCTTTCCGCAGGATGCGGTACACCACGGTCGCGCCAACTCGGTCACGCTGACGCAGGCAACCGAGCAAGGCACCGTCTATGATCTTTCTGAGATCGAAACGCTCACGCAAATCGCCCGGGAAAACGGCATCGGTGTGCATATGGATGGCGCACGCTTCGCCAACGCCCTGGTGGCGCTTGACGCAACGCCTGCGGAAATGACCTGGAAACGTGGCGTCGACGTTCTCTCATTCGGCGGCACGAAAAATGGCTGCTGGTGCGCCGAAGCCATCGTCTTTTTCGATCCTGCCAAGGCACGTGAAATGCCGTTCATTCGCAAGCGGGCGGCGCAACTCTTTTCCAAGTCGCGTTTCATCTCCGCCCAACTGGCCGCCTATCTGGATAATGACCTTTGGCTGGATCTCGCCAGGCACGCGAACGGCATGGCCGACAGACTGCGCGATGGGCTCGCCGCATCCAACACGGCACGGCTTGCATGGGGAACTCAAAGTAATGAGGTTTTCGCGGTGATCCCTAGAGCCACGGCCAAGTCGGCAGAGGACAAGGGCGCGAAGTTCTATGAATGGCCGACCCCGAAAGATGTGGCCGCAACCGTTCATAAGGACGAATCCCTCATTCGCCTTGTCACCAGTTTCGCAACGACCACCGAGGACGTGGATCGCTTTCTGGACATCCTGCAGCAGGCTTAAGGGAGATACAGGAGGGAGACGCCTCCCTCCTACCTTCGCTGCATATGTATGCCGCAATTATATCCAAAATTTAACAGAATTATGCTTATGTATTTCCTTATTCTACACAATGAAAAATTGCGATATATTAGAAATAATGCGCATAACAGAAATGTAATATCCTGTTATTGAAAGTATCATTGTTTGAACTGGAACCAACCTCCACATGCTTCATGTCAATAAACGAGCATCGGAGACGGAATAGATGAAGAAGTACTTTGTAGCCGGCAGTCTGGTTCTGGGAGCATCGATTGTTGGAGCGAGTGTCGCGCAGGCGAAATCCGCCACTTGCCCCGACACGACACCAGCCCAGATCGAGGCACTATTCACCGACTTCAACAATGCCTGGGCCACAAAAGACCCCGCCAAGGTGACATCACTGTTCACCAAGGAACCTGTCCTGCTTGCTACGGTCTCCAATAAGCCTCGGACAACCCCTGCAGAGGTGAATGACTATTTCGTCGGGTTTCTGAAGAGCAGCCCCGTCGGCAAGATCGATACGTCGACAATCGAGATCGACTGCAACACGGCATCGCGTCTTGGCACCTGGACAGTAACGCTGACGGACGCGAAAACCGGCGCGAAGACTGATGTGAAAGCGCGCTACAGCTTCCTGTACCGATACGAGGACGGAGCCTGGAAGATCGATCATCTCCATTCATCCATGATGCCGGAGAAGTAAGTTCCGAGGGCAACAAGGGCGCCCGGAAACTCTTCCGGGCAACCTCTTTTTCACCCCGCCTGCGGGACGAGACGCGCGACAATCAGCGCTGACAATGCCTCCACCAGAGCCGCATCCGCCCCACGACAGGGAACGAGTACGAATTCCACATCATCGAGAGGCGGGAGCCAGCCGCCCGACACCTCTTTCAGGCCATCGGGCGCCATGCTGCGCGGCTGCACCAGAACGCCCATTCCCGCGCGCGCCGCTGCCGTGAGTCCGCTCAGGCTGGCGCAGGTGCAGACGATGCGCCACAGGATCTTGTGGCGGTCCAGCGTGTCTTGAGCAATCTTGCGCGTAATGCTCGGTGTCGGAAAAGCGATCAGCGGAACCGGCTCCCCCTCTTTCAAGCGGATGAGCTCCGGATCGCGCGCGAGCCAGACGAGAGGTTCTCGGTACAGCAGACGCCCCTGCGTTTCACCAATATGGCGTTTTGCCAGCACGAGATCCAGCTCCCCGACGTCCAGCATCTGATAGAGGGGTGAGCTCAGGGCCACCGTCAGTTCCAGATCCACCAGCGGATGAAGCCGGATGAAGTCTTCCAGGATCAGCGTCAGGCGGCTCGCAACGACATCTTCTGAAACGCCAAGCCGCAAGCGCCCGCGCAAACGGTTTTCGCCAAACAAGGAATGAACCTTCCCGTTGAGATCCAGCATGGCACGCGCATAGCTCAGCAGTGCCTCACCTTCGGTCGTCAGTTGAACGCGATGCGTGGTTCGATCGATCAGCTGTTTGCCCAGGCTTTTCTCCAACCGCTGAATATGCTGGGTGACGGTCGATTGACCGATACCAAGCCGATCGGCGGCGGCGGTAAAACTGCCGCTCTCCTGCAGAGAGACAAAGCTTTCCAGATGGATCAGATTCAACATCGTATCACGATCTACGATAACTGTTAGTGTTTGCATTTTGCTTCATGATCACTCATCCGTAAATCTGGTTTTTCGAATGGACTAGATCATGCGCCGTTTTCTGCCAGATACTTTCACCCTGCTGCTGGTCGCAACCGTCATCATCGCTTCTCTTCTCCCCGCACAGGGACAATTCGCGACGATCTTCGGCTATGCGACGGACTGCGCCATCGCGCTGCTGTTCTTCCTGCATGGCGCGCGCCTGTCGCGCGATGTGGTGATTGCCGGCATCCTGCACTGGCGCCTGCATATCACCATCCTTATCGTGACGTTCGGCATCTTCCCGCTGCTGGGACTGGGGCTTGGATTCATCCCGGAGACAATCCTGAAGCCGGAGCTCTATCTCGGCCTTCTCTTCGTCTGCGTCCTCCCTTCGACGGTCCAGTCTTCGATCGCCTTTACCTCGATCGCAGGCGGAAACGTGCCCGCAGCCATTTGTTCGGCCTCGGCCTCCAACCTGTTTGGTATGTTTCTGACGCCTCTGCTGGTCGGCCTGCTGATGACCACAGGTGGTAGCGCCGGCTTCAACCTCGGCGCCTTGGAAACAATCGTTCTTCAACTACTGGCACCGTTCATTCTCGGGCAGGTTCTGGAACCCTGGATCGGCAAGTGGATCCGTTCAAAGAAGAAGCTTCTCCTGCCGGTCGATCGCGGCTCGATCCTCATGGTCGTCTACTTGGCGTTCAGCGAGTCCGTGAATGAGGGTCTCTGGAGCACATTTTCGGTGCAGGACATCGGTGTTGTCATCGCCCTCGACATTCTGCTTCTCATCGTCGTCCTGATGATCACGATGTTCGGAAGCCGCCTGCTGGGTTTCAACAAGGAAGACGAGATTACCATTACCTTCTGCGGATCGAAGAAGAGCCTTGCTTCCGGTGTCCCGATGGCAGGCGCCATCTTTGCCGGGCAAAGCATTGGTGCCATTGTGCTTCCCCTCATGCTGTTTCACCAGATCCAGTTGATGGCCTGCGCCGTCATCGCCCAGCGTTATGCTGCCAAGAAGGCGGAGCGTGAAGCGTTGGCAGAGGCTGCCCTCGCAACAAAACCGGCGTGAGCAAGGGTCAGTAAAGTCCAGGCACCAAAAAGCCCCTGCCGAGATCATCGGCAGGGGCCTCGAGTTTCAATCGCTCATCAATTGCCTGTTACAGGCTCAGTTGACCTGCTTTGGCGCAGGCTGAGCCTCGATGGTCTTGGTCGCTTCGGCAATATCAGCCGCAATCGCGATGCGACGTGGCTTCAAGGTCTCGGGAATGTTGCGAAGAAGGTCGATGTGCAGGAGACCATTCTTCAGGGAAGCGGCCTGAACCTCCACGTGATCGGCAAGCTGGAAGCGGCGCTCGAAGGCGCGCTTGGCTATGCCGCGATACAGGAATTCGGTCTTGTTGGCTGCCTCGTCCTCAGACTTCTCACCCTTGACCGTCAGCACGTGTGCATGAGCCTCGATGCTGAGTTCCTTTTCGTCGAAACCGGCAACGGCCATCGTGATGCGATAGGTGTTTTCACCCGTCCGCTCGATATTGTAGGGGGGATAGCTGGGTGCCTGCTCCGGTTGGCCAACGCTGTCCAGCATCGAAAAGAGACGGTCAAAGCCAACGGTAGAGCGATAGAGCGGCGAAAAATCAACGTGACGCATAGTGTCCTCCTTGAAGCGACGTTTGCGAAAATCAAAGCAAGGGAAACGACCCATTCTGGCGACGCTTCCCCGTTATTACGAACCCTTGCGGCGTCCGTGACCTTGAGATGGTGAGCCAATTTTGCCCGTTCAAGACCTTTCCGAATTTTCTCGAAATTTCCGCAAAGTTGACATTGGCGAAAGCCTGAACTCCAGGTGAACGGGGCATTCCCGGCCTGTTCAGATTGATCCGGCTATTTCTTCTCTCGAACCGGATGGGTCTGCCTCCGGCGACTGAAGCCACGTCCCTTCTCTTCAGTCATTCCCCCTCGCCGGAACTGGCTCGACCGGTTCCGGCTTTTTTCTTTGACCTTGCGGCCAGCACCCCCTATCCCTGACAAAAAAGAGCAAGGCGGCACCATGGACGAAGCTCAGGTCTCCCGATCGGACATTCTCTTCTCCACGCCGGATAATCCGGTCCCGGACAATTGCACGGCTGGCTATTTCGAGGGCTTTCGCGGCACACGCCTCCGTTATGCCTTGTTCCGGTCAGCCATCTCTCCCGCCAAGGGCACGGTGGTCCTGCTGCAAGGACGCAATGAATTCATCGAGAAATATTTCGAGACCATTCGCGATCTCAATGCCATGGGGCTCTGGGTCGCGACCTTCGATCTACGCGGACAGGGCGGCTCTGAGCGCCTGTTGAAAGATGCACGCAAAGGCTATGTCCGCCGCTTCATGGATTATCAGCACGATCTGGAAATCTTCCTGCAAACCATCGTGCTGCCGGATGCCCGTCTGCCCTTCTTTCTGATTGCCCATTCGACCGGAGCCCTGATTGCTCTGGCATCCGCGCCGCGCCTCAACAACCGGATCGACCGCATGGCGCTCGCCGCACCTTTCGTCGGATTGGGCGGACAGGCCTTGCCGGAAAAATGGCTGCGGCCCCTCACCTCGACATTATCCAGAGTGGGGCTGGGCTCAGTCTCGATGGGCAAGGACCAAGGTCATCGCCCCTTTGCCAATAACCCGCTGACATCGGATGAAGTTCGCTTCAACCGGAATGCGGCGATCGTCGCGGCGAGGCCAGACCTCACCATCGGGGCGCCCACGGCACGATGGCTGCACGAAAGCCTGATGGCGGGCTCCATGGTCAACGAACAATCGCATCTGACACGGATAACAATCCCGACGCTCATTCTGGCACCCATGCTGGATGGTATCGTGCCCTACATCTATCAGGAACGGCTGTCGCGAAACTTCCGGGCCGGACAACTCATTACCATCACCGGCGCCCGGCACGAGATCTTTCAGGAACGCGATATCTATCGTGCCCAGGCGCTGGCCGCGATTCAGGCCTTCATGCCCGGCACGGAACCGCTGGTGGATCTCTCCGAGACAGCCGCCTGAGCGTGATCGTCAACGCCCGGCCAGCAGGTCCATGGCCTGCTCATAGACCGCACGACTGCCGGCTGCGATGATGCTGCCGCCATCTTCCGGACGACCCCCATCCCAGGTGGTGATGATGCCGCCCGCCTGCTCGATCAGCGGAATGAGTGCACCGACATCATATGGCTTCAGGCCATTTTCGACGACAAGATCCACATGCCCCGCCGCCAGAAGCGCATAGGCATAGCAATCCGTGCCGTAGCGGAAGAGGCGAACCTTGCTCTCGACGCGGTCGTACTGGCTGCGCTCAGCGGTCGAGAAGATGTGCGGCGATGTGGTGAACAGAATGGCGTTGGAGATATCTCCACAATCGCGCACCTGGATACGATGCGCACCATCCGGGCCGGAATACCAGCTTGCAGACCCATCGGCAAAATAGCGCTCGCCGGTGAAAGGCTGGTCAACCAGTCCCATCACGGCTCGTCCGCCGGAACGCAAGCCTATCAGCGTACCCCAGACGGGAACGCCTGAAATGAAAGCACGAGTTCCATCGATCGGATCGATCACCCAGATATGCTCGCGATCAAGCCCGATCGATTCGTGCTCTTCGCCCAGAATGCCATGGTCGGGAAAGGAATTGATGATGAGTTCCCGGATGGCGAGTTCCGCCGCCTGGTCGGCTTCGGTCACCGGATCGAAACCCCCATGCAGTTTGTTGGTGACCGCAGTCCCGACCCTGAAACGAGGCAGCGTCTGGCTGCGCGCGGCATCGGCTAGGCTATCGAAGAAGGCGCGATCTGGCAGCATGTTTCCCCCGGTCGAAAATTTGTCCTCCTTTCTAGTCGAAAGGCCGACAGGAGCAAGCACAACCGCATCGAATTAACGGCACAACATGCATCTGCCTTAAGTTTGATCACCAAAAAGGAATGCTTGACATTTGGGCAATGTGTCATTAATGTGATTTTTGCAGTCGAAAGATTGTAAATACCCTCCTTGGGTGTTTCCTCCCTAGACTTAGCCGCGTCCGTGAGGCGCGGTTTTTTTTGCCCGCACGCAAGCGTCGGGGCAGGAATGATAAAAAAGGGAAACGAAAACTACTCTGCCGCGAGCGTCGATTCGATCGAAAATTCGTCCGCAAAATCGATCATCTGCCGCATGAACAGCGACAGTGCCGCAGCGACCACCTCGAAATCCGCGCGTTTTTCCAGCGTTGCCTCATCCACATAGAGAGACCGGTTGATCTCGATCTGCAGGGCATGAAGCCCACGGACCGGGCGGCCGTAGTGTTCGGTAATGAAGCCGCCCGCATAGGGCTTGTTGCGAACGGCGTTGAAGCCGAGATCCTCCAGGATATGCAAGGCCGCACGCGACAGTTCGGCGGAGGCACTGGTGCCGTAGCGATCTCCAATGATGAAATCGGGCCGCGTATCCGAGCCCGCAATGCGGATATTGCCCGGCATGGAATGGCAGTCGATCAGGACGGAAAAGCCGAAACGGGCGTGAGTGCGAGCAATCAGGCGCCTCAGGCACGCATGGTAGGGCTTGTAGAGCGCCTCGATGCGCGACAGCGCATCCGCAACCGGCATGCGTCGCGCATAGATCTCCATGTTCTCCGCAACGATCCGTGGAACCGTACCCAACCCACCTGCAACGCGCATGGAGCCGATATTGGCGTAGGATGGCAGAGCATCCTCGAACATGCGCGGGTCAAGCTCGTAAGGCTCGCGGTTGACATCCAGATAGGCGCGTGGAAAGTGGGCAACCAGCAGTGGCGCACCGAGTTGGGGCGCATCCGAGAACAACTCGTCTACAAAGTGGTCCTCGGATCTGCGGATACTCAAGGAATCAAGCCGGGACGCCGCCAGAAATTCCGGTGGATAAAACCGGCCGCTATGGGGAGAATTGAAGACAAAGGGAATGGTTTGCTGCTCAGGCTCCCGCACTTCAAAGGGTTCTAGCCGACCATCAGCCCATTGCATTCGTTCTTTACCATGTAGTGAACAACTCAAGGTGACATGTTGCCAGTTGCCTGCTGCGAAGTCCATACTATGTAAATCCATAAAGAAGGCATCTGACGGTTATCGTTCACCGGTTTTTTACTGGCGAAAAGCTACCGTCAAAGCCCTAATTCAAGAGAAACCCATTAACGGTCCTGATGATGCAAAAGATCCTTCTCGCCGAAGATGACAATGATATGCGCCGCTTCCTGGTCAAGGCGCTGGAAAAGGCCGGTTACAAGGTGACCTCCTTCGACAATGGAGCAAGCGCCTATGACCGCCTGCGCGAGGAGCCGTTCTCCCTGCTTCTGACCGATATCGTGATGCCTGAGATGGATGGTATCGAGCTGGCGCGTCGCGCCACCGAACTCGACCCGGATCTCAAGGTCATGTTCATCACCGGCTTCGCCGCCGTTGCCCTGAACTCCGATTCGAAGGCTCCGAAGGACGCCAAGGTGCTTTCCAAGCCCTTCCACCTGCGTGACCTTGTGGACGAAGTGAACAAGCTTCTGGCCGCTTGACCCCGGTTTTCCGGGCTTCTTTCTGACGCTTCAAAAAAACGTCACGAAGATGCAAAAAAGCGGTTGACGGGTCGGCCGCTTTTATGGTCTATCCGCCGCCACGGAAGGGCGTGTAGCTCAGCGGGAGAGCACTACGTTGACATCGTAGGGGTCACAAGTTCGATCCTTGTCACGCCCACCATTCCCATTCAAAAAGGCCTTCAGAGCGATCTGAAGGCCTTTTGGTTTTAGGGCACGAAATTTTGTTCGCCCCCGTGAACATGGGCAGGGCGGAGGGCCAAGGCTATTCTTTCCATCGGCATTCAATAACGCCGTCCAAGGCCTCTATGGCACGCCCGAGTGCCCGGTAGTTTATCTTCTTGCCGATCCATCCGGCGCGCTGAAAATAGCAACCTGTGCGAGCCGCCTTGTCGAGATCCTTCATTGTCCAGCGAATTTCCAGGCAACGCTGTCGCACGTCATCAAGTGCGGGATGACCTGTGCTTTTGTAGGTTGACCGGACCGCGCGACAAAATCCGTGATAGCGCGCCACCTGGCAGATATTCGTCCAGCTGGAGTGCGGAAAGGCCTCTTCGATTTCCTGGACGCTGGCAACGGGATAAAGCCGACGCAGCTTTGCAAGCTCTGCGGCGGTCCAGACATGGATCTTCCGGCGAAGCCCCAGCAACTGGCAGCGACTGGCAATCGCGGCGCGCGAACGGTGCGGCAGAAGCTTGCTTATCAGATCGTACTCGCCTTGATGAGCAATGAGGACCGCCTCCTCCTCCCGGCTCCAGAGCCTGTCGCCCTTCATGTTCTGGCCATGCTTGCGCATCCGCCGACGGCTGCGCTGACCCATCTTCACCGCACGAGTCAAATAGTCCAGGCTCATCGCTCACCTCTGGTCGCAGTGAACAGCCGCGTCCACAGGCGCCGAGCACAAGGGTGGCTGTCCTTCGTCCATCCCTCAGACGCGCATGAACTGCACTGCCGTCGGTGGCATCATAGGGCAACTGTTGAGCATCTCGCGTTACCGACCTGAAGCTGAGCAACCATATTCATGAAGCGGCCGGTTACTGCATGGCTCAACTCTTGAGCATGACCCTTCCTTATCAATGGGAAGCGCTCACCTACCCGCCTTGCGTGTACAATCACAACCGAAAGAATAATCCAAGCGCAACCTGAGCAAAAATTACGTTACGTCAGAGAGATGCAACAAAATTAACATTATCCATTCATCCATTATTACCAATGGATGTTTCCGATCAGGTCGAACAACATTAGATTCATGAAATTTATACTGCAGCACCATAATACCGGAGGGAACTGCCGAAACCTGAGACAGAACCATGCGAAGCATTCTGAAAGATCGCAGCGGAAATTTTGGGATCATGAGCGCGCTCCTCATGGTTCCACTTGCCGCCGTTGCCGGTTTGAGCGTCGACTTTGCCAATGCACTGGCTGCCAAGAACGAGCTTCAGTCTGCCGCTGACGCTGCGGCGCTGGCGGCAATCTCGGATAACTCGGCCGGCTACAAGAAAGCCATGTCGATGACCGGTGATGGCGAAATCCTTGATGCGGAAACCGACGCCAAGAACCTGTTCAGTGGCGAAATAACGGGCAACAGACCCTACACACTGACGAATGTGTCTGCGACTGTCTCGCGATCAGGGGTCGACCTGACGTCAAAGATCACCTATTCCGCAGAGGTACCGACGTCATTGCTGATGGCACTCGGCCAAAACAAGATCACCATCAGCGGAACGGCAACCGCTGCCTATAAGACGGCGACCTACCGCGATTTCTATCTGTTGCTGGACAACACGCCTTCCATGGGCGTGGCGGCCACGCCATCCGACATCTCCACCATGGTGGCTAATACGGGCGATAAATGCGCCTTCGCTTGCCATATCGTCAACAATGGCGTCGAAGACCCGAACAGCTATTACAATCTTGCCAAGCAACTGGGTGTCACGACGCGCATCAACGTCGTTGCGCAGGCAACGGCCGCCTTGATGGACACGGCAACGAGCGCGCGCAAGGTGTCCAATCAGTTCCGTATGGCGGTCTATACTTTCGGCCAGAAGGCGGAAGATACGAAGCTGATGGAAGTGGCGAACCTGACCTCGGATCTCAAGACGGCCAAGAACAAGGCCAGCATGATAGATCTGATGTCGATCCCCTATCAGGGCTATAATAACGACCAGCAGACGGATTTCACCCTTGCGATGCAGAACATCGCGAAAGTCATCGGCCCGGCGGGCACTGGTGCCACCTCGACATCGCCGGAGAAAATCGTCTTCTTTGTCTCGGATGGCGTCAACGACAGCTACAAGCCTGTTGGCTGCACCAAGAAGCTGACGGGTGGACGTTGCCAGGAACCCATCAATCCCGATGCCTGCCAGGCGTTGAAGGACCAGGGCTATAAGGTCGCCGTTCTCTATACCACCTATCTGCCTTTGCCGACCAACCAGTGGTACAATGACTGGATCAGCCCGTTCCAGGCAGAGATCGCTTCACGCATGCAGAGCTGCGCGTCTTCCGGCTATTTCTTTGAAGTCAGCCCGTCGGAAGGCATATCCCAGGCCATGAGCGCGCTCTTCATGAAAATCATCAGTTCATCGCGCATTACGAGCTGATATCAGGCCCTGGAGCCGGGCAGCAGATCCTGCACCCGGCTCGCGTTGGACTTTACCAGCGCGGCGGACCACCCCAGCGGCGATCCCACCCACCGTGATGGTGATGATGGCGCGGCGGCGGGCCCCAACCCCAGCCCGGCGGTGGCGGCGGCGGGCGGTGATAGCGCGGCGGTGGCGGTGGGCGGCGCGGTACGCACTCACCCCAGCGGTTCAATCTCCAGCCGCGCCCGCAGGCCCAGTCGACCTTCTCAATCAAGCCAGATGCTGCACCATTCGCCGGAACGACTTTTGGTGCGACGGGCATGGGTTGCGCTTCGGCGGCAACCGCGCCGGCAGCAAGGATTGCGGCAGCCAAAAACATAGACTTCATGATCGTCACCTCAGTTTCGATAGTGAGGAGATTAGGAAGTGAAAACTGAACAGCTTCTGAACCGCGCGTTCATGAAATCGTCGCTTTCCCACTCCTATAAGCGCCCACAGCTTGCACTGACCGCGCTTGACACTTGACGCCTTGGCTCCAATTGCCGGGTAGAGAGGCCCAAGGCATAGGCGCTGTTTGGCGCTGATGTAAAATCATGAACAGGAAGGCTGCAGGCTCGATGCAGACGCTGGCTCCCGGAGCGATATTCAAGTTTGGCCAAACCTGGGGCAAGCTCCTGAAAAGGAAGGCCTTCACGCGCGGCTCCGAGATCGGACTGATCTTTTCCGGCATTCTGATCGGCATCGGCGCAGGCTGTGCGGTCAGCGGCATGAGCTGGATTTCCAAGGCATTGCACAGCCTGATCTTCGGCATCGAAATGAGCGAGTGGCTGAGCGCCTCGGAGATCGAAAACAAACTCATCGTCCTGTGCGCGCCCATTGTCGGCGGCATTGTCCTTGGCTGCGTCCTGTTCATCCTGTCGCGACGGCGAAAGCGCGCAATGGTTGACCCCATCGAGGCCAACGCGCTCTATGGCGGGCGCATCTCGCTGACCGACAGCGTGATCGTCGCGGTGCAGAACCTGATCTCCAACGGCTTCGGAGCCTCTGTCGGACTGGAAGCCGGCTACACCCAGCTCTCCGCCGGTCTCGCATCGAAGCTCGGCTCCAAGCTCAAATTGCGGCGGGAAGACATGCGCGTCCTCGTTGGTTGCGGTGCCGCCGGCGCCATCGCCGCCGCCTTCAATGCACCGCTCACCGGCGCCTTCTATGCGTTCGAGCTCATCATCGGCACCTACAGCATGGTCGCCCTGGCGCCTGTCGTCGTCTCGGCCATCGTGGCAACCTTCGTGGCGCGCGGGTTTTCCGGCGACAGCTTTTTGATCGAAGTCGGTGAAATCGGGACGATCACGCCAGCGGATTACATCCCGGCCATTGCGCTCGGCGCAATCTGCGCAGGCGTCGGTATCCTGATCATGCAGGGCGTCGCCTTCATTGAGGAAACGGCGCGCAAGAGTTCGCTTCCTCCCTACCTGCGACCGGCGCTTGGAGGAATCCTGATCGGGCTGATGGCCATGATAACGCCGCAGGTTCTTTCCGCCGGACATGGCGCGCTTCACATCAATCTGGATAGCCAGGCCCCGGTGCAGGTGCTTATTGGCCTCTTCCTGCTCAAATCGGTCGCCTCGGCGGTGTCGATCGGGTCCGGCTTCCGTGGTGGCCTGTTCTTCGCATCGCTCTTCATGGGCGCATTGCTTGGCAAGATATTTGCCATGCCTGCTGACTTCATCACGACCGGTTCCCTGACGCCGACCGTGCTGGCGGTGGTGGGAATGAGTGCGCTGGCCGTTGCAATCATCGGCGGCCCGCTGACCATGACCTTCCTGGCGCTGGAAATCACGGCAGACTTTCCCATCACGGCCCTCGTTCTGGCGGCCGTTATCACCTCATCGCTCGTCGTGCGAAATACATTCGGCTACTCATTCGCGACATGGCGTTTCCACCTGCGGGGGGAAAGCATCCGCTCGGCCCATGATGTCGGCTGGATCCGCAACCTGACCGTCGACAAGCTTATGCGTTCCGATGTGAAATGCGCGAAGCTGGGTGTGTCCTTGGCAGAATTCCGGGAAGCTTTTCCGCTCGGCTCAGCCAAACGCGCCATTCTGCTGGATGATAACGACCGCTATGCCGGCATTGTATCGATACCGGAGGTTTACGCCGAGGAGGTCGAAAGCACGAAGCCACGGACCGAGGTCAAGGATTTTCTCCAGTTCGAGAACGACTTCCTGTTGCCGAACATGAACGCGAAGCAGGCGGCTGAAATCTTCGATCAGGCCCATGCGGAGGCTCTGCCGGTTATCAACAATCTCATCGACCGGCGCGTCATCGGCCAGCTCAGCGAAGCGCACACATTGCGGCGATACTCCGAAGAACTGGATCGCCGCCGCCGCGAAGCCGTGGGCGAGGTCTAAAACCTGCAAAAATCAATACTGAGAAAACGAAAACGGCGCCGGGATGACCCGACGCCATTTCGCTATGATCAGGGCCGATAGGCTCAGGCAGCAGCCGAAGCAGCCGT
Organism: Rhizobium sp. Root149; assembly: GCF_001427345.1. NCBI lineage: Bacteria > Pseudomonadati > Pseudomonadota > Alphaproteobacteria > Hyphomicrobiales > Rhizobiaceae > Rhizobium > Rhizobium sp. Root149. The sequence goes on from NZ_LMGD01000021.1 coordinate 248,095, forward strand.
CGGGACTTCTGCGATCGTTGCCAGAACGCGCGAAGCGATCTGGTACGGGCAACCCTGTGAATTCGGACGACGGTCTTCCAGGTAACCCTTGTAGCCGTTGTTGACGAAGGAATGCGGAACGCGGATGGAGGCGCCACGGTCGGCAACGCCGTAGGAGAACTTGTTCCACGGAGCCGTTTCGTGCTTGCCGGTCAGACGCAGGTGGTTGTCCGGGCCGTAAACGTCGATGTGCTCTTTCCAGTTCTTGGCAAAGGCTGCCATGAGCGCTTCGAAATATTCCTTGCCGCCAACTTCACGCATGTAGGTCGTGGAGAAGTTGCAGTGCATGCCCGAGCCGTTCCAGTCCGTATCGCCGAGCGGCTTGCAGTGGAATTCGACGTCGATGCCATACTTTTCGCAGAGACGAAGCAGCAGGTAGCGTGCAACCCAGATCTGGTCGGCAGCCTTCTTGGAGCCCTTGCCGAATACCTGGAATTCCCACTGGCCCTTGGCCACTTCGGCATTGATGCCTTCGTGGTTGATGCCGGCAGCGAGGCAGAGGTCGAGATGCTCTTCGACGATCTCGCGGGCAACGGAACCAACGTTCTTGTAGCCGACGCCCGTGTAGTAAGGACCCTGCGGAGCTGGATAACCCTGCTCAGGGAAGCCGAGCGGACGGCCGTTTTCGTAGAAGAAGTATTCCTGCTCGAAACCGAACCAGGCGCCATCGTCGTCCAGGATCGTTGCGCGGCTGTTCGACGGATGCGGCGTGACGCCATCCGGCATCATGACTTCGCACATAACGAGAGCGCCGTTCGTACGGGCCGGATCGGGATAGATCGCAACCGGCTTCAGAACGCAATCGGAGCTATGACCTTCGGCCTGCATCGTCGAAGAGCCATCGAAGCCCCAAAGCGGCAGCTGCTCAAGCGTCGGGAATGTATCGAATTCCTTGATCTGGGTCTTACCGCGAAGGTTTGCCACCGGCTTGTAACCATCCAGCCAAATGTACTCGAGCTTGTATTTCGTCATAGTGATCTCTCGTTTCTTATGCTGCGCGTTGTGAGCACATCCTGTTTCGCGCTTCCCTTCATGGGCGCACCGCCAGGACTGCCCATAGCAATGCATAAGCCGTGCCAGTTTGAGTCGCGTCCTGCGATTCGCTGCAGCGAACAAGGGCTGCACCCTGCGAGGCCCCCGGAATGAGGGCAAACGGAACTCCTCCGATCCTATGTCGTTATGAAATGGAGGCAGGCGCGAAATTACAGAAGCGCGGCCGCATACAGCCAGATTGCCACTTGCGTTTTGCGCAAAAATAATGCATTCTGAACAAAATAAGCGCACCCAAAATGGTGCAAATTAAAGCATCAAGCATAAAAAATAGGCAAAAGCATATCCGGACGGAAAAATGCACCAAGGATAAGACCATGACAACAGCAAGCCCCGAGCATACCGCACAGATCATTCAGTTTCCGGTTGGAGGCCTCAGAGGCCGCCGCGATTTCATGGCGCGGATCGAGAAGAAGGCTGTGGAAGCCAACCCCGCTCTTTGCGATCTGGCTTTCGGTGGCGGCTGGTATCATGCCGAGGCAATCAAGGACTCTGCTCCTTCAGCAGGCAAGCCGTCCTGATTGATCTGCCTACTGAAAAGGCTAAATCGTCTAATTTTTAATCATGAGCTGCGAAATTAAGCAATTTCGTAGCTCATTCCTTTTGCAGCAGACGCGACACGACTCTGAATGCAGCATCCCGCCCAAGGCTTTTGCAGCGCGAATTATATTTGGGCATTCGGCAAAACAAGGCGAATGGAAAATCTTTCGCCTGCAAGATGAGCTCACGGCGATTTGCAGCGCATGGCTTGTCTCTACTGTTGTGACGAGCTGCGCGCGCCTGTCGGCAACTTGAAACACCTTGCTTTATTCTCCTGCATTGCACAAACTTGAACCCGCAGTTCGGTGACGGGTATCTGTTTGCGGCCCGGCAAGGAGTTTCATGTCCATCAAAGCCAGCATCTACCATCTTACGCATTATATGTATGACAAGCCGGTTCGATTGGGACCGCAGATCATCCGCCTGAAGCCCGCAGCCCATTCCCGAACGCGCGTTCTCAGCCATTCGCTGAAGGTGACCCCCGAAAATCACTTCGTAAACCTGCAGCAAGACCCTTACGGAAATTATCTCGCTCGCTTCGTGTTTCCGGACCCCGTGACGGAATTCAAGATCGAAGTCGACCTGATCGCCGACATGACGGTCTACAACCCCTTCGACTTCTTTGTCGAAGAGGAAGCGACGAAGTGGCCCTTCGACTACCCCGAAAATCTGGCCGAGGATCTTTCGATCTATCGAAAGCCGGAGCCGACCGGCCCTCTCCTGACAAAGTTCCTGGAGACGATCGACAAGAGCCCTGAACAGCCGACCGTTGACATGGTGGTGGGGCTGAACGCCCGCCTGCAGCGCGAAATCGGCTATATCGTTCGCATGGAACCCGGCGTGCAGACGCCTGAGGAAACGCTGGAGCGCGCAAAGGGATCCTGCCGTGATACGAGCTGGCTTCTGGTGCAGATTCTACGCCATCTGGGTTTGGCGGCACGCTTCGTTTCCGGCTACCTCATCCAGTTGACGCCAGACCTCAAAGCCCTTGATGGCCCCTCCGGCACTGAGGTGGATTTCACCGATCTGCATGCCTGGGCGGAGGTTTATCTTCCCGGCGCCGGTTGGGTGGGTCTGGACCCGACCTCGGGCCTGCTGACAGGCGAAAGCCATATTCCGTTGGCCGCCACGCCACACTATAAGAACGCAGCCCCAATTTCGGGCGGCTATTACGGCGAGGCGGAAACCAGCTTCGACTTTGACATGAAGGTCTCGCGCGTTGCCGAACACCCGCGGATCACCAAGCCGTTTTCCGATGAAAGCTGGGATGCGCTGAATGCACTGGGCGAACAGGTCGACGCCGTGCTCAAGGCGCAGGATGTGCGCCTCACCATGGGCGGCGAACCGACCTTCGTGTCCATCGATGACTTCCAGTCAGAGGAGTGGAACACCGCAGCCGTTGGCCCCACTAAGCGCGACCGTGCCGATGTGCTGATCCGCAAGCTGCGCGAGCGCTTCGCCCCCGGTGGATTTCTGCATTACGGTCAGGGAAAATGGTATCCGGGCGAAAGCCTGCCGCGCTGGACCTTCTCGCTTTACTGGCGCAAGGACGGACTGCCCATCTGGTCAGACCCGGATCTGATCGCCATCGAGAAGCGCGATCACGAGGTAACCCACGAAGACGCGGCCAAGCTTCTTCAGGCGATTGCGCTGGAGCTGGACCTTTCGACGGAGAATGTGGCGCCTGCCTATGAAGATCCGGCGGAATGGATCATCAAGGAAGCGAACCTGCCCGACAATGTCGATCCGGCTAATTCCAAACTCAAAGACCCGGAAGAAAGAAACCGCATCGCCAAGGTCTTCTCCCAGGGACTGACAAGTCCGGCTGGTTATGTCTTGCCGGTTCAGGCCTGGCAGACGCGCGCTTCTGGCCGCAGCTGGGTCAGCGAAAAATGGCGCACACGCCGCGGGCGGCTTTATCTCATTCCGGGCGACAGCCCTGTCGGTTTCCGCCTGCCGCTGAACTCGCTGCCCTATATTGCGCCGTCCTGGTATCCCTACATCAATCCGGTCGATCCAAGCGTCGAGCGTCCGCCTCTTCCGGACTTCTCGACGGAGAAGGGTCGCGTCATGCCGGAGCATTCGCTGCGGCCCGATATTGCGCAGCAGACCCAGCTCGGCCAATCCTACGAGGAAATCGGCGGGCGCGTGCGCACTGCCATCTCCGTGGAAGTGCGCGATGGACGGGTCTGCGTCTTCATGCCACCGACCGCCGCGCTGGAGGAATATCTCGATCTCGTCGCCTCGGCGGAACGTGCTGCGAGGGCGCTCAATCTGCCGGTTCATATCGAGGGCTATACGCCACCGCATGATGAGCGGCTGAATGTCATCCGCGTTGCGCCAGATCCGGGCGTCATCGAGGTCAACATCCATCCAGCGTCCAACTGGAAGGAATGCGTGGAGATCACCACCGCCATCTACGAAGAAGCCCGACTGAGCCGTCTGGGTGCGGACAAGTTCATGATCGATGGCCGCCACACCGGCACCGGCGGTGGTAATCATGTGGTCGTCGGCGGCGCAAATCCGAATGACAGCCCCTTCCTGCGCAGGCCGGACCTTTTGAAGAGCCTAGTGCTCCACTGGCAGCGGCACCCCTCCCTCTCCTACCTCTTCTCGGGCCTGTTCATCGGCCCGACCAGTCAGGCCCCACGCATCGACGAAGCTCGCCACGACAGCCTCTACGAGCTGGAAATCGCGCTGGCGCAGGTGCCGGCGCCCGGCCAGGGTGTGCCGCCCCTGCCCTGGCTGGTGGACCGCCTGTTCCGCAATCTCCTGACGGATGTCACCGGCAATACCCATCGTTCGGAAATCTGCATCGACAAGCTGTTCTCCCCAGATGGCCCGACAGGACGCCTGGGCCTGGTCGAGTTCCGCGGTTTCGAAATGCCGCCGAACGCACGCATGTCTTTGGCTCAGCAATTGCTGGTGCGGGCATTGATTGCGCGTTTCTGGAAGAACCCGGCACAGGGGTCCTTCGTCCGCTGGGGAACGGCGCTTGCCGACCGTTTCATGCTGCCGCACTTCGTCTGGGCAGATTTCATGGACGTTATCGCCGATCTTCGTGACAACGGTTTCGATCTGCGTCCCGAATGGTTCACCGCCCAGCTGGAATTCCGATTCCCCTTCTTCGGCGAAGTGGAATATGAGGGCGCGAAACTGGAAATCCGGCAGGCGCTGGAGCCATGGCATGTCATGGGCGAACAGGGCGCGATCGGCGGTACCGTGCGTTACGTCGATTCCTCGGTCGAGCGTCTTCAGGTCCGGCTGGAGACCAGCAATCCATCGCGCTACCGCGTGGCATGCAATGGCCGCAATGTCCCGCTTGCGTCGACAGGTGCGTCCGGGGTCGCCGTAGCCGGTGTCCGCTTCAAGGCATGGCAACCGGCATCGGGCCTGCACCCGGTCCTGCCCGTTAATTCGCCGCTCACTTTCGACATCTATGATACATGGTCGAACCGCTCAATCGGTGGCTGCGTCTACCATGTCGCTCATCCCGGAGGTCGCAATTACGAGACATTCCCGGTGAATGGCAACGAAGCGGAAGCAAGAAGGCTTGCGCGATTCGAACCTTGGGGGCATACGGCTGGCCGCTATACGTTGATGGCAGAGCTGCCCTCCGCCGAATTCCCGCTGACGCTTGATCTGCGTCGGCCGATAGGAGTGTGAATTGTCAGTGATCCCGGTAACAGAGCTGGACTATGCAGCCGAGGCGGTGGAAGGAGATCCCATCCTCGGCTACCAGGCCTTGCCGGGCGTATCTGACGAAATGCTGGACAGGGACGGCCAGATCCGCCCGGTCTGGCAAAACCTGATTTCCTCGCTCAGCTGCATGTCGGAAGGCGAATTGCACGAACGCTTTGCCCGCGCGGATCGCTACCTGCGCGATGCGGGCGTCTTCTATCGCTCCTATGCCGGACAGGGAAGTGCAGAGCGCGCGTGGCCAATCTCGCATGTGCCGGTCGTGATCGATGGCAAGGAGTGGGAGAAGGTCTCGGAAGGCCTGATCCAGCGCGCGGACCTGCTGGAGAAGATCGTTTCCGATATCTATGGCGAAAACCGGCTGGTGCGCGAAGGCATTCTGCCACCGGCGCTGATTGCTTCAAACCCCGAGTTTCTGAGACCTCTGGTCGGTATCAAGCCATCCAGCGGCTATCATCTGCATTTCTGCTCATTCGAGATCGGCCGCGGACCGGACGGTAACTGGTGGGTTCTGGCAGATCGCACGCAAGCTCCGTCTGGCGCTGGCTTCGCGCTGGAAAACCGCGTGGCCACCACCCGCGCCTTCTCCGATATCTATGGCGAAAGCCATGTCCATCGGCTTGCCTCCTTCTTCGGAGCGTTTCGCGATGCGTTGCAGGCACAGAAACGCTATCCGGATGACAGGATCGCCGTTCTGACACCCGGCCCGGCCAACGAAACCTATTTCGAACATGCCTATATCGCCCGCTATCTTGGCTTCATGCTGCTGGAGGGCGAGGATCTCACCGTCGTCAACAACAGGGTCATGGTGCGCACCGTCGCAGGCCTGAAGCCTGTCAGCGTTCTCTGGCGCCGTCTCGACGCGCCTTACGCCGATCCGCTGGAGCTGAACCAGAATTCACACATCGGCACGCCGGGAATGGTGGAAGCACTGCGCTCCGGCTCCGTGACAATCGTCAACGGGCTCGGCTCGGGTATCCTGGAAACGCGCGCACTTCTCGCATTCACGCCAACCATCTGCCGCCATCTGCTGGGCGAAGAGCTCAAGCTGCCCTCCATCGCCACCTGGTGGTGCGGCCAGAAGAGCGAGCGCCAGCACGTGGCGGAAAATATCGAGAAGATGGTGATCGGACCCGCCTATTCCCGTGCACCCTTCTTTGACGACAACAACCAGTCGGTTCTGGGGGCGACCCGCAAGGGCGGCAAGCAATCTGTTGAAGACTGGCTGAATGCCGCAGGCGGCAAGCTGGTGGGTCAGGAAGCGGTGACGCTTTCCACGACACCGGCCTATGTCAACGGCAGGCTGATGCCTCGTCCCATGTCCTTGCGCGTCTTTGCAGCGCGCACCGAAAATGGCTGGCAGATCATGCCGGGTGGCTTTGCTCGCATTGGCTCTGGCGACGATGTGGCCGCGATTGCCATGCAGGCTGGCGGAACCGCTGCAGACGTCTGGATCGTCTCCGACAAGCCGGTCGAAAAGCCATCGCTCCTGCCGCCGGAAGAAAGTTTCTCCCGCAACATGCCGGGAAGCCTGCCAAGCCGCGCCGCCGACAATCTGTTCTGGCTTGGCCGCTATATCGAGCGGGCGGAAGGGGCGCTGCGCATCCTTCGTTCGTGGCATATGCGCTATGCCGAAAGCGCCGATCCCGCACAGCCGCTGTTGGCCGATGTTTCGCGCTATCTCAAAGGCGTCGATATCGACATGGTGAAGGCGGTGCCGCTGCCGCTCATTCGCAACATCGACAGCGCGATCTATTCTGCCAGCAATATCCGTGATCGCTTCTCGCCCGATGGCTGGCTGGCGCTGAACGATCTGGCAAAGACAGCGCGCCGCTTCCATGAGGGCGTTCAGCACGGCGACGATGCCGCCCATGCGATGACGGTGCTCCTGCGCAAGCTGGCGGGCTTTGCCGGTCTCGTGCACGAAAACATGTATCGCTTCACCGGCTGGCGCTTCCTGTCCATTGGTCGCTATCTCGAACGCGGCCTGCACATGACGCGTCTGCTAGGTCACATGTCCGGGCCCGACGCACCGGACGGCGCGCTGGATATGCTGCTGGAGATCGGCGACAGCGTGATGACCCACCGCCGCCGCTACAATGTGAACACCGCTCGCCTGACGGTGACCGATCTTCTGGCGCTCGATCCGCTCAACCCGCGCTCTGTCCTTTTCCAGTTGAACGAGATCCGGACGGAAGTCGAGCAATTACCGCATCCCTATGGCACCGGCCAGATGTCGGCGCTGGACCGGGAATCCATGCGCCTGCATTCCGGCCTCGCGGTCATGACGCCGGAGGCAATGACACCGGATGTTTACGAGCGTCTTGAGGCGGAGATGGAAAAACTCTCCGATCTGCTCGCGCAAACCTATTTCGGATAACCCATGCTTTACGATATCTCGCTCCACATGGGCTATCTCTATGACACGCCCGCCTCGGGAGCTCGCCACATCCTTCGCCTTCTGCCTCTCTCGATCCCGGACCGGCAGCGCCTGATTGCGGGATCGGTGACCGTTGCTCCGACTGCGGAAGAGCGCAGCGACTTCATCGATTTCTTCGGACAGCAGGCAACCTCCATTTTTCTGCGCGCACAGCACGAGAAGCTCGACATCCGCATGCAGGCGCGCGTGATGGTCGAGGCCGCACCGCTGACGGCAGACCTGTCGCCGGAGTTGAAGGATCTGGCGGTGGAGCTTGCCGAGATTCGCTCGATCGATCCCCATGCGCCGCATCATTTCACCGGCCAGAGCCCGCGATTGCCAGACAATGCTGAGATCGCAGCCTTTGCACGAGAAACCGCAAAAGCGGGTCAGACCGTGCGGGAGATCGCGAACCTGCTTTGCGCGCGCATCTTCAAGGAATTCAAGTACGACGCCGAAGCAACGACCGTGGACACGACCCCGGTGGAGGCTTTCAAGCTGAAGCGCGGCGTCTGCCAGGATTTCAGCCACATCATGATCGTGGCGCTCAGAAGTCTGGGAATTCCGGCCGGTTATGTGAGCGGCTTCCTGCGCACCATTCCGCCACCGGGCAAGGAGCGTCTGGAAGGAGCCGACGCCATGCATGCCTGGGTGCGCATCTGGTGTGGAAAATCGACCGGCTACATAGAGCTTGATCCGACCAACAACATTCCCGCAGGAGCAGATCATATCGTCGTCGGCTATGGACGCGACTATGCCGACGTCGCCCCCGTTGTGGGTGTTCTCAAATCCTACGGTACGCATCGCACGGTACAGTCCGTCGACGTTATCCCGCTCAAGTAGCAGAATCGCACCACATTTGGGCGTTCAGCTAAAAATTTACGCATGCAATTAGGAGTTTCGTTAGCTGTCGGCGGTAATCGTTATTCCGTTCTAATGAATGGGACGGACCGAGGCGATGAACTACTCAACCTTCAAAAATCTGCTTGCCGATGAAGCCGGCAACTTTGCAATGATGACGGCCATACTGCTGCCGGTGACGATTGGCGTCGGCGGTGTTGCTGTGGACCTCACCAATGTCATGCGCGAGAAGGCCGAGATCCAGAACATCGCGGACGCAGCAACGCTGGCGGCAGCATCGAAAATGTCCAAGGACGACATTACCGAAGCCGAAGCTACGAAGATGGCCAAGGACGAGATGGTCGGTCAGTATCTGGCCAATCTGCAGTCAAGCGGCATGTCTGAAGACGAGATTGCTGCCGCGAAAGCCGACCTGCAAAAGAACATGAATACCGGCGCAACCATTACCTCGACGGGGGGCTCCAGCAAGAATTTCGAAGTCCGGATGACCCTCAAGGCGAACGTTCAGTTGAGCGGCCTGACGCGTGTTCTGGGCTTTGAAACTATCCCGATTTCGGTTTCCAGCATTTCGGCCAGCGCCCGCGAAGGAAACGCACTGTCCATGTATCTGGTGCTGGACGAGTCCGGCTCCATGGCCTGGGATACGACGACGGTCGATCCGCTCAAGCCGACCAAACAGGAAACCTACACGGCGACTGTTCAAGGCACTTGTTACGATTACTGGCGCGGTTACTACTCCTGCACTTATAATGAGCAGCGCACGCGCACAGTGGCCAATTACGTGACCAAGATCGCTGCGCTGAAAACAGCGGCAGGCGTGATGACGACCGAACTGCTGAAGGCAGCAGCGCCCGATCAGACCAATGCGACGGCACAGGAGACAGAGGCCAAGAAACTGATCCGCATTGGTGCCGTTTCCTATACCCACGAAACCAAGACAGAGCAGAAGCCGGCCTGGGGCACCACAACCGCCAAGAATTACGTCCTTGCGCTGCCTGCCGTTCCGGAAGGCGGTACGGATGCCAGCGGCGCCATGGCAGTTGCCTTCTCGGATCTGCAGAAAGCCAACGTCACAGAAGCAACGCAGCATAAGGCAAAGCAGAATTACAGCTTTTCCCGTTTCATCGTGCTGATGACCGATGGTGAGATGACCGGCTATAGCAATGCCTGGAACAAGGGCATCGACGACAAGGTTCGTACCGCCTGCGCCCAAGCCAAGGCAGATGGGATCACCGTCTTCACGGTCGCCTTCATGGCACCGGACAAGGGCAAGGACCTGCTGCAAGCCTGCGCCAGCAACAAGGAAAGCTACTACGAATCGTCAAACATGTCCGATCTCGTGGCCGCATTCGGCGACATTGGGCGAAAGGCAGCCAAGACACAAACGCGCTTGACAAATTGACGCAACACATTCTTCTCAAGGTTTACAGGCGCTTGCAGAGATGCGAGCGCCTTTCCGTTTTTCTTCAAGACCTTGCATCGACCAAAGCGCTTTGAAAAACTCTGACAAACCCTATTGCGACCTCTGAACGCATGTGCATCATAACGATTATATTCGACGTTGAAGAAAAGGCCATATTCTGAACCGAACGCCTCCTCCACCGTTCCCTCCAGCAAAGTTGGCAGCCCAATGAATAATACGCTTCCTCCGGTAGAAATCCCGCAACCGGCACCGCGCAGCTCCCGCCCCGAAATCATGGCGGAAGAGATCATAGAGCGCCTGACCTACCGCATCGGTAAGGACGCCAAGGTTGCCAAGCCGCATGACTGGCTCACAGCGGCCATCCTCGTGGTTCGTGACCGAATCATCGACAAGTGGATGGAGTCCACGCGCAAGGTCTACCGGACGGGCGACAAGCGCGTTTACTACCTATCGCTAGAGTTCCTGATCGGCCGCCTGATGCGCGATGCCGTTTCAAACATGGAGCTTCTCAGCGAGATCAAGGATGCGCTCGCATCGCTGGGAGTCGATATCGATGTGATTGCGGGCCTCGAACCGGATGCGGCGCTCGGCAATGGGGGTCTTGGTCGACTGGCAGCCTGTTTCATGGAAAGCATGGCAACGGTCGATATTCCCGCCTATGGCTATGGCATTCGCTACGTGCACGGGCTTTTCCGCCAGCAGATGGCCGATGGCTGGCAGGTAGAACTGCCGGAAAACTGGCTTGCACACGGCAATCCATGGGAATTCGAGCGGCGTGAAAGCTCCTATGAAATCGGCTTTGGCGGCTCGGTGGAAAGTGTCGGCGGCTATGATGATCCGCCGCGTTTCGTCTGGAAGCCTGCGGAACGTTTCATCGCCATGGCGTACGACACGCCAATCGTTGGCTGGCGCGGCAAGCGCGTCAACACGCTGCGTCTCTGGTCCGCCCAGCCGATCGATCCGATCCTGCTCGACGCATTCAACGCCGGTGATCACATCGGTGCGCTGCGCGAAAGCAACAAGGCGGAGACACTCACCCGCGTTCTCTATCCGGCAGATGCCAATCCGGCCGGACAGGAGCTGCGTCTGCGCCAGGAGTATTTCTTCTCGTCGGCTTCGCTGCAGGACATTTTGCGCCGTCACCTCCAGCAGTATCCGGACTTTACCAACCTGCACGAAAAGGTGTCGATCCAGCTGAACGACACGCACCCGGCCATTTCGATTGCTGAACTGATCCGTCTCTTGTGTGATGTGCACGGCATGGATTTCGATCTGGCCTGGGACGTGACGCGCCAGACCTTCTCCTACACCAACCACACGCTGCTGCCCGAGGCTCTGGAAAGCTGGCCGGTGCCGCTGTTCGAGCGTCTGCTGCCACGCCACATGCAGATCATCTACGCGATCAACACCAAGATCCTGCTGGATGCCCGCAAGGAAAAGAAGTTCGGCGACAGCCAGATCCGGGCGATATCGCTGATCGATGAAGGCGGCGACCGGCGCGTGCGCATGGGCAATCTTGCCTTCGTGGGCTCGCACTCCATCAATGGTGTGTCGGCACTTCATACCGATCTGATGAAGGAAACGGTGTTCGCCGACCTCCATTCGCTTTACCCCAACCGTATCAACAACAAGACGAACGGCATCACCCCGCGTCGCTGGCTGATGCAGTGCAATCCGGGCCTGACCAACCTGCTGCGTGAAGCCATCGGACCTGAGTTCGAGGACAATACCGAGGCACTCCGCGCACTGGACAGCTTTGCCGATGACAGCGCCTTCCAGCAGAAGTTTGCCGAAGTGAAGCGTCAGAACAAGGTGCAACTTGCCAATCTCGTGGCAGGCCGCATGGGCATTCGCATCGATCCGTCGGCCATGTTCGATATCCAGATCAAGCGCATCCACGAGTACAAGCGTCAGCTTTTGAATATCGTCGAAGCGGTTGCGCTGTACGATCAGATCCGGTCTCATCCGGAACTGGACTGGGTGCCGCGCGTCAAGTTCTTCGCGGGCAAAGCTGCGCCCAGCTACCACAACGCCAAGCTGATCATCAAACTGGCAAACGACGTGGCGCGTGTCATCAACAATGACCCGGCTGTCCGAGGGCTTCTGAAGGTTGTATTCATCCCGAACTACAACGTCTCGCTCGCGGAAGTCATGGTTCCGGCGGCGGATCTGTCAGAACAGATTTCGACGGCGGGCATGGAAGCCTCCGGTACCGGCAACATGAAGTTCGGCCTGAACGGTGCACTGACAATCGGCACACTGGATGGCGCCAACGTCGAGATGCGCGACCATGTGGGCGAGGAAAACATCGTTATCTTCGGCATGACGGCGGACGAAGTCGCCCGCGTCCGCTCGGAAGGCCACAATCCACGGGCCATCATCGAGCAGTCGCGTGAACTGGCCCAGGCGCTCCAGGCCATCTCGTCCGGCGTCTTCTCTCCCGATGATCGTTCACGCTTCACGGCTCTCATCGATGGCATCTATAACCATGACTGGTTCATGGTGGCCGGTGACTTCGATGCCTATGCGAAGGCGCAGCGCGATGTCGACCAGATCTGGGCCGATCCCGTGTCCTGGTACGGCAAGACCATTCGCAATACGGCGCGCATGGGCTGGTTCTCGTCTGACAGAACCATCCGGCAGTATGCGTCGGAAATCTGGAGAGCATGATGAGCCAGTCGCCCGCATCCAATGGCAAGAACGGACAAACACCGAGTGAACTTCCGCTTGCCGAGATCGAGGCGATCATCAGCGGTTCACATGCAAATCCTTTCGCGGTTCTTGGGCCGCACAAGTCAGGCAGCGGGATTATTGCCCGCTGCTTCATACCCGGAGCCGAAAACGTGACCGTGACGGCACTGGACGGAACGATTCTGGGTGAGCTTGGACTTCGCCACGAAGCAGGCTTTTTCGAAGGACCGGTGACGCTCACCACGCTCAAGCCCCTGCGCTACCGGGCGCGCCGGGGCGATGCGGAATGGGCGCTGACCGATCCTTACAGCTTTGGCCCGGTGCTGGGTCCCATGGATGACTATTTCGTTCGCGAAGGGTCGCACCTGCGCCTCTTCGACAAGATGGGCGCACATCCGCTGAAGCACGAAGGCGCCGAAGGTTTTCACTTTGCCGTATGGGCTCCCAATGCCAAGCGCGTTTCCGTGGTCGGCGACTTCAACAATTGGGACGGTCGCCGCCATGTCATGCGGCTGAGGGTCGATACCGGCATCTGGGAGATCTTTGCCCCCGACGTCCTGCCTGGCAGTACCTACAAGTTCGAGATCATCGGCAAGGATGGCGTGCCCCTGCCCCTGAAGGCAGACCCCTATGCACGGCGTGCGGAGCTTCGGCCACAGACGGCATCGCTAACCGCACCGGAACTGGTGCAGGAATGGGAAGACGAGGCACATCGCAAGTTCTGGGCAGAATGCGACCATCGCCGCCAGCCGATTTCGATCTACGAGGTTCATGCGGGCTCCTGGCGCAAACGGCCAGACGGAACCTTTCTCAGCTGGGATGAACTGGCGGCGGAACTCATTCCCTATGTCACGGATATGGGCTTTACCCATATCGAGTTTCTGCCCATTACCGAACATCCCTTCGACCCGTCCTGGGGCTACCAGACCACCGGGCTCTACGCCCCGACCGCGCGGTTTGGCGAGCCGGAGGGCTTTGCCCGCTTCGTCAACGGTTGCCACAAGGTGGGTATTGGCGTCATTCTCGATTGGGTGCCCGCCCACTTCCCGACGGATGCCCATGGTCTTCGGGAATTCGATGGCACTGCCCTCTACGAACATGCCGATCCGCGTCAGGGCTTCCACCCGGACTGGAATACGGCGATCTATAATTTCGGTCGTATCGAAGTTCTGTCCTATCTCATCAATAACGCGCTCTATTGGGCGGAAAAGTTTCATCTAGACGGCCTGCGTGTCGATGCGGTCGCGTCCATGCTCTACCTCGATTATTCCCGCAAGGAAGGCGAGTGGGTCCCTAATGAGTATGGCGGGCGCGAGAATCTTGAAGCCGTTCGCTTCCTGCAGAAGCTGAACTCCGCAAGCTACGCCTCGCATGCGGGGCTGATGACGATTGCCGAAGAGAGCACATCCTGGCCCAAGGTTTCGCACCCCGTGCACGAAGGCGGCCTCGGCTTCGGCTTCAAGTGGAACATGGGCTTCATGCACGATACGCTGAGCTACCTGAAGCGGGAGCCGGTGCATCGCAAGTTCCACCATAACGAACTGACATTTGGCCTGATCTACGCCTATTCGGAAAACTTCGTTCTGCCGCTGTCCCACGATGAGGTGGTGCATGGCAAAGGGTCGCTGATTGCCAAGATGGCAGGCGATGACTGGCAGAAGTTCGCCAACCTGCGCGCCTATTACGCCTTCATGTGGGGCTATCCCGGCAAGAAGCTGTTGTTCATGGGACAGGAATTTGCGCAGTGGAGCGAGTGGAGCGAGGCACGTTCGCTCGACTGGAACCTGCTGCATTACCATCCGCATGAAGGTGTCCGCCGTCTGGTACGCGATCTGAATTTCACCTACCGCTCCAAGCCTGCACTGCATGCACGCGATTGCGAGGGTGAAGGCTTCGAATGGCTGATCGCGGATGATTCCGACAATTCGGTCTATGCCTGGTTGCGCAAGGCGCCGGGAGAAAAGCCGGTTGCCGTCATTACCAATTTCACGCCGGTCTACAGGGAAAACTACCGTGTGCCTCTGCCGAAGGAGGGCCGCTGGCGCGAAATACTGAATACTGACGCCGAAATCTACGGCGGCAGCGGCAAGGGCAATGGTGGCAGGGTGCAAGCCGTTTCTGCCGGAGGAACCATTAGCGCAGAGGTCACACTACCACCGCTCGCCACCATCATGCTTGAGCCTGAAACCTGATTTTATCGATACCTGGGAGGAACGCCATGACGACAAAACGTGTTCAACCGCTAGCCCGCGACGCCATGGCCTATGTACTGGCAGGGGGACGCGGCAGCCGTCTGAAGGAACTGACGGATCGCCGCGCAAAGCCTGCGGTCTATTTCGGCGGCAAGGCCCGCATCATCGATTTCGCACTCTCGAATGCCCTGAATTCAGGTATTCGCCGCTTTGGCGTTGCCACCCAATACAAGGCGCATTCGCTGATCCGCCATCTGCAGCGCGGCTGGAACTTCCTGCGTCCCGAACGTAACGAAAGCTTCGATATTCTTCCTGCCTCCCAGCGCGTCTCCGAAACGCAATGGTATGAAGGCACAGCCGATGCGGTTTACCAGAACATCGATATCATCGAGGCCTATAACCCGGAATACATGGTTATTCTGGCCGGCGATCACATCTACAAGATGGACTACGAGCTGATGCTGCAGCAGCACGTGGATTCCGGTGCAGACGTCACCGTCGGCTGCCTGGAAGTGCCGCGCATGGAAGCCACCGGCTTCGGCGTCATGCATGTCAACGACAAGGACGAGATCAGTGCTTTCGTGGAAAAGCCAGCCGATCCGCCGGGCATCCCCGACAAGCCGGACTACGCACTTGCATCCATGGGCATTTATGTCTTCCACACCAAGTTCCTGATGGAATGCCTGCGCCGAGACGCTGCCGACCCCGGCTCAAGCCGTGACTTCGGCAAGGATATCATTCCGTGGATCGTGGCGAACGGCAAAGCCGTCGCGCATCGCTTCGCGCAGTCCTGCGTGCGTTCTGACTTCGAAAAGCAGGCATACTGGCGCGATGTGGGAACGATCGACGCCTACTGGCAGGCAAATATCGATCTGACGGGCATTGTTCCTGAACTCGATATCTACGACAAATCCTGGCCGATCTGGACCTATGCGGAAATCACGCCGCCGGCAAAGTTCGTCCATGACGACGAAAATCGGCGCGGCTCGGCAGTCTCCTCCGTTGTCTCGGGTGACTGCATCATCTCGGGCTCGGCACTTTCGAACAGCCTTCTCTTCACCGGCGTACGCGCAAATTCCTATTCGCGCCTTGAAGGTGCGGTGATCCTTCCAAATGTTCGCGTAGGACGGCGCGCCCAGTTGAAGAATGTGGTGATTGACGCGGGTGTCACCATTCCGGAAGGTCTGGTCGTTGGCGAAGATCCAGAACTTGATGCCAAGCGGTTCCGCCGCAGCGAGAACGGAATCTGCCTGATCACGCAGCCGATGATCGACAAACTGGATCTCTGACACATCTGGAATTCGGGCACAGTGAGAGACGATGGAGTATCAGTGCTCCATCGTGTCACCGCATGGGGGAGAAGGTGATGGGCATGAAGGTTCTGTCGGTTGCCTCGGAAGTTTATCCGCTGGTGAAGACCGGAGGGTTGGCCGATGTGGCGGGCGCGCTGCCGCTGGCTCTTGGCAAACTCGGCATCGAGATGAAGACGCTGATCCCCGGCTATCCGGCGGTCATGTCGGCGCTACGCGATGTCGCCATTCGCATGACATTCGATGATCTGCTGGGTGTCAGCGCGGATGTGCTGGAAGCGAAGGTCGCCGGTCTCGATCTTCTGGTTCTGGACTGCCCCGCCCTTTTCGACCGGGCAGGCGGGCCCTATCTCGACACCCATGGGCATGATCATTTCGACAACTGGCGGCGCTTCGCGGCGCTTTCCAAGGCGGGCGCCGAGATCGCGCTCGGCAACATGCCGGGCTGGAAGCCGGATCTCGTGCATGTCCACGACTGGCAGACGGGCCTTCTGCCTGCCTATCTGCGCTTTGCCGACACGCCGGCGATCCCCAGCGTGATGACCATTCATAACATCGCGTTCCAGGGTAATTTCAACGCCGATATCTTCCCCCAACTCGGGCTGCCTCCGCATGCCTTTGATATGGAAGGCGTCGAATACTACAATCAGGTCGGCTATTTGAAGGCAGGCATTCAGACCGCCTGGGCGGTAACCACCGTCAGTCCGTCCTACGCGGAAGAAATCCTGACGCCGGAATTTGGCATGGGGCTGGAAGGCTTGCTCAATCGCCGTGTCAGCGATCTGCACGGCATCGTCAACGGCATCGACGTCGATGTGTGGAACCCGCAATCCGACAAGGACTTGGCCAACCACTACTCTGTTGGCGACCTCAAGGCACGCCGCGAGAACAAGCGTGCCGTGGAAGCACAGTTCGGGCTGGTGGATGACGACGCGCCACTCTTCTGCGTCATATCCCGCCTGACCTGGCAGAAAGGCGTGGACCTGATTGCCCAGTCCGCTGACGATCTTGTGGCCATGGGCGGAAAGCTTGCGGTTCTGGGCTCCGGTGACGCGGAACTGGTGAATGCGCTGCAGGCAGCGGCGAGCCGCCATCCGGGCCGCAT
Source organism: Rhizobium sp. Root149 (assembly GCF_001427345.1). Lineage (NCBI taxonomy): Bacteria > Pseudomonadati > Pseudomonadota > Alphaproteobacteria > Hyphomicrobiales > Rhizobiaceae > Rhizobium > Rhizobium sp. Root149. The sequence continues at coordinate 265,424 of NZ_LMGD01000021.1, forward strand.
CGGCATCAAGGTCAGCTATGACGAGCCGCTATCGCACCTCATGCAGGCGGGCTGCGATGCCATTCTGATCCCCTCGCGTTTCGAGCCTTGTGGCCTGACGCAGCTCTATGGCCTTCGCTACGGCTGCGTGCCTGTGGTTTCCCGCACGGGTGGGCTGAACGATACCGTTATCGATGCCAATCCCGCCGCGCTTGCGGCAAAATCCGCCACCGGGGTCACCTTTGGCCCCGTAACGCTCGATAATTTCAAGCGCGCGCTTCGCCGCGCCGTTCGCCTCCATGGCGACACAAAGACATGGGTTCAGATGCAAAAGCAGGGCATGAAATCCGACGTGAGTTGGGAAAAAAGTGCCGGGCTTTACGCCGAACTATACTCCAGCCTTCTACCGAAAGGTTCGCATTGATGATCAAGACTGTCTCGACCACGCCCTATCAGGATCAGAAACCGGGCACATCCGGCCTGCGCAAGAAGGTGCCGGTGTTCGCCCAGGAAAACTATGCCGAGAACTTCATCCAGTCGATCTTCGACAGTCTGGAGGGCTTTGAGGGCAAGACGCTGGTGATCGGTGGCGATGGTCGCTACTACAACCGCGAAGTTATTCAGAAGGCCCTGAAAATGGCCGCAGCCAGCGGCTTCGGCAAGGTCATGGTCGGCAGAGGCGGCATTCTCTCTACACCAGCCGCGTCGCACGTCATCCGCAAATACGGTGCCTTCGGCGGCATCGTGCTGTCGGCCAGCCACAATCCCGGCGGCCCGACGGAAGACTTCGGTATCAAGTACAATATCGGCAATGGTGGTCCCGCACCGGAAAAAATCACCGATGCGATCTTTGCCCGCACCAAGGTCATCGATACCTACAAGATCCTCGACGAAGCGGATGTCGATCTTGATACGGTCGGCCTTTATGCGCTGGGTGACATGATTGTCGAAGTCATCGATCCGGTGAAAGACTACGCTGACCTGATGGAAAGCCTGTTTGACTTCGGCGCGATCCGCAGCCTGATCGGCTCCGGCTTCCGCGTCGTGATCGATTCGATGAGCGCTGTCACCGGACCCTATGCCGTGGAGATTTTGGAGAAGCGCCTCGGGGCGCCCGCCGGTTCGGTTCGCAACGAAGTGCCGCTTCCCGACTTCGGTCACCACCATCCGGACCCGAACCTCGTTCATGCCAAGGAACTGTATGACGATGTCATGAGCCCGCAAGGCCCGGATTTCGGTGCGGCTTCCGATGGCGATGGCGACCGCAACATGGTCGTCGGCAAGGGCATGTTCGTGACCCCTTCCGACAGCTTGGCCATCATTGCCGCCAACGCAACCTGCGCGCCGGGCTATGCAGACGGCATTGCCGGCATTGCCCGCTCCATGCCGACGAGTGGCGCCGCCGACCGCGTGGCGGAGAAGCTCGGCATTGGCATGTATGAGACACCGACCGGCTGGAAATTCTTCGGCAACCTTCTGGATGCTGGCAAGGCAACCGTTTGCGGAGAAGAGAGCTTCGGCACCGGCTCCAACCATGTCCGCGAGAAAGATGGCCTCTGGGCCGTTCTCTTCTGGTTGAACATCATTGCCGCCAAGAAGAAGAGCGTGAAGGAAATCGTGGAAGCCCATTGGGCCGAATACGGTCGGAACTATTATTCCCGCCACGATTATGAAGAAGTGGATACGGACGCCGCCAACGGGCTGGTTGCTGCCCTTCGCGAAAAACTCAACTCCCTGCCTGGCCAGAGCTTTGGCGCGCTGAAGGTCGAAGCCGCGGATGATTTTGCCTACAATGATCCGGTGGACGGTTCGGTGTCAAAAAACCAGGGCATACGCGTGCTGTTCGAAGGCGGCAGCCGTGTGGTTTTCCGCCTCTCCGGCACCGGCACATCGGGCGCGACGCTGCGGCTCTATGTGGAGCGTTATGAGCCGGATAGCTCCCGCCATGACATTGAAACGCAGGCAGCACTGGCCGACCTGATTGCCGTGGCAGATGAAATTGCGGACATAAAGAAGCGGACGGGCCGCGATGCGCCAACCGTTATAACCTAAGCGGCTAAGCTTCACCCCCCTCTGTCCTGCCGGACATCTCCCCCTCAAGGGGGGAGATCGATTCGTGGCAACCCACGGAATGCCATGGTGCATGGTTGGTGCGGCAACCACAGTTTGCGAGAAATAGCGAGCGAAAGCATCTTGCCAATCTCCCCCCTTGAGGGGGAGATGCCTGGCAAGGCAGAGGGGGGTAACGCGCTCGTATGACTGTCTAACCTTGCCGAATCTCCGGCTCTACCAGAAGCGTCAGCAAGGAGAGCGATTCCTGCCAGCCGAGATAGCAGGCTGCTTCCGGAATCGGGTCTGGAATACCCGCCTGCACAATGGTGAGTTCTGTACCCATCGGTGTCTCCTTGAACTCCACCACCGTTTCCATCTGCCCGGACAGGTTCGGATCATCGAACTGGTCCGTATAGCGAAGGCGCTTGTTTTCGACGAATTCGAGATACTTGCCACCGAAGGAATGCGTTTCGCCCGTCGTGAAATTGGTGAAGGACATGCGAAAAATGCCGTCCTCCTTCGGCTCGAATTCATGCATTCGTGCGGTGAAGCCGTGCGGCGGATTCCACTTCACCATGGCATCGGCATCCGTAAACGCACGAAAGACCCTGTCCACTGGCGCCTTGAGCAAACGATGCAAGCGAATGGTCGATGGCATGTTTTCCTCCCCAAAACCGTCGAACTGTGCAAGATGCGTATAACGCGCAACCTGCGTGCATAAGTTGATCCTAATACTATGGCAGTTTCTCGAAGAACTGGAAGCCGCATGCAGCATTCTTTTCTGGGCGCAATCCTTTCCGCAGATGGCGTTACCTTCGCAGTCCAGTCCACACATGCCACGGGCGTGGAGGTCTGCATCTTCGACGCTGAGGGGCGGCAGGAACTCCAAAGGTTGCCGATGACGCCACAGGGCTATGGCCGATTCACCCTCGCAGTTCCGGGACTTGGGGAAGGCACCCGTTATGGCTTGCGCGCTTCCGGTCCTCACGATCCTGATCGCGGACTTTGGTTTGACCCGGCTAAACTGCTGGTCGACCCTTATGCGAAGGAGTTGGATCGCCCCTACACCTACGATCCTCGCCTTTCGGAATTCGGCCTCGATACGGGGGATCTGGTTCCCAAGGCGATCGTGACGGCAGACCGACCGGTCACGTCAAAACCGCCAGTGTTTTGCAAAGGTGGCCTGATCTACGAGCTTGGAGTTCGCCCCTTCACCATGCTTCACCCGGACGTTCCGCAGCATGAGCGCGGCACGCTGAAGGCCCTTGCTCATCCATCCGTCATCGCGCATCTGAAACGCATCGGTGTCGATGCGGTCGAGCTTCTGCCAATCACCGCCTGGATCGACGAGCGGCATTTGCCGCCTCTCGGGCTCACCAATGGCTGGGGCTACAATCCGGTCACCTTCATGGCGCTCGATCCACGGCTTGCTCCCGGTGGCATGGCGGAACTGAGCGAAACGGTTGCGGAACTGCATCGCCACGGCATTGGCGTCATCCTTGATCTGGTCTTCAACCACACCGGCGAGAGCGATCGCTATGGCGCCACCCTGAGCTTCCGGGGTCTGGATAACCCGAGCCTCTACCGGCATCACCCGGACAATCCGGGTGCGTTGATCAACGATACGGGCACCGGCAACACAATCGCCTGCGACCACCCAACCGTCCGGCGAATGATTGTCGACACACTTCGCCATTTCGTGCTGAATGCGGGGGTCGATGGGTTCCGTTTCGATCTCGGCACCATTCTGGGCCGCAGTCATGAGGGCTTTTCGCGCCATAGCGATACGCTGCTGGCCATCACGCAAGACGAGCTTCTGGCTGACCGGATTCTCATTGCTGAACCTTGGGACATTGGCCCCGGCGGCTATCAGCTCGGCAATTTCCCGACACCCTTCCTCGAATGGAACGACCGCGCCCGGGATGACATGCGCTGCTATTGGCGTGGCGATCCTTCGAAAACCGGAACGCTTGCCAATGCTCTGGCCGGCTCGTCAGATATCTTTTCCAGCCACGGAGAGATCGAGACGCGCACGGTGAACTTCATCGCAGCCCATGACGGGTTCACGCTGATGGATCTGGTGTCCTATGCCCACAAGCACAACGAGGCCAATGGCGAGGATAACCGTGATGGCCACAACGAGAACCATTCGTGGAACAATGGCATCGAAGGCGCAACCCCTCTGTCCGCCGTGGTGTCAGGGCGCAAACGCGATGTGAAGGCGCTTCTGTCCACTCTGTTCTCAACGCGCGGCACCATCATGCTGACGGCGGGCGATGAGGGTGGACGCAGCCAGCAGGGCAATAACAATGCCTATGCGCAGGATAACGAGATCACCTGGCTCGACTGGAGGACGCTCGATGAAGAGTTGCTGGCGCATACCGCGGAGCTCGGTGCCATCCGCCGCCGGTTCTCAGCCTTTGCCGATCTCGATTTCTTTCACGGCGACGGCGACATCACCTGGCTGAACGAACTGGGCGAACCGATGACCATAGCCGACTGGGAGCAGCCGGAACGAACACAGCTGACCATGCTGCTGCAAACCCTGGATCGTGACACACAGACGGATGTGCAACTGGCCATCGTCTTTAACCGCTCCAGCGAGGTTCGGCAGATCTGCCTGCCGGAAGGCGCCTGGAATGAGGTGCTGGGTGATCGCCCGCAGCCCGAGGAAGGGTTTGCTCCGCGTTCGGTAACCTGGCTGGTGTCACAAGAGCATTGAGTGAAGACAGTATAAGAGGCTCTGCTGATAAATGCTGACGGCCTGAAAATCACGGTAGATTGTTTGAATATTGCAAGGCGACCCTCCAGATATGAAGTCCATTGTCCGATAGGAACAGAATGACCAAAATCATTTCATTGACAGACGTCCCTGCCCTGATCGGACAGGAAATCGGCGTATCCGACTGGATCACCGTTGACCAGACGATGATCAACCAGTTTGCCGATGCAACACTGGACCAGCAGTTCATTCACACGGACCCGGAAAGAGCGGCCAAGGAAAGCCCGTTCGGAGAAACCATCGCTCATGGCTTTCTCACCCTCTCTCTACTCTCGGCCATGAATTACTCGGCACTGCCCAAAATCCGTGAACAGACGATGGGCCTGAACTACGGCTTCGACAAGATCCGTTTTGGCTCACCGGTGCGTGTCGGTCGGCGCGTGCGGGGAAGATTCGTGCTGAAGGAAGCGCGGTATCGCGGAGCCAATATGCTGATGACGAGCTATGACGTAACGGTTGAGATCGAGAACGAACGAAAGCCAGCGGTCACCGGAACCTGGCTGACGATCGTTCAATTCGACCCCAAGGACAGGCCCGAGGAGACTTGAAGCTCGAGCCTATCCGCTGCATCAGGCCGCTTGCCGCTGTGCGGCTGATCGTTGTGCCAGTTGGAAGCCTGAAATCAGCGATCTCAGACGTTCGCTTTCGGTTGCCAGCATCGCACTGGCGGCGGTTGCCTCCTCAACCATGGCGGCATTGCGCTGTGTCACCTGATCCATCTGGTTCACAGCGCTGTTGACTTCAGCAAGACCAGTTGATTGTTCCGTGGACGCATTGGAGATGAAGCGCATGTGGTCGTTTATATGCCGGATATGTGCCTCGACTCTCTGAAGCGCCTCCGCTGTATCGGCAACCAGCGTCACCCCGCCCCGGACATAGGTGCCGGACTGGCCTATTAACTGTCGGATCTCGCCGGCAGCCTTCGACGACCGTTGCGCAAGTTCACGAACCTCCTGCGCCACGACGGCAAAGCCTCGCCCGGCCTCTCCCGCACGCGCAGCCTCTACACCAGCATTGAGCGCAAGCAGGTTGGTCTGGAACGCAATTTCGTCGATCACCCCGATGATGCTGGTAATCTGCTGAGAGGAGGTTTCAATGAGCTTCATCGCTTCCGTCATTCGGTCCAGCACGCGACTTGATTCAACCACGCTTGCCTCCGCCTCGACAGCAACTGCCTGCGCCTCCTGTACGCGGTGCGTCGAGCCTTTGACATTGGTGGTGATCTGATCGAGCGCCGCCGCGGTCTGCTCAAGCGAAGCGGCCTGCTGCTCCGTCCGGTTCGAAAGATCGTTTGCACTGCCGCTGATCTCGCGAGCACCACCGTCGATGACATGCGCGGCACCCGCGACTGTGCTCAACGTTTCAGACAACTGCCTGATGGAGCGATTGAAGTCCTGGCGAAGTTGCTCGAATTCCGCGGTCAGGGGCGTATCGATCGTGTGCAAAAGGTTGCCTACGGCAAGTTCCTGAAGACCTTTCCCGAGAACGGAGGTCGCCTGCTGCATCCTCAAGGCGCGTTCCCGACTTTGCGTTTCGTTCTCTTCGCGGCTTTCATCAGCCGCCGCCCGTTGCGCCCTGGCCTCTTCCTCAAGCTGCTGGTTGGTCAGCGCATTTCGCTGAAAGATCTCCATGGCACTCGCCATGCGCCCAAGTTCGTGGCCAGAGGCTTTCTCTGGAATGATCATATCCAGCCGACCCTGAGCGAGCTCGGCCATTGCCTGCGTCAATCCTCCAAGCGGTCCAGTAATCGAACGTCTGACTGCTGTTGCCAAAACCACTTGAATGCAACCGAGCAGCACAAGGCCGCCGACCAGCAGCTTGAAACGGAAATCGCGCTCCGCAGCCGCTGTCAGTTCCGCGGCCTTGCTGAAGTCACCGATTGCTTTTGCGATCTCACCGAAGAGAGGATCGAGACGCGCTTCCTGCTGACGCAGGTCGCCGATCTGCCGCGCCTCAAGCGCTGCCGTTTGCGCATAGTCCTTGAAAGATGTCTGATACCCATTCAACAGATTTGCCATGTTCTGGTCCGAAGACAATCCGTAAGCCGAAGAGGGAAATGCCGCCAGTTCACTGACGGCACGCTCTACAGCCTTGACGTATTTTTCATCACCCCGAAGCATGAAATCCTTCTCATTGCGCCGCGCAGACAGCATGGCAATGGTGATGCGCGGATCGGCTTTGTCAGTCAGGAGTGATTCAATGGCATGGATGGAGCCCCTCAACTTGCCTTGAAGCCCCTCTTCCGGGCTATAACCAAGCTTCTCGCGCTGTTGCGCCACTTGGCCGAATCTGGCGGAATAGCCTTGAACACCCTGCAGCAGAGCCTGCAATTGAGCCGCTTGGGCCGTCGGCATCTCCGGATCTCTAGCCAGTTTCGCAATTGCGGTCTCGAGTTCCAGCGAGAGCGTCTTGAACGCCGTAACACCGGAAGCCTTGGGGGACGTGACATAGCGACTGGCCTCGACCTTGAGCTGGCCGAAACTGGCTTGTGTCCATAGCACATCGTCTGCCAGACTTTGCTGACGGGCGAGCTGATCATTCGCAGCATCCTGATGTCGAAGCGTTTCACCAAAGATGACCGCGACCAGCATCATGCCAACGAGCGAGCTGATCGCCATGATCCATGTTCTTGCCCGGATTGATAATCTGCGCAGCATGCATTTCCTCCTCATCATTCAAGGAACAGCAAGCACGACGTTTATGCGCGACCTTTGATGCAAACGGCTCGACTGACTGCGGCATTCGTCCGCAGACCTGCAAGAGACAGATCGAGTTTGACTGGTGCTTACGCTGTGGTTCCGCTCTGGACTATCCGTGAGCGATATCCTTGAATTCCCCGAGAAACAGAGTGGAGAATGTTGGTAAAGAACGGGTTACCGAAGATAATATACTTAAAAATTAAATGAATTCATTCTTGATATTACATAATATGATAATATCAACATTAAATAAATGAGTTCGAAGGACTACCCCACGGAACGATATATATCCCGTAAGGTAGTCCACGATACTATTCTACGTCGAGCGCAGCCTCGCGCAGGAGGCCGAAGGCGTATTCCGAAAAGGACCGCCAGCATTCGAGACGAAAACTCTGTTCCCCTGTTCGCAAGAGCACGACTTCGATCTTGCCAAACAGAGTGCGCGCACAAGCACCCACCGGAAAAGCTTTTAGTGAAAGATCCAGCGGGCAGCCGCCGTTCAGGGCGTCTGAAGAACCCGCCCCCTCGATCAGGATTGCCGTGTTGCGATGCGAGACATCCGTTGCGGAATGGACCGCACCAGAAGACCGGGCAGCCTCCACAAGCCCACCCTCGCCCTCATCGATCACGAGCCACTCATCCGGCCCCAGCCAGAGTGCGGTGCGCGAACCGGAAGAGGCAGAGGTCTTCGGTTGTGTGGGCAGGCTCAATCCGAGCGCCGTTGAAAGCGCGGAAACCACGTCTTCTCCGGCGCGCAGCGAGATGCGATGGGCAGGCGACGCAGGCTTCAGCCGAACGGAAGCCGTCCCGCCGTGAGCCCCGGCCAGTGGTACTGCGCGCGTTGCAAGTTCAGCCATGGATGCGGCCTCCTTCCTTGTCGAAGAACACCATATCCGTCACGGTTGCGGCAATGGTCTTGTCTTTCATCGGGATGTAGACGGTCTTGCCCATGCGGGCACGGCCATCGGCCACGAGTGCTATTGCAATCGAGCGGCCCAGATTTTCCGACCAGTAGGCAGACGTCACATGGCCCAGCATGGTCATCGGCTTCGGTTCGTTCGGATCGGCAACGATCTGTCCACCCTCTTCCAGAACTTCCGTGAGGTCCTGAGTGAGCAGCCCAACCAGTTGCTTGCGACCGGACCGGATCAGATCAGGACGCTTCAGGCCGCGAATGCCGACGAAATCCGTCTTCTTCTTCGAAACGGCCCAGCCATAACCGGCATCATCCGGAGTAACGGTTCCATCCGTATCCTGTCCAACGATGATATAGCCCTTCTCGGCGCGCAGCACGTGCATGGTTTCCGTGCCATAGAGGCAAGCGCCCAAAGCCTCGCCACGCTCCCAGATGGCCCTCCAGACGGAAGCACCATAATCGGCAGGTACGTTGACTTCGAAGCCGATTTCACCGGTAAACGAAACCCGGAACAGACGAGCCGGAACACCCATGACCGTGCATTCGTCAACGCTCATATGCGGGAAGGCCTCATTGGAAAGGTCGAGACCCTCCACCAGCGGCTCAATGATTTCGCGCGCCTTCGGACCCTGCACGGCAATCACCGCCCATTGTTCGGTGGTGGAGGTCAGCCAAACCTTGAGATCCGGGAACTCGGTCTGGAGGTAGTCCTCCATGTGGTGAAGCACGCGCGGCGCACCGCCCGTCGTCGTGGTCACATGGAAGCGATCTTCCGCCAAGCGCCCCACGACACCGTCATCGTAGATGAAGCCGTCTTCTCGGGTCATGATGCCATAACGGCACTTGCCGGGCTTCAGGTTGTCCCAGGCATTGGTGTACATGAGGTTCAGGAACTTCGCCGCATCCGGACCGACCACCTCGATCTTGCCGAGAGTGGAAGCGTCAAAGATGCCAGCCACCTCGCGTGCCGTCTTGCACTCGCGGTTGACGGCAGCATGCATGTCCTCACCGCGACGCGGGAAATACCAGGCACGCTTCCAGTTGCCCACATCCTCGAACTCGGCGCCTGCGGCCACAAGTTCACCATGCAGCGGCGTCTTGCGGGCGGGATCGAACAGATCGCCGCGCGAATGGGCAATCAGCGTACCATAGGTCACGGGCGTATACGGCGCGCGGAAAGTGGTGAGACCGACCTGCGGAATGTCCTTGCCCAGCATTTCCGCCGCAATCGCCAGACCATGCATATTGGACAGCTTGCCCTGATCGGACGCCATGCCGTTTGTCGTGAAGCGCTTGATGTGCTCGATGGAGTGCATGCCTTCGCGCACGGCAAGGCGAATGTCCTTTGCCGTCACGTCGTGCTGGAAATCCACGAAGGCCTTCACCGCCGTATCGGGCCCTGCTCCTTCGGCAGCGCCGATCATGCCGCCCGTCCAGGCATAGGTGCTCTGACCGGTCAGGCTCACCGAGCCGCCGCCAGCAGCCGACGCCTCCGCCAAAAGGGCGCCGATCTCATCGGTTCCGTTGCAAGCACCGACGGAGACACACGCTTCCGCATAGATATTGGGCAGGAAACGCTGGTTTTCTGCATCGAACTTCAGTTTGCCGCGCGATTGCGAAAAGAGATGAACCGAAGGCGTCCAGCCGCCGGACATCAACAGCGCATCGACCGGGATCTTGCGATGATTGGTCGAGCCGTTGCGCGCCACCGTCATCGAGGAAATGCGCAAACGGCCAGATGTGTTGACGACCGAATAGCCGGACAGGACTTCGATGCCGAGAACACGCGCAGCCGAAAGAAGCGCTTCGCTTGGCTTGGCACGGCAATCGACGATGGACACCACGTCGATACCGGCGCGCTTCAGGTCGAATGCCGCCTCGTAGGCGCTGTCATGGGCCGTGTAGACGCCAATCTTTGAGCCGACGGCAACACCGTAATGGTTGAGGTACATGCGCGCCGCCGAGGCCAGCATGATGCCGGGACGGTCATTATTGGCAAACACCATGTGCCGCTCGATCGCGCCGGTTGCGAGTACAACCTTTCTCGCTCGCACCTGCCACAAGCGTTCACGCGGCAGCGACTTATTCGGACGCGGCAGGTGATCCGTCACCCGCTCCGCAAGACCGATGAAATTGTGATTGTAGTAGCCGAACACGGTGGTGCGGGTCAGCACGCGCACATTCGGCATGGCTTTCAGTCTGGCGAGCACGCCTTGAGCCCAGTCATAGCCCGGCTTGCCGTCAATTACGGTTCCGCTATCGAACAGAAGCGCGCCGCCCACTTCGGCACGCTCATCCACCAGAATAACGGAGGCACCCGTTTCAGCGGCGGAAAGTGCCGCCGTCAGGCCGGCAGCTCCGGCACCGGCCACCAGGACGTCGCAATGGGCAAAGCGGTTGGCATAATGATCCGGATCTTCTTCCTTTGGCGCAACGCCCAGACCGGCAGCACGGCGGATGACCGGCTCATAGAGCTTCGCCCAGGCCTCGCGCGGCCACATGAAGGTCTTGTAGTAGAAGCCTGCCGCGAAGAATGGCGAGAGCAGATTGTTGATACCGCCAATATCGAAGGACAGGAACGGCCAACGGTTCTGCGACTGGATGATCGCACCGTCGAAAACCTCCTGCACGCTGGCGCGCACATTGGGCTGACGGCGGGCGCTGTCACGCGCGACATCCAGAAGCGCATTCGGCTCTTCCGCACCGGCAGACAGGATACCGCGAGGACGGTGATACTTGAACGAACGGCCCATGAGATGCACGCCATTCGCCAGAAGCGCGGAAGCAACCGTATCGCCTTCCAATGCGGTGTAGATCTTGCCGTCGAAAGTGAAGCGGGCCTTGCGGGCAGGCGTCAGCCGTCCGGTGCCCTTGATGCGATGAGACGTCATGCCGCATCTCCTTCCACCGGTTCAGAGGCACCCGGAACCGGTTGCCGCGCCAGTCCTGCCTTGTAGCTCAACAGGAACTTGTCACTCACGGTGTCACGGATCGTGTTGAAGAAGCGTCCGCAGCCATGAATGTGCCGCCAGCGTTCCCAGGCAATGCCCTTGGTGTTGTCGCGAATGAAGAAATATTCGGCAAAGGCTTCATCTGAAATCTCGGCAATGTTCTCGGGCCGCGCGATATGCGCCTCGCCCGCCCAGCGAAATTCCAGTTCGGAACGGCTCTCGCCGCAATAGGGGCAATGGATCAACAGCATGAATGTCCCCTTCTTCAGTGCGCAACAGCGGCAGCCGCCGCTTCGTCGATCAGGCGTCCTGTGCGGAACCGGTCCAGCGTCAGGCCTTGCGCCAGACGATGCGGCTCGCCCTTGGCAATCAGCCAGGCAAACAGGTTTGCAGACCCCGGCGTTGCCTTGAAGCCACCCGTTCCCCAGCCGCAATTGACGAACAGGTTCGGCACCGGTGTGACGCTCTGGATGGCGGAGCGATCCGGCGTGTTATCGGTAATGCCACCCCATTGGCGCATCATCTTCACGCGACGGAAAATCGGGAACAGCTCGCAAATGGCATCCAGCGTATGCGTGATGATCTGAAGACCCCCGGTCTGGGAATAGGAGTGATACTGGTCCGTACCGGCGCCAATCACCAGTTCGCCCTTGTCCGACTGCGAGATATAGGCATGCACCGTATTGGACATGACCACGCAGGGAAAAATCGGCTTTAGCGGTTCCGACACCAGCGCCTGAAGCGGGTTGCTGGTCAGCGGCACCCGCACATCCGCCATCTGCATGACGACCGAGGAATGACCGGCAGCAGACACGCCGATCTTGCGTGCACCGATGAAGCCGCGATTGGTCTCAACGCCTGTCACTTCACCGCCCGGACCGCGACGGATGCCGGTGACTTCGCAGTTCTGGATGATGTGAACGCCGCGATCGGATGCCGCGCGCGCATAGCCCCAGGCAACCGCATCATGACGTGCCGTGCCGCCACGCTTCTGAAGTGCTGCACCATTGATGGGGTAACGGGCCGTCTTGGAGATATCGAGCGGCGGACAGAATTTCTTTGCCTCTTCCGGCGTCAGCCATTCATTATCGATGCCATAAAGCCGGTTGGCATTGATGTGCCGCTTGAAGCTCTGCATGTCGTGCGTGTTGTGCGACAGCATCATCACGCCACGCGGCGAATACATGACGTTATAATTGAGATCCTGGCTCAAGCCTTCCCACAGCTTCAGGGAATGCTCGTAGATATCCATGCTCTCTTCATAGAGATAGTTGGAGCGGATGATGGTGGTGTTGCGGCCCGTATTGCCGCCGCCCAGCCAGCCTTTTTCGATCACCGCCACATTGGTGATGCCATGTTCCTTGGCAAGATAATAGGCCGCGCCCAGTCCGTGACCGCCGCCGCCGATGATGATGACATCGTAAGAAGAACGCGGTTCCGGCGAGACCCATTGCGGTTCCCACCCCTTGTGGCTGCGCATGGCCTCCCGGGCCACCGCAAAGACCGAATATTTGCGCATATCTGCCTTTAGCTCCTTGAGGCGAAATAGCCTTTCGTGGAACCATACAAATCGCAAATCGAAGCGCGTCGCAATGGTTGCTTTGCGACGCATTCAGGCTTTGGTTTCGACACACGCGATTTTGTTAAAGCGCGTGTGCCAGCTTGGTTCGGTCTCAGGAGAGACGAAGAAGAACCTTGCCCTTGCGACCACGCTCGACTGCGGCATCCACAGCCTTCGCAGCTTCGGCCAGTGGGAAAACGGCATCGACCTGCAGTTTCAGCTCACCCTTGGCGGCACGGGTTACCAGTTCGCCGATCATACGGCCGGCATCCTCCCGCGACATGGTTTCCATGAGCTTGGCAAGCCAGAAACCCTTGACGACCGCTTGCTTGAAGATGACGTCTCCCGCAGAAATCCGCATTTTCTCGCCCGACATCACGCCAAACGAAATCAGCTGACCGCCCTCGCCCAAAAGCGACAGGAGATCGCCGGACGCGTCTCCGCCAACGCCATCGATGGCAACAGCGATCGGCGATGTTCCGGTCAGCGAGGTCACCGCCTCCGTCCAGTTCGGCGCATCGGTTGCGATGACGTTTTCGATGCCCAGCTCCTTGAGTTCTTCCACCGCATCTGCGCGGCGCACAAGGTTGATGACATGGATGCCACGCGGCTTGGCAAGCTGCGCCAGCACCTTTCCGACCGCACCATTGGCAGCATTCTGGATTAACCACTGGCCTTCGCGGATACCGGTGAATTCCAGAAGCGTCAAAGCGCTCAACGGCATGGCAATCAGCTGCGCTGCCGTTTCATCATCAATGCTCTCTGGCATCGGCACACAGGAAGCGCCCTTCGCAATGGCATATTCGGCCCAGGCACCCTTGAGACCGCTGGCCACCACCCGCTGACCGACGGAAACGCCCTGCACACCCTCGCCCAGCGCATCGACAATGCCCACCCCTTCGCTACCGGCACCCGCTGGCAGCGGCGGCTTGTATCCGTACTGGCCGCTGACCGTCAGCACATCATGGTTGTGGATCGGAGACAGAATCATGCGCAGGCGCACCTCGCCAGCTGCGGGTTCCGGCTTGGAAAGCTCCTGGACCGCGAGCACCTGGGAGGGTTTTCCGAATTCCGAATATGAAAGGCCTTGCATATTGCTTCTCCTGTTCTGTCGTTATTGAAACGTGCCGGTATATGCGCCTTGTTTTCGAAAATTCAAACGGCGGCATCTTCCTCATCGAGCCTTTAGGTGGCCGTGCATGGTGCTGCACCTGCTGGATTCAAGGGGTTTTGCACAATTTAGCAAACGGAGCCGCCAAGCCCGCTGGACTTCGTAAATCCCTTCTGTTATGTGCCTTCACCAATCGCATGGCTGCGGCCATGGAAACCTATTGTTTCGCCTTCAGTACTGCGCTGTCAGGCGGCTAACTCGAATAACCAAAGGAACGGGATTCACGTGCAGGTACTTGTCCGCGACAACAACGTTGATCAGGCTCTCCGCGCTCTCAAGAAGAAGATGCAGCGCGAAGGCATCTTCCGCGAAATGAAGATGCGCGATTACTACGAGAAGCCTTCCCAGAAGCGCGCTCGTGAAAAGGCAGAAGCTGTGCGCCGCGTGCGCAAGCTGGCCCGTAAGCGCGCACAGCGTGAAGGTCTGGTTGCTGCTGGTCGCACCGGCCGCTAATTGGCCGTCTTTTCGACGTTATTTCGTGATTGAAGGGCGGGGGCGAATTTTCGCCGCCGCTTTTTTTGGTTTCCCGGATCGCCGCCTTACACGTAAAGACACGAGGAATTGTGCCTGATGGCCGCTACGACCGCAGCAAATTCGCCTGAACTTCAAACCCCAGAATCAAGGCAGATGCAACGCCGCTTGCAGGTTCGCATCGCGGGACCAATGCTGCTGCTCAGCGGACTATTGCTGGCTGGCTGCGAAACGACGACCAGCACCGACCTCATCCGGCTTGATCGCGCACAAGGGTCAGAGCAGAACATTGCCTCCCTCTCCTCGGTCATCCAAGCAAACCCGCAGGATCCGGAAGGCTATAACGTGCGCGGTGCGGCCTATGGTCGCTCCGGGGACTTCAAGCGCGCCGTGGACGATTTCAACCGCGCGATCCAGTTGAACCCTCGCTTCTTCCAGGCCTATGCGAACAGGGCGCTCGTGTATCGCAACATGGGCAAGCCGGCAGAAGCAGTAAACGACTACAACACTGCACTCCAGATCAACCCGAACTATGACGTAGCTCTGATCGGACGCGGGAATATCTATCGTCAGGCTGGCCGCATAAACGAAGCCTTCAATGATTTCGACCGCGCAATCCAGCAGGACACGACGGATGGTCGCGCTTGGCATGGCCGTGGTCTGATCTACCAGGTTCGCGGACAACACGCCCAGGCGATCGAAGACTTCTCCAAGGCCATCTCGCTGTCTCCGGGTTCGCCGGAGCCCTATAACGGCCGCGGCGTATCCTATGTCGCGCTGAACAACGATGACAACGCCTTTGCCGACTTCAACCATGCCATCGAGCTGAACGATAAGATCGCTGAATCGTGGGCGAATCAGGCGCTGGTCTATGAGCGCCGCGGCGACAAGGCACGCGCCTACAAGTCCTACAACCATGCTGTTCGTCTGGACCCGAATTACAAGCCTGCACAGGACGGTGCGGCACGCACGCGCAGTGGCCCGGCTGCCGCGGGCTGAAGATATTTCCCTTCGCAGACATGATGCAAAAGGCCCGGTCGATGCCGGGCCTTTTTCGTCTCGTCTTGCGAATGAAGACCTAAAATCAACTCAGTAGATAGAAACCGGCCGCGTTCAGGATGAAGAATACGAGGATGCCGCCGAGCAGACCGCCACCGGCGTAAAAACCAGCCAGCATGGCAATCAGCAGGACCACGCACATCATCGTGCCCCACTTGGCACCGGCCAGGAACAGGTCATAGGTCTTTTCGTGCTCGCGATAATCCATCGGAGCGCCTGTTTCGACCGGTCCTGCGTGATGATGATCCATGCTCAAACTCTCCCCTGCATCGATGTCCAGCGCCTGCAAGACAGGCGCAATCCTCTACTGAGAGAAATGGCTACACAAAAAGCACAAAAAGCGCAATCGACTTGGTGTTACGCAGTCTGCTGCGCCTGGCATGAAATCTGCTGCACAATCGCGAAAATCTGGCAAACGACACTTTGATGCAAATTCCCGCATCATTGAGCAAGAAATATCGGGAAAGCCACACCCACCAGACATTGGTAGCGTTGCGCAGATTCACGATTTAGCCTTAGAGAAGATAACAAAGAATAAAGTGGGGGAATTGCATCATGACTGTGCTCCTTGCTCTCAGCCGCGCCATCGATGCGGTGACGAGCTTCATTGGTCGCTGGGTGTCGTGGCTGCTACTGGCGGCTGTCTTGATCAGCGCTGGCAATGCCGTCATGCGCAAGGCGCTCGATATTTCGTCGAACGCCTGGCTTGAGGTTCAATGGTATCTGTTTGGCACCGTTTTCATGCTCGCAGCAGCCTATGCCTTGCTGCAGAACGAGCATGTCCGCATTGACATTCTGTCCTCCACCTGGAGCAAGCGCACGCGTGACCTGATCGATCTGACGCTTCACATCATCTTCCTTCTGCCATTTGCAAGTTTGATGACCTATCTGGCATGGCCATGGTTCTGGCTTTCCTATCAGTCAGGCGAGATATCTTCGAATGCCGGCGGCCTCATCATCTGGCCGGCAAAGCTGGCTGTCCTGATCGGCTTTGCGCTTCTGCTCGCTCAGGCCTTCTCTGAGATCATCAAGCGTTTCGCCGTCGTTACGGGCCGGATACCGGATCCGCGGGAGGAGAAATCTTCGGAAGCCGCAGCCCCAGCCTCCGAGGTGACCCATGGCTGAGATCATTCATATCATTGCACTCAATTTGCCACTGGTGATGTTTTCATCAGTGATGCTGATGCTACTTCTTGGCTATCCTGTTGCTTTCACGCTCGCAGCGGGCGGCTTGATCTTCTTCGTTGTCGGCGTTGAACTCTCGCATATCTCACCAGATATCCGGTTGTTCTGGCCCCTCCTCCAGTCGCATCCCGAACGCATTTACGGGATCATGTATAATGACACGCTGCTGTCGATCCCCTTCTTTACCTTCATGGGGATCATCCTGGAGCGATCGAGGATGGCGGAGGATCTGCTGGACACAATCGGCCAGTTGTTTGGCCCTGTCCGCGGCGGTCTTGCCTATGCAGTCATCCTTGTCGGTGCATTGCTCGGAGCAACGACCGGTGTCGTTGCTGCATCCGTCATGGCCATGGGATTGATCTCGCTTCCGATCATGATGCGGTACGGCTATAACCGTCCGCTCGTATCTGGCACGATCGCAGCATCCGGCACGCTCGCACAGATCGTGCCACCATCGCTCGTTTTGATCGTTATGGCCGATCAGCTTGGTCGCTCTGTTGGCGACATGTATGTCGGCGCACTCTATCCCGCCCTGCTGATCGTGGGCACCTATTGCCTTTACATCTTCGCGGTCACACTGGTGAAGCCAGAATGGGCACCCGCCCTGCCGCAGGAAGCACGCACGCTTGGAAATGGCGTAACGTCGTTGGCTGTGATGTTCGTCATTGCGATTGGCCTCTATTACCTTGGCCTTCACGTTCTCTTTGTCGGCATTCAGAGTGAAGAATGGCGGCTTGTTGCGGCTCTGGCATTCGCCGTCGGCGTCGTTTATGTGGTGGCGCTCGTCAACGAGAAAATCGAAAAGAAAATCATCTCGCGTCTTTCCGAACGCGTGATCATCGTTCTGATTCCGCCTTTGGCCCTTATCTTTCTGGTTCTCGGCACGATCTTCCTCGGCATTGCCACGCCGACGGAAGGTGGCGCCATGGGTGCCACAGGTGCCCTTCTTCTTGCACTTGCCAAGGGCCGCCTGACTCTTGGGTCAATCAAGACGGCTCTGGACGCAACCACGCGCCTGTCGGCCTTCGTCATGATGATCCTGATCGGTGCGCGTGTGTTCGGCCTCACCTTCTACGGCATCAATGGCAATGTCTGGATGGAGGAACTGCTGCTGGCGCTGCCGGGCGGAGAATATGGCTTCCTGATCGTTGTCACGATCATCGTCTTCATTCTGGGCTGCTTCCTCGACTTCTTCGAGATTGCCTTCATCATGGTCCCGCTTCTGGCGCCTGTAGCAGACAAGCTCGGCATCGATCTGGTCTGGTTCGGCATCATCCTCGGCATCAACCTCCAGACCTCGTTCCTGACACCACCGTTCGGCTTCTCCCTCTTCTTCCTGCGCTCCATTGCGCCGGCAAGTCCATGGGTCGACAAGGTCACAGGCAAGACCATGCCGCCTGTCAGAACGACGGAAATCTATAAGGGCGTCTTCCCCTACATCATCATCCAGTTCGTGATGATCCTGGTTGTGATTGCATTCCCGGGACTGGTCATGCATTACAAGACAGACCAGCCGACAACCAATCCTTCCGATGTGCAAATTCAATTGCCTGGAATGGGATCCGGCAGCACACCTGGAAATGACGGTCTGCAACTTGGCCTCCCCCCGCTCGGTGGGCAGAACGGTTCAGCGCCCGCCATGGGCCTGCCCCCGTTGACCTTTGGCAATGACAGCCTGCCAGCAGGCCAATCCGGTTCAGCCCCAGCATTGGGACTGCCGCCATTGAATGGTCTGCCTGGGCAACAGCCGACACAAACGCAACCTTCCGGTCAGCCGGATTTGAGCCAACCGCCCAAGATCAATCCTTGAGATTGCATTGGTTCTGATATCAAGGCCTCACCTCGGTGGGGCCTTTTTTTGTACTTCTTACAGGCAACAAAAAACCCGGGGTTGAAGCCCCGGGTTTCGTTTGGAAAGCGGATGAGTTGATCAGAGCTTGCCGTTGCGCTGCTGGATCATCATGAAGGTATCGTAGGTGTATTCAGCAAGCTGCATCCACAGATAACCTTCCTTCTTGAAAGCCACCTGATCTTCGTAGATCTTCTTGAACCATTCGTTCTTGGCGGAAATCTCGGCATAGACTTCCTTCGAAGCGTTGAAGGCTGCTTCGAGGATCGGCTGGCTGAAAGGACGCAGCGTCGTGCCATTGGCTACGATCTGCTTGATCGCAATCGGGTTCTTGGCGTCGTATTTCGCCATCATGTTGCTGTTGGCAAAAGCGCAGGCGTCCTGAAGCACTGCCTGGTAGGACTTCGGCAGAGCCTCGAACTTCGCCTTGTTCATGAAGGCGTGGATAACCGGACCACCTTCCCAGAAGGCCGGGTAATAGTAGAACTTGGCGACCTTGTAGAAGCCGAGCTTCAAGTCGTCATAAGGACCGACCCATTCGGCGGCATCGATAGTGCCTTTTTCCAGCGACGGATAAATGTCGCCACCAGCGATCTGCTGTGGCACAGCGCCCAGCTTCTCGACGACGCGGCCGGCGAGACCGGCAATACGCATCTTGACGCCCTTGAAATCGTCAACGGTGTTAATTTCCTTGCGGAACCAGCCACCCATCTGCACGCCGGTGTTACCCGCGATATAGCCGATCAAACCGTGAGTCGCGTAGAATTCGTTGAGGAGCTTCGTACCATTGCCTTCGTAGAACCAGGAGTTCGTGAGACGCTGGTTGAGACCGAAGGGAATTGCCGTTCCGATCGCGAACGTCGGGTCCTTGCCGACATAGTAGTAGGAGCAGGTGTGGCACATTTCGACCGTTCCGGCGGAAACGGCATCCGCCGCCTGCAGGCCGGGAACGATTTCGCCCGCCGCAAAGGTCTGGATGGTGAAGTTCCCATCGGTCGCAGCGGCCACATGCTTGGCAATGTCTTCCGCACCGCCATAAATCGTGTCCAGAGACTTCGGGAACGACGATGTCAGACGCCAGGTGATCTTTGGTGCAGATTGCGCAATGGCAGGTGCCGCAAGCGCAGTTGCTGCAGCAGCACCCGTGCCGGCTGCAGCTGCCTTTTTGAAGAATGAACGACGATCCATTTAGTACCTCCCGTTATTGATGCGCCGACGGTTTTTTCTCCCCTCCATCGGCCATGGTTCGAAGTAAACATGAGGTCTGTCCGCTGGCAAGCGGTCGGGATAATATTCCTTCGTGATTGGTGACCGGAAGAGCACAATACTTTCGTCTAATGTAATCTCGTTGACTAAAACTTCGGCAGTTCAGGGCAGACTGAGGCTGACGCTTGACACTGGACTGGCCTGCTGGTGAAAAATACGGCTATATTCGGAGTATCCTATGACCCTGCCGCTCATCGCCATTCCCGCCGATATTCGCCATCTCGACAAAGCGGATTGGCACGCCGTCCAGACGCAATATGTCAACGCCGTGCTGAAGGTCGCCAACGGAATGCCGATCATCATACCGGCGCTTGAAACCGGGGCGGACTTGCAGACGGTTCTTGATCGGGTGGACGGCGTCCTGATCTCGGGCTCGGCCACGAATGTCCACCCTTCCCTCTACGGCGCGGATTGGACTGAAGCAGACGGCCCTTTCGATCCCGCCCGTGATGCCACCTCGCTAGAACTCATTCGCCAGACGATAGAACGCGGCATTCCGCTGCTTGCCATCTGCCGGGGAATACAGGAATTGAACGTTGCACTTGGAGGAACCCTGGCACGGGAGATTCAGGATCAGCCCGGCACATGGGATCATCGCAAGCCGCCGGTCGAAAGCCGTGACGAGATGTATTCGATCCGCCAGCCAGTGCTGATCGAACAGGGGTCCTGCATGGAACGCTATCTGGGTCTGACCGGAGAAGTTCAGGTCAACTCCCTGCACCGTCAGGCAATCGGCGAGAAAGCGCCGCGCCTGCAGGTGGAAGCCAAGGCACAGGATGGCACTATCGAAGCCGTGTCGGTGATCGGCGCCACAGGCTTTGCCGTCGGCGTTCAATGGCATCCGGAATACTGGGCGGAAGGAGATCGTCCCTCCCGCGCCCTATTCGAGGCATTCGGAGCCGCCGTCCGAGACTATGCGGCCCATAGACAAAGGCCTGATTAGGTCGTAACCGGAGTTTCCGGCACGGCCGTCAGCAACTGCTTTTCGCTGAACCACTTGATCAGGTTGTCGACAACGAGATCGGCCATATCGTTGCGTGTCGGCACCGATGCCGAAGCCACATGCGGCAGCATGCAAAGAGTGGGAAGATCGAAGAACCCGGCTGGAATCTTCGGCTCGTCATAGAAGACATCCAGTCCTGCGGCGGCAATGGTGCCCTGGCGCAGCGCGGCCTCGAGCGCCTCTTCATCGACGCTGGTGCCTCGACCCACATTGATGAAAACGCCGTTCGGCCCCAGTGCCGCCAGAACCTCGGCATTGATGATCTTGTGCGTTTCCGGCGTCGCCGGAATGATGGAGATCAGCGTATCAACAGACTTCGCCAGTTCCACGGCAGAAGACGCATAGGTGTAGCTCACATCCTTGCGCGGCGTGCGCGTATGATAGCTGAGCTTCACCTTGAACGGCTCCAGCCGCTTGGCGATCTCAAGCCCGATACGCCCCAGCCCCAGAAGGCCGACATGTCGGTTCTTGAGCGAAAGCGGCGTGAGCGGGAACGGTCCTTCCTTTTCCCAGCGTCCTTCGCGCAGATAGGTTTCGGCCACCGGCAGACGGCGGATCGTGTTCAGGAGAAGGCCGATCGTCGTATCCGCTACCTCGTCGTTCAGAACGTCCGGCGTGTTGGTGACGAGAATGCCTTTGGTTGCCGCATGCCGGGCATCCACCCCGTCATAGCCTACGCCGAAATTGGCAATCACTTCAGCGTTCGGCAGTTGATCGATCCACTCGGCAGGCATCTTGTTGGTGGTCGCCACACCGCGAATACGGGCTCTCTGCTCATCCGAAATCTGCATTTCAGAACCGACAGGCGTCTGCAGAAGATCGAAGGCCTGCGCCAGCCGTTCCAGAACGCGGGAATGCATGCGGCCCGGCACGAGCACGGTGATCTTGTTGTCAGTCATGATGAATTTCCTATCGAAGAGATTGCGGACGCGAGTGGCGCATACTGCGTCAGAAATTGCGCAGAAACAAACGCATGTGCTTTGGTTCTGCGCAATTTTTCTAATCGACCAAAAGTCAGCTACGCGGCTGGTAGGGTCCGGTTGACTGGCGGATCCGCATCTCCGGCTTGATGAGATGAATGCCATCCGGCTCATGGCTTCCGGCAAGGCGGTCAAGCAGCGCGCGTGCAGCAAGGCGCCCCACCTCGGTCTGGCCGTTCCAGACGGTGGTCAGAGCGGGTGTAGCGATGGATGCCTCTTCCAGATCGTCGTAGCCGGTGACGGAAATATCCTTGCCTGGCGTCAGTCCCGCTCGGGCAATGCCGTTCATCAGGCCAATGGCAACGAGATCGTTCCAGCACACGGCAGCCGTCGGCTTCTGGGGCAGAGACAGGAAATGCACCGCTGCCTCGAACCCGCCCTGCTTCGTGCGAGGCCCGGGAATGCGCAGCTCGGAATCCACCTCGATCCCGGCCTTTCGAAGCGCATTCACATAGCCCTGATAGCGGTCACGCCCGGTCGACGTCTGATCCGTACCGCCAATCATCGCGATGCTGCGGTGACCCAGTCCGATCAGATGGTTGGTGGCAAGAGAAATGCCGTAACTGTCGTCGCCACGGTAGGTTGGCAGATCCACCCCTTCCATGGAGCGCGCGACGAGGATTGCGGGCATGCCGTTCGCCTCGGCCAGCTTCACATCCTCAAGCGGCGTTCCGATTGCAGGAGACATGATGACACCGTCACCACCAAGCTGCAGAAGCGTTTCAATGAAGGTGCGCTGCTTTTCGACCGAGTCATAATGATTGGAGAGAATGAAGGTCTGGCGGCTGCGATCCAGCTCGCTTTCGATGGCCTTGAGAATTTCTCCGTAGAACGGGTTCATGATGTCGTGCACGACGACCCCGATGATACCCGAGCGGGATGTCCGCAGGCTGGCAGCACGGCGGTTGTAGATATACCCAAGCGCGCGGGCCTGTTCCTTGATCTTCTCCCGCGTATCGGAAGCAACAAGCGGACTGTCACGCAGCGCAAGCGATATGGTCGCGGTAGACAGCCCAAGGCTCTCCGCGATGGTCGACAACTTGATTTTCTGAACCACAACCCCTCCCGGCGGATTCCCGATCTAACGGATCTAAAAATTCTTTAAACAATTTAATCCGCGATGGCAATCCGCCGTCATCAATCTGTCACAACCTCTTCCTCATCCTCGGATTGCGCCTCTCCAATCAGATTCCGATTGAGCGCCTTCAGAAGCTTCAACAGTGTCCGGATCTCCTTGTCGGAGAAATCCTCAAGCGCCTTGGAGTTGGTTGCAGCGGTGGCAAGGTTGATCTTTTCGAGGCTGTGCAGACCCAGAGGCGTCAGATGCACTTTTACCTGACGGCCATCGCCGCCGTCCGGCTTTCGCTGAACGAAGCCCTGCGCTTCCATGCGGCCAATGGTGCGGGTCATGGTGGGAGCCTTCACACCAAGACGATGCGCCAGCTCACCGGGTGTCAAAGCCTCACCTTCCGCCAGCGCTAATATAACTCCGTCCTGACCGGAATAGAGCCCTGCCTCCAGGAGATTGCGAGAATGGACCGTTCGCATTGAACGAGCGGCCCCTGCAAGCGCAGGCGCCAGATCATGCGCGCCGCCGGGCGCCTTCTTCCGGCCAGCCTTTTCCTTCTTCTCGCCCTTTTTCTTGCTCATCTCCCGCCCTTCCCGCTATACCACGCACCTTCGTCTCCCATCCTTAGCCAAAGCGGAACGTGATCGCCAGATGTCCCCAGAACTGCCCCGGCCCCGCTTCCACGAGAATGACAGGACGCTGCCCCCCGAAAGGCGGGCAGACTGGATTGTCGTCTTGCCGCTCGGTGCCCATGAGCAGCATGGGCCGCATCTGCCCTTCGAGACCGATAGCCTGATCGCCGCCGGTCTCGTCGAGCGCCTGATCGACGCCCTGCCGAAAGATCTGCCCGTCTCCTTCCTGCCCGTCGAACGCATTGGCTATTCCATCGAGCATGCGGACGTGCCCGGCACGCGCACACTTTCCTTTGCGCAGGCCATCAACCGCTGGCTGGCGATTGCGGAAGGCCTGGCGGACCAGGGCATTCGCAAATTCGTGATGCTGAATGCGCATGGCGGCAATTCTCCACTGATGACGGTGGTCGCGACCGAAGCACGCGTGCGCTTCAACATGCTGGCCGTCGCCACGAGCTGGACCCGTTTCGGCCAACCGGAAGGCTGGATCTCGGCTGAAGCCAAGGCCATCGATATTCACGGCGGCGACATCGAAACATCCGTCATGCTGGCGCTTCATCCTGACAAGGTCGATATGGCAAAAGCGGCCTCCTTCGGTTCCCACCAGTCCGATTTTGCGAGAGACTTCAAGCATCTGCGCGCCTACGGGCCCCACGCCTTTGGCTGGAAGATGTCCGACCTGAACAGGCAGGGCGTTGCCGGGAACGCGGCTGCAGCAACGGCACAACGCGGCGAACAGCTCGTTGCCCATGCGGTGAGCGGCTTTCTCGAACTGCTGGATGACGTCCACCGCTTCGACTTGTCCACGCTCTCGTGAGGCATGTGAACATATAACATAAGGAAAGCCTTTGAACTCGGCGGTACGAGGGCTTATATGGACGAAAATCGCTGACGCTCCATCCGCGAGCGCCCTCATTTCCCGGAGGTTCCCATGGCCGATACTGCGACACAGAAGCCCGTACCCGTGACCGTTTTGACCGGTTACCTCGGCGCCGGCAAGACAACGCTTCTCAACCGCATCCTGTCCGAAAGCCACGGCAAGAAATACGCCGTCATCGTCAACGAGTTCGGTGAAATCGGCATCGACAACGATCTTATCGTCGAGTCGGACGAAGAGATCTACGAGATGAACAACGGCTGCGTCTGCTGCACGGTGCGTGGCGACCTGATCCGCGTGGTCGAAGGCCTCATGCGCCGTCCGGGCCGCTTCGACGGCATCATCGTTGAAACCACCGGCCTTGCTGATCCGGTGCCGGTTGCCCAGACCTTCTTCATGGACGACGACGTGCGCTCCAAGACGGAACTGGACGCGGTCGTGGCCCTCGTGGATGCCAAGCATCTGCCGCTGCGCCTGAAGGATAGCCGCGAGGCTGAGGACCAGATCGCCTTTGCCGATGTCGTGGTCGTCAACAAGACGGATCTGGTAACGCCGGCAGAACTGGCGACGATCGAGGAGATCGTACGCGCCATCAACCCGACGGCCCGCATCTACAAGACCACCCGTTCGGGTGTCGATCTCGCCCGCGTGCTGGATCAGGGGGCGTTCAACCTGGAACGCGCGCTGGAAAACGATCCGCATTTCCTCGAACATGGCCATGAAGACCATGTCTGCGGACCGGATTGCGACCACCATCACCACGATCATGACCATGGGCACGACCACGGGCACGACCATGGCCATCATCATCATGACCATGGTCACGATCACCACCATGACCACGGGCATGATCACCACCACCATGCAGCACCGTCTGCCATCCATGATGTGACCGTAAAGTCCATCTCGCTGCGCGGCGGTGAAATGAACCCGGATCGCTTTTTCCCGTGGATCCAGAAGATCACGCAGACGCAAGGCCCCAACATCCTGCGTCTGAAGGGCATCATCGCCTTTGCGGGTGATGACGAGCGCTATGTGGTGCAGGGTGTTCACATGATCATCGAAGGCGACCACCAGCGCGCCTGGAAGGAAGGCGAAAAGCGCGAAAGCCGCCTAGTCTTCATCGGCCGCGATCTGGACCGCGAGAAGATCGAACAGAGCTTCCTCGCCTGCCAGGCAAATGGCTGATAACAGGCCCTGCCTCAAGAACTGATATAGAAAAGGATTGCCCAGGAAATGCCGACAGTTGCCCCGTTCGACATCGAAGGACACGTGATTGCGACACATTTCCTGGGTGATAAGCCCTTCTTCGCCACGGCTGCGGGAGAGTTGCGCAGACTGGATGAAGGAGAAAAGGTCACGCCCCTGCATGCGGGTATGCTGACCTGCATCAAGGACCCTTTCAGCGCTTCCCTGCTGACGGGCGGCGAAGACGGCAAGGTGATGCGTGTGGCTGCCGATGGCTCGAGCAAGCTGATTGCCGAAGCGCCACGAAAGTGGATCACGGTTGTCGCGGGCGGACCGCAGGGTGCGGTGGGTTACGCCTACGGCAAGGCCAGCATCATTGTATTGCCGGATGGTTCAACCAAGGAATTCGGTGAAGAGCGCACGGTCGAGGCGCTGGCCTTTGCGTCCAAGGGTTTGCGCATCGCAGCTGCACGCTACAACGGCGTTTCCCTGCATTGGGTCAACACCAATACGCCGCCGACCGATCTGGAATGGAAAGGCGCGCATACCGGCGTGACCTTCTCGCCAGATGGTCGCTTTCTTGTCACCACCATGCAGGAAAATGCCTTGCATGGCTGGAAGCTGGACGGCAAGCCGGGTGAGCCGCGCCATATGCGCATGACCGGTTATCCGTCCAAGGTCAAATCCTACTCCTGGTCTCCCAAGGGAAAATGGCTGGCAACCTCTGGTGCGCCAGCGGCTATCGTCTGGCCTTTCTCGGCCAAGGATGGCCCCATGGGCAAGGCACCGCTGGAGCTTGGCACGCGCGCAAACATCATGGTCACCTGCGTTGCCTTCCATCCTGCCGAGGAGGTTCTCGCCATCGGCTACATCGATGGCATGGTGCTGGGCGTTCGTGTCGGCGATGGCAAGGAGGCGCTTCTGCGCCGTCCGGGAAATGGCGCCGTCACCGCCATGAGCTGGAGTGCCAATGGCAAGCTTCTGGCGTTCGGTTCCGAAGCTGGCGACTGCGGCATCATCGATATCGCAGCCTGACCGCTCTGGACGCTGTCATTCGGCGTAGATCATCTTCCGTGTCATTCCGCCGTCAAGCGTCAGAACCTGCCCGTTCATGAAGCCTGCGGACGCTATATAGACAACCGCCTCCGCAATGTCCTGCGGTTGCCCAACGCGACCTGCCGGATGCTGCGCATGATCTTCTGAGCTCAAGGTTTCATCGCCGCTGATCCAGCCGGGCGCAATGGCGTTCACGCGGATTTTCGGCCCGAGACTGATCGCGAGCGCATGGGTGAGCGCGACGATGCCACCCTTCGACGCCGCATAGGCTTCCGTATGAGGCTCTGACATGAAGGCTCGCGTCGAGGCCATGTTGATGATATTGCCGCCCGCCTGCATCAGCGCCACTGCAGAGCGAGTCATCAGAAAGGCCGCAGTCAGGTGGCTGTCTGTTACCTTGCGCCAGGCATCCAGCGAAAGGGTCTCGATCGAACCGTTCACCGGCCCGGCAATGCCAGCATTGTTGACCAGGAGATCAAGACTGTCCCATCCGAGTTCGGCAAACGCGCCGTGGACGGAAGCCTCGTCGCCCACATCGCAAAAGATAGACCGGCTACCATCGTCTTGAAGCTCGGCGTCGAGTTCCTTCATGTCGAAGGAGGCGACCTCCCAGCCCAGCGCCCGAAGATGCCGCATGATTCCTGTGCCGATAAGGCCGGCACCGCCTGTCACAATCGCTCTTTTCATGAATCGTCAGATAGTTGCCTGTTTTCGAGGGTCAAGCAGACCGTTGAGACTGGATGATTGCGGCCAGCAGATCGTGCAGCCTATCCCTGTAGCCATTGGCCGCTGAAGGTGCTCCTTCTTCGGAGGTCATTGTCACGGTCATCTGCAACTCGGGAATAATGTAGAGCATCTGGCCACCATAGCCCCAGGCGAAGCGAACATCCGCCTCCCCGATCCGCTTCAGAAACCAGCCATAGCCGTAGCCATCGCCGGAATAACGGGAGTTCGTCCGCTGTTCCCATGAGGTGCGAACCCAGGCTTCGGGAACAAGCTGCACCCCCTCAGCGGTACGTCCACCGCGACGATACAGTTCCCCGAACGTGTGAAGCGACCGTGTCGTCATGGCCATCTGATTGCCGCCGAGATAAATGCCCTGGCGATCTCTGGCCCAGGAGCCGATCCGAAACCCATCGAGAGGTTCAAGCCATTCCTGCGCGAGTGCAAGCGTCGGCTTTTTGCCGACACGGGTCAGAATGGCCGACAGCAGATGCGTGGAGGCCGTCGAATACAGCATGGAACCACCGGGATCTTCGACAAACTCCTGCGCCAATGCAAAACGCACCCAGTTTCGGCTCGCCACGAAGCGTCCGTAATTGGGGCCGGACAAGGGGTCCATGCCAGTCTGCATGGAAAGAAGATTGCCGACCGTGACCCGCAGCAGGCGCGGATCGGGACTGTCAGGCAGATCCGCCTTGAGGATCGGTGCAATCGGCTGCTCGACGCCTTCAAGCAGGCCTTTGGAAATCGCGATGCCGACCAGAGCCGACACGATGGATTTTGAAGCCGATTTGATGTTCGTCGATTCGGCAGGGCTATGGCCGTGATAGCCACGCTCTGCCAGCGTCTCTCCATCGCGAGAAACGATGACGGCCTTCAAAGCCCTCAGTCTCTCTGCGCCATTGAGGCTCTCGGCCAGACTGCCATTTGGCGGATTGACCTCCTGCGCGGGAAGGCGCGTCGCATAAAGCACGAAGGGTGCGGCAAGGATGGTTCTGCGATTCAACATCCTGCTGATGTAAGGCAGAACATGCGCCAGCGTCATGCGGATTCAAGCGGATGTGAGCTATCGTGACGAGTCATGATACGCAAATCCAGAAATGAAGCGAGGGACAACGCTTTCACGTTGCCCCTCGTTCGTTCCCCCACAGAAGAGACCTGCCACGGTGCCGGATGCCCCCATCCGAACGATTCTTCATGGAGGTAGCTTGAAGTTCAGAACCGATAGGTTACACCGGCGCCCACCAGCCACGGATCAAGTTTGGCCTTGCCCGAGAGGCGGCCGAGGGTCGTATGATTGGCGCTCCAGTCGGTTTCGAGGAAGATCTTCTTCACATCGAAGTTCACGCCCCAATGTTCGTTGAACATGTAGTCGAAACCGACCTGCAAGGCCGCGCCAACATGATGATCCACCTTGAGGTTGCTGAAGCCACCCTTCTCGGATTCGTTATAGAAGAAGGTGTAGTTGATACCTGCACCGACATAGGGCTTGAAGGCGCCGAGCTCGGTGAAATGATACTGGAGCGTGAGCGTTGGCGGCAGAATCCAGGTCTTGCCCACGTTCACACCGGCCAGCGTCCCAGCGCCGCCGATCTTCGAGCTCGTCGTGCCGAGGATAAGCTCGGCAGCGAGGTTGTCCGTGAAGTAATAGGAGATATCGAGTTCAGGCGTGATCGAGTTCGAGTACTGGAGATCCGATCCGGCAACACCGTTGACGGAACCCTTGTCGTTGGGGATGACGCCCAGCGCACGAACGCGAACCTGCCAGGGGCTATGCGCAGCCGCAACGGCATCCTGCGCTGCCTGTGCGGGATCCGATACTCTCAAATCCGCCGCCTGCGCTGCGCCCGAAAGAAGGACCGTAGCCGCACCCAGGATGGCGGCAATGGCTGGTCCGTTCTTGATCATGATACTCTCCTTGGTACGTCAACTTGTCTGTCGAGGAGAGTTTCTAAAGCTGGCAACCTCTGCTGTGGTTGATCCGGATCAACACCGCTTGACGATGGTCAACCCGGACACCAATTCGCCACATCTCGTGTGGCGGCTTTGCAAAAATGCAACAGTCCGGACAGGCTCAAAAAAGAAAACTCCCTCCTGCAGGGACAGGAGAGAGCTTCACTGGAGATAGAGTAAGGCAGAATCAGGCAGCGCGGCGCAGAGTAGACGAACGGGAAAGCTTGCGCCCGGACGCGGTCAGCATTCCGGCGGCCCCCTCAAGCCAGCCGGCTTTGAGTTCGAGAGCGAGGAAACGCTCGCGGGCAAATGGTCCCGGCATGACGAGATGCTGCGTTTTTTCCGCAAAGAAGCCGAAGCGCTCATAATAGGGGGCATCGCCGACCAGCAGGATCGCACCGTGACCGCGGCCTGTGGCCTCGGCAATGGCAGCACGCATCAGTGCTGCGCCGATTCCCTTGCCCTCATGGGCTGGATCGACCGCCAGCGGACCAAGCAGAAGTGCATCCACAGCAACGCCATCGCGACCGACGCCGGCTTCCACGTTCCACAGGCGAACAGTGCCGATGACATGGCCTTGGCCGTCACGGGCAACCAGAGCCAGCCCTTCTGCCGGAACACGACCACGACGCAGCTTTTCGGACGACTTCTTGCGGCGGCCCGCCCCCATGGCACGGTCCAGCAGAGCCTCGCGGGCAACCACGTCTGCCGGTGTCTCATCGGCAATGATATAGGATTTCGGCGCAAGCAATGCGCGCACAGTGTCAAGAACAGCGGCCATCTTGGCCTCCGAAGCTCAAAACCGTTCAAACGGCTCAATCGGGAATGGTGAGATGCGGCTCCGGTTCGCGACCGGAGCCAACAGATCAGATGACGTAAGCCTTCAGCGGATCAAAGCCGTTGAAAGCAACCGCCGAATAGGTCGTCGTGTAGGCGCCCGTGCCTTCGATCAGAACCTCATCACCCACCGTCAGAGAGATCGGCAGCGGATACATGTTCTTCTCATACAGCACGTCTGCCGAATCGCAGGTCGGGCCGGCCAGCACGCAAGGTTCCTTGGCGTCGCTGTCGCGATCCGTGCGGATCGGATAGCGGATGGCTTCATCCATGGTTTCTGCCAGACCACCGAACTTGCCGATATCGAGAAAAACCCAGCGATGCTCGTCATTGTCGGACTTCTTGGACACCAGCACGACTTCAGCCTTGATGACGCCTGCATTGCCCACCATGCCGCGACCCGGCTCGATGATGGTCTTCGGCAGGTTATTGCCGAAGTGCTTGCGCAGCGACGCGAAGATGGCCTGACCGTATTCTTCCGCCGACGGAATATCGCGCAGATACTTTGTCGGGAAGCCGCCGCCCATGTTCACCATCTGCAGGAAAATGCCCTGCTTGGCGAGCTGTGCGAACACGCGCTTGGCATCGGCCAGAGCCGAATCCCAGGCATCGACCTTGGTCATCTGCGAGCCGACATGGAAGGAAACGCCGTAGGATTCCAGACCCAGCTGATGCGCATAAACCAGAACATCGACAGCCATCTGCGGCACGCAACCGAACTTGCGCGACAGCGGCCATTCAGCGCCTTCGCCGTCCGTCAGCACGCGGCAGAAAACGCGCGCACCTGGGGCAGCACGGGCAACCTTTTCCACTTCCTCGTGGCTATCGACGGCAAACAGGCCGACGCCCAGCTCGAAAGCGCGCGCGATATCGCGCTCCTTCTTGATGGTGTTACCGTAGGAGATGCGCTGCGAAGACGCGCCAGCGGCCAGCGCCATCTGGATTTCGGCAACCGATGCGCAATCGAAGTTGGAACCCAGCGAAGCCAACAGCTTCAGGATTTCCGGCTCCGGATTTGCCTTTACGGCGTAATAGATCGCGCTATCCGGCAGGGCGTGACGAAACGCCTTGTAGTTGTCGCGGACGATATCAAGGTCCACAACCAGGCAAGGGCCTTCCGGACGTCGGGTGCGGAGAAAGTCGAGAATACGTGCAGTCGTCATCGGTCAGATCCCTATAGAGCTTCTCCGGCGGACCGGAGGACAAAGACGCGCCATAAGGTGAACGAGGCCCGGCCGGTGGAAAAACCCGGTGCTTCGATCGCGCCTTATTGCGCAGGGTTTGGATCAACGCCCTGCCAAGAGCATGGATCCGGCTTTGTCTGCCATGGATTGGAGGGGATCATCCCAACCGCACTTCCGGCAATGATGGTGTGCCTCTTCAGTATTGCAGGCTGATGGAAAGCCTGCAGAGACTAGAAAGGCCCGCACCGTCGTTGCTTCAAGATGTCCTCGCATTTTCCGGTTGGCCGGAGTAGCGACTGGAGGGGTTAGTTCCAGGTACCTTACCGATTATCCTCACCACTCGAGGGTCGGCGGACACCCACAGGCACGTGCGACTTTGGGCAGCACGGAAATATGAATAATCACGGTCATAATCAAGAGGTTTTTTCACCCTCACCGCAAAATTCACATTGCGCAACGACGAGTAACGCTCCACGAAAGAAACTGAATGACAAAAGGGACGAGAGTGTGGACACGCTGACGCGCATGCGCGCCTTCATAGATGTCGTGGAAGCGGAGGGCTTCTCTGCTGCTGCAAGGCGGACGGGTCGCTCCAAAGCCCTGCTTTCCAAGTATGTTCGCGAGTTGGAAGACGATCTGGGAGCCCTGCTTCTGAACCGTACGACACGGCAGTTTTCGCTGACCGAAGCGGGCCATACCTATTATCGCAGCGCCTCCGACATCCTGAAAGAGATCGACAACCTGTCCGATCTGGTTCGGGAGGGGAATGCCGATCTCAAGGGACGCCTGCGCCTTTCCGTGCCCCGCACCTTCGTGGATGCCGATGTGGGCCAGTCGCTCATCGATTTTGCCAAGCATCACCCGGATGTTTCTCTCGAGATCGTGGCAGAAGACCGATTCGTGGATCTGATCGAGGAAGGGTTTGATCTCGCGATTCGCGTCACCCGGCTGGAAGATTCAGGAATGATCGCCCGCAAGCTGGCTGATTTCCGGATCTATGCCTGTGCGACGGCCGAGTATCTCGTCCGTCATGGACCGATCAATCATCCGCAGGATCTTTCCGGCAAGCCGGTGATCATCGACACCAATGCCCGCACGCACAATCACCTGCGTTTCCGCGATCCGCAGGGGGGAACGATCTCGGTGTCTGTCTCCGGCCAAATAGAAGTTAACAGTCCACAGGCGACGCTGCGCGCTGCGAAGGCAGGCATAGGCATTGCGCTCATTCCTGATTTCATTGCCAAGAATGCCATCGAATCAGGCGAGCTTGTTGCTGTCCTCGACGATTTCATCTTCCGCGATCGCGGCATCTACGCCGTCTATCCCCATCGCCGCTATCTGCCCGCCAAGGTCAGAAGTTTCGTCGATTTCCTTCACAACTGGTTCCGCAAATCGGCATGAGGAAGAGCTGAGACTGAAGGTGGATTGACGACAGCCGAAATTCCGTCCCATTTGCGGAAGAGAGCTTTGCGGCATCAGCAACGTGGATTCGGAAATGATCAAGAAACGGTGGCTTGCAGCCGCCCTGTTGGGCTTAACTCCGGTCTCTGCCGACGCGCATCCACACATTTTCGTGGAAGCACGCATGGAAGTGCTGGCCAACGACAAGGGTGAACTGACCGAGGTACGCAATGTCTGGCGCTTCGACGAGTTGTTTTCCTCCAGCGTCCTTCTGGATTTCGACAAGAACACCAACGGCAAGCTGGATGATTCGGAACTCGCCGAACTTGGCGAGACGATGCGCACCTCGCTTGCGGACTTCCATTACTTCACGACGATCACGCAGGACGGAAAGAACATCCCGGTCCTGAAGCCGGATGTCATCCATGTCAGCGTGCAGGACCAGCAGGTTCTCGCCTTCTTTGCCGTCAAACCGTCGCAGCCGGTTCACCTCAAGGGCCGACTGGCATTCGGCATCTACGATCCGTCGCTGTATACCTCGATCGATTTCCCCAACGACGCAGATCTTGTCCAGGAAGGAAAAAGCTTCGGCGCCTGCAAGAGGCAGGTCGTGCGCCCCAATCCGGATGAGGTGATCTCCCAGAATCAGGCCTCGCTGACCGATGCCTTCTTCAACGATCCGTCAGGCACGGACATGACCAAACTCTTTGCAACACGTCTGGAGGTGACATGCTGAGGAAGCGATCCATCGTCATCGCGGGCTGCATGATCCTCGGCGTGGCCATCGCCGCCCATGCGCAATCGCCGCTGGGGGTCGGAACGGCAGAGCCATCTTTCAACACGGGTGGTTTCCTCGGTCCTTTCCTCGGCTGGATCAATGCCTGGCAACAAAGCTTCTATCGCGCCTTGACGGGCTCACTGCGGGCCATGCGGGAAGACCCGTGGGCGCTGAAAACGCTGATCGGCCTGTCCTTCGCCTATGGCGTGTTTCATGCCGCAGGCCCCGGCCACGGCAAGGCTGTGATCTCCTCCTACATGATCGCGAATGAGACGGCGCTGAAGCGCGGCATCATGATTTCGCTGATCTCGGCCCTGCTCCAGGGCGTGGCAGCGATCGGTCTCGTGATCGTCGCCTATATGCTTCTGCGCGGCTCCGGCATTACCATGACCAAGGCCACCTGGGCGATGGAACTGGCAAGCTTCGGCATGGTCACGCTGTTCGGTCTCTGGCTGCTGGGGCGAAAACTCTATGAACTGCGGCCTCGCTATTCCTCGCTGCCGATTTTTGCCAATGCCACTCCCGGTACTGGCGCAACCGGGCTGAACTTTCAGGCCATCGAAGTGGGCCATGACCACGCGGACCTGGCACCCGGCACCTATTGTGCCGATTGCGGCGAACTGCATATTCCAGATCCGGCAGCATTGAAGTCCAAGGATTTCAGCCTGCATGAAGCCTGGTCGGCCATGATCGCGGTCGGACTTCGTCCCTGCTCCGGCGCCATCCTCGTCATGAGCTTTTCGCTTTTGAACGGGCTCTATCTGGGAGGTGCGCTTTCCGTGCTCGCCATGTCGCTGGGCACTGCCATCACCGTCTCGATCCTGGCCATCATCGCCGTCGGCGCGAAGGATCTCGCCGTTCGTCTTGCAGGCCCACGGTCACGCGGCGCGCGCCTCGTGTCCAACGGTATCGAGGTCTTCGGCGCACTGTTCATCGTACTGGTGGGCGCCACCCTGCTGGCGGCATCGCTTCAGGGCAGCATGGTGCAGGGTGGCTGAACCAGAGCGGTATCAGTCGCGCTTGCGCTGATGCCGTGCCCTCAGCCAGAAGATGGCGAAAAACGAGAGGACTGCCACGGTGCCGAAGGCTGCTGCAAGCCACGGTGAGAAATCCGCCAGCCAGAGCATGATGGCAGGCATCGCAAAGAACAGCAGCAGAAAGCCAAAGAAAATGACGGCGGCCGCAATGGCGGGCGATTTCTGGCCCTGCCCGCTCATGCTGCTTGTTCCTGAAGTTCAGCGCGAACCTCTTCCAGGCGCCGCTTCTGGTGACCATGGTCGTCAAAATTGGATGGATCGAGCCATGCCTCAAAGGCTTTGGCCAAAACCGGCCATTCGCCATCAATCATCGAGAACCAGGCCGTATCGCGGTTGCCTCCTCGCGAAATCATGTGCTGGCGGAAAACGCCTTCAAACGTGAAGCCATAGCGCAGAGCCGTGCGCTTGCTCGGCTCGTTCTCGTTATGGCATTTCCATTCGTAGCGCCGATAACCGAGATCTTCGAACACATGCCGCGCCAGCAGATAATGCGCTTCCGTCGACAGCGGCGAGCGCGTCATGCCGGCACCATGCGCGATGGAACCCACCTCGATGACACCGTTTGCGGGATCGGGACGCATCAGCGTGCCCATGCCCACCACTTCGCCATCTTCCTTGTCCCGGAAGACGAAGGTGACGTAGCCAAGTCGCGTGTTGATATCGTCGATCCAGTCTGCAAACTCATCCGGCGTCCGATAGGTCTTGTTGGGGAAATAGCGGATGAGATCGTTGATCCCCTCCTCGCCACCAAGCGCATCCCATAGGGTGATACGGTGAACTGCCCGCTCATACGGCTCGGCAATGACATAGCGCCCTTCCAGGCGCACAGGTGCCGGCGCCGGGCAGCCCTTGAAATTCGCAAGATCGCGCATCGTGTTATTCCCCTCACTCTTGGGCTCAAGGCTTAAGCGAGGCAGGCGACAAAAACAACTGCGCCGCATGCCGCACCGCTAGTGGAATGAATTTGACATTTGGTTTCCGCCCACCGCACGCTCTCAAAGCAAATGTCGGAATCGAACCACTAATTTATCCCGAGCGGGAGACATCGGTTACAGGCTGACCTTGGCCGAAGAGACTGTCGCCTCGATATGGTCGACCAGCGGATCCGGCAGTTTCAACCGACCGGCCAGAAGGTCCAGATAGCCGCGCTCGGCCCTGGTATCCGGATCGATTGCCAGACGCGACGCGGTGTAGATCTCGACGCGCTGCTCCTCGGTTCGACCAGCGGCCACCAGCGCATCGAGGTCGATCGGGTCAGCAAGCTCCTTTGACAGGAAGGCCTCGGCTTCCGCGCCAAGATCGACCTCGTGAACTTTCTCCATGATCTTCTGCCGTTCGAAGGCATCGATATGACCATCTGCCTTAGCGGCAGCGATCATTGCGCGCAGAAGCGTCAGCGCAAAATCATTGCTGAGCGAAGGCGATTCGAAATTGAAGGGAGAATCGGCTGGAGGCTGAAGCGCGGACGGATCCACCGGGCCGGACTGCGGCGCCTTTCCGGACTGGTAATTGCGATAGGCGAGATAACCAAGGCCAGCGACTGCGGCGATACCGCCAAGCGTTGCGACATTCCCGGCGAGTTTTCGGCCCGTCTTCGTGCCGAGTATGGCGGCGGCAAGCGCGCCAGCCTTCATCGGATTGTTGCGAGCAAAGCCGCCCACCTGATCGGCACGCCCCTTGACTGAGCCGGAAAGGCCAGGAATCTGCGAACCAAGGAACTGATCCAGAAGCTTCTTCGCGTCGAACATTCATCTTCTCCCTGTTGGTCTTCAGGCAGGAGATAGGAAGCCCGACGCGAAATACAAAGGCGTTCAGCCCTTCAATGCGGCCGCTTCCGATGCCAGTTTCGTGATTCCGGCCCAATCGCCAGCAGAAACCAGCTCCTTCGGAGCAACCCAGGATCCACCCACGCAAACCACATTCGGCAGGCTCAGATAGTCCCGAGCATTCTTCAGCGAGATGCCACCCGTCGGGCAGAAGAGCGTTCCAGCCAAGGGCGAGGACAAAGCCTTGAGGTAAGCGGAACCACCAGCCTGCTCGGCCGGGAAGAACTTCAGCACATCATACCCGGCCTCGCGAAGCGTCATCACTTCGCTGGCCGTCGCGGCACCCGGCAAGAGCGGCACGGAACTGTCCTTTGCCGCAGACAAGACACCCGGCGCGACGCCAGGGCTGACGATGAAGGTCGAGCCTGCCTTCACAGCGGCATCGAAATCACGACCGTTCAGAATGGTTCCGGCACCGACATTGGCGCCTTCGACTTCCGCTGCAACCGCCTTGACCGCATCGAGAGCAGCAGGCGTGCGCATCGTGATCTCGATTGCGCGCAGGCCACCGGCGACCAGCGCACGCGCAAGAGGAACAGCCGAGGCGACATCTTCCACGATCAGAACCGGTACGACCGGCTGGAGCTTGAGAATGGACAGAAGGCTTTCGGTTTTGCTGCTCATCATGGACCTCCCGGAGGATGATTTTGAAACGATTGAAAAACCCTTAGTGTCCCTGCGGCAAGGTGTCGAGCGGAAAAACCGCCTGCTTTCCGTTCTCGCTCTGGTTTGCGCGCCGAGTTTACAATAGGTTGTCGCAACAGACGCGATAGGGAAGCTGATGGCCAAGGAAATCGAGCGCAAGTTTCTGGTTCGGTCCGATGAATGGCGCACCAGAGCGGTATCGAGTGCCAAACTGATGCAGGCCTACATCACCGTGAACGAGGACCGCAATGTCCGTGTCCGGTTGATCGATGGGACGTCAGCACGCCTGACCATCAAGGTCGGCAAAAGCGCGATGGTGCGCGATGAATTCGAGTATGAAATCCCTGTTCGGGATGCCGAGGAACTGACCTCCTCCGCCATTGGAATCGTGATCGAGAAGGTTCGCCACCGCGTCCCCATCGCAGGCAAGACCTTCGAAATCGATGTCTATGAGGGCTTCTATTCCGGTCTTGTCGTTGCGGAGGTTGAACTGGAAAGCGAAGAGGACCATTTCGAGCGCCCCTCCTGGCTCGGTGAGGAAGTAACCGGCGACCGGCGCTACTCGAACATGATGTTGGCTACGAATGATCTGGCATCGGAGTTGATCCATGGCGTTTCGCATCAGGCCCTCTAGATCCTTCCCGCAAGAATTCCGCCGTGTCACACGTTCTCAGTTGAACGTGGCAATCGAAACGCTGCAACAGCGCGAGAACGGCGTTCATGAGGCTATCCACGCCGCACGCAAGCGCTTCAAACGGGTGCGTGCGCTCTATCGGCTGATTGAACCGGATTCGAAAGACTTTCGCCATCGGGAGAATGCGCGCATCCGGGATATGGCGAAGAGCTTGTCCACGGTGCGGGATGCGACTGCACTGGTCGAGACACTCGATTATCTCCAGTCGGTGACGGACCAACCGGACGAACTTCGATCGCTGGCAGAGGTTCAATCATGCTTGCGCGATCGCCGCGATCGGATCGCAAGCGAGGAAGAGCACGATCTGGAGCGCAAGCTGAGTGACGCGGTTGCAACCTGCACCGATGCAGTGGCAGCGCTTGACGAGCTGGAGATTTCCGCAAGCAGGGCAAGAACCGCCCGGCGGCTGGAGCGGGTGTGGGCGAAGCAGCTACGAAAGGCTCAGCGCGCAATTACCGCCTGTCACGAAACGCGCGCCGAAGATGCCTTTCACGAACTGCGCAAATGCGGCCAGATCTACTGGATGCATCTGGCGATCCTGAGAGATCTTTGGCCGACCGCCATGAAGGCAAAGGAAAGCGAAGCCCGCGCGCTCGTCGCGCTGCTTGGTCATGAGCATGATCTCAGTGTGTTGTTGCAGGTGATCAATGAAGACCCGGCGCTGGTGCCGGATAGTGATAGCCTCGCGCATCTCTATGCCGCCATTATCCGCAGCCAGCAATCTCTGCGGGAACAGACGTTGGACCTCGCAAGCCATGTCTTTGCCGAGGATCCTGCCCGCGAAGCCAGCATTATCGCAACGCTCTGGAGCGAAGCATCCGACTGAAAATCCCTTCGTTATCCTATTTTTAGGGCTCCAATATTGATGACATAGAGTCAATTTCGTAGCGCTATTATATCTTTTTACGAGTGTTGATTTAGTCTTTTTTAATTGAGTAGACGCACTCTCGCCCCGGGGAACAACGGGGGACTTCGACATTGCTTTCGCGCCGCCTATTCTGCGCTACCACCCTGACGATCGCGGCTTTTGGGGCCGTAGCACAGCCTGTGAAGGCTGCGGGGACGGACACCATCTATTACAATTCCAGTGGCAACAAGGAAAAGACGCTGGGCTTCGAAGTCTTGAAGCTAGCGCTTGAAAAATCTGGCAAATCCTACGCCTTGAAGCCTTCGCCAACGGGATATAGCTCGAACGCCGGCATGGTGG
Source organism: Rhizobium sp. Root149 (assembly GCF_001427345.1). Classification (NCBI taxonomy): domain Bacteria; kingdom Pseudomonadati; phylum Pseudomonadota; class Alphaproteobacteria; order Hyphomicrobiales; family Rhizobiaceae; genus Rhizobium; species Rhizobium sp. Root149. Next base: position 304,455 of record NZ_LMGD01000021.1, read on the forward strand.
ATGCCATTGCCAACGGCGCCCAGATCGATATCGCCTGGGTCAACGCATCGAAAGCCGTGTCGTCAAAGCTTCTTTCGGTACCCTTCCCTGTCGACATGGGTCTGGGCGGCTATCGTCTCTTTCTGATTGATTCCAGGCGACAGGCAGAGTTCAGTACAGTCCGCAACCTGCAGGGTCTGAAAAATTTCATAGCGCTGCAAGGCACCGGTTGGGCCGATGTGGACGTCTTGCGCAAATCCAATCTGACCGTGCGTACCGGACCGCAGAAAAATCTCTACAGGATGACAATCGGCAAGCGCGGCGACTACTTCGCCAGAGGCGTCAATGAAGCCCTGAACGAACAGGCCAAGCAGGTTGCGGAATTGCCCGATCTTTCGGTCGAAACCTCGCTCGTCCTGCAATATCCGTCTGCCTCCATCTTCTACGTCTCGAAGGCTCGGCCGGAACTGCGTGACGATCTGATGCGCGGCCTCGAAGCCGCCTGGAAGGACGGTTCGTTCCAGAAAACCTTCCTGTCGAACCCGGACATAAAGCTGGCGCTGGACAAGGGAAACCTGAAGAGCCGCACCATCATTAAGATCCCGAATCCGAACCTGCCGGAAGACATCCTCGCCATGGACGAGCGCTACTGGTTCAAGCCCTGATCCCGGGCTGCAGGCATCTTCCGTCTTTCATACATCTCAGGAATTAGACGCATGTTCAAAAGCAAGTCCGTTCGCATGCAGGTCATGCTGCCCTCTCTGGCGCTCATCGCCATCGGCTCCATCGCGCTCAGCGGTTATTCGGTCTGGTCGCAGGCCGAGGCACAGCGGGAAATGTTCGATCGCAAGGTCAACCTCACAGCCTCCATGACAACAGCCGGCGCATCCACCGCCCTGTGGCAGTTCGACAAGGGTCTCGCGAAGGAAACCTTCGACCCGGCCACGACGGATGCTGATTTCCGCGCCGCCGTGGTGATGGACGAGACCGGCAAAACCTTCTTCTCTTCGGGAGAAAATGCAGCCGTGGCAGCCGCCGCGAGCCATGCGGCCAAGCCAGGCGCCATCACAGAGGACTCACCCCTCAACTTTTCCGTCATCGCGCTGAAGCATACGGAAGAAGGCAAGGAAATGACCATAGGCAAGATGGTGCTGGCCTTCGATTCGACCGCCGTCATGCAGGGCATCTGGGCCTCGCTGCTGGGGCAGGCTGCCATTGCAGGTCTGACCCTGCTCGGCTCTGCCATCGCACTTCTCTTCCTGCTTCGGGGCATCACCGATCCGCTGCTGGCACTTTCGACAGTCATGAAAAAGCTGTCCTCCGGCGCGCTGCAGACAGAGGTTCCCAATCAGGACCGCGCCGACGAAATCGGCGAAATGTCCCGCGCGGTTCAGTATTTCAAGCAAAGCGTCCAGCAGGCGACACAGTTGCAGGAGGACGCAGAACAGAACCGCTCGCAGGCCGAAGAGGATCGCCGCCTGAAAGCCGAGGCGGAGAAGCAGCGCATGCAATCCATGGCTCAGGCCAACCAGGCTCTCGCGCGTGGCCTGAGCGCTCTTTCCCACGGCGACCTGACCGTCCAGATTGAAGAGCGGTTCACGCAGGAATACGAAGAACTGCGTACGAACTTCAATCAGGCAGTCGCCCAACTGAGACAGACGCTCTCGGTCGTGGTGTCATCGGCCATGAACATCGATGCCGGCACGCAAAACATCGCATCGAACACCAACGATCTTTCGCGCCGGACCGAACAGCAGGCAGCATCGCTTGAAGAGACAGCAGCGGCGCTGGATGAAATCACCGCCAACCTGTCCTCTTCCCTGCATCGCACGGAAGATGCCCGTCGCGTAGCGACCGAAGCTAACCAGAACGCCATGCGCTCTGGCGCAGTCGTCGCGCAGGCTGTTGAAGCCATGAGCCGGATCGAATCCTCTGCAACGCAGATCTCGAACATCATTGGCGTGATTGACGACATCGCCTTCCAGACCAACCTGTTGGCTCTGAACGCCGGTGTGGAAGCGGCCCGCGCTGGCGAAGCCGGAAAGGGCTTTGCAGTGGTCGCACAGGAAGTACGCGAACTTGCCCAGCGTTCGGCCAATGCCGCACGCGAAATCAAGGTTCTCATCCAGAACTCGACAAATGAGGTAGAGGCTGGCGTGCGGCTCGTTTCCGACACGGGTGCAGCACTCTCAAGCATTGGGCAGCTGATCGTTTCCATCAACGACCATGTCGGCGCCATCGCCATTTCGGCGCGCGAACAGTCGACCGGACTGGCGGAGATCAACACCGCCGTCAACCACATGGACCAGAGCACGCAGCAGAATGCGGCCATGGTCGAGGAAACGAGCGCCGCGTCCACCGCGCTTGCCCATGAGGCGGCACGCCTCAGAGACCTCGTCGTGCAGTTCAGCCTGGAAAGCCCCGGCGCAGCCGTGAGAAACCGCTACGCAGCCTGATCAAAAGACCCGAAACCAATGGCCCTCCCCTTGAGGGCCATTGTGGGGGCCCATTGTGAGGGCCATTTTCATCGACGCGTCAGGGCTTGATGAAAGTCAAAGTAAGGCTGAACCTCGGAATTCCGTTGATTTGCGGGCTCCAAGGGATTATTTCGCCAGTCATGACCGACATCACCAACACCTCCGCAGGCGCGGAACCGGGCTCGTTCCTCGTTGCAGCGCTCTATCATTTCGCCCGCTTCGAAGGCTTCGCGGATTTCCGCGAGCCGCTGCAGACCCTGTGTGATGAAACCGGCGTGAAAGGCACTCTGCTGCTGGCGCGCGAAGGCATCAACGGCACCATTGCCGGAACCGATGCAGCCATTGCAAGCGTACTCTCCTTCATCCGCGCCCGCCCGGAATTCGCACATCTGGAGCACAAGGAAAGCCGCGCATCCAAGATGCCGTTCCTGCGCATGAAGGTGCGGTTGAAGAAGGAAATCGTGACGATGGGGGTCGAGGACATCGACCCCAACCGGATCGTTGGAACCTACGTCGATCCGAAAGACTGGAATGCGCTCATCTCCGATCCGGAGACGATCCTGATCGATACACGCAACGACTATGAAACGGCGATCGGCATCTTTAAGGGTGCGGTCGATCCGCAGACAAAGACCTTCCGCGAGTTTCCCGATTGGGTTCGCAACAATTCCGGCCTGCATAACAAGCCGAAGATCGCCATGTATTGCACCGGCGGCATTCGCTGCGAGAAGGCAACGGCCTTCATGAAGGAGCAAGGCTTCGATGAGGTTTATCACCTCAAAGGCGGCATTCTGAAATATCTCGAGGAAGTGCCGGAAGAAGAAAGCCTTTGGGAAGGCGCCTGCTTCGTCTTCGATGAACGGGTCTCCGTGACGCACGGCCTGAAGGAGGGCGATCACAAGCTGTGCCACGCCTGCCGCGAGCCACTGACGCCCGAGCACCGCGCCTCACCGCTGTTCGAGGAAGGCGTCTGCTGCCCGAACTGCTACGATACGCGCACGGAAGCCGATCGCGACCGCTATCGTCAACGGCAGAAGCAGATCGCACTGGCCAAAAAGCGCGGCGAAAAACATCTCGGAAGCTGAACGAGCGAATACAACCGAAGCCTATTCGGCCGCCCGCAGTCTGGGTGGAGAATCATAGGTCTGGCGGACGAGGCGCGTGATCTCCTCTGCCGGGCTCGGTCTGCCGAACAGATAGCCCTGCAACAGTTCGCAACCCGCCAGCCTGAGCGCATCCGCCTGCGCGCCCGTCTCCACGCCCTCTGCCGTCACGGGCATATCCAGCGCGCGTGCCAGCGCGACCGTTGCATGAAGCAGTTCGGCAGAGCGCTGGTTTTCGGTAATGTCCTGAACGAGTGTCTTGTCGATCTTGACCCGGTCGAACCCGAACTGGCGAAGATAACCCACGCTCGAAAAGCCTGCGCCGAAATCGTCCAACGCCACGCGAATACCCATGCCGCGCAACATTTCAAGCGTCTGGCGGGCACGGGCCGGGTTCTGGATGAAATAGGTTTCAGTCAGCTCCAGAGTAAGGCGTCTCGGTTCGATGTCCGCCTCCTGCAGGATCTCTTCCACCCGGCCGACAAAGGCAGGATCGCGGAACTGGCCGGGTGATACGTTGACCGAAAGCGTGAGTTCCGGCCACTGACGCAGCTCGAAACAGGCCGATCTCAGAACACACATGCCCAGCAGATCAATAAGCCCTGTGCTTTCTGCAATCGGAATGAAGACATCCGGAGAAACGGGTCCATGCCCTTCGCGTGTCCAGCGGGCCAACGCCTCCACACCAGCGATCCGGCCATTGTTGGACCGCACAACGGGCTGATAGGCAACGCCGATTTCCTGCCGTTCGATTGCCGCACGCAGGTCAAGTTCCAGCTGATTGCGCATTTCGCGCTCATCGTCCATCGACGGATCATAGAGCGTCCAGCGACCGCGGCCGTCTTCCTTCGAGCGATACATGGCCATATCTGCCCGACGAATGAGTTCCTCGCTGGCCACGAGACCCTTTCGGGACACGGAGAGCCCGATGCTGCATCCGATGACGGCGACACGCTCGCCAATAACCAACGGCTCGCTGAGAAACTCAAGAATTCGCTCTGAAAGCTCCGAAGCCTTCTTGTGAACGTCAAAGCCTGAAAAAGCCATGGCAAACTCATCGCCACCGACACGGGCCAGAACCGTTCCTTCCTGGCAAAGCACTTTGAGGCCGGCAGAAACGCACCTGATCAGAAGATCACCGGTTGCGTGTCCATAGGCATCGTTGACTTCCTTGAAACCGTCGAGATCGAGATAGAGAAGCGCGACATCATGGTTTTCATGCTGGGCATGGACCACAAGCTGCTGCAGATCGCTGAAAAGTCCGGCACGATTGGCAAGGCCGCTAAGGCGATCCGTAAGAGAAAGCCGAACAGCCGCGGCCTCGTCAGCACTCATCCTCTTCAGTGCCTGGCTACCGCTCACAAAAAGAAGAGCCATGTAGATGGCAATCATCAGGACGGCGCACCATACGAGCGGTCGGACCTGTGCAAGGCTCGTATCGCCGGGATAGCGCGGAACCCAGGATAATGCGGCGAGTTGCTCGCCTTGCGGGTTGAAAAGCTCGACGCGATGGGAACTCCGGTCGTTTCCACGTTCCAGCGCAAGACCGGGAAGCACATAGGCCTGCGAAAGGCGCGTCACCGTCGTATCTGTCAGGTGGCGCAGGAAAACGATATAGCGGCTCTCTTCCAGCAGACCGACACGTTCTCCGGATTTCTTGCGAATCAGGCCTACAGCCATCGCCGCAATGCCGGTCTTGGTCCGGGCAAAGCCAGTTGCTTCAGGATAGTCCTCCTGGCGCGTTGACCTTACCCTGTCGAACAGCGTGCGCACGTCCACTGTCATGTATGCGTCGAGTTCCGGCTGGATGTCCTCGCCATTGGCATGGGCCGTCAGCGCATTACCCTGATGATCAAGAATGATTGCCGCATCGAAGAGCTCGCTGTTGAAGCTCATGTCACCGAAGTTGCGCTTGAGCCAATCCAGATCCGGCTGGATGTAAGCAAACTGCACGGCATCATCCCAGGCAGCATAATCGTGCAAGGTCGCAGCAAGCTGGTCCCGGAAGGTGCGAACAGCGCCGGTCACCGCCTCGCGCGAACGATCCTCATCAAGCTGGTTGGCGTAATGGGCAACACGGTCCAGGGCTGTGAAGACCATGGAGGAAACGCAGATCATCACGGCGCCGAAGATAAGCAGCATCGAGCGAACCGCCGATCGCCGATCGACCTTCGCTGCGGATTGCTTGAACTGGGATGAGACAAACCGCATTTACACGCCCTGATACACCCGGCGACTTTGAACGGTAAGCGTTCGATTTTGGTTAAAGTTCATCGCGGGATCAGGCGGAAATTATTGAGATCGCTGACATCTCGATAGCGCGACCTATAAAATGGGCCAACCTGGCCCATTCTGGGTGTTGCTGAAGCAAAATGAACGGGTGACAGCCTTCGAAAGGCGGGGCTTAGGCTGCGAGGTTGAATCCTCGATCAAATCGTTCGAACGAAGGTTTGGCGAGCACATATCCCTGGATCAATGTTACACCAAGATCCTGAAGGACCTCGAGTTCCCCTGCCGTTTCCACGCCCTCGCAAATCGGTTCGATACCGAGATCGGTCAGCATGGCCAGCGTATGACGCACGACTTTGCGTTTGGCCTGATCTGTATCGATATTGCGGATCAGTTCCATATCAAGCTTCACGAGATCAGGCTGGAACTGCGCCAGAAGATTGAGCCCGGAATAGCCGGCACCGAAGTCATCGATCGCCGTCTTGAAACCCATGCTGCGATAGGCCTTCAGGATCTTGAGAAGATGATCCGGGTCAACCCGCTCGTTCTCGCAGAATTCGAAAATGATCCGCTCCAGCGGGAACTGGCACTGTTCTGCGGTCTCCAGTGTCATGCGGATACAGGCGCGAGGTTCATACACCGCGTTGGGCATGAAGTTGATCGACAGCATCTCCGACGAACGCGGGTCATAAAGCTTGGCTGCCAGTTGAATGGCGGTTACCCGGCATTTCTGGTCGAAGGCATAACGGGTCTTATCGTCGACGCGTGAGAGAACACTGCCAGCCCCGGAGCCGTCGACACCTCGAACCAGAGCTTCGAAGGCGAAGGGCTGTCCAGTGCGTATGTTGACGATCGGCTGAAAAGCCATGGAAATATCAAAGTCCAGTCCTTGGCCGTCGCGGCAGCCTGCACATTGAGCCGACATAAATAAACCTCCTGTTATATCAGGATGATTCCATAAACTGGTTAAGTAAATTAAACATAATTACATATCAGATTTAATATGATTTCCTCTCGGAAAGTGATCGGCCAATATCCGATACCATTCTCCGCTCTTTTTGATCGTGCGAACTTGGGTGTCATAATCGACATGAACCAGACCGAAGCGCATGCGATAGCCCTCGGCCCATTCGAAATTGTCCATCAGGCTCCAGGCGAAGTAACCACGAAGCGGGATGCCGTCCTCAATGAGATCAGCAGCCACAGCGAGATGTTCGCTATAGTAATTGAGGCGCATCTCGTCATCGATCGCGCCATCAACCACATCTGTGTTGTCGCAGGCACCGTTTTCGGTGATGTACATCTCTGGCAGATCATACCGCTGATAAAGCTGGGTGACCATGTCTGCCATGGCTGACGGATAGATCTCCCAGCCGATATCCGTCTTGGCCTCGTTGGCAAAAGGAGCGGGTTTTGTCGCCGGGAACTCCGCACCCTCTGCCGGATCGTCCGACACACGCATGGGTGTGTAGTAGTTCAGGCCCCACCAGTCGAGTTTCTGGCTGATGATCGCCAGATCCCCCTCTTCGATCACCGGCATGCGATGACCCAGCGCCTGCACGAAATCGGCTGGATACTCGCCCTTGAATACAGGATCGAAAAAGACGCCGTTGTGAAACTGGAAGGCGCGCTCTGCTGCTTGGCCATCTGCTTTGCTCTCGGAGTCCGCAACAACCGCATGGGCGTTCAGGACCAGACCCAGAGGCACATTCGGAGACACATGGCGAATGGACTCCACCGCCAGTCCATGCGCCAGGTTCGTGTAATGCAGGGCATGAAGGGCTGCATCCATATTGCGTTCGCCGGGTGCATGAACGCCATAAAGGTGGCTGAGCCAGACGGAGCACCAAGGCTCGTTGAACGTCGCCACCGCATCGAGCCGGTCGCCTAGCCGCGCCATGACAACCTTGGCATAGCGTTGGAACGCGTGGGCTGTAGAGCGTGCCGTCCAGCCCCCATCGCCCATCAGGGCCAACGGCAAATCCCAATGATAGAGCGTCGCGAAGGTCTTGATGCCGCGCGCCTTGCAGCCATCGACCAGGCGGTCGTAGAAATCGAGACCCTTCTCGTTGATGCGCCCGACGCCATCGGGAATGATCCGCGGCCAGGCAATGGAGAACCGGTAGCCCAAGACGCCCATCTCCTTGATGAGATCGAGATCTTCCTCAAGCCGGTTGTAATGATCGCAGGCAACATCGCCGTTATGCCGCTGGTAGACGCGGCCCGGCATGTTGGAAAACGCATCCCAGATCGAGGCCTTGCGCCCATCCGCCTTTGTCGCGCCTTCAATCTGGAAGGCAGCAGTGGCGACACCAAACAGAAAATCGCCCGGAAAACGGTCGGCAAGGATTTTCGGATCGATCATGAGCTTGTCCTCAGTTTCGGGCAGATGGCCTACTCAAATATTGTCACTGTCTGTGTAGACCATGGGCAGAAAGGCGTGAAGATCTTGTGCCAGGGCCCAAGATCTTCATCAGAATGGTAAACGGGAAGATCCAGCCCGGTTCTACACCTTCACCCAGGCTCCATTCTTCCTGGAGCTTTCGATGCAGGCCGTAACAAAGGCCACGCCCTTCACTCCATCATCGACGGTTGGATAAACCACGGCGGGATCAACCGTTGCGCCAGATCGCGCCGCCTGGATTGCAGCCGCCGCTTCCGAATAGATTGTGGCGAAGGCTTCCAGATAGCCTTCCGGGTGGCCGCTCGGAATACGGGTCACCCGTGAAGCTGCGGAACCGGCCCCCGCACCACCACGGGTAATCAACTGCTTCGGCTCGCCGAGTTTCGTGAACCACAGATAGTTTGGATCGGCTTGCGTCCATTCGATGCCAGCCTTCGTGCCGTAGATGCGGACCTTCAGGCCGTTCTCATTGCCTGTCGCGACCTGGCTGCACCACAGAAGCCCTTTTGCGGGCATTTCAGCCCCCTTGGCCTTAAAGCGCATCATCACATGCGCATTGTCATCCAGCCGCCGTCCTTCAACAAAGGTGTGCACATCGGCGGCCAGTTCCTCCAGTTCGAGGCCTGAAATGAAAGAACCGAGATTGTACGCATGCGTGCCGATATCGCCGGTCGAGCCGCCGACGCCGGATTGCGCCGGATCCGTGCGCCAGACCGCCTGTTTCGCACCAGTCTGCTCAACCGGTTCTGCCAGCCAGTCCTGCGGATATTCCATCTGGACGAGCCTCAGATCACCAAGTGCACCCGTTTGCACCAGTTCGCGTGCATGGCGCACCATGGGATAGCCGGTGTAGTTATGCGTCAGGATGAACAGGGCCTTCGAGTTGTCCGCGACCTCTTTCAGTTTCCGGGCATCATCCAGATTGGATGTGAGCGGCTTGTCGCAAATGACATGGATGCCCCGCTCCAGAAAAGCCTTGGCGGCGGCGAAATGCACATGGTTGGGCGTGACGATGGAGACCGCTTCGATCCCGTCCGATCTGGCCGCTTCCTTTTCGGCCATCTCTGCAAACGAACCGTAGCAGCGATCGGGATCAAGCCCCAGAGCAACGCCTGAGGCTTTCGATTTGTCCGGCGTGGAAGACAATGCTCCCGCCACAAGGTCATAGTGGTCGTCCAGCCGTGCAGCCATGCGATGCACTGCACCGATGAACGCGCCCTGCCCGCCACCCACCATGCCGAGACGGATTTTGGCAGACACTGAGTCGGATTTACTCGCTTCGATAGTCATGAAGTTCTCTCCTTGCCCGGCTTGCCTTAAAGACCCAGCATCCGTCGGTTTGCCGCGTCGTCCGTTCCACCCGAAGCGAAGTCATCGAATGCCTTTTCCGTGACCTTGATGATATGGGCCTTGACGAATTCGGCGCCTTCACGCGCACCATCTTCAGAGTTCTTGAGCGCGCACTCCCACTCGACGACTGCCCAGCCATCGAAGTCATTGGCGGTGAGTTTTGAGAAGACCGCGCCGAAATCCACCTGTCCATCGCCAAGAGAGCGGAAGCGACCGGCCCGTTCGACCCAGCCCTGATAACCGCCGTAAACGCCCTGGCGTCCGGTCGGATTGAACTCCGCGTCCTTGACGTGGAACATCTTGATCCGGTCTTTGTAGATGTCGATGTTGTCGAGATAGTCGAGGCACTGCAATACATAGTGCGACGGGTCGTAGAGCATGTTGGCGCGCGCATGATTGCCGACGCGCTCCAGAAACATCTCGAAGGTCACGCCGTCATGCAGGTCCTCGCCGGGATGAATTTCGTAGCAAACATCCACGCCCTGCTCATCGGCGAAATCGAGAATGGGCTTCCAGCGGCGCGCAAGCTCATCGAAAGCCGTTTCGACAAGACCGGCGGGACGCTGCGGCCAAGGGTAGATGAACGGCCACGCCAGCGCTCCGGAAAAGGTCGCATGCGCCTTGAGGCCGAGGTGGCGCGAGGCTTTCAAGGCCATCCTGACCTGCTCCACCGCCCATTCCTGCCTCGCCTTGGGGTTCCCGCGAACCTCCGGTGCTGCAAATCCGTCGAAGGCTTCGTCATAGGCTGGATGCACGGCGACCAGTTGTCCCTGGAGGTGGGTGGAAAGCTCCGTGACCTCGATCCCATTGTTTCGCGCGACACCCGCGAATTCATCACAGTAATCCTTGGACTCGGACGCCTTCCTGAGATCGATCAACTGACCCGCCCAGCTCGGAACCTGAACGCCCACATAGCCCTTGTCTGCCGCCCATTTAGTGATTCCGTCCCAAGAATTGAACGGTGCCGTATCTCCGGCGAATTGACCTAGAAAAATCGCAGGTCCCTTGATCGTTTTCATGCTATCTCCTCCCTGAGATCAAACTGAAACGTTACAGTAACGGCTATCCGAGTCTCATTCGACTGACAACCATAGATTATTAGAGCGGACTGATGGAGCTTCCTTCCACGGAAGCCGTCCCAAACTGGAACTGAATTGCTTCCTGTATGTGGCGGGATCTTGTTTTGACGTACCATTTCGAGAACGCGCTATTGTCCTGCTGGAGAAATTACGATAGATAGTCACCAAAATTCGCCCCACTGTATTTTCAGCATGGAATGTAGGCTTTTCGAACTCATAGATCCGCTGACCGACCTTCGGGATTGTATATTTTCGGCACAGCCCGCTGTTTGTTTGCAAGCGATTCCAGAATGGTTCGCAGTGTTTGCTTTGGAAGAACATGAATCTTGCCTGACAAAACCATAGAGTGTAGATGAAGCCATAATCGATTGCTCTGACCGTTACACTTTAGAAGTCGCTTGTTTAGCATCATGGCTTTTTCGATTTGCGAGACATCAAGGCGGATAGTCACAGGATGAATGCAGCCGGCATCGGAAGAATTATTCTCTACGCGCACGATGTTGACGCCATGGTCGCCTTTTACGCGCATCATTTCGGATTTCGGGCACGCTCGGTCCTCGGCGAAGCCATGACTGAACTCACTCCGGTCGAGGGCGGTACGGTTCTTTTGATCCAGAAGGCGGGTGACGGCCTTACCCATGGACAATCAATCCTGGAGCTTGTGTTCGATGTCGTCGACGTCGATGATTTCGTGACACGCGCAACGGAGCGCGGGCTTGCATTCTCGCCAGTGGTCCAGGCGGAAGGTTATCGTTACGCCCGGACAACAGATCCGAATGGCAACACGATCTCTGTCTCCAGCCGCGCCTTCATGCCTCGCTGATACGCGAAGGGAGATCACCCTTGCGGATGATCTCCCCGGATGTCTGATCAGACGTAACGGTTGACCACGTTTTCCAGAAGTTCCTGCTTGCCGGACTTGGGCTGCGGGTTCACGTTCTGGCTTTCCACGCGGGCGGCAATCGCCTCAAGGCTTTGCTCGCCCCTCAACATGGCCTGATTTTCGGCCTTGTCCCAACCAGCGTAGCGGGAGTTGAGCGGACCGGACAGGGCCTTGTCCTCGATCATCCTGGCAGCTGCCTTGAGGCCGCGTGCGCAGCAATCCATGCCACCGATATGGCCGATCAACAGATCTTCCGCGTCGAGAGACTGACGGCGCAGCTTGGCATCGAAGTTCGTGCCACCCGTGGTAAAGCCGCCGCCCGACAGAACTTGGTAATAGGCCAGAGCCATCTCCGGCACATTGTTCGGGAACTGGTCCGTATCCCAGCCGGACTGGTAATCATTGCGGTTCATGTCGATGGAACCGAAGATGCCGAGCGCATTGGCAAGCGCCAGTTCGTGCTCGAAGGAGTGGCCGGCAAGGATCGCATGGCCCTGCTCAATGTTGACCTTCACTTCCTTCTCAAGACCATAGTTCTTAAGGAAGCCGTAGACGGTCGCCACATCGTAATCATACTGGTGCTTGGAAGGCTCTTGCGGCTTCGGCTCGATCAGGATTGCGCCCTTGAAGCCAATCTTGTGCTTGTATTCGACCACGAGATTCAGGAAGCGGCCCATCTGGTCCATTTCCTTCTTGAGATCCGTGTTGAGCAGCGTCTCATAGCCGTCGCGGCCACCCCAGAGAACATAGTTCTCGCCGCCGAGCTTCTGCGTGGCGTCGATGCAGGTTTTGACCGTTGCTGCAGCAAAGGCGAACACATCCGGATCCGGATTGGTGGCGGCACCGGACATGTAACGGCGATGCGAGAAGAGGTTTGCCGTACCCCAGAGAAGCTTGACGCCGGTCGCTGCCTGCTTTTCGGCAAAGTACTCGACAATCTCGTTCAGGTTCTTAGTGTTCTCGGCAAAGCTGTTGCCTTCCGGGCGCACATCGGCGTCATGGAAGCAATAGTATGGCGTGCCCAGCAGCTGGAAGAATTCGAACGCCACGTCGGCCTTCATCTTGGCAGCGTCCATCGTATCCTTGAACCAGGGACGCTCGAAGGTGTTGCCACCGAACGGATCCGTACCCGGCCAGACGAATGTATGCCAGTAGGCAACGGCAAAACGCAGGTGATCTTCCATGCGCTTGCCGAGAACCACCTCGTCCGGGTTATAATGGCGGAAGGCAAGCGGGTTGGTGCTTTCCGCGCCCTCATATTTAATTTTCTGGATATTGCCGAAAAAGCCGGTGCTCATGGGTGTTTCCTCTTTGGATCGGTATTAGTTCATTGTGGATTTGATGGCCGGGTAAAGCGCGCGGTAGCGGCCATAGGCCTCTTCGTAACCTTGGGAAAGCGCGCTGACCGGTTCGACCGTCTCTGCCGTTTGCGGCGCCGTACAAACAGCCAGAGGGTCGGCACCCGTTGAAGCGATCAGACCGAGACGGGCGGCGCCGAAGGCTGCACCAAAGTCACCGTCCGCCGGAATGTCGACCGGCATGCCCAGCGCCGTCGCAATGGAGGCAAGCCAGTAGCGCGAACGCGAACCGCCACCGATGGCGGTGACACGCTCAATACTTGTGCCCGCCGATTTCAGTGCCTCGAGACTGTCACGGATCGCGAAGGTAACGCCTTCCATCACCGCTTGCGTCAAGGCAGCGCGCGAGGTTTCATGCCCAAGGCCGATGAATGCACCACGGATCTTCGCATCGTTGTGCGGTGTCCGCTCGCCCGAAAGATAGGGCAGGAAGGTCACGCCCGTCGGCGCCTGAAGCGCATCGCCCAGCTCTGCGGAAAGCTCGCCCGGCGTCTTGCCGGTAACATGCGAGTGCCAGTTCAGCGCGTCGGTCGCCGACAGAATGACACCCATCTGGTGCCACGTGTTTGGCAAGGCGTGGCAGAAGGCATGCACGGCGCTTTCCGGCTTCGGCAGATAGCTTCCATTGGCGGCAAAGAGCACGCCGGACGTGCCAAGCGAAACGAAAGCCTGCCCTTCGGATACGGTTCCCATGCCGCAGGCTGAGGCCGCGTTGTCCCCTGCTCCGCCAGCCACAATGACGCTGGAAGCCATGCCCCACTCGGAAGCAAGTTCACCACGAAGCGTGCCGCCAGCTTGCGTGCCTTCCACGAGGGACGGCATCTGCTCCTCGGAGAGATCGGTCGCAGCCAGAAGCTCGGAGGACCAGCTCCGTTTTCCGGTATCGAGCCAACTTGTGCCGGCCGAATCCGACATTTCGGAAATGTGCTCGCCAGTCAGCCACAGACGCAGATAGTCCTTGGGAAGCAGAACCTTGGCAACCTTGGCAAAGATCTCCGGTTCATTGTTCTTCACCCAGGCAAGTTTCGGAGCCGTAAAGCCTGGAAACACGATGTTTCCGGTCAGCGCCCGAAAACGCGGATCCGCATCCAGTTTAGCCGCCTCGGCATAAGAACGGGTATCGTTCCAGAGGATGCAGGGGCGAAGAACCTGATCGTCAGTGCCGATCAGGGTTGCGCCATGCATATGGCCGGAAAGGCCGATACCCTTGACCGCGCTCAAAGCCCTGCCATGGCTTGCCTTCAGCGCACCAACCGCTTCTTTCGTCGCGCTGATCCAGTGCGAAGGATCCTGCTCGGACCAACCGGGGTGAAGACGTGAGACATCGAGCGATGCATTGGCCGATGCAATCACTGTCTGGTCGGCATCGATCAACATGGCTTTTACGCCGGAGGTGCCGAGATCTAGACCAAGAAACATGGTGAGCCCTTCCCTTCTGCCATCACGGCAGATTTTCCTTCAAGAAAATGTCGATGCGGATACGTTCCTGCGCGACGACGACGCCAGCCCCATCCGCCTTCGCCTTCAGCACCCGAATGGCGCTGCGAACCTCGTGGCCGGCATCCTGGTTGAGCACCGCGTCGATATGGCCTGCCAGCAGGGCCGCGCGTGTGACGGAGGTGAGTTCATGACCGATGGTGACGGGGCGTCGCCCCGGCGGGAAGGCTGCCAGCGCCCGGATCAAACCTCGATTACCGGCACCGAAACTATAGATGCCTGCGAGCTCCGGATGATCGGCCGCTGCCTGTGAAACAAGCGCTTCGACACGAACCGGGTCATCGCCCCCTTCCACCACGGGCAGGATGCTACGCTCGGGAAACTGTTCCCGGAGCACGGACTGAAAGCCTTCCAGGCGCTCACGGTGATCCTGCACCTGCAGCGATCCTGCGACAGGCAGGATCGGGCCGTCACGGCGCCCCAGAAAACGTCCCAGCAGTGTGGCCGCCGTTCGCCCTGCCGCCAGGTTGTCGATGCCCGCATAATGGGCGCGGGAAGAGTTCATGAGGTCGGAGACGACCGTAACCGCGGCCAGTCCGCTCTCGGCAAGTCTCTCAAGCGCCTCACGCACGAGGGGATGATCGATCGCCACGAAAGCAACGCCATCCATCTGCTCCGCGCGAACGGCATCAAGGGCCGAAGCCAGGGCCTCGGCATCAAAGGCAGGCACATCGATCAGCTGAATGGAAATTCGGTCCTGCGCGGCCCAGCGACGAACCGCTTCCAGTTCGCCACGCAGACCGATCATGAAGGAATTATCATTGGCAGGAATGATGAAGGCAAAGGTGTAAACCCGGCTCTTGGCAAGATTCGCAGCGGCGACATCGCGAACGAAGCCAAGCTCGGCAACCGCCGCCTCAACCTTTTCGCGGGTGGGCGCACGAACACCCGGTCGACCGTTCAGAACACGGTCAACGGTCGCGAGGCTGACCCCCGCGCGTGCAGCGATATCGTGAACTGTCGGCTTCATGTTTCCTCCGCACAAAGGCATAGCGGAGGATTTGAGGTACGTAAATCAGAAATTTGGAAAGCTCTTGCTTTTTTAGCACGAGCGATACTGAAGGAAACGAAACGGGGCTGCCGTTAGGGACGACGGCAGCCCCGGTGCTGACGATCCGGCAGGGGTCCGGAGGGTCAGTGGGCCGCATCTGGAGGCGGTGCGGCCTTGGGACGGGAGATCATCGATACGAGCAGGATCAGGCTGCCGAACAGAATGGTCAGCCCCATGAAGACGTCGATGAAGGACATGATTGTTGCCTGCTGGCTGACCATGCCGGAAAGCTTCTTGAGCGCGGCGGTGGTGCCGTCCATGCCATAGGAATTGAAGTTGCCAGCCACATTGTTCATCCACTCCAGCGCCGCCGGATTGCCGAAGTTCACATGTTCGGACAGACGGGCATAGTGGGCGTCCGAGCGCTGGGTCAGCATGGTGTTGATGATGGCGAGCCCGACGGCCCCGCCCAGGTTGCGGGTGAGGTTGTAGAGCCCGGAGGCGTTCTGGATGCGTTGCGGCGGCAGCGTTCCAAGCGCCACGTTGTTGATCGGCACCATGCAGAGCATCAGCGAGCAGCCGCGCAGGACCTGCGGCAGGAGGAGCTCGTAGAAATCCCAGTCCGCCGTCAGGCCTGTCATGAGATAGGTGCCGCAGGCAAAGCCGAAGAAGCCGATGCCCATCATCACCCGCGGATCCATCTTGACCGACAGCCTGCCCGCGATCGGCGCTGTCAGGAACATGGCGAGGCCGGACACGAACATGGTCTCCCCGATCATCAGTGCATCATAACCGCGAATGCGCGCCAGATAGAGCGGGTAGATGTAGGTAAGGCCGTAAAGTCCCACACCCATGATGAAGGAGAAGAGCGAGCCGAAGGCGAAGTTCCTGTTGGCAAACGCCTTCAGATCCACCACCGGAAACTCCACGGTAAAGGCACGCCAGAAAAAGACGACAGCGCCCACCGTCATGACGACGGCACCGATCACGATATGCTCGTCCGAGAACCAATCCTTGTTGTTGCCCTCTTCCAGCACATATTCGAGGCAGCCGAGGAATAGCGCCATGGAGGCCAGCCCCCAC
Source organism: Rhizobium sp. Root149 (assembly GCF_001427345.1). Lineage (NCBI taxonomy): Bacteria > Pseudomonadati > Pseudomonadota > Alphaproteobacteria > Hyphomicrobiales > Rhizobiaceae > Rhizobium > Rhizobium sp. Root149. The sequence goes on from NZ_LMGD01000021.1 coordinate 320,888, forward strand.
CAGTCAAACCGCTTCATCAGTGAATGCTGCGGCTTGTCGAAATCGATGAAGCTCCAGGCAAGCAGCGTGACAAAGATGCCAGGCACGATGTTGACCAGGAACAGCCAGTGCCAGGAAAATGCGTTGCTGAGATAGCCGCCAACCGTCGGTCCGATGGTGGGCGCAAGCGTCGCAATCAGGCCGATGATCGGCGACACCACCGAGCGCTTGGACGGCGGGAAGATGGTGAAGGCTGCGGCGAAGACAGAAGGAATCATGCCGCCGCCGATGAAGCCCTGCAGGGCGCGGTAGATGATCATCTGCTCGATATTCGTCGCCGTTGCGCAGAGCGCGGATGCGAGCGTGAAGCCTCCAGCGCAGACCGTAAACAGAACCCGTGTCGACAGGATACGCGCCAGCGTGCCGGACAGCGGAATCATGATGACTTCCGCGATCAGATAGGATGTCTGGACCCAGGCGATCTCATCTGAGCCGGCGGAAAGACCCGCCTGGATCTCGGAGAGTGAGGCGGAAACGATCTGGATGTCGAGAATGGACATGAACATGCCGACAACCATCGCAAAGAAAGCGATCAGCTTTCTGCGGTCCATGGGAGGATCGGCGGGCATGGCGCCGGCAGTCGCGGTCATGGCGGCCATGGGAGCTCCTTCACGCAGTCCTGGCCCCTGCCGGGCTGGAGACTGCATCAAACATTAGCTGGGTGCGATGCCCGCGAGTGGATCGTGGGCATCGGAAGCGATAGCCTAGCGACTTGCCTGCGGTGCGGCGCCGGGGGCGGTGCGGACATCCACATCGGCAATGACGCTGAGGCCCGCCCGCAGACGTCCGCTGTCCAGAACGTCCTTCGGAACTGCGATGCGGACCGGAACACGTTGCACGACCTTGGTGAAGTTGCCGGTGGCGTTCTCGGGCGGCAGCAGGGAGAAGACGGAACCCGATGCCGGTGACAGCGAAACGACCGTCCCTTCGATCGGCTGGTCATCGAAGGCATCGACATGGACGCGGACCTTCGAGCCTGGCACGATGTGGCCGATCTGCGTTTCCTTGAAGTTGGCGCTGATGTAGAGATCAGACATCGGCACCAGCGATGCAAGGCGCTTGCCCGCCGTTACGAAATCACCGGTCTGAACCGCCAGATTGCCGATCGTGCCATCATAGGGGGCTTTCAGGACCGTGAAATCCAGATCGCGCTTCGCCTGATCGACCGCCAGTTGCTGAAGCTTCACCGTATTGGTGGCTTCGTTGCGCTGCGCCTTCAGAAGTTCGACATTGGCCTGCGCAGAGGTGACAGCCGCCTGCCCTGCCTTTAGGTTGGCCTGTGCCTGTTCAAGCGCGATCTGTGCATTGTCGAGCTCAGCCGTCGTGCCGACATTTTTCGATGCCAGTTCCGCAGCGCGCTTCTGCGTGATTTCGGCGCCACGGACCGTCGCCTGAAGCGCACCCAATTGCGCCTGCGCCTGCAGCACACTTGCCTCGCCGCCTGCGATCTGCGCGTCGATGCGGCTGACCGCGAGGCGAGCGCTTTCAACATTGGCCTGCGCCTTTTCCAGCGCCAGCAGATAATCACCCTGGTCGAGAGTGACGAGGGGATCGCCAGCCTTCACCGTCTGGTTTTCGATGACGTTGACCTTCTGGACATAACCGGAGACCTTCGGCGAGATCACGGCAATATCGCCTTCTACGTAGGCATCATCGGTCGAAATCAGGAACCGTCCGTCCGTCCACCAGTTATAGCCATACCATCCGCCAGCGCCCAAAAGGGCAAGAACGAGGATCGGCAACACAGGACTGCGTTTTTTCTTCTTGGCCTCGCCCGACTTCGTCGCCGCCTGCCCTGCATCTGTCGTGGGCTTTTCAGCAGCAGGCGCACCCGGCTTGGGCTCGGAACGCTGTTCCGTCTTGTCCTTGGTTTCAAGGTCTTCGGAGCCGTTGGGGGACACGACGCGGAGAGGACCGTTATTGGAAGGCGAGGTCATTGCTATCACCGTAGCTGGATGAACGATCGGATCGAACCGATCGGTTTAATGTAACTTGACATAAAACGTTCCAACCGACATATCAAGGGCAATCGAACCGATCGGTTCGAAAAGGTTAAGAATTTGGATCGTGTATGTCTGACAAACCCTACGTGGCCTGTGAAACGCCGGTTCAGTCCGGGCGATTTGCAGCCGGAGAAGATCCGGCCAAGCGAGAACAGATTCTCGATGGCGCAAAGCGCGTCTTCATGACTGTTGGCTTTGACGCCGCCAGCATGAATGACATTACACGCGAGGCAGGTGTTTCCAAAGGAACGATCTACGTCTACTTCGATGGGAAAGACGATCTGTTTCGCGCCCTGATGGAAAGAGAGCGCGGCAACATCGCTCGCTCCATGCAAGACGTTCTGGACGGCCAGACCGATGCGGCCGAAGGTCTTCAGCGCTTTGCGACGGCGTTCGCTGCACGGATCATGCGCGAGGATACGATTTCCGCCATGCGCACGATGATCGGTGTCGTTCCCCGCATGCCGAAGCTTTCGAAGCGTTTCTTCAACGCGGACAGCCTGAACGTACGCACTGTTCTGGAAGATTTCATTAGCCGACAAGTGGCGGAAGATAAGCTCGCCGTAGACGATGTGACGATGGCGGCGCGCCAGTTCATCGACCTTTCGACAGGCACTTTCTTCAAGCTTCGCCTTTTCGGAGACATGAGCGAAGCGCCGGATCAGCAGGAAATCGATGCCGTAGTGTCTGCCGCCGTGCGTGTTTTCATGGCGGCCTACGGAAAAAAATCTCAATAGAGATTGGAATAAGCTTCATACCCCTTGCGTAAACAGTGCTTCCGGCTTGATTAAGCCGATCGCTCTCCTACACTTCGTCAGCCGGCTCTCCATTACGGCGCAAGGGAAATCAGTTCATGCAAGACATAATGATGCTCGTACAGGACCCGGCTGCATGGGTCGCCCTGGTCACGCTCGTGGTCATGGAGGTTGTACTTGGTATCGACAACCTCATTTTCATCTCGATCCTGACCAACAAGCTGCCACCGGAAAACCGGGAAAAGGCGCGCAAGATCGGCATCGGCCTGGCCCTTGTCATGCGTCTCGGTCTGCTCGGCACCGTTGCCTGGATCGTACAGCTGACAAATCCGGTGTTCGAACTCTTCGGTCATGGCTTCTCCTGGAAGGATCTCATCCTCATCGCCGGTGGTCTGTTCCTGGTCTGGAAAGCAACGAAGGAAATTCACCACAATGTCGACCCGATCGATCACAAGGCAGATATGGTCGGCGGCGCCGCTGCCATGAGTTTCAGTGCAGCCATCGGTCAGATCCTCCTGCTCGACCTGGTCTTCTCCGTAGACAGCATCATCACCGCCGTTGGCATGACCCCGCATCTGCCGATCATGGTGATCGCTGTTCTGGCAGCCGTAACGGTCATGCTGGTCGCGGCCAACCCGCTCGCCAACTTCATCGAGAAGAACCCCACCATCGTCATGCTGGCGCTGGCGTTCCTCCTGATGATCGGCACGACGCTGATTGCCGAAGGCATGGGCTTCCACGTGCCCAAGGGCTACATCTACGCGGCCATGGCCTTCTCGGCCCTTGTGGAAGTTCTCAACATGGTTGCTCGCAATGCACGTCAGAGAAAGCTGAAGCGCTAGGCTCGCAGCATACGGACCGTCGGACGGTTGGAACTTTGAGCAGGTCATTGTATTGAGATGACGCGTCAAACTTCACCTCCGGCGGCATTCCGCCGCCTATCCCCATCCGGAGCGGCATGACAACTGAACAGATCCTTTCGTTCTCAGTGATTGGCGGCATGATGGCGGTCTTCATCTGGGACCGTTTTCGCTACGACGTCGTGGCCTGCTGCGCACTGGTCGTGGCCGTCGCGCTGGGCGTCGTAAAGCCCGACCATGCCTTTTCCGGCTTTTCGGATGATATCGTCATCATCGTCGGTAGCGCCCTTGTGGTCAGTGCGGGCGTGGCACGCTCCGGCATCGTCGACGTTGCAATCAAGAAGTTTTTTCCAAACCTGAATTCGGTTCGAACGCAGATGGCCCTGCTGATGATTGTCGTGGCGGTTCTTTCTGCATTCATCAAGAACATCGGCGCACTCGCCATCATGATGCCCGTGGCATTTCAGTTCGCACGGCGAGCGGGCGTTTCTCCATCGCGCTATCTCATGCCCATGGCGTTCTCTGCCCTCCTCGGCGGCCTGATGACGCAGATTGGCACTTCCCCGAACATTGTCGTCTCGCGGTTGCGGGGCGAGATGACCGGAACACCCTTCACGATGTTCGACTTCACCCCAGTTGGAGGCATTCTGACGCTCGTCGGCGTGACCTTCCTGATGTTCTTCTACTGGCTGGTTCCGGAACGGCAGAAGCAGTCGAACAGCATCGAAGAAGCGGTCGAGATTTCCAATTACGCTTCGGAGGCAACCATTACCGGTCAATCAACCATGATGGGCAAACCGCTGGCCGAACTCCTGAAGCTGGGCGATGGAGAGGTGGTTGCAACGGCTGTTCTGCGCGGCCATTCCCGCATGTCCCCCTTTCCGGATATCATTCTGCGTGAGGATGACTCCGTGCTCCTGGAGGGTCGCTCGGCGGCCCTGGAACGCGTTGTGTCCAGCGCAAAGTTGCGCCTGTCCGGCAAGGCCCTCAATGGCCCCGGCAAGGTGGAGCAGGATCTCATTTCCATAGAAGCGGTCATTTCGCACCAGTCGCCTCTTGCAGGTGTCTCAGCCCGCAATCTGGCTCTCTCCTACACTCGGGGAATAAACCTGCTTGCGGTCAGTCGTCGTGGGGAGCGGCTACGGGAGCGATTGAGTGACCTTGTGCTCAGAGAAGGTGACGTGATCGTCATGCAAGGTGCCCGCAGCACCCTGCCCGGAGTATTGCAGGATCTGGCACTTCTGCCGCTGGCACAGCAGGAAGTCATGCTCGGCACTCAACGCAGAGCTTTGTTTCCGATTATTATACTCGCACTGGCAATGATTTCCACAGCGCTGGGATATGCGCCAGTAGCCGTTGCATTTTTTGCAGCGGCGCTTGGCATGGCGGTTTTCAAGGCAGTTCCGCTGAACGATCTCTACAAATCGGTCGATGGCCCAATTCTGGTGATGCTGGGAGCTTTGATCCCGGTGTCGGACTCGCTTCGAACGACGGGAGGAAGCGAGCTTATTGCAGGCTGGCTAGGACAGGTGGCGCACAGCCTGCCGCCCTATGGCGCCATCGCCCTCATCATGATCACCGCCATGGCGGTTACTCCGTTTCTCAACAATGCGGCAACCGTGCTCGTCATGGGACCGATTGCCGTGAGCTTTGCGACGACCTTGGGTTTCAGACCGGAAGCCTTCTTGATGGCGGTCGCCATTGGCGCGGGCTCCGACTTCCTGACGCCCGTCGGGCATCAATGTAACACGCTTGTCATGGGGCCTGGCGGCTATCGCTTCTCGGACTATCCAAGGCTTGGGCTCCCGCTATCGATCCTGATCGTTCTGGTCAGCGTGCCTGCGCTTTTATGGTTCTGGCCTGTTCAATAAGGGTCGGATCTGCCAAAAATCTTGACGCTTGCGGCGGAATATGCGCTAAGGCCAGCCAATCCGATTAGTGAGGCTTGCGTCCTTCCGACGCGCCATTTCCTTTTTTGAGCAGGCACAAATGAGCACTTCCGGCGTCCGCGTCCGCATCGCACCTTCCCCAACCGGCGAGCCGCATGTCGGCACGGCCTATATCGCGCTGTTCAACTACCTCTTCGCCAAAAAGCATGGCGGCGAATTCATTCTGCGCATCGAGGACACCGATGCCACACGCTCCACCCGCGAATTCGAGCAGAAGGTGCTGGATGCACTGCGCTGGTGCGGTCTGGAGTGGAAAGAAGGCCCGGATGTCGGCGGCCCCTATGGTCCCTACCGCCAGTCCGACCGCAAGGACATGTACCAGCCCTTCGCGCAGGAACTGCTGGACAAGGGCCATGCCTTCCGCTGTTTCTGCACGCCGGAGCGCCTGGAGAAGATGCGCGAAGAGCAGCGCGCCAACGGCAAGCCTCCGGGCTATGACGGTCTGTGCCTGCGCTACTCCGCCGAAGAAGTGACGGCCAAGATGGACGCGGGCGAAGCCTCGGTCATCCGCATGAAGATCCCGACAGAAGGCGCCTGCGAATTCAACGACGGCGTCTATGGCGATGTGTCGATTCCGTGGTCTTCGGTGGACATGCAGGTTCTCATCAAGGCCGATGGTATGCCGACCTACCATATGGCCAACGTCATCGACGACCATCTGATGAAGATCACCCATGTGGCACGCGGCGAGGAATGGCTGGCATCTGTGCCGAAGCACATCCTTCTGTATCGCTATTTTGGCTGGGACGAGCCGAAGTTCATGCATCTGTCCCTGATGCGCAATGCCGACAAGTCCAAGCTCTCCAAGCGCAAGAACCCGACGTCGATCTCCTATTATTCGGCACTCGGCTATCTTCCGGAAGCGCTGATGAACTTCCTTGGCCTGTTCTTCATCCAGATCGCGGAAGGCGAAGAGCTTCTGTCGATGGAAGAACTGGCGGACAAGTTCGACCCGGACAACCTGTCAAAGGCGGGCGCGATTTTCGACATCCAGAAGCTCGACTGGCTGAACGGCCGCTGGCTGCGCGAAAAGCTGACCCCTGAAGAGTTCATTGCCCGCACCATCGAATGGGCTTCGGAAAACAGTCGTCTGACCGAAGGTCTGAAGCTCGCCCAGAGCCGCATTTCGAAGCTCGGCGAACTGCCGAACCTCGGTGGCTTCCTGCTGTCATCGGATGTAGGCCTGACACCTGCCTCCTTCGGCGGCCTGAAGACTTCGCCTGCCGAGACGCTGGAAATCATCAACACCGTTCAGGCCGATTTCGAAAAGATGCCGGAGTGGACGACGGAATCCATCGATCAGGAACTGCGGGCCGTGGCCGACAAGCTGGGCAAGAAGCTGCGTGTGGTCACCCCGCCGCTCTTCATCGCGATGTCGGGCAGCCAGCGTTCGCTGCCACTGTTTGACTCGATGGCGCTGCTTGGCCGCTCCGTGGTGCGCCAGCGCCTGAAGATCGCCGCAACTGTCGTCGCCTCCATGGTGGGTGCAGAGAAGTAATAGACGGAGCCGTCATCACTGGCGGCATTCGAAACGAAGATGGCCCCAAGAGGCAAACCCGATGACCGAACAGAAGACCGAAACCGCCCTCTCCTCCGACGCGACCGAAGTGCGCCGCCAGAAACTGGCGCTGCTGCGCGACAAGATTGGCGATGTCTATCCCGCGCATTTCCACCGCACCATGACGAATGCGGAACTCGCATCGAAATACGAAAGCCTTGAGCCTGACGTGGAGACGCAGGATATCGTCACCGTCGCAGGCCGCGTCTATTCCTCGCGCAATTCCGGCATGTTCATGGATATCCGCGATGCGTCGGGCAAGGTCCAGATCTTCAGCCACAAGGACACGACGCCTGAAGCCGCCCGCGACATGCTGTCGATGATCGATATCGGCGATATCATTGGCGTGACGGGCGTGGTGCGTCGTACCAAGCGCGGCGAGCTGACGATCAACGCGCATGAGATCACCATGCTGACGAAGTCGCTGCTGCCGATGCCCGAAAAGTGGAACGGTATTGCCGACGTCGAAATTCGCTACCGCAAGCGTCACCTCGACATCATGTCGAACGAGGAAAGCAAGCTGCGTTTCCAGCAACGCTCGAAGATCGTTTCCGGCTTCCGTCACTTCCTCGAAGGCGAAGGCTTCCTCGAAGTCGAAACCCCGATGCTGCAGACGGTTTACGGCGGCGCGACAGCCGATCCGTTCAAGACCTTCCACAACACGCTGAAGATGGACATGTATCTGCGCATTGCGCCGGAACTGTTCCTGAAGCGTACGCTGGTTTCCGGCCTCTCGGACAAGGTGTTCGAGATCAACCGCAACTTCCGCAACGAAGGCGTTTCCACCCGGCATAATCCAGAATTCACCATGATGGAATGCTACTGGGCCTACGCGGACTACGAAGACATGATGGCGCTGGTCGAGCGCCTGTTCGAGCATCTGGCAACCTCCGTCCACGGCACGACCGATGTGGTCTTTGGTGACAAAACCCTGTCCTTCAAGGGACCGTTCAAGCGCGTTCCAATGCCGGATGCGGTGAAGGAAGCAACCGGTATCGACTTCCTCTCCATCAAGACGGATGAAGAAGCACGCGCCGCCGCCAAGGCCGCCGGTTTTGAAGTCGAGAAGGACTGGACCTGGGGCGAGTGCCTGGCCTTCATCTTCGAGGAAAAGGTGGAAGGCACGCTGATCCAGCCATCTCACGTCACACATTTCCCGAAGGACATTTCGCCGTTTGCCAAGGAAGTTCCAGGCGAGCCACGTCTGGTCGAGCGGTTTGAGACCTATTGCAACGCCTGGGAAGTGGGCAATGCCTTCTCCGAACTCAACGACCCGGAAGAACAGCGTCGCCGTATGGAAGAGCAGCTGGAACAGGCGCATGCCCGCGGCGAAAAGGACAAGCAGCTGGACGACGAGTTCCTCGATGCCATCGATCAGGGCATGCCGCCCGCTGGCGGTCTCGGCATCGGTGTCGACCGCCTGATCATGCTGTTGACGAATGCGCCGTCGATCCGCGACGTGATCCTCTTCCCGGCCCGCCGCAATAAGGCCGACTGATCACGCCGTTCGAAACGCCATTGAGCAAGGCCCGCCGCAAGGTGGGCCTTTCGCATTCTGATACTGTTCAGTGCGAGGGCTTGGGTGCCGGCGCAGCCTTCGGCGCATCCGTGGGAGCTGCCACCTTCATCGGGTCGATGCCATCGCCTTTGCCGCTCGCCTTGCCCGCTGCTTCATGAGGCTCCGGCTTGCCATCCGCGGATGCAGTTGGCGCAGGCGAGACAGGCTTTTCGGTCACGGTTGGTTTATCGTTACCGAAGATCATGCCCTTGATACGGTCCAGGAAACCGGGCTGTTCTGCCACAGCCGTATGTTCGGGGCTCGGCGTCGTGTGATCACCCGCCACCTCGGTCTTGTGTTCTGCCTGGCTGGCATTTGCAGGCTCAGCCCCGTGCTGGGCCGCAGCTTCCGCCGCCTGCGATTTGTTGCCAAAAATCATGTTGGTCAGAGAGCTTACGAGACCTTCGCTCTTGGGTGCTTCTTCATGAGCCGCACCTTCAGCCGCAGGAGCATGCCCGTCCGGAGCCTTCTCACCATGGCCCTTGTCAGCCGCAGGCTTGTCGTGTCCGGAAGCTTCCCCGTGACCCGATTTTGCACCGTGGTCTGCGCCCTTCGCACCCTTCGCGCCCTTGGCGGGCTTTGCACCATGCGGATCGGCAGCCTCGGGAACGATCGGCGAGACGCAGTCTTCGAAATCCTTGAGAGCAGCAGCCATCACCTCAAGATCCTCCAGCGGCGGAGAGATCTTCAGGCCGAAATATTCGCCGTGGTTAGCTGCGCCTTCGACATAAAAGCCGGAAAGAACCGGATCACTCGGATCGGGCGCTTTGGTCGTGTCGGGAATGTAAATGACCTGGGCACCGATCGCCCGGCCGCGCATGGCTGCCCGTTGCGTCGGTCCGTTCTTGTCAAGAACGGTCACCTGAACCAGATCGGCCTTTTCCGACTTCTGGACCGCTTTTGCAACCCGGACCGCGGTCTTCAACCGCTGCGGACCATCCCCGCCTTCGGCAAAGACAAACCGGCGGACCCAGGAATGTCCTTCCTGCTTGAGCTTGATTTCCTGAAGCGTCGTGCATTTGAGGCCGTTCACCTCTTCCCAGGAGGGACCAAGCAGCTTGTCGGCACCCACATACAGGGCCGCTGCTCCGCTTCCACCGATAAGAAGCAGTCCTCCTCCCAGAATCATGACGAGAGTGCGTGACAGTCGTATTTTTACGCCTTTCACGCCCGGCACTCCGGCATGCTTAACTCCAATCGACGCAATACAAATCTCGAGACGAGGCATCCTCCATCATTACTCTTGAAGAAGCTTTAATACGGCACCGCAATCCACAGCCTGACGATGCATCAATTCGAGACAGAACACGCGAACTGACGCATCTAATGCAAGTGATTTGCAATAGCATTGACAGCTCAACTTCTGCCGCTACATTGTAATGCGAACCATTTGCAATAAGGATCCGATGCCGTGTCTCTGTTCCGCCTTGCCGTGCCGCTTTGCCTTGTTTTCTCGATGCTTGGGACCAGCAGCCATGCTGCCGAAAAGCCGAAAGTGGTGACGACCTTCACCATCATCGCGGATATGGCCCGCAACGTTGCAGGGGATGCAGCCGACGTCGAAAGCATCACCAAACCCGGCGCGGAGATCCATAATTATCAACCGACCCCCCGCGACATTTTGCGCGCAAGAGATGCAAACCTGGTCCTGCGCAACGGCCTCAATCTGGAACAATGGTTCGAAAAATTTCTGGTCAATCTCGGCAAGGTACCAAGCGTCACCGTATCGGACGGGGTCACTCCCATGGCGATTGCTGGCGGAGCCTATCAGGGCAAGCCAAACCCGCATGCCTGGATGTCGCCGGAAAATGCGCTGATCTATGTGGAGAATATTCGCAAGGCGCTGGTTGGCATCGACCCTGCGAATACCGAGACCTACAACAGGAACGCCAAGACCTATAGCGACAAGATCCGCGCTGCTGTCCAACCCATGCGCGATGCCTTGTCGAAGCTGCCGGAAACCAATCGCTGGCTGGTCACAAGCGAAGGCGCATTCTCCTATCTGGCCCGCGATTTCGGCATGAAGGAACTTTACCTCTGGCCGGTCAATGCCGACAGCCAGGGCACGCCGCAGCAGGTCAAGGCGGTCATCGATGCGGTCAGGTCCAACAAGATCAGCGTCGTCTTCTCGGAAAGTACGGTGTCACCCGATCCCGCAAAGCAGGTCGCCCGCGAAACGGGTGCCCGTTATGGCGGCGTCCTCTACGTCGATTCGCTGAGTGAGGCGAACGGCCCTGTTCCGACCTATCTCGATCTCTTGAAGGTCACCACCAGCACCATCGTGAAAGGGCTTGCGCCATGATGATGGGCAAATCGAAGCGCTTCAGTTCGGGGCTCTCTGTCAGCCATGTAACGGTCGCCTACAAGAACGGCCATGTGGCGCTGCGCGATGCAAGCTTTAACATTCCGAAGGGCACCATCACAGCGCTGGTCGGCGTGAACGGTGCCGGAAAATCCACTCTTTTCAAGGCGATCATGGGCTTTGTCGGTCTGGCGGAAGGCCATGTGGACATGCTGGGCATGCCCGCCAGGCAGGCACTGAAGCAGAACCTTGTTGCCTATGTTCCGCAGGCAGAAGAGGTGGATTGGAACTTCCCGGTTCTCGTGGAAGACGTGGTGATGATGGGACGCTACGGCCACATGAATTTTCTGCGGATTCCCTCTCGCCGCGACAAGGAGATGGTGACGCAGGCGCTGCGGCGGGTCAACATGGAGGCCTTTCGCAAACGCCAGATCGGCGAACTGTCCGGCGGTCAGCGCAAACGCGTTTTCCTTGCCCGCGCACTGGCTCAGGAAGGTCAGGTCATTCTGCTGGATGAGCCCTTTACGGGCGTGGATGTCACCACCGAAGAGCAGATCATATCGCTCCTGAAGTCCCTGCGCGATGAAGGCCGCATCATGCTGGTCTCTACTCATAACCTCGGCAGCGTTCCGGATTTTTGCGACCGCACGGTCTTCGTGAAAGGCACTGTCATCGCCTATGGACGGACCGAGGAGACCTTCAACGAAACCAATCTGGAAAAGGCGTTTGGCGGGGTCTTGCGGCATTTCATTCTTGGCGGCGCAGACCTGCATGACGACGACGACGCGCGGCATGTCCGCGTCATTACCGACGATGAGCGGCCCTACGTGACCTATGGCAAGGAGGGCGGCAAGCTTGTCGCCAAACCGCAGGCCAGCCCGGATCATAAGGCAAAGCAGGAGGCGGCCGATGCTCCAGACGCTTCTTGAGCCCTTCTCCTACGGCTACATGCTGGATGCCATCTGGGTCAGTGCGCTGGTCGGCGGGGTGTGCGGCTTTCTCTCCGCCTACCTCATGCTCAAAGGCTGGTCGCTGATCGGCGATGCCCTGTCCCATGCCATCGTACCGGGTGTTGCGGGTGCCTACATGCTGGGCCTGCCCTTCGCGCTCGGCGCCTTTCTGTCCGGCGGACTGGCGGCGGGGGCCATGCTGTTTCTCAACCAGCGCACGCGCCTGAAGGAAGATGCGATCATCGGCCTGATCTTCACATCCTTCTTCGGGCTTGGCCTGTTCATGGTGTCGCTGTCGCCCACCTCGGTGAACATCCAGACCATCGTGCTCGGCAATATTCTAGCCATCACCCCGGAAGACAAGCTGCAATTGCTGCTGATCGGCGGCATCAGCCTCCTGATTCTGAGCCTGAAGTGGAAGGATCTGATGGTGGCCTTCTTCGATGAGAACCATGCCCGCACCATCGGCTTGAGACCGGATCTGCTGAAGGTTCTGTTCTTCACTCTGTTGGCCGCATCAACAGTTGCGGCGCTTCAAACAGTGGGCGCCTTTCTCGTCGTTGCCATGGTGGTGACACCGGGGGCCACCGCCTATCTGCTGACCGACCGCTTCGAGAAACTCATCGCCATGGCCGCTGGGATCGGCGCCGTCACAAGCTTCGTAGGCGCCTATGCGAGCTATTTCCTCAACGGTGCCACGGGAGGCATCATCGTCGTGCTGCAAACGCTGATCTTCCTCACAGCCTTCGTGTTTGCGCCCAAACATGGCGTGTTGGCAGCCCGTAGACGTCGCAGATTGACACTGCAGGAGACGGCATGAGCGAGCTTCTTGAATGGGTCATCCTGCCCTTCCAGCTTCCCTTCATGCAGAACGCCTTCCTGGTCACGCTGATGATCTGCATTCCCATGGCCATGCTCTCCTGCTTTCTTGTGTTGAAGGGCTGGTCACTGATGGGGGATGCGGTCTCTCACGCCGTGCTTCCGGGTGTGGTGCTGGCCTACATGCTCTCTTTGCCATTAGCACTCGGCGCCTTCGTTGCCGGGCTCGTCTGCGCCATCGGCACCGGTTTCATTAAGGAAAATAGCCGCATCAAGGAAGATACCGTGCTCGGCATCGTATTTTCCGGCATGTTCGGTCTCGGCCTCGTGATGTTTGTTGCCGTGAAAAGCGACGTGCATCTCGATCACATCCTGTTTGGCGACATGCTGGGTATCGGGCCTGCCGACCTGCTGCAGTCTGGATTGATTGCTCTGGCCGCAACGCTCTTTCTGGCGATCTTGCGTAAAGACCTGCTGCTGCACGCCTTCGATGCCCAGCATGCCAAGGCGATCGGCCTTCCAGTCACAGTGCTGCATTATGGCTTGCTAACGGTCCTGTCTCTGACAGTTGTGGGCGCACTGACAGCGGTTGGCATCATTCTCGCGGTCGCCTTTCTGGTAGCACCGGGTGCAATCGCCTATCTGCTGGCCCGTCGCTTCCACGCCATGCTTCTGACATCCGTTGTCGTCGCATTCGGCTGCTCATTCGTTGGCATCTATGCGAGCTTCTTCATCGATAGTGCGCCAGCCCCCACCATCGTTCTGTTGATGACGGTGGTGTTCATCCTGGCCTTCCTGCGCAACAGTTTTCAGGCACGAACGCTCTCCGATGCATAAAAAAACGGCCCGTTCGAAACAGGCCGCTTTATTCGTCTCAACGTGAGGGCATCAGGCGGCAGCCAGTTCTTTCTTCACCATCTCGCGCAGGGCTACGAGGTCCTTGGCGAACAGACGGATGCCTTCCGACAGCTTTTCCGTTGCCATCGCGTCCTCGTTCAGCATCCAGCGGAACTTCTTCTCGTCGATCGGCTGGAATGCATCTTCGGTGATATTGTCCGGCGAAAGCTTCCGTTCCAGCGTGCCTTCAGCCTTGTCCAGCTCGTCCAGCAGCGCAGGGCTGATCGTCAGGCGGTCGCAACCCGCCAGCGCCTCGATTTCGCCAGCATTGCGGAAGGACGCACCCATGACGATCGTCTTGATGTCATTGGCCTTGTAGTAATTGTAGATCTGGCGCACGGAAACGACACCCGGATCGGTCTCTGCCGTGTAGTCCTGACCTGTCGATTTCTTGTACCAGTCGAGAATACGACCGACGAACGGCGAAATGAGGAACACCTTGGCATCGGCGCAGGCGATGGCCTGAGCCTTGGAGAACAGAAGTGTCAGGTTGCAGTCGATGCCTTCCGTCTGCAGAACTTCGGCCGCCTTGATGCCTTCCCAGGTGGAGGCGAGCTTGATCAGGATACGATCCCGCTCGATGCCGCGCTCCTTGTAGGCGGCAATGATGCCATGCGCCTTTGCAATCGAGGCCTCTGTGTCGAAGGAGAGGTCTGCATCCACTTCCGTGGAAACGCGACCGGGCACCAGTTCAGCCAGGGCTGCACCAACGGAGATGGCCAGACGATCGGCAACGGCAGCCACCACAGCATCGGACGATCCGTTCTGGCTCTTGCCCCAGGTAATCGCTTCCTTGACCTTGTCGGCGAAAGCCGGGGTGCCCAGCGCCTTGAGTACGATCGTGGGATTGGTGGTGCAATCCACCGGCTTCAGACGCGCAACCGCCTCGATATCGCCCGTATCGGCGACCACCGTGGTCATGGCGCGGAGTTGTTCAAGTTTGGATGCCATCCGATGTTCCTAACGCTTTCATTTGCGGTCGGAGAGTCTGCTCTCCCATGAGTCTACTATGTGCGCGCTCACACGCTGAAGTCAAGACATTTGCTGAATGGATTTGACATTTGTTTCATCTCAACGGATAGTTCCGGTGGAACATATCAACGGATAACAGCAGGCGCAGTGGCAAAGCTCAGACGCGAAACGCATCAGGCCTATTCGGAAGCGGCATCCCTTCGGTTGCGCGCCGCATGGCTCTATTACAATCAGGGCCTGACGCAAAAGGATGTGGCGGAAAAGCTCGGCATCAGCCGCTCCACCGTCATTCGCATGCTGGACGAAGCCTTGAAGCGGTCCGAGGTTCAGATCTGGATCAGCGAGGGGATCGATGATTGCGTCGAACTCGCCGTCAAGCTCGAAAAGGCCTACGGGCTGGACGAAGCCATCGTCGTACCGGCACCGGATCGATCCGATGCGGGCGGCATTGCAAAGGCAGTCGGTCTCGCGCTTGGCCATTTTCTGACGGAAGTGGTTGCCGATGATATGACAATCGGCGTCGGCTGGGGGCGAACCATGACCGCCTCGCTTTCCGGATTTCGTCCACCGCGGCGGGAGAACTGCAAGGTGGTTTCCCTGCTCGGCGGCATTGTTGCTGTGCATCAGACCAACCCTATCGACTACACCTGGCGCCTTGCCAGCCAGTTGGGGGCGGAATGCTACATGTTCCTTGCGCCGCTCCTGGTAGATTCGGTTCAGACCAAGCGCGCACTGATCGAGCAATGCGGTCTGAAAACCATCTACGATCTCGCCGAAAACCTCGATCTTGCCATCGTTTCCTGCGGCGATATCGGCCCGCACTCGACTTCGCTGTCAGAGGGCTTCATCTCGAAGACTGAGCTTCAGGATCTGATTGAGGCGGGCTGCGTCTGCGACACCATGTTCAATTTCCTGGACGCCGAGGGCCGCACGATCGATCATCCCATCAACGAGCGGGTCATGTCCGTCGATCTGGATACTCTGAAGAAGGCAAAGCACATCGTGCTATCATCGGGTGGGGCCCACCGCGCCCATGCCATTCTCGCCACCATCCGCCGCATCGGCTGCAATACGCTGATTACCGATGAGGGCGCCGCGCGGGCATTGCTCGCTAAAGGCTGAACCTCATCTGGCCACGCCTTGGCGCCATGTTGAACAAACAATATTTCGACCGCTTCCTCGTTAACACGGTAAGCGACGATATAAGACGTTGCGCTTATGACGAGTTCCCTCGTTCCCGGAATCTCTCCGATACGACCAGCAAATGGATTGTTGGACAGCAGCTGTTCGATCCGCGAGTGGATCACTCGAACGAGCTGCGCGGCAGCACGGGGATTGCGCTCAGCCACAAAATCACCGATCGCCTCAAGCTCGCGAAGGTAACGCCGCGTCCAGACGATTTTCACGCTCAAACCGGATCATACTTGGTCAGTACACGAGAAATCTCATCCTCGGATGCGAACTCTCCACTGTCCGCCTCGTCAAGGCCAGATTGAACTCCCGCGATCCAACGCTCCTGCCAGGCAAGAGACCGGCCATTGGCGAGAGCGTCTTCAATGATTTGACTTCTGGTAAGCCGCGAGCGCTCCGCCAAGAGATCGATGCGGCGGCTGATATCGTCAGAAAGTTCAATACTGCTCTTCATCGTCGAATGATCTCACAAGAGAACCGCTGCATCAAGTTCCCTCACCCCTTCCCCGCTTCCCAGCCGAGAATGGCGCGCTTGCGCGTAAGGCCCCAGTGATAGCCGGTCAGAGCGCCGCTTTTGCCGAGCGCCCGATGGCAGGGCACCACGAAGGAGATGGGGTTGCGCCCGATGGCAGCTCCCACTGCGCGGCTGGCTGTCGGCTGACCTATATCGCGCGCCACATCGGAATAGGTCACAGCCTTGCCGAAGGGTATTTTCAACAGGCTTTGCCAGACCCGGATCTGGAAATCCGACCCAATGAGAACCACGCGCAACGGCTCTTCGCAGGCCCATCGCCGAGCGTCGAAAACCCGGGAAATATAGGGCGCGGTCGCGTCAGAATCCTGAACGTAATGTGCATTCGGCCAGCGTCGTGCCATGTCGTGAAAGCAGGCATCGCGTCCACCCTCATCATCCGCAAAGGCCAGCCCCGCAAGCCCCCGATCCGTAACCATCACTAGCGCCAGCCCGAAGGGTGACGGATGGAAGCCATAGCGCATGGTCAGTCCACCGCCTTTCGCCTTCCACTCTCCCGGGCTCATAGCCTCGTGCGTCACGAAAAGATCGTGCAGTCGGCTAGGTCCCGACAGGCCAACCTCCAGAGAGGTTTCCAGAAGCGGAAGCTCCTCCTGATGCAGCAGCCGTTTGGCGTGGTCCAGCGTCACTGCCTGCAGAAAGGCCTTAGGCGAAAGGCCCGCCCAACGCGTGAACACCTTCTGCAATTGCGTGGGCGATTGGCCGAGTTCCGCTGCGATCGCGTCCAGCGATGGCTGTTCGCGATAGTCAATAGTGATCAGTTCGATGACCTGCTTGACGATGGCATAGTCCTCGCCAGAGAGCGTAATATCAGTGGCCGTTTCGGGCACGGGCGAAAATGCGTTCATGGCAACATTCCTCTTCGTCGGCGCAATTCATCACGCCGGCGCGCTGCACGCCACCCGTTTCTTGCGTAGATCAAGGCAGATCAAATCCGCTGCTTCACCGTCGCAAGAGCGCCACGAAATGCCTTGGCAAAGCTTTCCCGGTCATCAGGGTTCAGGAAGGATCCGATATCCGTATGCCGTCCCTCTCCCGTCACATGCATGGAGGTAATGCCGTATTCGTGGTGGCGCCGCACCCGAAACCGTGCCCAGAAAGGATTGAAGCTGTGCTCGACCACGCGCCCGGCAGGCGAAAATTTGCGGACGGAAACACTGGTCCGCGAGACGGTCACCTCTTCGCGCGCGCGCCCTGACCGATAGTTCAGCAGGAAAGCGCCCCATAGCAAAAGGAAATCCAGGCCGAAGAAAAGCCCGATCGGCCAGGCCCCCGTCGCAAGGAAGAAGATCGCATGCAGCATGCAAATGGCGCCGCTGATGGCCAGCATGATGCGGAAACCCCGTGGCCCAAGGGAGCGATACGGAGTGAGTTCTGCGGCAAAAACCGGTTGTTCTTCTGTCGCCTGCACGTTGCCTTCCATCCTCTGCCTTGCGATACAAGCCATATGGCAACTCTTGAAACCTAATCCACATGCAAACCAGACAAAAGTCAAATGGCGCGGCGAGAAGCCGCAGACACGCCCGCACTGCCTACAACAAGGCAGAGCTGGAAGAGATCTTCCGCAGGTTCTCGATCCAGAGGCCGGAACCGAAGGGCGAACTGGAACATGTGAACCCGTTTACACTCGTGGTAGCCGTTGCTCTGTCCGCGCAGGCAACCGATGTCGGGGTCAATCGCGCCACGCGCAAACTGTTCCAGATTGCCGATACGCCGGAAAAAATGCTCGCGCTTGGCGAAGACGGCGTCATCGAGCATATCAAGACGATTGGACTTTATCGTAACAAGGCAAAAAACGTCATCGCGCTCTGTCGAATGCTGATTGATGAATTCGATAGTCAAGTGCCAAAGACGCGTGAGGAATTGATGCGCCTGCCGGGCGTAGGTCGAAAGACGGCCAACGTCGTCATGTCCATGGCCTTCGGCATTCCAACATTGGCCGTCGATACTCATGTTTTCCGCATCGCCAACCGCATCAAGCTGGCTCCGGGCACGACCCCGGATGCAGTGGAGGAAAACCTGCTGCGGGTGATCCCGAAGGATTATCTTTTCCACGCGCATCACTGGCTGATCCTGCATGGTCGCTACACCTGCAAGGCGCGCAAGCCGGAATGCGAAACTTGCGTCATTGCGGATCTCTGCCGCTATCCCGCCAAGACAAACGATATTCCAGCTATCCTTGAGGAATTACCCGCGCAGATGATTGGCGCTTCCAGTCTGGCCGACGAGAGTGAATGACGGATCGCGGCGGCTGATCGCCTTGTGAAGGTGGGCCATCAGGCCCGCCGCAAACAGGGGCGTCAGCAGATTGACGAAGGGAATAGCCAGGAATGCTGCGATCAAAAGGCCCGCCAGAAACACCGTACCTTTATGTTTCTGGCGAAAGGCCTTGGCTTCCGGCGGTGTGCGAAAGCGCATGGCGGCGAATTCGAAGAATTCACGCCCCAGCAGGTAACCGTTCACGAGGAAGAAGGCGACAAGATTGACGCCTGGAATGAACAGCAGAAACAGGGCGATGATATTGCCGACGATGACAACTCCGAGAAATTGCACGGATTCCAGAATGGCGCGGCCAAGCGGTAGGGCCGTACCGGGTGTATCTGAGGCATAGTCCCGCTTCTCGACAACCTCTGCCACATCATCCAGAAACAGACCGGCGATCAGCGCTGTGATAGGCGCGATTAAAAGAGCAAGCCCGAGTGCCAGACCGATCCCGGCCACGATGGCGAATAGGAAAGTCAGCCAGCCTGCCCAGTCCGGCACGGTTGGCATCAGCTGCGCAAAATAGGGCCAGATATAGAGGGCGAAGATCTCGCGCAGGGCAAACCATAGGCCGATCAGCACCAGGATCGTCAAGCCAAGGACCTTCCAGAACACGGAGCGTGTTTCCGGCGCAAAAAGGTTTACGAGCGACAGTCGCGCGGCTTCTAAGATCATGGGTCGGCGGCTCCTTTTGTTACCACCCATGTAGGAGGCGGAGATTTTTCAAACAAGCGGTGAAGCCTGCTGTTTCAAATCCCTTCCAGCTCGGCACGATGACGATGCATGGCCATGAAGCGCCGGTAGTCCCGCTCATAAACATCTCTGCGTGCAGGATCGCACCGCCGGATCGTTCCGCCCTGATCCATGGCTCTGCCAGCATCTGCCATCGTTGCATTCATCCCGGCTGCCACGGATGCCGCCATGGCGGAGCCCAGAAGCACCGCATCCGGCGCATGGGGAATGCGGATGGAACGCCCCGTCACATCCGCATAAAGCTCCACAAGCAGTGGGTTATGAATGTGACCACCCCCGGCATGCAGCATGTCGAAACGATAACCGATCGCTTCCATCGCATCGAGAATATGCCGAAGGCCGAGAACCAGCGCCACACAGGTGCGCCAGTAGATCCGGCACAGACCGTCGAAACTCGTATCGAGCGTCAGCCCGCTCATCACGCCAGTTGCACGCGGATTGGCAAGAGGAGAACGATTTCCGTGGAAGTCCGGAAGAACATGCAGGCCTTCTCCGAACCGATCGCCTTCCCGCTGCCTCAACACGATGATGCGGTCGATGATGGCCTGATGGCGCGCCGCATCCGGTTCGCCGCCACTGGCATGCATTCGCACGATGTGATCGAGAAGAGCTCCCGTCGCGGACTGGCTCCCTTCCACCAGCCAGAAACGGTCAAGCGCCGCTTCAAAAAATGGTCCCCAGAGCGACGAACCATGACGTTCTGTCCTTGAAAAGGCGACAAGACAGCTTGATGTTCCGCCGATGAGTGCAGCGTTCCGCTCCAGCGCGTCGTCATCGGCCAGCACTCCGGCAAGAAGGCCAAGACCGCCTGCATAGGCGTCGATCAGTCCGGCGGCGACAACGCAACCCTGATCGAGGCCAAGCTCCTGCGCCGCGTGCGCGCTTAGATGGCCGATTGCCTCGCCGGGTCCGGCACTTCGATCTGGAAGGTTCCCCTTGTCGCGAAAATCCTCCAGCCCGGCCAGGGCCAGAAAACTGGTGTTCCATCCCTCTGGCTCGTGCGCCAGATAATTCCATTTCGCGGTCAGCGTGCTGCGCGAACGCGCGGCAGATCCCGTCGCACGCCAGGTCATGAAATCGGCAAGATCGAAGAAGAAGCCAGACTTCTGCCATTGCTGCGGCATGTACCGCTTGAACCACATCAGCTTCGGGATCTGCATTTCCGGCGAGAGAGAGCCGCCGACATGATCGAGAACCGGATGGCCTGTTGCATTCATTTCTTCGGCTTCAGCCACGGCACGATGGTCGAGCCAGACAATTGTATCGAAACGCGGATCGCCCGTTTCGGAAACGGAAAGCGGCGCGCCCTGGCTATCGCGTATGACGAGTGAACAGGTTGCGTCGAACCCCAGACCCGCAATCTGAGAGGCTTTTACGCCGGAGGCGGACAATGCCTGACGCACGGCAGAGCAGGTTGCACGCCAAATGTCTTCGGAATCATGTTCGGCAAAATCGGCCGGTCCCCTTCGCATTTCGATCGGGTGACGCGCCTTGGCCAGCATGCGGCCGTCACGGCTGAAAATGCCTGCGCGCGCACTGGTCGTACCTATATCGACCGCGACCAGATACTCCCGCATCAGGCTTTGCTTTCCATCCCGTTGGGCCAGCACCCTCGTCCGCATGTCGAACTCAGGCTCGAGCCTCACATTCTTTTTCGACAAGGTGGATCAAATCGGCCATGTCGTCAAATATGACGGTCGGCTTGAGTGCGGAAATCTCGGTGCGATAATCCTCCCGATCGGCATGCGATCCGCCGGTGAAGGCAAAGACTTTCATGCCTGCCCGCTGCGCCGCAATAATACCCGCCGGACTGTCCTCCACCACGATGCAGCACAGCGGATCTACGCCCATTTCTTTTGCCGCATGAAGAAAAAGATCAGGCGCCGGCTTTCCGTTTTTGACCATCGTGGCGCTGAAAATATACGGTTCGAGATGCTCCCTCAGCCCCGTCAGATCAAGCGACAGGCGAATGCGTTCGGGCTGGCTTGAGGACGCAACGCATTTGCGCCAGGGCAACTGCGCAATAACCTCCGCTATGCCAGCAATCGGCTGTAACTCCTTCTCGAACCGCGCGTAGAGGTCTCGCCGCATCCGCTCCAGAAATGCGGCATCGGCACGGATGTCGAAATCCGTATCCAGCACAGAAACCAGCGTTGCCATGCTGCGCCCGAGAAATCGTTGATAGGCTTCGGTCTCGGTCAGATGGCCGCCATGCGCAGCCACCGTATCCAGAAGCACGCGGATGGAAAGCGGTTCGCTATCCACCAGCACACCGTCACAGTCGAAGATCAACAAGGGTTCGCGCGTGTTCGTCATCGCGCAAGATTAGCTCACCAGGCGATCATCAAGATAGAGCTTAAGTGTCTCCGCAGTCCCCTTCGTCCACAGCGTCTTCAAGGCATGCGCAAAACGGCTCCGGAAATGCTCGGAACCGGACACCGCCCCGAAGATCTCGTCAAAAGTCAGGAAGGCATCCGGATTGTCTTTCGCCTCAAGCGCTGCCGCTTGAAGTTTTTCCGCGCTCGCATCGTTGAAGACGATCGGCTTGCCACTGTCCGTCGTTCCGGCAAAGTATCGGCACCAGAGGGCTGAAACCAATGACAGCCCGACGATATCCTGCCCCTGCCTCAAACGGTCTACGGTGGAAGGCAGAATGAATTTTGGCTGGCGGTTGGATCCATCCTGAGCGAGGCGCGGAATGGTGTCGCCAATCTTCGGGTTGAGAAAACGCCGCTCGATCAGTTGGTAATAGTCGTTGAGATCCGTATCGGGCACCGGCGGTACGATGGGAATGATCTCCTCGCGTTCCAGCTTGGCAAGGAAGGCCCGGATCAGCGGATGCTCCATCGCTTCATGTACGAAATGAATGTCGAGAAGCGCTGCCGGATAGGCAATCGCCGCATGGCCACCGTTCAGGATGCGGATCTTCATCAGCTCGTAGGGGGCAACGTCGGCTACGAATTGCACACCCACTTTTTCCAGCGCCGGACGACCTGCGGGGAAATTATCCTCCATCACCCACTGCTTGAATTCCTCGCAGAAGACAGGCCAGTTGTCGTCAATGCCGAATTCGTGGTTCAGAAGGTCGATCTCGCGCTTGCCGGTCGCAGGCGTAATGCGGTCCACCATGGAGTTTGGAAACGCGACGTTCTGATGGATCCAGTCGGCAAAGGCCGGATCGGAGAGACGGGCCAGACCGCAGACGGTATTTTCCGTCACGTGGCCATTGCCCGGAATGTTGTCGCAAGACATGACCGTGAAGGGAGCGATGCCCTTCTCCCGCCGCAGCTTCAGACCGGCGATGATCAGCCCGAACACCGTCTTCGGCTGAGCGAGGTTCTGGCTGTCCGCAACGATGGCTGGATGGGCCGGATTGAAATGGCCCTCGGCATCGATGAAGTATCCGCCTTCGGTGATGGTCATTGAAACGATCCGGATCTTCGGATCGGCCAGGGCTGCGACAATGGCGCCAGAATCTCCGACAGGCAGGATATCGACCATCGGCGCCGTAATCCGTGCGCCAGTCTTGTTATTGTCCTGCTCAACGACGGTAGTCAGGAAATCCTGCTCTGCCAGCTTGTCGCGCATGGCCTGGTCGGACGGCAGGACGCCTGCTCCAAGGATGGCCCAGTCATGGTCCCGGCCAAGATTGAACAGATCGTCCAGATAGACCGCCTGATGGGCACGATGGAAGTTTCCGACACCGAAATGCAGAATGCCCGCGGAGAGATGACCCGGATCATAGCCCGGAACAGTGGCGGTTTTGCCGGCATCGGCAAGCGTGGAAAGAGAAAGTTTCACAGTCATCGTTCGGTCCTCGAAGGATCCCAGAAATTGAAGAGGCTGATCGCTAGCATCAGCGATCAACTCATCCAGTTGCCGCCGTCGACATTGTATGTCTGGGCGACGATGTAATCTGCCTCGGGAGAAGCCAGGAAAATGGCCATGCCGGTCAGGTCTTCGGCGCGGCCCATGCGACCGAAAGGCACCGCCTCTCCCACCAGCCGCTTCTTTTCGCCGAGCGGACGATTTTCATATCTGGCGAAATGCGCGTCGACGCCGTCCCAATGCTCGCCATCGACCACCCCCGGGGCAATTGCGTTGACATTGATGCCGTGCTTGATCAGATCGAGCCCTGCCGATTGCGTCAGAGAAATGATTGCCGCCTTGGTGGCACAATAGACACCGACCAGCGCTTCGCCCCGTCGGCCTGCCTGGCTTGCCATGTTAATGATCTTGCCGCCCTGCCCGCGGGCGATCATGCTTCTGGCAACCGCCTGCAGCATGAACAGCGAACCGGCGACATTGATCGAAAACAGCGTCTCGTAGCTCTGCCGGGTGATCTCGACGATGGGCGCCAGATCAAACAGCGCCGCATTGTTGATGAGAATATCGACGCCGCCCGTTTTCGCCTCGACCGCCTTTACGGCTTCATCGATGCTGCCCTGACGCGTAACATCAAGATGCACCGCATAGGCTTGAGCACCGATTTCGTTGGCCGTCTCGGTCGCGCGCTCCAGATTGATATCGGCGATGGCAACCGTTGCACCCTCGCGCGCATAGGCCTCCGCGAAAGCACGCCCGATGCCCCGTGCCGAGCCGGTGATGATGGCAGATTTGCCCTGAAGACGACCCGTCATAGCGCAAGCCCCCTGTCGTTGAAGCGATGCAGCTTGGTTTCATCCGGCGTCAGGTAGACGCGGTCACCGTGGCGAACGCCAAACTCGCCACCGGCACGGGCCGTTACGGTTCCGACCTCGGGAACCTCGATATGCATGAACGTGTCCGAACCCAGATGCTCGGCGATGGTGACCGTGCCTTCCCAAAATCCGCTGTCACGCGAAAGACCGATGTGCTCCGGGCGGATGCCGACCGTCTTCGCACCATTGGCCTGAGCAAACTTGCCTTCGATGAGGTTCATGCGCGGAGACCCGATGAAGCCTGCGACGAACAGATTGGCCGGTTTGCGGTAGAGCTCCAGGGGAGAGCCGACCTGCTCGATATTGCCGCGATTGAGCACGACGATCTTGTCGGCCATGGTCATGGCTTCCACCTGGTCGTGCGTCACGTAGATCATCGTGGTCTTGAGCTGCTGATGCAGCTCACTGATCTCGAGACGCATGTTGACACGCAGCGCCGCATCGAGGTTCGACAGCGGCTCATCGAACAGGAAGGCTTTCGGCTGACGCACGATGGCACGACCGATCGCGACGCGCTGGCGCTGCCCGCCAGACAGCTGACGCGGCTTGCGCTCCAGATAATCGGTAAGGTTCAGAACACGCGCCGCGTCGGACACCTTGCGGTCGATCTCGCCCTTGTCCATACCCGCCATCTTCAGCGGGAAGGCGATGTTGGAACGCACGCTCATGTGCGGGTAGAGCGCATAGGACTGGAATACCATGGCAAGACCGCGCTTTGCCGGCGGCAGTTCCGTCGCGTTCTGCCCATCGATGACAATCTCGCCGCCGGACACATCTTCCAGACCGGCAATCAGGCGCAACAGGGTGGACTTGCCGCAGCCGGAAGGGCCGACGAACACCACGAACTCGCCCTCGTTGATCTGCAGGTCGATCGAGGGAATGACCTTGGCTTCGCCAAAGACCTTGGAGACGCTGCGAAGAGTAATGGAACCCATCTTCGTTTTCCTTGAATAACGGCCGACTACTTCACGGCGCCAAAGGTCAGGCCGCGCACGAGCTGCTTCTGGCTGAACCATCCGAGGATGACGATCGGTGCGATCGCCATGGTCGAGGCAGCAGAGAGCTTTGCGTAGAAAAGACCTTCGGGGCTGGAATAGGAGGCGATGAATGTGGTGAGCGGAGCCGCGTTCGAGGTTGTCAGGTTCAACGTCCAGAAGGCTTCGTTCCAGGCCAGAATGATGTTGAGCAACAAGGTGGAGGCAATGCCGGGAACCGCCATCGGTGTCAGGACATAAATGACTTCCTTCATGAGGGAGGCACCATCCATGCGGGCAGCTTCCAGAATTTCGCCCGGGATTTCCTTGAAGTAGGTGTAGAGCATCCAGACGATGATCGGCAGGTTGATCAAGGTCAGCACCACCACGAGCCCGATGCGGCTATCCAGCAGACCGCCATCGCGGAAGATCAGATAGATCGGGATCAGGGCGCCAACCGGCGGCATCATCTTGGTGGAGAGCATCCACATCAGCACATCCTTGGTGCGCTTGGTCGGCGAGAACGCCATGGCCCAGGCCGCAGGAATGGCAATGAGGAGACCCAGCAGCGTCGAGCCGAACGAGATAACCACCGAATTCCAGAAATGGCTGAAGTAGTCCGACCGGCTCTGCACCTCGTGGTAGTTCTCCATCGTCCAGTTGAAGAAAAGGAAGACGGGAGGGGAAGCGATGGCATCGCCTTCCGACTTGAAGCTGGTGAGGAAGGTCCAAAGGATCGGAAAGAACATCAGGAACCCGATGGTCCAGGCCATCACCGTGAAGGCGACTTTTCGTTGGGTAGAGACTTTGCGTGCCATGGATCAAGCCTCCAGATTCTTGCCGATCATGCGGATCAGGAAGATTGCAACGATATTGGCCAGCACGACCGCGACAATGCCACCGGCAGAGGCTCCGCCCACATCGAACTGCAGAAGCGCCTGGGTGTAGACGAGATAGGTGATATTCGTGCTCTGCGTACCCGGCCCGCCATTTGTGGTGACGAGGATTTCGGCAAAGACCGACAGAAGGAAAATCGTCTCGATCAGCACCACCACCGTGATGGCGCGGGCCATGTGTGGGAGCGTGATGTAGATGAATTTGGAAATGGGACCGGCACCGTCCATTTCGGCGGCTTCTTTCTGCTCTTCGTCAAGCGATTGAAGCGCCGTCAGCAGGATCAGCGTTGCAAAGGGCAGCCACTGCCACGCGACAATGATGACGACGGACGTCAGCGGTGCCACAGCCAGCCAGTCCAGCGGTTCAGCGCCGAACAGGCGGAAGAGCCATGCGAACAGCCCGTTGACCGGGTTCATGAACATGTTCTTCCACACCAGCGCCGCAACCGTTGGCATGATGAAAAAGGGCGCAATGACCAGGATGCGCACAATGCCCTGGCCGAACATCGGCTGGTCGAGCAGAAGCGCCATCAGAATTCCGCCGATCACCGATATGGCAAGCACGCCGCCGACCAGGAGAAGCGTATTCTTCAACGCATCGAAGAAAGCCGGATCGGTCAGGAAGAACTCGTAGTTCAGCAGACCGGTGAATTCTTCCGTACCGGGCATCAGCAGGTTGTAGCGCAGCAGGGAGAAATAGATCGTCATGCCAAGTGGCACGATCATCCAGGCAAACAGCAGGATGACGGACGGAGCCATCATCAACCGCGCAGCCGAACGCGTATGGGTCGTCGCCATTTTGGCCGCCTCTTGATGGTTGGTTTGTGATCTGTTCTGTCGCGTAAGGGGTTGGCCGCAGACTACTGACGAACCTGCCTCCTACCGCGACGTCATTCTCGGCCTCGAGCCGAGAACCTACTGAAGTCCAATATTCAATTGGTTGCAGATGCTCGGGACAGGCCCGAGCATGACGAAAAAGCTGAAGGCGCTTTGTCAACAGGCTGAGATGGGCCGCAGAAACTGCGGCCCATCGAACCATCACTTCTTCGGGTAACCGGCCTTCTTCATTTCACGCTCGGTCAGCTGCTGTGCGCTGGCCAGAGCCTGATCGACCGTCATCTGACCGGCAAGAGCCGCAGAGAACTGCTGTCCGACAGCCGTGCCAATCGCCTGAAATTCGGGGATCGCCACATACTGCACGCCTTCATAAGGAACCGGCTTGACGGTCGGCTTCTTCGGGTCAGCCGCGTTGATGCTGTCGAGCGTCATCTTCGCGAAAGGAGCCGCCTTCTGGTACTCCGCGTTCTGGTAGAGCGAGGTGCGCGTGCCCGGAGGAACGTTCGCCCAGCCTTCCTTCTCGGCCACGAGGTTGAGATAGTCCTTGCTGGTTGCCCAGGCGATGAACTTCTCTGCCGCTTCAACCTTCTTGGAGCCTGCAGGGATTGCCAGGTTCCACGACCACAGCCAGTTGCCACGCTTGCCCATGCCGGTATCGGGAGCCAGAGCGAAGCCAACCTTGTCGGCGACCTTGCTTTCCTTCGGGTTCGTCACGAAGGAAGCAGCAACCGTTGCGTCGATCCACATGCCGCACTTGCCGGTCTGGAAGAGCGCCAGGTTTTCGTTGAAGCCGTTCGAGGAAGCGCCCGGAGGGCCAGCGTCCTTCATAAGCTTGACGTAGAAGTCGAGCGTCTTCTTCCACTCAGGCTGATCGAACTGCGGCTTCCAGTTCTCGTCGAACCAGCGGGCACCGAAAGCGTTCGAGGTGGCCGTCAGGAAGGCCATGTTCTCGCCCCAACCGGCTTTGCCGCGAAGGCAGATGCCATAGGTCTCAGATCCCTTGTCGGTGATCTTGCGGGCCGCATCGGCAATGAAGTCCCACGTCGGAGCATCCGGCATCTTCAGCCCGGCCTTGTCGAACAGGTCCTTGCGGTACATGACCATCGAGCTTTCGCCGTAGAAGGGCGCGGCATAAAGCTTGCCATCAACGGTGAGACCCGAACGGATCGGCGGCAGCAGATCGTTCGCATCGTAGGCGGCATCCTTGGAAAGCTTGTCGAGCGGCGCAAGCCAGCCCTGCTTGCCCCAGATCGGGGCTTCGTAGATGCCGATGGTCATCACGTCATACTGGCCACCCTTCGTCGCCACATCCGTCGTCACCTTCTGACGCAGAATATTTTCCTCAAGGGTTACCCATTTGACGTCGATGCCGGGGTTTTTCTTGGTGAACTCATCCGTCAGCTTCTGCATGCGGATCATGTCGCCGTTGTTGACGGTCGCGATCGTCAGCGTTTCTGCAGATGCAATACCGGAGAATGCCAGCGCAGAGACCGCGCCAAGCAGAATGGTCTTCAATGTCATGTCTTCCTCCCAGAAGAACGAAAACGAGCATTCGCTTTGCTCGTGGGCAATTACTCACTTTTAGAGCAAAAATGTCAAGCAGCTATCGTCGCTGCATTGCAGCGAAAACACTTCAACACTGTGATTTTTCTAGTGAAAAATTTTAGATCAACGCCTGAGCAAATGCTCAGCAGTACGCTCATCCGTGATGAGACCGTTGATCATTCCGCCCTTCAGCGCCGCAGCGATAGCCTGCTCCTTGCGCTTTCCGAGACCGACACCGATGACGATCGACCGGTCCCGTGGTGGGATCGGAACGCTGGCCACGCGCTCGTTGATCGGATGATCGAGAAGCAAACCGTCATGTCCGAACACCCAGCCACAGATTTCTCCAACAGCACCGGACTGCATCAACGCAGTCATTTCGTCGGGCGCCAGAAAGCCATCGACACACAGCGGCGCATCGACCCCCAGTTCGCCAACGCCAACAAAGGTTACATCGGCTTCCGCACCAATATTGAGTGTAGATTGAATAATGCTTTGCTGATGGAGCGCATCCCGCTCCTCGGCAGAAGAGCAGAGAACGGGCAAAGGCATTGGAAAATGGCGTGCCTTGATCGCATCCGCCATGGAGAAGATGACGTTGTAATAGGCCGCGGACCCATCGGGTCCGATATTACCGGTCAGCGAGACCACGCGATGCTGCGGGCATTCCATCGGCTCGAGTTGATCGACGGCAGCTTTCAGCGTCCGTCCTGTGCCGATCGCAAGAACGATTGGATCTGCCTTCTTCAGCCACCGCTCGATTTCCGCGGCCGCGGCTTCGGCTATGCCGACCGTCGTGGACGTGGCAGCCGGATCGCTTGGAACGACTTCGATGTGCTGCAGACCATATCGCTTCTGAAGGGCAGCGCCATATTCGAGGCATACACCGATCGGATGGTCGACACGAACCTTGATGAGACGTTCCGCGACAGCCAGAGACACTAGGCGCTGCGCCGATTGCCGGGAAATTCCCATTGTGGCGGCAATCTCGTCCTGCGTTCTGCCCGCGACGTAGTAGAGCCAACCTGCTCTTGCTGCATCATCGAGCCGCCCTTGCGTATCGGATTTCCTGGCCATGTGTGAAGTCTCGCCCTGATCTCAGGCACTGCTGGCATGTTTGACAATGGAATGTCAAATGCCATGCACCGAATTGCAACAAGGCCGCACCGTAACGGCGCGGCCTTGCATCATTCTGAACAAGACGGATCAGTCGACTTGAACCAGGTGCCCCTCGGAAATCTCGCGATACTGGCGCACGGGCGGAACATATCCGGCCGGACGCACGGGGCTCTTGATCTCATCCGTGGACAGGTTGCGCTTGATGCTTCTGCGGGATGGATCCGGAACCGGGACCGCCGCCATGAGCTTTTTCGTGTAGGGGTGCTGGGGATTTTCAAAGACTGCCGCGCGCGGCCCGATCTCGACGATTTCACCCAAATACATCACCGCCACCCGATGGCTGACCCGCTCCACGACCGCCATGTCATGGCTGATGAACAGATAGGCCAGATTGAGACTTTGCTGCAAATCAAGCAACAGGTTGCATACCTGCGCCTTGATGGAGACATCGAGCGCGGACACCGCTTCATCGGCAACGATAACCTTCGGGTCGAGCATCAGCGCGCGCGCAATCGCGATGCGCTGCCGCTGACCACCGGAAAACTCGTGCGGATAGCGCCGCATCATGTCCGGTGAGAGCCCAACCTTGGCAAGAAGATCAGCAGCCTTGTCGCGAGCCTGAGCGGTTGTGCCAAGCTTATGCTCGATATACGGCTCCATAACCGCCGAACCAATGCTCATGCGCGGATTGAGGCTGGCGAACGGATCCTGGAAAACCATCTGGATCGAGCGGCGCATGGTGCGAAGCGTCGTCCTGTCGAGGCCCATGACATTGTAGCCATCGACCATCACCTGACCGGCTGTCGGCTCCACAAGACGGGTGACAGAGCGACCCGTGGTCGACTTGCCACAGCCCGATTCGCCCACCAGCGACAGTGTTTCTCCCTCGAACAACTGGAACGAAACCTTCTCGACCGCGTGGACGGCACCTGTCTGCCGGCCAAGGATCCCGGAGCGGATAGCAAAACGAGTGGTCAGATCCCGAACTTCGAGGATCGGGGTCTTCGTCTTGGCGACGGTATCGGTCACTTCGGCCAGTGGCTGGGCCTCGCCGGACTTAACGTCGATGATGGGGAAGCGCAGTGGCAGCTGCCGATCCTTCATCGAGCCCAGACGCGGAACGGCCGCCAGGAGCGCGCGCGTGTAGGGATGCTGGCCACGATGGAAGATGTCGTCCGTGGCACCCGTCTCCACCTGTTCGCCGCGGAACATGACGATGGTGCGGTCAGCGATTTCTGCAACGACCCCCATGTCATGCGTGATGAAGAGAACGGACATGCCCTCCTCATCCTGCAATTCCTTGATCAGATCCAGGATCTGACCCTGAATCGTCACGTCGAGTGCGGTCGTCGGCTCGTCGGCGATCAGAAGCTTTGGCTTCGAGGCGAGCGCCATGGCAATCATCACGCGTTGGCGCATACCGCCGGAAAACTGGTGCGGATACTCGTCGAAGCGGCCTTTCGCATTCGGGATTCGCACCTTTTCCAGAAGCCGGATAACCTCAGCCTTTGCCTCCGCCGCCGAGATGTTCTGATGCACCGTCAGGGCTTCGGCGATCTGCTTTCCGATCGGAAAGATCGGATTGAGGCTCGTCATCGGTTCCTGGAAGATCATCGAGATGTCATTGCCGCGAACCTGGCGCATCTCCTCT
Organism: Rhizobium sp. Root149; assembly: GCF_001427345.1. Classification (NCBI taxonomy): domain Bacteria; kingdom Pseudomonadati; phylum Pseudomonadota; class Alphaproteobacteria; order Hyphomicrobiales; family Rhizobiaceae; genus Rhizobium; species Rhizobium sp. Root149. The sequence continues at coordinate 352,010 of NZ_LMGD01000021.1, forward strand.
TCCGGCAGCGATAGCAATTCCTTGCCACCGAGCAGGACGCGGCCCTCGATCTTGCTGGAGACCTTTGGGAGAAGGCGCATGATGGAAAGAGAGGTCACGCTCTTGCCGGAGCCGGACTCACCAACGATCGCGACCGTTTCGCGCGGCGCAATCGAAAAGCTCATATTGCGCACGACCGACTTCCACTCGCCATTGACGCGGAAGGATGTGGTCAGGTTCTCGACAGTCAGGACCGGCTTTGCCACGCCGTTTTGCTGGGAACTTTCGGTAGAATTAGCCATGGAGTTTTCCTTGTGGTCTACCGCAGATCAGGCAGCGAGCTTGGTTTCGGCCAACGTCACCCAATAGCTTATGCCATAGGGAATGGCCTCGTCATTGAAGTCGTAGGCCGGGTGATGAAGATTGGCTCCCTCGCCTATTCCAAGGAAAATAAAGGCGCCCGGTCGGGCCTCCAGCATGTAGGAAAAATCCTCGGCGCCCATCTTTGGCGCCATCTCGGTTTCGACGCTCTTTTCGCCCGAAACATTGGCCGCGACTGATGCGGCAAAATCCGTTTCTTCCGCATGATTGACGGTGACCGGATAGCCGCGCACATAGTTGACCTCTGCAACCGCGCCATGGGCGAGTGCGGTTCCCTGCGCCACCTCGACCACGCGCTTGGCCGCCAGTTCGCGAACCTCTGGATCGAGCGTGCGCACGGTTCCCGTCAGCTTCACGTCCATCGGGATCACGTTGTAGGCGTCACCGCCGTGGACGGTGGTGACGGACACGACAACGGACTTCAGCGGATCCGTTTCGCGCGATGCGATCGATTGAAGTGCAACGATGACATAGGCCGAAGTCAGCACGGGATCGATGGAGAAATGCGGCTGCGCCGCGTGGCTCCCTTTGCCCTTGATGGTGATCTCGAACGTATCGGCCGCCGCCATGACGCCGCCCTTGCGAATGGCGAAATCGCCCAACGGAACCCCTGGCGTATTGTGCAGGCCGTAGACTTCCTTGATGCCGAATTTCTCCATCATGCCGTCCTGCACCATGGCAAGACCGCCGCCGCCGCCCTCTTCCGCTGGCTGGAAGATCACAGCGACGGAACCGGCAAAGCGGCGCGTCTCGCACAGATACTGCGCCGCCCCGAGAAGCATTGCCGTATGACCGTCATGCCCGCAGGAATGCGCCTTGCCGGGGACCTTGGAGGCCCATGGCTTGCCGGAACTTTCCAGAATGGGCAGCGCATCCATGTCCGCACGCATGCCGATGGTCGGCCCGTCGCCCAGCGTTCCCTTGATGATGCCCACGACACCGGTCTTGCCGATCCCGGTTTCCACAACGTCGCAACCGAAGGCCTTCAGCTTCTCCGCGACAAAAGCGGACGTCTTGAAAACATCGTACAAAAGCTCCGGATTTTCATGAAGATGACGACGCCAGCCGGCGACTTCTTCCTGCATTTCAGCGGCGCGATTGAGAACTGGCATGACTGCAACCTCATATAATTTCAGCTGTTTCCCTTATTGTTGACAGGGATATTGCGACGTAAGTGATAATAAATGCAAGCTTCAAATTTCATTCTTGAACGCTATTTGAGCTTGTGTTTAGATGGCTCAAAATTTGATCATATAGTCGTTCGGGATGGCGAAAACGTCGGCCGGATGAACGTCAAGGCGACGGGAGAAACACAAGAATTCATCATTCGGCTGGGAGGAAACAGCGGGATGTGAATGCGGCGCGACCCATAAGGTTGGCGTCGCGGCTATGGCAGCCATAATCAATTTAATCTTCAAGGGGAAAACAATGAAGAGAACAAAGATCCTGTTGGCAGGTACGGTGGCCGCATTGGCCTTTGCCAATGTCGCACATGCCCAGCGCGGGACGGACGGGGACTTGAAGATCCTGTTCTGGCAGGCTGTTTCCACCCTCAATCCATATCTTTCCGGTGGCACGAAGGAAGTTTACAGCGCCTCGCTCACGATCGAGCCTCTGGCGCGCTACGATGAAACCGGCAAGCTGACGCCGTGGCTCGTCACCGAGATTCCGACGGTCGACAATGGCGGCGTCGCCAAGGACATGAAGAGCATCACCTGGAAGCTGAAGCCAGGCGTGAAGTGGTCGGATGGCTCGGCCTTCACGGCAGAGGATGTGGTCTTCACCTGGCAGTACTGCACGGCGCCAGATGGCGGTTGCGCACAGAAGGCACAGTTCGAAGGCATCACCAAAGTCGAAGCGGTTGATCCTCTGACGGTCAAGGTCTCCTTCGCAGAACCGAAATACTATCCCTATGGTGCGTTTGTCGGCGCGCAGCAGCCGATCATCCAGAAGGCCCAGTTCAAGGATTGCGTCGGCGCCAAGGCTCCGGGCTGCACATCCGCGAACTTCGGCCCCATCGGCACCGGCCCCTTCGTCGTCAAGGAATTCAAGCCGAACGACGTCATCACCTTCACCGCCAACGCCAACTATCGCGATGCAGCCAAGCCTGCCTTTGCGTCTGTCACCCTGAAGGGCGGCGGCGATGCCGCATCTGCGGCCCGCGCGGTTCTGGAAACCGGCGAATATGACTACGCCTGGAACATGCAGGTTGAGCCGGAAGTCCTGGCGACCATGCTCAAGGCTGGAAAAGGCACGCTGGTGACGGCGTTCGGAACGCAGGTCGAGCGTATCAACCTGAACTGGACGAACCCTGATCCGAAGCTCGGCGACAAGCGTTCGACCGTCGAGGGCGGCAAGCATCCGGCACTCTCCGATCCGGCGGTTCGCAAGGCGCTCTCAATCGCCATCGACCGCGACATCATCGATGAAGCCGGTTACGGCGAAGCTGGAAAGCCGACCTGCAACATCGTTCCGGCCCCCGATGCCTATGTCTCGACCGCCAACGACTGGTGCCTGAAGCAGGACATCGAAGGCGCCAACAAACTTCTCGACCAGGCTGGCTGGAAGAAGGGTGGCGATGGCATTCGTGCCAAGGACGGCGTGAAGCTATCCTTCCTCTACCAGACTTCCACCAACTCGGTTCGCCAGGGCACGCAGGCGCTCGTCAAGGATTGGTGGCAGCAGATCGGTGTCGCATCCGAACTGCGCAACGTCTCGGCCTCCGTCTTCTTCGGCGGCGACCCGGCAAGCCCGGATACCTTCCAGAAGTTCTATGCCGACGTGGAAATGTACACGAACAACTTCGACGGAACGGATCCGGAAAAGTATCTGGCAGAATGGCTGTGCAACAAGATCCCGTCTCCAGCCAACGGTTGGCAGGGTCAGAACATTCCGCGTTACTGCAACCCGGAATACGACAAGATCGTTGCCGAGCTTTCCAAGACGGCTGATCTCGGCAAGCGCGCCGAACTCGCCAAGAAGGCCAACGACATGCTGACCGCCGAGGGTGCGCATATCCCGCTCATCCATCGCGGCCAGATTTCGTCCCACTCGGTCAAGCTGAGCGGCGTGAAGATGAATGCTTGGGATTCCGAACTCTGGAATGCCGCAGACTGGTCTCGTAAGAAGTAATTGAGTGAAAGCGGGCCTCGTCCCTTGGGAGAGGCCCGCTTTTCCTTGCTCCAAAAGCGTCTGGAGACCGCCATATGTTTACCTATACGATCCGGCGACTTATGTTCGCCGTGCCGACGCTGCTTGTCATAAGTTTCGTCATTTTTGCGCTGCTTGATCTTGCGCCCAATGATCCGCTCGGCGACCTGCCGCTGACCATTCCGCCGGAAGTGCGTGAGCAGATCCGCGCCTCTATGGGTCTCGATCAACCTTTCCTCATCCGCTATCTCTTGTGGTTGAAGCAGTTCTTCATCAACGAGCCGCTCAACATCTTCGAACAGATGACCGGAATCACCGTGGGCGATGGCGAACGGATGCGCGTGCTCTCCTGGGCGACCCGCAGCCCGGTGGTCGACCTCATTGTACAACGTATGCCGCAAACCCTCTGGGTCGTCGGCATGGCCTATCTGTTCGGTGTGCTGATAGCGATACCAGTCGGCGTCATTTCCGCCTATCGCCAGTATTCGATCTTTGACCAGATCGGCACCTTCGTCACCATGGTCGGCTATTCGGTGCCAACCTTCTTTACCGGCGTCGTGCTGATCGTCATCTTCTCTTCCTACCTGCAATGGTTTCCGTCGATCTACGACACCAATCTGGTCGTCAACGACTGGTCGAGCTTCGTCCAGCAGGTCAAGCAGATGGTTCTGCCGGTCACGGTTCTGGCGCTCTATAACGCTTCCCAGATTGCTCGCTTCGTTCGCGCCTCCATGCTGGACAATCTCAGCCAGGATTACGTGCGTACGGCGCGTGCGAAAGGCGTGAAGGAAAAGGCGGTCCTTCTTGTGCACGTCCTGCGCAACAGCTTGATCCCGGTGGTGACGGTCATCGCGCTGGGCGTTCCGACCATCTTCTCCGGCGCCATCATCACCGAGCAGATCTTCCGTGTGAACGGGCTCGGCCAATTGCTGATCACAGCGGTTCAGGGGGCAGACATTCCACTGGTACAGACCCTCACCTTCATATTCGCGGTCCTGATCGTGCTGTTCAACCTCATTGCCGATGTTCTCTACGGCATCCTTGATCCGAGGATTCGCTATGACTGATGCCGTCATCAACCAGCCCGTGACCGCAAAGGCTGAGATCGAGACACCGTCCATCCTGTTCTGGAGAAAGTTTCGAAAGCACAAGGGTGGCGTGGCCGGCCTGATTGTCTTCGCCTTCATCCTGCTTGTCGTCTATGTCGGTCCTTTCATTCACACGATAGATCCGAACAAAATCGACATCCGCGCAAAAAACCAGGGGCCTTCCTGGAAGCACCCGTTCGGCACGGACAATCTCGGTCATGACATGCTGGCACAGGTCATGGCAGGCGGGCAGATCTCGCTCGCCGTGGGATTGACTGCGATGCTGCTTGCCTTGCTGCTTGGCACGCTGGTCGGCGTCCTGTCGGGTTATTTCCGCAAGCTCGATGGCCCCTTGATGCGTCTGACGGACCTTTTCCTGGCGCTACCGCTTCTGCCGCTGCTGCTCGTCATCATCATGCTGTTTCGCGATACTCTTCGTGCAGCATTCGGACCGGAGACCGGCATTTTCATCCTGATCGTCTTCGTCATCGGCGTGACGAGCTGGATGCACACAGCCCGTATCGTTCGTGGCGACGTGCTTGCAGTAAAGAGCCAGGAATTCATCATCGCCGCGAAGAGCAGCGGCATGAGGGAATCCCGCATCGTTCTGCGCCATATCCTGCCGAACGTGCTCAGTTCCATCATGGTTTCGGCAACGCTTGGCATCGCGGCTGCGATTATCACCGAGTCTGCGCTATCCTTCCTCGGTCTCGGTTTTCCGTCCGACTTCCCGACATGGGGCCGTCTTTTGTTTGACGGGGCGAACTTCCTGCAGTTGACGCCGTCGCGTGTCTTCTGGCCAGGGCTCGCGATTTCCCTGACCGTGCTCAGCGTCAACTATGTAGGCGATGCGGTGCGAGACGCGCTGGATCCGAGAACGCAGGCTCGTTGAGCCGAGCCTGGACGGTGCCCCGGTGAGCCGGGGCATCTGCATCCAGCAACCAGAAAATCTTTTTTTGATTTTTCTGGCAACGGACGGAACCTTCTTCGGGCAGGCCCGTTATTGATGTATCTGGAAGCGCCCCCGTCCCCCGCCCTTCAAAGCTTCCGGATACCTCTTCATCCCCCTCGAAGAGACCCAACGGTCTTGGCTTCTGTAAAAAGAAACCAAGACCGTTTCTTTTTGTGCTTAGCGCAAAAGTGCGACCAGCCAGACACCTCAGAAGCGTTACACCTGCGGCTCCTCGATAATGATCGAGGTGATTATTCGGACGCGTGTTCTAGAGGGAAGACAAGGCTGTAGCTGATGCGATCCGGCGTGATGGCATAGCGTGCCTTGCCGTTGACGGAAGCAGGTACCACCCGCTCCAGGACAGTACTGCCAAAATTCGCCTTCAGGCTGCTGTTGTCCCTTCCCTCGATATGGCGCACGGGATTGGGCAGTCCTTCCTCCCAGCGTACCTCGAGCGAATCCTGACCGTTTGCCTGCACGCGTTGGCAGGTGACCATAATGGCTCGGCCACTTTTCGAAAGGGATCCGTGACTGACCGCATTGACGATCAACTCATGCAGCGCCAGACCGAGATGCAACGAAGCATTCGGGCTCAACAGGACATTATCACCGCTGACTTTGATCAGGTGCGCATTCTCGGGAAGATACTTCTCAGTCTGCTGCTGAACCAGTTCGTAAAAATACGCCCCACGCCAGCTTGAATCCGTGATCAGATCCTGGGACTGCGAAAGCGAATAAAGCCGCCCCCGGAACTTGTTGAGAAATACATCCAGCGTCACGGAATAGCGTGCGGTCTGCAGCGCGATACTCTGAATGATGGCCAGCAGATTCTTGGAGCGGTGGCTGACTTCACGCAGCAGCGCTCGAAGAAGCCGCTCTCGATGGCGTTCCTCTGATCGGTCAATGATCGTCGTCACAAGATGGATACCACCTTCTGCGGTGGAAATTGCCTGAACCCTGAATTCGTAGACTTCATCGGAGTTCACAGTGAACTCGAGATGTCCCTTCTGGCCATGCTCGGTGATGCCATCTTTCAGCAGCTTCAGCTTTGCTGCAATTTCCTCACCGAACAGGCTGATATCGGTTGGTGCATCGGTTAGCGCCTGCGACCAGGCATCCGGGAGGTTGGTGACAAAAATATAACGACGCTGGAGATCCTGGATCGTAACGCTCGCGCCGAGATCCAGGAGAGCGGGCATGAAGAAATCGCGTAACGCCTCACCGCTTTCACCAGCTTGTTGCCATGTCAGCTGATGCGACAATTAATTGCTCCGCCCTGATCTGCGATACCGGCAAAATACGCGTCTTTGCATATTAGACCGTTGCTAGCCCCTTATAGGCGGCAAGTCGACCGGTCTCAACCCGATACGCTATTAATTTCTACTCTCATAAACCAAACAGCCGGACCTGTATCCGGGCCGGACCATTCGGTGATCGATATTTGAAGTCTGTTGCTTGACCCGCGTCACACATACCGGGGGCATCTGTGAAATAGGCGACGGCTGAACGCTCAACCGTCGCCTTGGTTCCAGACGGAACCGGATTATCAACGCGTATCACAAGCTGGCCCGCTCACGCGGCAGCCTTGACGGCCTCATTGAAGAAGAGAGCCTGGCTGATCAAGGCTTTGACCATGTCAGGGTTGAACGGCTTGGTCACCAGGAAGGCTGGCTCCGGCCGCTCACCTGTCAGCAGGCGCTCCGGAAACGCGGTAATGAAGATGACCGGGACACTGGAGCTTTTCAGAATTTCATTCACGGCATCAATGCCGGAACTGCCGTCTGCCAGCTGGATATCGGCCAGAACCATTTTTGGGCTGGAGCTCTGGAAGAGGGCAACAGCTTCTTTGTGCGTGCGGGCAATGCCAGTCACGCGATGGCCGAGATCTTGGACCATCTGCTCGATGTCGAGCGCGATCAACGGCTCGTCTTCGATGATCATGATATCTGTCGCAACCTGACGCGAGATCTCGCGCGATGCTTCATCCAGCAGACGCGTGACCTCGTTGACGTCAACGTCCAGGATTTCCGCGGTTTCTTCAAGCGTAAAGCCTTCGACCGAAATCAGCAGAAATGCATGGCGTGCTTGTGACGGAAGCGACGCAAGGTTGGCAACGGCACGCTGCTCCCATGCGAAGGGCGACTCGATCGGACGGATCTCGATTGCAGTGGAACCAAAGATTGCGACGAAAAGTTTATACAGCGAAACGCGGTCCTTTGAACTTTCCGGAAAGATGGAAATATCGGCAATCAAAGCTTCCAGGACCGCCGCGACATATGCGTCTCCCGAGGTCTGCGAACCGGTCACGGCGCGGGCGTAACGGCGCAGATAAGGAAGGTGGGACGCAACGCGAGTGGTAAGTGACATTCAGAATCTCCCCTGATGCCCAGTGGGCAATGAACGTGGTATCAACGGTAACCCAGAAAAAAAGTTCCGTCTTTAGGGAACTTTTTTTATTCAAGCGCATTTTCAACAGACGATACCGCAACAGGCTGCCTGCGTGATGAGTGAAGACGAAACCAGAAACAAAGAGAAGATGAACACACCACAATCGAGCAACTTCCGGCCGGGCGCCATGCTCCCGAACGCTTCGATTTCACGCAAATTGCGGGAATTCTATGATGCGGTTCAGGAAGAAGGGATTCCGGATCGCTTCCTCGATCTCTTGGAGCGCCTCGAAGAGGCGGAAAAGAGTGCAAAATCGGTGAATGCGAAATGACCACGGATCAAGAAAACGACGATCGCGCTTTCAAGCGAGACCTACTGGCCTCCCTGCCGAACCTGCGTGCCTTCGCGGTTTCGCTGACCGGACGCCACGACAAGGCTGATGATCTGGTGCAGGACACCATCATGAAGGCCTGGGCGAACCAGAAGAGCTTTACTGCGGGCACGAATATGCGCGCCTGGCTCTTCACGATTCTTCGCAACGAATTTTACAGCCAGATGCGCAAGCGTGGCCGTGAAGTGCAGGATAGTGATGGGCTGTTCAGCGAGCGGTTCTCGGTGCATCCTGAACAGTATGGCCGTCTGGATCTGCAGGACTTCCGCAAGGCGCTGGATACTTTGCCGGACGATCAGCGTGAAGCCATCATTCTGGTGGGTGCTGCAGGCTTTGCCTATGAAGAAGCGGCGACGATCTGCGGCTGTGCCGTCGGTACGATCAAAAGCCGTGTCTCGCGCGCCCGCACAAGGCTTCAGGAAATTCTGGGTGTTTCCGGCGAGGGCGATTTCGGTCCCGATCCCGGTGACGCCGCCATTACTGCCAGAGCTTTCGGAAGCTAAGGCCGCTTCGCGCCAGCATAAACGTCCTGCACCACCTCTACCAATCTCTCATCATCGAACGGTTTCAACACAACAGGAATTCCCTGAAATCCGGGAACTCCTGAACGGTGACGGCTGTCCACGGACGTAAAAACGAATCCAGCGCCCGCCTCCCGCAGGCGCTGGATTCTCCCCCATAGAACCTCTGTTACAAAATCGATGTCAATCAACATGACATCGAATGCCCCTTCCATAAGCAAGGTATCGAGATCGCGCGGCATGGCAATCGTAACGCGGCACCCGAATGCCTCTCCTAGAACCTGTTCGGCTTCCATAGCCACCAGATAGTGTGTATCGATGACCAGAAAGTGCACGCGAATTTCCCGGATGGTGAAACCAAGGAAAGCCATAGAACATTCATGGAACGGTGGGTCATTTAAAAAAGACATAGCGGCAGTCAGTTTTTCTTCTATTGTCTTTTTCCCATGCCAAAAATCGGTCCGCCATGGCTCAAAGCAAATCATTCGCTCCTGTCCGCATCCCCTGTGAACTCTGTCCGTTACGTGCTCGGGAAACATTCCGTGATTTTGATTCGACCGAACTCGGGTTCGTGTCCTCCTTCAAGATTGCAGAACTTCTCCTTGAACCGGGAACGACGATCATCGACGAAGGCCAGCGCCACCCACAGCTCTACACGGCTCTCGCAGGATGGGGCTTCCGCTACAAAATCCTGGAGGACGGGCGACGGCAGATCCTGAACTACGTGCTGCCCGGGGACCTGATCGGTCTCCAGGGAAACCTGATGTCGGAAATGCTGCATTCAGTCGAAGCGCTGACGAAGATGACCCTCTGTGTCTTCGAGCGCGAACGCCTGACCTCTCTATTTCAGAACCATCCCTCGCTGGCCTATGACCTCACCTGGATTGCCTCGCGCGAGGAATCCATTCTGGATGAACATCTTCTCTCCGTCGGGCGCCGCACGGCTCTGGAGCGCGCGGCCTATCTTCTCGCCTTCCTGGATCACCGGGCTCAGGCAACCGGCGTTTTCCCCGAAGAGGGGCCGAAGGTTCTGCCCCTGACCCAGCAGCATGTTGCCGATACACTCGGACTGTCGCTCGTCCACACGAACAAGACTTTGAGGCGCCTGTCGGATGCGGGTGTCGTGCGCTGGCTGGATCGCGGCTCGGAGGTTCTGGAGCGCGGCAAGCTCTTCGATATCGCAGGTTGGCAACCCTCTGTCGAAGGCATGCGCCCGTTCATCTGACTTGCTTCATCGGACATATTTCCCAAACGAAAAACGCCCCGAAACCGGGGCGCCTTCAGACCACTGGATGTGTCGTTATTCCGCGACGATTGCCCGCAGCATCCAGAGTGCCTTTTCATGGAATGTAAGGCGATCGGTCAGCATGTCTGCGGTTACCACATCGCCAGCTTCATCAGCCTTTTCCGCCGTGTCACGCATGACCTTGACGGCAGCCTCATGGTCGGCAACGAGGTCGTTGACCATGTCCACGGCCGTCAGCTTGCCAACTTCGTTTGCCTTTGGCGCAAACTGGGCTGCTTCGCCCAGCGTTGCCGGAGCAAGATGTCCCAGCGCGCGGATACGTTCCGCGATGATGTCCGATGCCTTGAACAGCGCATTATAGTGCTCTTCCGTCAGCTCGTGCAGCGGCTTGAACAGAGGGCCAACGACGTTCCAGTGGTAAACATGGCTCTTGATCGTCAGCCGATAGGTGGCAGCCAGAATATCGGACAAGCTCTTTGCAGCCTGCGCCCGGTATTTCGTTTCCAGCCCAATGTTGATCTCTTCGTCGTGGGACTTGGGTTTAAGAACTGCAGATGCGTTTGCCATGTCATGGCTCCTCTGTTTGAGCTTGTTTAAGCGCTTGGGTCCGATGGATCGTTTCCACCGCCCAGAAGCTTCAATGCGATGAGGCCCACACCGCCCGATATGGCGGCGGCCATAAGCGGTTTCGATTTCACCAGCAGCGGCAGCGCTGAGACCGCCGCTGTCAACATCATGGCCCGGCTGCCTGCGGCTGCCTCGCGACGACGCTTTTCATCGGCCTTGTTCTTGATGGACACCGCCAGAAGAATAATCACGACGATGAGCAGTGACCCACCTGCAACCGATGCAAGGGCAGTTACCGGACCGATCTTGCGAGCGAGATAGACTGCAAGCGCTGCAATGCCGGTTCCATAGGCCGTCAGTGCAAAGAGTGCAGCGATGGCATAGAGAATGACATTGCGCTTGGTCCGCTGGGCGAAACCTCGCACATCCGACGTCAACAGCGAGGCCAGAAGAGGCGCAAGTGCACCCATGTTAGCGACGCGACAGAAGCGCGAACAGGAAGCCGATGCCGGCAGCGATTGCCACAGACTGAAGCGGCTTCGTGCGGATCTGGCGCTCGATATCCTTTTCGATCGACTGAAACTGCGCACGGGCAGAATCAAGAGCCTGTGCCGAAGCATCCATGGCCTCGTTCGAGGCACGACGCGCCTTGTACTTCAGGTCGTCAGCCTTGTTGGATCCGGCAGCGGCCACGGAACGTGCAAGTGCCGCAAGGTCTTCGCGAAGTTGCTGGAGCTGCTTTTCGATATCGCCTTCAGAACCGGTACGCGTGAAATCATTCGGTGAATTCATGGACATCATCATCTCCTGATAATTGAATAAGACCCGGAAAGCTGATCGGCTCTGGCGCCAATCGTCCCCCACTGCGACGAGCACCCCGCAGGCTCTCGTTTTCATGCCGTCAACGCCGATCTCTGCAATTTGTTCCCTACCGGACCGGGAACAAAAAAGCCTTGAGCGATGTCAATCGCTCAAGGCCTATGGTCTTCGCCGATGGAAGACTATCAGGCGGCGGGCGGCTCCGGCCAACGGGTGACACCCCCACTCATGATCTCGAACGCCTTCGACAAACGAAGAACGAACTGATCGGCGAAACGTGGGCCGACGATCTGCATTCCAATCGGCAGGCCGCTTTTGGAGAAACCGCAATTGATGGAGGATGCCGGCTGCTCCGACATGTTCCATGGCACGGTGAAGGCGATATGCTCGAACGGCAGCGCCGGATCATTGGTGGGTGACGCCCATTCCGCCGGATAAGAGACGATCGGATTTGTCGGCGAGATCACGGCATCGACAGTGGTAAACAGACGCCCGCAGGTCTTGCGCATTTCGATGGTCTGGTTGAAACCGCGCACGGCCTCCACACCGGATACTTCGGCGCCACGCTTCGCCCACTCGAAGATATAGGGCAGGATCTCGGCGTGCTTTTCTGGGCTCATGGTCTCGATGTCGCCCCAGAAGCGGGAACGCCAGAACTTGTCCAGACCGTCCAGCATGGCCCGCGTCAGAACGGGACCGACCGGTATGATCTCCGCGCCTGCCTGCTCGAGCAGGCGTGCAGCGGCAACGACAGCATCCTTCACCTCTTCTTCCGCACCAATCCCGGTGCCGGCATCCAGCATCAGGCCGATCTTCAGACCCTTGAGATCGATGTCGAAATCCAGCCAGTGGAAATCATTGGGCGGAAGGGATGTACCGTCGCGCCAGTCGGGACGCGAAAGCGGCTCCATCGCAATGGCGGAATCTTCAACACAACGGGTCATTGGCCCCGCACAACGCCCGACATAATAGGGATCGACCGGAATACGGCCATGGCTGGGCTTGAAGCCGAAAAGACCTGTCCAGCCCGCAGGCAAGCGTACCGATCCACCTATATCGGTCCCGATATGCAAAGGCCCGAAGGAGGCGGCACCGGCAGAGGCCGCACCGGCGCTGGATCCGCCGGGATTCTTTGACAGATCCCAGGGATTCCGGCTCAAGGGATGAAAGCTGGAAAGGCCCGAAGACAGCATTCCATAATCCGGACACGTGGTCTTGGCGAAGATGATAGCGCCATCTTCCCGGCAGCGGGCAGCAATTGGCGCGTCTTCCGCTGCCGGAACGAGATCGACTGCCTTTGTGCCAAGCGGAACCGGATCGCCCTTCGTGGCAATCAACTCCTTCAATGTCACCGGAATTCCGTCCAGTACACCGAGGGTCTCGCCGCTCGCCCAGCGCTGCGTGGAGGCAGAAGCCTGCGCCCGCGCACTCTCGGGATTATAGAGATAAAGCGCCTGAACATGAGGCTCGAAGGCTTCGATGCGCTCTTCCACCGCCTGCCAGTATTCCAGCGGAGAGAGTTTCCTGGCGGCATAGAGCTCGCGGATCTGCCGGATGGTCAGGCTCAGCAATTCATTCATGGCATTGTCTTTTCACTGTTTCGTCAAACATTGTCGCGCGGGTCGAGAAGATCACGAAGGCCATCGCCCAGCATGTTGAGGCCAAGCACCGCCAGCGCAATGGCGCTACCGGGCAGAAGCGCAAGCCATGGCGCCTGCCCCATGAAGGTCTGCGAATCCGAAAGCATGCGGCCCCAGGTGGGCGTCGGTGGCGGCATGCCCAGACCCAGAAAACTGAGGCCCGCTTCCGTCAGGATCGCCAGACCGAGCTGGATGGTGACTTGAACCAGAATCTGGTTGGTGATGTTCGGCAGCACATGCACATAGGTGATCTTGGCGCGATTTCGCCCCATGCTGACGGCGGCCATGACATAGTCACGCGTCCAGATCTGCCGCGCAGCGCTCAAGGTGACACGGGCGAACACGGGGACCATGAAGACCGCAATCGCAATGATGGCTGTGAACCGACCTGCCCCGATAAAGGCACCGAACAGCATGGCCGAGAGGATCGGCGGAATGGAAAAGATAATGTCGCAGGCGCGCATCACCACCGTTTCCGTCAGCCCTCGGATCGCAGCGACCGTGACCCCCACCAGGGTCCCGAGCGTCGCCCCGATCGCCACTGCAAGGAACGAGGTCGAAAGCGAGTTCCACGCTCCCACCATCAACATGGATGCCATGTCGCGCCCGAACTGGTCCGTGCCCAAAAGACCGTGCGCCAGCGGCGGCTTAAGCTTGTGCACGATCTGCATCTTCGTGGGCGCAAACGGCGTCCAGACAAGTGAAAGTAGTGCGATGGAGACGAGCAAAGCTGTGATGATGAGACCGGCGAGAAGTGTCGGGCGGCGCAGGATCTGTCGCATCAGCGCGCTCCTGCCCGCAATCGCGGGTCGATGAACAGATAGAGCATGTCGACGAGGAAGTTCATGACGATCACCAGACCGGCGAAGAACAGAATCACATTCTGCATCACCACCACGTCTCGCTGGGAAAGCGCCTGATAGGCAAGCCGCCCCAGGCCCGGCAGGTTGAACACGTTTTCCACCAGCACGGCCCCTGCAATCAGGAAGGTGAATTGCAGTCCCAGAATGGTGACGACAGGCACCATGGCGTTTGGCACCGCATGCAGCCAGAGCGCAGTCCTGTCCGACAAGCCTTTGGAGCGGGCAGTGCGAACATAATCCTCGGACATGACCTCAAGAACGGAGGTGCGGGTAACCCGTGTCAGCACACCCGCCTGCGGCAGAGCGAGCGCGATGGCAGGCAACAGAAGCGCCTTGAGGGATACCCAGAAACCTGCACTCCAGCCCGGAAATCCGCCCGCGGGCATCCAGCCGAGCGAAACTGAAAAGAGGAGGATCAACAACAGGCCGACCCAAAAGCCCGGAACGGCGATGAAGAGTTGCGAGACAACGCCCACGACATAGTCCAGGCCGCTGTTGCGTTTACCGGCAGACATCACGCCGAGCGGCAGTGCAAGGCTGATGGAGAGAAATACCGCAAGCAGGGCCAGCGGCACCGTCACCGCCAACCGTTCCGCAATCAAACCCGCGACCGGGACGCTGTAGGTGTAGGACGTTCCGAAATCGCCGCGTAGGGCCTGCTCCAGCCAGATCCCGTAGCGCGCCAGAAGCGGCTGATCGAGGCCCATCTGTTTCTGAAGCGCAGCCAGCGTTTCCGGCGTCGCCGAGGTGCCGAGCATGACAGACGCCGGGTCGCCTGGCAGAAGATCCATGACGAGAAAAATCAACGCCGAGACGATCAGGAGGGTAACGACAAGACCGGCGATGCGGCGGACGATGAGGGCAATCATATCCTGTCCCTTCAGGCTTTCCGGGAAAGCGAAGGATGAAACGCCTGTTTCAGGCATGCAATGGATTTTGAAAGCGGCAGAAACTTTACTGGCGTTCCGCCGCCTCTCAGCCGGTTACTGCGCCCATTCAACCTGGGCCAGCACGTTGGATGGGATCGGTTCGTTTTCCCAGAGCCCCTTGAGGTTCTTGTTCCACACGCCAAGCTTCGGCATCACGAAGAGGTAGAGGGCCGGCACATCCTCTGCCAGGATCTTCTGCGCCTCGCCATAGAGCTTCGCCTGTTCGCCGGCATCGGCGGTGGCGTCCACTTTTTTCAGAACCTCGTTGAAGGCCGGGTTCTTGTAATTGAAGTAGTAGGGGTCACGCGCATAGATATCGATGTCCATCGGTTCGGCATGCGCCACGATGGTCATGTCGTAATTGCCGCCCTTGAACACATCGGCCACCCATTTTGCCGGAAACTCGGTGGTTTCGATGTTCAGCGTTACCCCCACATCGGCAAACATGGCCTGCAACATCTGCGAACTGCGTTGCGCATAGGCCATTTGCGGCGCCTTGATCGTGAAGCTCAGTCCACTGGCGAAGCCGGCTTCTGCCAGAAGCTTGCGTGCCTTTTCCGGATCGTAGGGGTAGGTCTTAGTCAGATCCACGAAGCCACGATCGTTCGGCGTATAATGGCTGCCGATGGCCGTGCCAAAGCCGGACCACGCCCCATCGATCAGCGCCTGGCGGTCTACCGCCATCATGAGGGCCTGGCGCACGCGCTTGTCATCGAAAGGCTTCTTGGCATTGTTCATGCCAGCCACGACCTTCAGTTCGGTATTGCCGATGACGGTGGTGAGCTTGCTGTCACCCTCGAAGCTTGCCATCAGTTCGGGTGCTGCAAATTCCGGAAAGGCATCCAGATCACCGGATTTCAGAGCCGCAGCCTGCGCCTGCGCATCGGCTATGAAGCGGAAGGTAACCTTCTCCAGCTTGGCAGTGCCTGCCTTGTCCCAGTAATCCGGGTTCTTTGCCAGTTCGACCTGAGAGCCCTTGGCCCAGCTGACGAACTTGAACGGGCCAGTGCCAATCGGGTTCGTCTTGTTGTCGGCCGCACTCTTCGGCGCAACCATGACCGAGGACGGCCAGCCCAGCCAGTAGAGGAAATTGCCCGTCGGGCTCTTCAGCTTCACCACTAGCGTCGCTGCATCCGGCGTCTCGACGCTATCGACCGACGCGAAATAGCGCTTCTGCGGATTGACGGAATCGGAAGCCCGCGCGCGATCGATCGAGAATTTCGCAACGGCGGAATCGAACACTTCACCATTGTGGAACGTTACGCCCTTGCGCAGCTTGAATGTATAATTCAGCCCATCCGGCGAAATGACCCAGCTTTCGGCCAGTTGCGGCTGCACCTTGCCATCCTTGTCGATGGTCGTCAGGCCTTCGAAGATGTTCTGCCACGTCACCTGACCGATGGCGACCGGTGCGGCAGCCGTCGGATCAAGGCCCGATGGCTCCACCGACATTCCAAGCGAAAGCGAGGTTTTGGGAGCCGCCTGCGCGGAACCAAGCGCACCCAAGGCGACGCCAGCCGCCAATGTGAGAACGACGAAGGTTCGGCGCGAAAAGCCGGTCGAGGTGGAAAGCGTGAGGCGTGACATGCTTGAAAATCCCCTGGATCTTGCTCCATCTGCCGTTTCAAGCGCGGCAGCAGAGCTGTTTATGCGAAAATACTGTCATTTCGCAGGCGCACACACAATGGCGAATTTTGTGTGCTCTGTGTAGCCGAAATCGCTACACACTCTTCTTGGGTTTCTGTCCTGCCTTGCGGGGTTCTGCTCCGCGCATGAAAGCCTCAATGAAATCCACCAGCTTGGCGGCGGCAAAGGAAAGCTGGCGATCGGGCGCGACGCAGAGCTCAATCGCCGTCTTCACCGCCCGCCCGCCGGAAATCGGAATGGCGGACAGAAGCCCCATCTCGATTTCGCGCGTAATGGTCAGCCTCGGCAGAAGCGTCACCGCCGCTTCGCGCAAGACCAGTTCCTTCAGCATCTCCAATGATCCCGTGACGAAAACCGGGTCGAGTTCGACACCGACCTTGGCAAACTGCTCCTCGAAGGCCTGACGGGCACCGAAGCTCTTGTCGGGCAGCGCCAGAGGAAGCGCGGCCACATCCTTGAGCGAGATTTCGGTCAATCCCGCCGCCGCGTGCCTGGCAGAGGTGATGAGATCATAGGCGACTTCCGAGCGAAGCCGCACCTTGACCCCTGTCAGCTTGGGCGCAAACAGAGTGACGACAAGATCGGCCTCCGCGCTCGAAAGCGCCTCGATGGCCTGTCTGGCTGTCGTGATTGCCACCTCGAACCGCAGATTGGGATATTTCAGGCTGAACTGCGCAAGCACGGGCGCAAGCAGGTTCGCGACCGCAGCCCCGTTGGCATAGATCACGACCCGCCCACGCTGGAGACCCTGAAGATCGTCAATGAGTTGATGCACATGTTCCAGCTCGCGCAACGTCTTGCCTGCACGTGCCGCAAGCAGCTCGCCAGCCGCCGTTAGACGGATACCCCGACTGCTGCGTTCAACCAGCGGGGTGCCGAAGTAATGTTCGAGGTTTTCGATCTGGCGGCTGACGGCGGTTGCCGCAACGTTCAGATTTTCTGCGGCGGCGCGCATGGAGTTGGTGCGCACCACCTCATCGAAATACATCAGGGCCCGAAGCTGCATGGACATCCGCCAAAAGTAAGTGCGCTCGCTCTAAGCCGTCCGGCGGAAGCCTTCGCTCGCCACCAACAGCTGGCGCGTATACTCTTGCGAAAACTCGCGCTTTTCCAGAGCCTCGACGGAAACTGTTTCCACGACCTCACCCTTTTTCATCACCGCCAGCCGCTCGCACATGTGGCTGATGACGCCAAGATCGTGGCTGACCATGATGAAGGTAAGGTTCCGGTCCTTGCGCGCCTGCTCCAGCAGGTTGAGGATTTCGGCCTGAATGGAGGCATCGAGCGCCGAGGTCGGCTCATCCAGAAGCAGGATTTTCGGCTCCAGGATCAGCGCACGGGCAATGGCAATGCGCTGGCGCTGACCGCCCGAAAGCTGGTGCGAATAGCGGAACCGGAAGCCGGAGCCGAGACCCACCTCATCCAGCGCGCGGGCAATGCGGGCATCGACGTCGGAAAAGCCATGGATCGCAAGCGGCTCCAGCAACAGCCGATCGACTGTCTGGCGCGGATGCAGCGAACCATAGGGATCCTGAAACACCATCTGGACCGTACGATAGAATTCTTTGTCGCGGCGGGAACCGGAATAGCTGCGACCAGCAACCGTCAGGCTGCCGGATTCGAACACATTCAATCCCGCAACGGCGCGCAGCAATGTCGATTTACCCGAGCCGGATTCACCAACGATCCCGAAAGATTCGCCCTCGTTCACATTCATGGTCACATGGCTGAGCGCGACAAACTCGTCGAATGTCACGACCATATCGCGAACGGAAAGTGCCGTACCCGTCATTGCGTCCACTCCGCCTGTCGCTCCAGCACCGGAAGCGGATGCCTATGGCTGCCGATCGTTGGCAGGCAGTTCAACAGTCCCCGCGTGTAGGGGTGCTGCGCCGCTGCCAGATCGGCCGATGGCAATTCCTCCACCACGCGGCCGGCATACATCACCAGTACGCGATCGCAGAAGGAGGAAACCAGCCTCAGATCATGGCTGACGAAGATCAGCCCCATGCCGCGCTCGGCCACAAGCTTGTCCAGAATGCCGAGCACCTCCAGTTGCACCGTCACGTCAAGCGCGGATGTCGGTTCGTCCGCGATGAGCAACTCCGGGCCGCAGACCAGCATCATGGCGATCATGATGCGCTGACCCATGCCGCCGGAGACCTCATGCGGATAGAGATCGAACACGCGTTCGGGATCGCGGATCTGCACCGCCTCCAGCATGGCAAGCGCCCGATCCCGGGCCTGGCGACCAGACACACTTTCATGCGTCCGCAGCGTTTCGATGATCTGCTTGCCGATTGGCATGACAGGATTGAGCGAATATTTCGGATCCTGCAGGATCATCGCCATGCGCTTGCCGCGCATATGCCGCCGCTGACGGTTGGAGGCGGAAAGAAGATCGATACCGTCGAAGTTCAACCTGTCGGCGGTAATCTTCGCATGTCCGGGCGTCAGCCCCATGATGGCGCGACCGGTCTGCGATTTGCCGGAGCCGGATTCGCCGACGATGCCGAGCCTTTCCTTGCCAAGCGTGAAGGATACGCCACGCACGGCATTCACTTCGCCCGTGCGCGTCGGAAAGCTCACGCGCAAATTCTCCACGGTCAGAAGCGGGCTCATTGTCCGGCCTCCTTCGGGTCGAGAGCGTCGCGCAAGCCATCGCCCAGCAGATTGAAACCAAGGCTGACGATGAGGATGGCAAAGCCCGGCATGGCGGCAACCCACCACTGGTCGAGAATGAAGCGACGGCCAGAGGCAATCATCGCACCCCATTCCGGCAGCGGCGGCTGGGCACCGAGGCCGAGGAACCCAAGACCGGCGGCCGTTAGAATAATACCCGCCATGTCCAGCGTCACACGCACGATCAGAGAGGATGTGCAGAGCGGCATGACGTGCCGAAGCACGATGCGGAAGGGCGAAGCTCCCATCAGCTTGACCGCCGAAATGAATTCCGAGTTGCGGAAAGTCAGTGTCTCGGCGCGGGCGATACGGGCGTAGGGCGGCCAGGAGGTCACGGCAATCGCCAGAATGGCATTCTCGATCCCCGGTCCAAGAGCCGCGACCAGCGCCAACGCCAGAACGAGCTTCGGAAAGGCGAGGAAAATGTCGGTGATGCGCATGAGAACGGCATCGATCCAGCCACCGGCATAACCGGCAACCGTTCCCACCAGCAGACCGATGGGCGCGGCAATAACCGCCACAAGCACCACGACCATCAATGTCAGCCGCGAACCATGAATGAGGCGCGAAAGAATGTCGCGTCCCTGGTCGTCGGTTCCCAAGAGAAAGCCTTCTGAGCCCGGCGGCAGCAGGCGTGAATTGCGCAGGTCACCGATCACCGGATTATGCGGCGAAATCACATCCGCCAGTGCCGCCACCACGATCAGTGCGATGATGATGAAGAGGCCAAGCAGCGCCAGCCGGTTTTCCGAAAACCGCCGCCAGACGACATAGGCGCGGCCAAGTTGCGCCTGCCTGCGGGTTGTCGGGCGGTCGGAAAGCAGCCATTCGCGGCTATACGGTTTCAATGTGGTCTCAAGGCTCGTCATCGGCTGCGCGTCCTCGGATCGAGCGTCCGGTACAGCAGATCGGACAACAGATTGATGGTCACGAACACGGCGCCCACAACAAGCGTGCCACCCAGCACGGCGTTGATATCCGCGTTCTGCAGCGAATTGGTGATGTAGAGGCCCAGTCCCGGCCAGGAGAAGATCGTCTCCGTCAGAACCGACCCTTCCAGCAGGCCTGCATAGGAAAGCGCGATGACCGTAATCAGCGGCACGGCGGCATTGCGCAGCGCGTGGAACCAGATGATGCGGGTTTCCGAAAGCCCCTTCGCCCGAGCGGCGACGACATATTCCTGCGCCAGTTCGTTCAGCATGAAGGAGCGCGTCATGCGGCTGATATAGGCCAGCGAAAAATATCCGAGCAGTGCGGATGGCAGGATGATGTGCCGGAAAAGATCCCGGAAGACTTCCCACTCGCCCTGCATGATGGCATCGAACAGGTAGAAGCCGGTCGTAGAAACAAACGTGTATTCGTAGACCACGTCGATACGCCCCGGATAGGCAACCCAGTTCAGCTTCGCGTAGAAGAAGAGCAAGGCCAGGAGCGCCAGCCAGAAGACCGGCACCGAATAGCCGATAAGCCCCACGACACGCACCACCTGATCGGCAATGCTGCCGCGCTTTACCGCCGCCAGAACGCCGAGCGGCACGCCGAACAAAGCGCCGATCAGGGTACCGACGGTTGCGAGCTCCATGGTCGCCGGAAACACGCGCTTGATGTCTTCAAGCACCGGATTGCTCGTCAGTACCGAGGTTCCGAAATCACCGGAGAGAACCTGTTTCAAGTAGATGAAAAACTGCTGCCAGAGCGGCAGGTTCAGCCCCAGTTCCTCGCGAACGCGCTCCACCACATGGGCAGGCGCACGATCGCCAACAATGGCGAGCGCCGGATCGATGGGCACCACGCGACCGATGAAAAAGGTAACGGCCAGAAGGCCGAGGAAAGTGGTCAGGACCGTCACCGCAAAACGCAGGATGGCCCATGCCGTGCGGTTGTTGCGACGCCGCCGTGGCCGCGTCGCTCCGCTCGTCTCGGGAAGTGTCAAGGAACCGGCCCTTAGTCCTTCGAGATCGTGTAGACGAAGTTGGTGTCAAAGCTCGGACCGAGCTTGAAGCCCTTCAGCTTGGCCGAATAGCCCGCCACTTCCACCTGCTGGAAGATGATGACGAACGGACCCTTGGCCAGAACTTCCTTCTGAAGCTTCTGGTAGATCTCGGCGCGCTTTGCGCTGTCCTTCTCCAGAAGTGCAGCCTGCGTCTGCTTCGTCAGTTCCGGCACATCCCAGGCATTGCGCCATGCGAGCGTCTTGTTCTTGCCCGCATCGGAATTGTCCGGATTGGCCGTGAAGGTTTCCGCATTCGAGTTCGGATCGAAATAGTCCGAACCCCACTGGCCGATATACATATCGTGCTGGCGAGCGCGGTACTTGGTCAGCGTCTGCTTACCATCACCCGGAATGATTTCCAGCTTTACGCCTGCCTGCGCCAGTGTCTGCTGATAGGCTTCGGCAATACCGGTTACGGGCTGCGTGTTACGCACATCCATCGTCACCTTGAAGCCGTCCTTCAGTCCGGCCTTTGCCAGCAGTTCCTTGGCCTTGGCAACATCAAGCTTGTAGGGATTTTCAGAGCTTGCACCCAGCTGGCCTTCCGGCAGGAAGGTCTGGTGGATCTTGCCGATGCCGTTGATGAGCGTCGCGCCGATCGCATCGTAGTCCATCAGATACTTGAACGCCTCGACCACTTCCGGCTTGGCAAGGTTCGGGTTCTTCTGGTTCAGGCCGATGTAATAAACGGTACCCTTTGGAGCGGACGTCTGGGCCAGCGTGGACTTGGATGCAATCGCCTTCAGATCATTTGGCTCGAGGTTACGGGCGATATCGATATCGCCGTTTTCAAGAGCCAGACGCTGCGAGGCGCTTTCCTTCATGTAGCGGTAGATGACGCGCTTCAGCTTGGGCTTTTCGCCCTGGAAATTCGGATTGGCTTCCAGAACGACGGCTTCGTTCGCCTTCCAGGTCAGAACCTTGAACGGGCCAGAGCCAGCATAGCCGGTCTTCAGGAATTCGTTGCCGAAATCATTGTCCCACTTGGCTTCAGCGGTTACCGTAACCGGCTTGGCCTTGGCAGCAACAACCTTCTTGTCAACGACCGAGGCAACCGTGGCCGTCAGAACGTTGAGGACAAAGCTCGGCGCGTAGGGCTTGTCGACCGTCAGAACGAAGGTCGAGGCATCGGCAGCCTTTGCCTTTTCGGCGACATTGTCACCCTTCAGACCGAACTGCGTCAGCAGGAAGGCTGGCGACTTGTCAAGCTTCACGGCGCGCTCGAACGAATAGGCCACGTCCTCTGCCGTGATCGGATTGCCGGATGCAAACTTCAGGTTCGGCTTCAGCTTGAACGTGTAGGTCAGACCATCGTCGGAAATCTTCCAGCTTTCTGCCAGCTGACCGACGACCTTGGATGTATCATTCGGATCGAGCGTGACCAGCTTTTCGTAAGTGTTGGCGGTCACTTCGGCTGTGGAAAGCTCGAAAGCCTCGCCCGGATCAAGCGAAATGATGTCGTCGATGGCAAAGCCGACAACCAGCGTATCGGCTGGCGTTGCAGCAAAAGCCTGCGGCGCAGACAGCATCATGACAGAGAGGGCAGCACTGGTGCCAAGGAGGCGGAGGCTTCGATTGAACGCGTTCATGGTCTGGTTCCCCATTTCTTTAAAACAGTGTTTTTTAAAGCACTTAGCCGTCTCTCAAGCCCAGGTTTCCGCAAAGATCCTGAACCAGTTTTCACGGCATAGCTTTATTAGTTCGTCCTGACCGTATCCCGCGTTTCTGAGAGCCGCAACCAGTTTCTGATTGCCCGCCGCATCATTAATTTCCTGTGGAACAGTGGCTCCGTCGAAGTCTGAACCAAGCGCCACGCAATCAATGCCCATGCGCTCGACCATGTAGTCAATGTGCTTGACCATGAGTTCGAGCGAGGTGTCGGCATCGTCGCGCGCATCGGGCCGCAGCATGGTCACGGCATAGTTGAGGCCGACCAGACCTTTTCGCTCGCGG
The DNA here is from genome assembly GCF_001427345.1 of Rhizobium sp. Root149. Classification (NCBI taxonomy): domain Bacteria; kingdom Pseudomonadati; phylum Pseudomonadota; class Alphaproteobacteria; order Hyphomicrobiales; family Rhizobiaceae; genus Rhizobium; species Rhizobium sp. Root149. Next base: position 375,199 of record NZ_LMGD01000021.1, read on the forward strand.
ATGGCATCCAACTGCTTGTCGGTCAGGTTACGGGCCACCTCGGTCAGAGCATGGACATTGGAATGGCTGGCAACGAGCGGCTTTTCAGAGGTCTTCTCCACATCCCAGAAACCTTTTTCGGTGATGTGGGCGAGATCGATGACGATACCGAGACGATCGCATTCCTTCACCAGAGCACGGCCTGCATTGGTCAAACCCGGCGCCGTATCCGGTGACATGGGATAGGCAAATGGCACACCGTGGCCGAAGATGTTGTGGCGGCTCCAGACGGGTCCCAGCGAGCGCAGGCCCGCCGCATGGAAAACGTCGAGAGCGGCCAGATCGGCACCGATCGCCTCGCAGCCCTCCATATGCATGACGCAGGCGAAGATTCCGTCGTCCATCGCAGCCCGGATTTCCGGCACCGTGCGGCAGATCCGCCAGGCATTGGCTCGATCAAGCTGCAGCGCGACGGCAAATTTTTCCATGGCGATATCGAGCGACGGCTGGCGGGCCAAAGGGGCCGCGAGCGGGGTGACATAATGCCCCTGCCCGTCTGGCTCCTGCAAAATCAGATCGCCTGAGGGAATGTAGATCGCGCAGAGTCCACCGGCCAAACCACCTGCTTTCGCGCGGGGGCCGTCGATATGCCCCTCTCTCGTGCCCTGCATGAACTCGCGGACGGGATCGGCACCATTGCGCATGTTGCGCCATAGCCGCAAGAGAACATCGTTGTGGCCGTCGAAGACTAATTCCATTGTCATTTCCGATTATGCAGATGAGCGAGAATGCGGCGATCCTAGATTCTTCGCGGCAGACCGCAAGGCGAAAAGTAGCAGGCTACATCCAGGCGTCGTTGGCAATCCGCCGGAGAAATGGCGTTTGCAAAACACCGCGAACACGCGATGTCCACTGGGCATCGACTGCATTCAGCACCTCTTCCCAGCGCCGCGTCTGCAGCATGGCCGCCCCAATGGCAACCGGTTCGCAACCGGTTTTTTGCAGAAGCGCAAGCCCTGCTGCGATGGAGGTTCCGCTGGACAGGACATCGTCGATCAGAGCAATACGGCGTCCTTCGATCAGCGGCACCATACGAGGATCGAGGTAGAGCCTCTTCACCTGGTCAGGCGTTGTGATGGAGGAAATCGGAACGGAAAGTTCATCCCGGTACCAGAATTTGCGCGAATTCCCACAGGGCACATAACGGGCATGGCCGAGTTTGCGGGCGACTTCCGCAGCAAGTGTCAAACCGAGTGTCGGAAGCCCCACGATGATCTCAATGCCATCACCTCTCAACTCCTCTGCCAATTGACCAGCCAGCACATCGATGACCTCGAAAGAGGCCTGGTTGATGATCAGCGATGCAAGCGCATGCACGCCGTCCGACAAGGGGCGGATCGGAAGACGCAACTGCCGCCCGTCCTTTAGTCGCGCCGGATAAAAGCCCTGATGAGGACCGATTTCCGGAAACGCGCCAGCCGGATGAATGGTCTGCCAGAACTCGTGCGGTTTCATGACGTCATTCTCTCATCTCTCGGGATATGCGTTCACGCGTAGAAGGGCTCGTTGCGCCAGCGTCCGACCTCTTCGATCAGCCACGCCCGAAACAGCGCCACAGGCTTCAGGTCCATTCGGGTAACCGGTGCGACGAGATAATAGGAGCTCGGGCTACGGACCTGCTGAGGGAAGGCTTCTACCAATGTTCCTGCCTGCAGTTCCGCCTCTATGAGAAAGAGCGGCATCAACGCCACGCCCAGTCCTGCGCTGCAGGCTTGCGCCACACTGGCAAACTGTTCGAACCGCATGCCCGGCGCGGGAACGCCCTGCACGCCGACAGCCTCGAAGAAATGTGTCCAGGCGCCGGGCCGCGAAGCCATGTGCAGCAGCGGCAGACCCGCAAGATCTTCCGGCTTCGAAACCGGGTTTTGCCGAAGAAATTCGGGGCTGCAAACGGGCGCAACCATCTCGTCCATCAGGAAGGTGCATTCCGCTCCCGGCCAGTTCGGCTGACCGATATGGATTGCCACATCCAGACCATCCTGCTCGAAATCGAAGATACCGATACGGGTGGCAAAATTCAGCGTGATTTCCGGATGGGCGCTGACAAAGCGCGGTATTCGCGGCAAGAGCCACCGCGTTCCGAAGGTCGGCAGCATGGCAAGGTTCAACGTGTCGCCATGCCGTTTCGTCATGGCCTGCAGAGAGGCAGTGCGGATCTGCGCAAGCGCGGCACCAATGGCCTTGGCATAGGCGCGGCCTGCTTCCGTCAACTGCACACCCCGGCTGCTGCGCTCGAACAACAGAATGCCGAGCTGGTCTTCAAGACCTGAAATCTGCCTGCTGATGGCGCCTTGCGTCAATGAAAGCTCGTCTGCAGCCGAAGAAAAACTCCCGAGCCGCGCAACGGATTCGAATGCGGCCAGTGCACTGGTGGACGGAAGAAGCCTGCGACTGAGATTGGTCATGGCCTATTCCTATAGCTCATATCAACGTGAGTAAACGGCGCTTTACGCCGATCCCGCGTCTGCCCATTATGCACCCACATTTTTCTGGAGGTTTTGACGATGAGCGACCGCACCGCATTCAATTGGGCTGATCCCTTCCTGCTGGACGACCAGTTGACGGAAGATGAGCGAATGATCCGCGATGCGGCTGCAGCCTTTGGCAAGGCCGAACTGCTGCCCCGCATCCAGGAAGCCTACCTCTCCGAAACAACCGAGCCGGAACTCTTCCGCCTGATGGGACAGACAGGTCTTCTGGGTGTGACCCTGCCGGAAGAATACGGCGCGGCCAACGCATCTTATGTTGCCTATGGTCTGGTTGCCCGCGAAGTCGAGCGCATCGACTCAGGCTACCGTTCCATGATGAGCGTGCAGTCCTCCCTCGTGATCTACCCGATCTACGCCTATGGTTCGGATGAGCAGAAGAAGAAGTATCTGCCGGGTCTCGTTTCCGGCGAACTCATCGGCTGCTTCGGCCTGACCGAGCCGGATGCCGGTTCCGATCCGGGCGGCATGAAGACCCGCGCGGAAAAGATCGAAGGCGGATACCGTCTGCGCGGCTCCAAGATGTGGATTTCCAACGCGCCGATCGCAGATGTTTTCGTTGTCTGGGCCAAGTCGGAAGCGCACAACAACGAGATCCGCGGCTTCGTGCTTGAAAAGGGCATGAAGGGTCTTTCCGCGCCAAAGATCGGCGGCAAGCTTTCGCTGCGCGCATCGATCACCGGCGAGATCGTCATGGACGGCGTCGAGGTCTCCGAAGACGCGCTTCTTCCAAATGTATCCGGCCTCAAGGGTCCGTTCGGCTGCCTCAACCGTGCACGCTATGGCATTTCCTGGGGCGTTCTGGGTGCTGCCGAAGACTGCTGGCTGCGCGCACGCCAGTATGGTCTGGATCGCAAGCAGTTTGGCAAGCCGCTGGCTGGCACGCAGCTTTACCAGAAGAAGCTTGCCGACATGCAGACCGAGATCTCGCTTGGGCTTCAGGCCAGCTTGCGCGTTGGCCGCCTGATGGACGAGCACAAGATGGCGCCGGAAATGATTTCCATCGTCAAGCGCAACAACTGCGGCAAGGCTCTGGATATCGCCCGCCAGGCACGCGACATGCACGGCGGCAACGGCATCCAGATCGAATATCATGTCATGCGCCACGCGCAGAACCTGGAAACAGTCAACACCTATGAAGGCACGCACGACGTGCATGCCCTGATCCTGGGGCGTGCCCAGACAGGCATTCAAGCATTCTTCTGATTGCCTGATTGAAACGGCGGGGGGCCAGGGCGGCGAGGCAGGGAGACCTGGCCGCCGCCCTTTTTATTAGTATTACTTTTGCCGAGGGGCGTTGATTGTGGCATCCAATTGTCCTACGTGAAGGTCCGAAACCCTCCAGGGCTTGGGTGCCGCCCCTTTGGCGCCTGTCGCTTATTTCAGCGATTTTCTGAACTCAAAACGAGGTCACCATGCATAGCTATCCAGATGTAAAGCTCTTCATTGCAGGCGAATGGCGCGACGCCGTCGGCGGCAAGACGATTCCGGTCGAAGATCCGGCAACGCAGGAAATCATCGGGAAAATCGCGCACGCGGAAAAGGCTGACCTCGATCTGGCGCTGGACGCTGCGGACAAGGGCTTCAAGGTCTGGCGCGAAACGTCAGCCTTCGAGCGCTCGAAGATCATGCGCAAGGCAGCCGACATCGTGCGCCAGCGGATCGATTACATCGCCTGGCTGATGACACGCGAACAGGGCAAGCCGATTGCGCAGTCCAAGGCGGAAATAAACAACGCCGCCGATACCATCGACTGGTTCGCCGAAGAGGCACGCCGCACCTATGGCCAGATCATCCCGGCCCGTTTCGGTGGCGTTTCCAACATGGCGATCAAGTTCCCGGTTGGCCCGGTTGCCGCCTTCACGCCGTGGAACTTCCCGATCAACCAGATCGTGCGAAAGCTCTCTGCTGCCGTGTCCGTCGGCTGCTCGATCATCGTCAAGGCACCGGAAGAAACCCCGGCTTCGCCAGCCGAACTCATCCGCGCCTTTGCGGATGCCGGCATTCCGGCCGGTGTTGTCGGTCTGGTCTACGGCGTCCCGGCTGAAATTTCCGAATACCTGATCCCGCATCCGGTCATCCGCAAGATCTCGTTCACCGGCTCCACGCCGGTTGGCAAGCATCTGGCGGCCCTTGCCGGAAAGCACATGAAGCGCGCGACCATGGAACTCGGCGGTCATGCCCCGGTCGTCGTCTTCAACGATGCCGATCTGGAAAAGGCCATCGAAGTCTCCGCAGCCGCAAAGTTCCGCAATGCCGGTCAGGTCTGCGTTGCACCGACCCGCTTCCTCATTCAGGATGGCGTTGCCGAGCAGTTCATCGACGGCATTGTGAAGTACGCGGAAAACCTGAAGGTGGGTAATGGCCTCGAGGCTGACGTGACCATGGGGCCGCTTGCCAACGAGCGCCGCATCCCGGCCATGGAAGGCATGATTCAGGATGCCGTTTCCAAGGGCGCCGTTCTGAAGACGGGCGGCAAGCGCATTGGCAACAAGGGCCACTTCTTCGAGCCGACGGTTCTGACCGATGTGCCGACCTCCGCCCTGATGATGAACGAAGAGCCCTTCGGCCCGATCGCCATCGTCAACCGCTTCTCCACGCTGGATGAGGCGCTGGAAGAATCCAACCGCCTGCCCTTCGGCCTTGCCTCTTATGCCTTCACCGGTTCGGTCAAGACCGCACACGCGCTCGGCCAGCGTCTGGAAGCCGGCATGTTGACCATCAACCACAACGGTCTGGCGATTCCGGAAGTGCCGTTCGGTGGCATCAAGGATTCCGGCTACGGCACGGAAGGTGGTTCGGAAGCCGTCGAAGCCTATCTGGAAACCCGCTTCGTCAGCCAGATGAACTGAGCGTTTCAGCAGCCGTGATTAAAAAAGGCGTCGGGCAACCGGCGCCTTTTTCATTTGATTTGCAGGGTTTGAGAAAAGCCCACCTCACCCCAGTGCAAATACCTTGGCGCGCCGCAGCGTCACGAAGCCCTGTTCGCCTGCGGAAATGTTACGCTCCGGGTCCACGTCGAACTCAAGCGGTTCTCCTGTCGATGCTGTCGCGATCACACGGCGCTCGCCGGGACGGTCCAGCACCCGGGCAACGCTTGCGGGCACACCAGGCTGCGTTGCGGACCAATCGAGATCGCGGGGACGTGCATAGATTTCCGCCGGACCATCCGCCACGCCCTCGGCAGCAGCCACGGCAACGCCAGCAACATGTGCTTGACCGTCACGCACTTCGCCAGTCAGCCGGTTGGCATCCCCTAGAAATTTCAGCACGAAGGCATTCTTCGGATCACGGCAAACCTCCTGCGGCGTGCCTTGCTGAACGATCTTGCCGTCCTTCAGAATGACGACGCGATCCGCAAGATCCAGCGCCTCTTCCTGGTCATGCGTCACGAAAATCGTGGTGATGCCCAGTTCATCATGGATCTCCCGCAGCCAGCGGCGAAGGTCATGGCGAACATTCGCATCCAGCGCACCGAACGGCTCATCCAGAAGCAGAACCTTTGGATCGACGGACAGGGCACGGGCGAGTGCCACGCGCTGTCGCTGACCGCCAGAAATCTGCGCCGGAAAGCGATCTCCAAGGCCTTCAAGGCGAACCAGCTTCAGAAGCTGGTTCACGCGTGCGGCAATTTCCGCCTTGCTGCGCTTCACCTTGGAAACGCTCATGCCGAAGCCGATATTTTCCCCCACTGTCATATGGGGGAACAGTGCATAATGCTGGAAGACGAAACCGACACCGCGATCGCGCACCGGAATGTCGGTGGCATCCTGATCCCCGAAATGGATGTGTCCGCCGTCGGCATATTCCAGCCCCGCCACCATGCGCAGGATCGTCGTCTTGCCGGAACCGGATGGACCAAGCAGTGCAATCAGCTCACCGCTTTGCACGGTCAGCGACACGCCATGCACGGCGCGGAAGGTGTCGAAGGTCTTGACGACGTTATCGAGACGAATTTCCATGGCAATCAATGTCCTGTCGAAGCGGCATCGGTAACTTGGGTCTTGCGGCGTCCGGCACCGCGACGCTCCAGCGCAACCTTGGCAATGATGGTGAAGACGGCGAGCAGCGCCAGAATGGAGGCCGAGGCAAAGGCACCTGCCGCCTGATAATCGTGGTAGAGCAGTTCGATATGCAGCGGCAGCGTATTGGTCTGGCCGCGAATGTTTCCAGACACGATGGAAACCGCGCCGAACTCGCCCATCACGCGCGCATTGCAGAGAACCACGCCATAAAGCAGCGCCCATTTGACGTTGGGAAGCGTGACCGAGAAGAATGTCCGCCAGCCCGAAGCGCCGAGCGATGTCGCGGCCTCTTCCAGATCGCGCCCCTGCGCCTGCATAAGCGGGATCAGTTCGCGGGCGACGAAGGGAGCCGTCACGAACATCGACGCCAGCACGATGCCGGGAAGCGCAAACAGGATCTTGATGTCATGTGCGTCGAGCCAGGGACCGAACAAGCCCTGCAGACCATAGACGAAGAGATAGGCAACACCGGCAACGATGGGCGAAACGGAGAACGGGATCTCGATCACCACCAGCAGCAGCCGCTTGCCGCGAAAATCGAATTTGGTGATGGCCCAGGCCGCTGCCACACCGAAGGCAGTATTGATCGGCACCGCGATGAGGGCCGTCACCACTGTCATCATGATGGCATGGCGAGTATCCGGATGGCTCAGCGTCGCCGTATAGACCTTAAAGCCTTGTTTCAAAGCCTCATGGCCGATGACGAGCAAAGGCGCCAGAATGAGCAGCGCCCCCAGAATAAGGACGAGACCAATCAGCACGCGGCGAAAAACCCGTCCATCTCCAACGCGTGGCGGTTTCTTGTGAGAAGCAAAAGCGCTCATCTCTATCCCTTCACCGTGTAGCGCAGGGCGCGTGACTGAAGCCAGTTTGTCACCGCCAGCATGGCGAAAGCCGTCAGGAGCAGGACCGACGCAATGGCCGCAGCCGCCTGATAATCATATTCTTCCAGCCGGATGAAGATCAGCAGCGCGGTGATCTCCGTCGACATTGGCTGATTTCCGGCAATGAAGATGATCGCGCCGAACTCTCCCAGCGAGCGGGCAAAGGAAAGCGAAAGCCCAGCCAGCAGTGCAGGAGTCAAAAGCGGCAGGATTACCTTGCGGAAAATCGTCCAGTCCGAACCGCCGAGAGATTGGGCCGCCTCCTCCAGCGCCGGATCAAGATCTTCCAGCACCGGCTGAACCGTTCGTACGATGAACGGCAGGCTGGTAAAACACATGGCAATCATGATGCCGATGGGCGTGTAAGCCACCTTGATCCCCGCTTCGGACAAGACGGAACCGAACCAGCCATTGCTTGAAAAAAGGGCCGTCAGCGAGATGCCCGCAACTGCCGTGGGCAGGGCAAATGGCAGATCCACCATGGCATCGATGATACGCCGACCGGGAAACCGGTAGCGGGTCAGGACCCAGGCCAGTGCCAGTCCGAAAACGAGGTTGAACAGCGTCGCAATCAGCGCGGAGAATGCCGTCACGCGGTAGCTCGCCACTGCGCGCGGTGACGAGACAATGGACCAGTACTCGGCTGGTCCAAGGCTCGCTGCCTTGAACACCAACGCCGACAGCGGCAGGACCACGATCAGGCCAACATAAAAGAGGGTTATGCCCAGGGACAGATGCAGGCCGGGCAGGACATTGCGTTTCACAAGGTAAGTCCTGTTGTAAACGGACAAACCCGGCAGTTGACGAACCACCGGGCCTATCCTTCCTTGGGAGGAGAATTCAGCGACTGCCGTATAGCTTGTCCAGCGTGCCACCGGAAGCAAAGTGTTCCTTCTGGATCTTGTCCCAGCCGCCAAACACATCGTCGACCTTCACAAGACGAATCTGCGGAAACTCGTTCTTGAACTCGGCCACAACCTTTTCGTTCAGCACGCGGTGGCCAAACTCAGCGGCGATCCGCTGGCCCTGTTCGCTGTAGAGAAAGTCCAGATACTTCTTGGACAGCTCTTCCGAGCCGCGCTTCTTGGCAACCTTGTCCACGACCGCTACCGGGAATTCCGCCAGAAGCGAAACCGACGGAATGACGCTCTCCACCTTGTCCTTGCCATACTGCTTGGCAATGCCGCGCGTTTCCGCCTCGAAGGTGATCAGCACATCGCCGGTTTCACGCTCGACGAAGGTGGTGGTGGCTGCACGGCCTCCGGTATCGAAGACAGGAACATTGTCGAAGATCTTCTTGACGAAAGCCTCGACCTTTTCCTCGTCACCCTTGAACACTTCACGTGCATAGGCAACGGCTGCAAGATAGGTATAGCGCGCATTGCCGGATGTCTTGGGGTTCGGGAAGACCACCTTCACGTCATCGCGTGCAAGATCGTTCCAGTCCTTGATGTTCTTGGGGTTCCCGGCACGCACGAGGAAAGACGGGAAGGAATAGAACGGCGAGGCACTGTTCGGAAACGCCTTCTGCCAGTCCTTTGAAACGAAGCCCTGCTTCACGAGGAAGTCGATGTCGGTCACCTGGTTGAAGGTGACGACGTCAGCGTCCAGACCTTCCACGATGGCGCGCGCCTGCTTGGAGGTGCCCGCATGCGACTGATCGATGTTGATGCCTGGGTTCTGCTTGATGAAGGCTTCGTTCTCGGCTGCGAACAGCTCTCGCGCCACGTCGTAGGAAGCGTTCAACAACTTGGTCGGCTGCTGGGCAAAGACTGGACCAGCGACAAGAGCGGCCAAGGCCGTGCCGAGAATGAGAAGGCGTTTCATCAAAGTCTCCGATGCGATCGATTGTTATCACTAACCTATCGATGCACCTCACAACCTGCGAGGAACGGTAAACCCTCAACGCCTTTGCGATTGACAAATTTTGGCCAAATTCAAGGCACCGTGCGTGCTTTATTCCTGCCCTTGGGCGAGGCCTTCGTTCGAAGGCAGGGGGCGGGAAGCGGCAGGGGTGCGCCGCTTCCCGCAAGTCGCTCACTCCGCGGCGGTGGAAAGGTTGAGCGACAACTGGTCCTTGCGCTGGTCGTCATTGTCACCAGCGCCGGATTTGGATGCCTTGTCCCGTCCGAAGAACAGGGCATAGGCAGCAGGCAGAACAAGAATGGTCAGGACGGTGGCAACCATGATGCCGCCCATCATGGCATAGGCGAGCGGTCCCCAGAAAAGCCCACGCGAGATCGGTATCAACGCAAGCACGGCCACCAGTGCCGTCAGCATGATCGGACGGAAGCGGCGAACCGCCGAGCCAATGATAGCTTCACTGCGCTCCATTCCCGACGCAATATCCTGGTCAATCTGGTCCACCAGAATGATCGAGTTACGGATGATGATGCCGAGCAGTGCGATGACACCGAGGATCGCCACGAAGCCGAAGGGAGCGCCGGTGATCAAGAGTGCCGCTGCGGCACCGATGATTCCGAGAGGACCGGTCGCCAGCACCAGCATGGCCTTGCCGAAATGCTGCAACTGGATCATCAGCAGCGTAACGATCACGAAGAGCATGACGGGCGCCTTGGCGGCAATCGACATCTGGCTTTCCGCTGCATCCTCTGCGCCGCCCTGGATTTCGACCTTGTAGCCGGCAGGCAGGTTTTTGCGCAGTTCCGCCATCCCGCTGTACATCTTCGCAGCCAGATCGTTCGGTTCGACACCGTCCGGAACCGTTGCCTTGATCGTGATGGTCGGCAGACGGTCGCGACGCCACTCGATCCCGTTTTCCTGAACCGGCTCGATACGGGCAATCTGGCTGACTGGCACGAAGGCGCCGCTGTCCGTGGGAATATAGACGGAGTTGACAGCCGTCAGCAGGTCCCGCGTGGCATCCGGTTCGCGAGCGACGATGGAGACGGTCTCTTCGCCATCACGGAACTGGTCGAGCGTCACACCCGACATCGATGCATAGAGCATCTGTCGGACGCGCTGAGATGTTACGCCAAGTGCCCTCGCCCGATCCTGGTCGATGACGAGCTTCATGGTCGTCACCGGCTCCAGCCAGTCGTCATGGATCGTGCCCAGTTGCGGGTTCTGATGGAAGCGCTGCTTCACCTGATCGGCAATCTTGCGCACCTCTTCGCGGTCGGGACCGACGACGCGCATCTGTACGGCCCAGCCGACCGGCGGCCCGAGGAAAAGACGATCCACCTTGCCACGCACGGACAAGAAGTCTTCCGCAAGGATCTTGCGCAGCTTGATGATCATGCGCTCGCGCTCTTCGAGGCCGTTCGACATGACGAGCAGCTGGGCATAGTTGGGGTTGCGAAGCTGCTGGTCCAGCGGCAGGAAGAAGCGCGGAGCCCCCTCACCGATGAAGGTCGCGACGAATTTCTTGTCAGGATCGTCCATGATCTTTGCTTCCAGCGCCTTCGCCTGACGCTCCACCTCTTCGATGGCGGTGCCTTCCGGCAGCCACATATCGACGAGAATTTCGGGACGCGAGGATTGCGGGAAGAAGCTCTGCGGGATGAACTGGAAGGACCAGAGGCTGGTGCCGAAGACGCCAAGCGTTGCCACCAGCACGATCAGCCGGTGCCGCACGCTCCAGGAAACCGTGGCGCGAAGCCCGCGGTAAAACCGCGTGTCGTAGACATCGTGATGCGTGCCCGCATGCGCGCGCTGCTTCAGGATCATATATCCGAGCCAGGGCGTGAAATAGACCGCAACGAACCAGGATGTCACGAGTGCGATGCCGACCACGTAGAAGAGAGACCGGACATATTCACCCGCAGTCGAATCCGCAAAGCCGACCGGAATGAAGCCCGCGGTCGTGATCAGCGTACCCGTCAACATGGGAAAGGCGGTGGAGGAATAGGCGAAGGTGGCAGCGTTGAGCTTTTCCAGCCCTTCCTCCAGCTTTCGCTCCATCATTTCGACCACGATCATGGCATCGTCGACGAGAAGGCCGAGCGCGATGATGAGAGCGCCGAGCGAGATACGCTGCAGTTCGATGCCGAGCTCGTACATGATGGCGAGTGTCGCCGCCAGCACCAGCGGAATGGAGATGGCAATCACGATGCCGGAACGCCAGCCGATGGACAAAAGCGAGACGACCAGAACAATGACCAGCGCTTCCAGAAGCGCCTGCGTGAATTCGCCGATCGCCTCATGCACGACTTCCGGCTGGTTGGCGACCTGCGAAACCTCAACGCCATAGGGAAGCGCATTTTCGAAGTTGCGATAGGTTTCTTCGATCCATTTTCCGACATCCGTCACCTTGTAGCCATTCTGCATGACCACACCGATCTGGACCGAATCCTTGCCATTAAAGCGGAACTTGCGGTCGTAGGGTGAGATCAGGCCCTTGCTGACGGTGGCGATATCGCCCAGCCGAAACACTTGGCTACCGCTGCGAATGCGCAGTTCGCGAATATCCTCCGGCGTCCGCATGCCCCCTTCTACGGTGATGCGCACGGAACGGGTCGCCGTCTGTACATTGCCTGCGGGATCGACATTGTTCTGCCCGGCCAGTGCGTTTTTCACATCGTTGAGCGTCAGCTTGCGCTCCGCAAGTGCCTTGGAGGATACGTCGATGTAGATGCGCTCCGCCTGGTCGCCAAGAATGGAAACCTTTTCCACGCCCTTCGTCGCCAGCAGCATGTCGCGGGCCTTGGTCGCGAAGTCCTTGAGCTCAGGATAGCTGAATCCGTCGCCCGTCAGGGCGTGGAGGGTCACATAGGTATCGCCGAACTCATCATTGAAATAGGGCCCGAGAACGCCGCTCGGCAGATCCTGCTCGATGTCGCCAATCTTCTTGCGGACCTGATAGAAGGCGTCTGCCACCTGCTGAGAATTGGTGTTACCCTTGATCTGCAGCGTGGTGATCGAGAAACCGGCGCGGGTGTAGGATTTCACCCAATCGAGATGCGGCGTTTCCTGCAGCTTGCGCTCGATCTTGTTGACGACCTGATCCTGCATTTCCTCGATGGAAGCGCCCGGCCAGACCGCCTGCACGACCATGACGCGGAAGGTGAAGTCCGGGTCTTCCTTCTGGCCCATGTTCATGATGCCGAGGCCGCCGATCAGAATGATGATCCCGAACAGGAAGCGGCCGATGCTGGGATGAGAAATTGCCCAGCGCGAGAGGTTGAACGGCTGCCTGGGCGAGCCGGGTGTGCGAAACGCCTTCATGACTTAATCCCCTGTACCCGGATCGATCAGGACTTTGAAGGCGCGACTGCGGTAGATGCGCCACCTGCTGTCTGACCTTCGCCTTCGTAGATTTTGACCTGCAGATCAGGCTGCATGAACTGCGTTCCGGCTGCGACAACCAGATCGCCAGCCTTCAAGCCATCGGCGATCCGCACGCCATCTTCGGCAAATCCGTCAACCTGTACCGGGTGCGGCTGGACCTTGGAGGATGCAGGATCGACGAGCCAGACGATCGATTTACCGTCCTGCTTCGCGAGTGCCGCGAGCGGAAGCACGAAACCGGGGGCACTGCCGGACACCTCGGTAGAAATGGTCGCCGTCATGCCCAGCCGAAGCGCCGGGTTGTCCGGCAGGCTGACGCGAACGGTGAATGTACGCGACTGCTGGTCTGCACTGCCTGCCACTTCCCGCACCTTGCCTTCCAGAGCCAGATTGCCATCGGCCCAAAACGAGGTCTTGACGGACTTGCCTGGCGAGAACTGCCGAATTTCTGCTTCCGGCACGGCTACCTCGATCTCCTTGGCACCATCCTGCGCGACTCGGATGACCGGCGTACCAGCCGCTACAACCTGACCCGCCTCGGCATTGACGGCCGTGACGATACCGTCAACGTCGGACGAGAGCACGCCGTAGCCGACGCGATTTTTCGCCTGCGTGAGGGACGATTGAGCTGCATCGCGCTGCGCGATCGCCTGACGAGACGCAAGCTGGGCCTGCTCCAGCGAGGATTGGGATGTGATGTTCTGGCTCTGCAAGGTCTCTGCACGCTTGAGGGCTAGCTGCGAGATTTCCACCTGCTTTTCGGCGGATGCGAGTTCAGCCTCAGCCTGACGTACCGAAAGCTCATAGTCTGTCACATCGATGCGGGCGACCGGCTGTCCTGCCTTGACCCTTTGGCCGACATCGACGAGACGATCGCTGATCTTGCCATCGACCCTAAAGCCCAGCGGCACTTCGGTGCGGGCGCGAATAGAGCCCGAATATTGCAGCAAAGGCCCTGCCTGCCGGGCCTTCACCTCAACGACCTTCACCGGGCGAATGACCTGCTCGGCAGCCTTTTTCTCTTCCGTGCAGCCGGACAGAATGGCTGCAACAGCCACAATCGCCACACCCAGCTTCCCCAATCCCACAACCGACATCGTGCGGTCCCTTCTCCACGCTCACTCGGAGCAGATTTTAACGCAGCGCCTGGATCGCAAACTCGATCAGGGCTTCAGGTGTCATGACTTCATCGGAAGCGGCCGTCTTTGCCACCAGTTGCGGGTGACACAGACAGACGCCTGCATGCATGTAGCACTCGGCAGCAAGCCGGGCGTCCTGCTGGCGGAATTCGCCGGCTTCGATACCGTCCTTGATGATGTTCTCGATGATCCCGCGAACACGTGCGAGATGTTCCTCGATAACCGGCCATTGCTGGTCCATGGCAACAAGCACCATCTCGTGGACCTTCTGCTCATCCAGCATCGTTTCCATCACCAGAGAATGCTGAAGAAGCGTATGCGCCCGCAAACGGTCTGCGGCCGAAGCCTTGCGCCCTGCGCTCTCGGCCAGGGCATCGTACTGAGCTGCCAGCATGCGGCGAGCGAGAGCCTGATGAATATCGGCCTTCGACGCAAAGAACCGGTAGATGTTGGCGGGCGACATCGACAGTTCCTTGGCGATGTCGGCAACATTCGTTTTGGAGTAGCCGTAGTGCTTGAACACCCTTTCGGCACACTCCAGAATCCGTTCGACATTGTCCTGTCTGGCCGTATCGCTCGCCACTGTAGAATGATCGTTCATTGACTTCCGCTTGATGACTGACGAATTTCGAATTTCGTCAGTCATACAGTGAATATGCGCATTTGGTCAACTGGCAGACAAAACGAAATACTCGTGGAACTTTATGACAGAGTGTCAGTTCAGCGAGGCTGCGAATCAGGGCGGGAGAATGAACATGGCCGAAGGCCGCACTGTGCGACGCCACGTGCAGGATCGATATCGGCTGCTGATCGAATCCATTATCGATTATGCAATCTACATGCTTGATGAAGAAGGCCATGTCGCCAGCTGGAATCCTGGTGCGCGCCGCCTCAAGGGATATGAACCAGACGAGATCCTGGGGCGTCATTTCTCCAGTTTCTACACACCGGAAGATCGCGATGCCGGGGAACCGTGGCGTGGTCTTGAAGCAGCAAGACGCGAGGGTCGTTTCGAGAACGAAGGCTGGCGGATTCGGAAGGACGGCAGTCGTTTCTGGGCCAGCATCGTGATCGATGCAATCAGGGACGATGACGGCCATCTCATCGGCTTTGCCAAGATCACCCGTGATATCAGTGAAAAACATCAGGCCCAGCTTGCATTGGCTCAGGCACGCGAGGACCTGTTTCAGGCGCAGAAACTGGAAGCCATCGGTCAGATGACCGGTGGAATAGCCCATGACTTCAACAACGTCCTGACGGCCATTCTCGGCTCCCTGCATCTCTTGAAGAAGCGTCTGCCAGACGATCCGGAACTTGCGCAGCTTCTGGAGAGCGCCCTGCGCGGGGCAGAACGCGGCGCCTCATTGACCAAACGGCTTCTGGCATTTTCGCGACGCCAGGAATTGCATGTGCGCGAAGTCGAAATTGCTCCGCTGGTCGAAGGCTTGATTGATCTGGCCAGCCGTTCGATCGATCCCGATACCCGTATTGAAACGCAGCTCGAAGCAGCGCTTCCGCCAGTACGTACCGATCCCGCCCAGCTGGAGATGGCGCTTCTCAACCTGATCGTGAATGCGCGGGATGCGATGCCGGAAGGTGGTGTCATCCGCATACAGGCGCAGATCGACGGGCAGGAACGAGACGATACGGGCGATCAGCAATTCGTTTCCGTTGCGGTCATCGATGACGGCGAAGGCATGGATGCAGAGACATTACAAAAGGCAACGACACCTTTCTTCACGACAAAAGGGATCGGCAAGGGAACGGGGCTGGGACTGGCCATGGTTCAGGCGCTGACGGAACAATCAGGCGGCTTCCTGCGTCTTCACAGTGAACCTGGCTTTGGAACACGGGCGGAAATCATTCTTCCGGTCGCTGTTTCCACTGCTGTTTCTGTGAAGTCCAAGGAGCCTCTGAACTGTATGTCTGCCCCTTTCGACAAGAAACTGACCGTACTCGCCGTTGATGACGATGCCCTTGTCCTGATGAACACCACCATGATGCTGGAAGATCTGGGCCACACTGTCATCGAGGCCTTCAACGGCCCTGAAGCGCTGAAGGTCCTTCAGTCGAGGCAGGATATCGATATGGTCATAACCGACCAGTCCATGCCGATGATGACCGGCGTGGAGCTGGCGGATCGGGTACAGGAAGCCCACCCTAGTATTCCCGTTATCCTGGCAACGGGCTATTCTGAACTGCCGACGGGACAGTTTTCGGCGCGGCCCCATCTCAACAAGCCTTTCACACAGCATGAGCTGCAAACCGCCATCGCGGGCGTCTTCTCGCAGTCCTGAACCTTGAGCCCTCTTGTGCGTTTGAGTTTTGAAACTCGAACCACGGAGCAGAGAAATGGTGTTCAAACCCCAGACATTTCACGAGAAGGCACCAACGGTCGTAACCGAATTCCCGACGGAAGCAGCGCTTGAGGCGCAAGTGGCAGCGGCCCTTGCCGAAGCAGGCGGACTGGATGCGGCAGACATCTCCGTCACAACCAAAGCCGGAACCGTCACCCTGATTGGACGCGTGCTCCTCGACACTCAGATCGAGCGCGCCGAAGAGGTGGCTCGCTCCGTCCCGAACGTCACCGACGTCGTCAACAAACTCGTATCTGAACAGACACACTGACTACACAAGCGACCAATTGATAAAGCCCGCGACGAAATCAATCGTCGCGGGCTTTGTTTTTGTGCGTGAGTGTCAGCGGCGCGGCAGGCTGTAGGCGATGACGTAATCGCCCGGCTTGGTGCCGATCGAACCGTGGCCACCGGCAACCATGACAACGAACTGGCGGCCGTCATCAATCGAATAGGTCATGGGTGTTGCTTGACCGCCTGCGGGCAGACGTGCTTCCCACAGCTGTTCACCCGTCGTGAGATTGTAGGCGCGCAGGTAGTTGTCAACCGCGGCACCGAGGAAGGCGATACCGCCCTTGGTGATCATCGGTCCGCCAATACCCGGAACACCAACCTTGAAGGGCAGAGGAAGCGGCGTCATGTCGTAGACGGTGCCGTTCTTGTGCTTGTAAGCGGTTTTTCCGGTGCGCAGATCGGCGCCTGCGACATAACCCCATGGCGGAGCCTGGCAGGGAATGCCAAGCGGACCGAGGAATGGTCCCATGCGCACGGCGTAGGGAGCGCCATCATTGCGGTTCAATCCCTGTTCGGAACCCTTCTCGTCCTGACCCTTTGGTGGAACCTCTGACCGTGGAACCAGCTGCGAGGTGAAAGCAAGGTATGTCGGCATGCCGAACATCACCATGCGTTCCGGATCAACCGCAACCGAACCCCAGTTGAAGGTGCCGAAATTGCCGGGATAGACCAGCGTTCCCTGCAAGGAAGGCGGCGTATACTGGCCGTCATACTTCAACTGCTTCAACCGGATACGGCACACCATCTGGTCGAACATGGTGACGCCCCACATGTCCTTGCCCTGCAGCGTTGGCGGGCGGAAATTGAGCGCGGAAATCGGCTGCGTCGGCGCCGTGCGATCTTCCGGAATGGCACCGCCCGGCGCTGGCTGCTCCGTGATCGGCAGGATCGGCTCACCATTGCGGCGATCAAGAACGTAGATATCGCCCTGCTTGGTCGGTCCGACAAGCGCTGGCACCATGGCGCCATCCGGCTTGCTGAGGTTCATCAGAACAGGCTGGGCTGGCACGTCCATGTCCCAGAGATCGTGGTGAACGAACTGGCGCATCCAGCGGTCCGCGCCAGTGTTGATATCAAGCGCGACGATGCCCGCCGAATATTTCTCGACGTTCTCGGAGCGGTTCATGCCGAGCTGGTCGGGAACCTGGTTGCCAAGAGGAACGTAGACGAGCCCCAGTTCCTCATCCACGCTGAAGACTGACCAGCTATTGGGCGAGTTGGTGGTGTATTTCTGCCCTTCCGGCAAAGGCTGGGTCTGCGTCGGATTGCCGGAATCCCAGTTCCAGACCAGAGCGCCGCTGTTGACGTCGAAAGCGCGGATGACGCCGGACTGTTCTTGCGTCGAATAGTTGTCGTTGACAGCACCGCCGATGATGATCTTGCCCGCGGCAATGACCGGTGGCGATGTGGAATAGTAGTAGCCTGCCGGATTGTGCGGCATCTTCTGTTCCAGATGCAGGACGCCGTTCTCCGCAAATGAAGGGCAAACCTGGCCGTTTGCCGCGTCCAGTGCGATCAGCCGCGCATCCGATGTCGGAAGATAGACGCGTTCGGCACAGGGTTGACCGGCGGCAATCTGCGGGTCCTTGTAATAGGTCACACCGCGGCAGGTCTGATGCTGGCGGTCGGGATTCAACCCGACATTGGGGTCATATTTCCATTTCTGCTTACCAGTCGTCGCATCAAGAGCGATCGCCCAGTTGTGTGGCGTGCAGAGGTAAAGCGAATTGCCAATCTTGAGCGGGGTTACCTGATAGGTCGTCTCTCCAACATCCTCAGGCAGCTTTACGTCACCTGTCTGGTAGCGCCAGACCTCCTGAAGATCGGCGACGTTTTGAACGTTTATCTGGTCCAGAGGAGAGTACCGCTGCCCATAGGGCGTCCGGCCATACTGGTGCCATTCGCCCGGAGGCACATTGCCACCCAGCGCCGGAGCAGCCGCAATCTTGTCTGTCGGCAAGTTGCCGGAAAGGTCATTGCTGTTCACAAACATGGAAATGACGGCAATGAGAACCGCAAGGCCGACCGATGCGGCAAGCGGTGCGGCACCCGCACTATAGCGATGACCGGTGTTCGGGCTCACAAAGCCGAGCGGCCTGCGGATCCATGGCGTGAGAAGCCACATGCCAGCCACGATGATGACGCCGCCGCGCGGACCAAGTTGCCACCAGTCAAGGCCGACTTCGAGAATGGCCCAGCCCAGAGAACCGAGAATGATGAGGGCGTAGAGCCAAAGGGCTTCTGCGCGGCGAAGAAAAAGCAGGATGGCGGTAACAATGAAGGCGATACCGGTGATGAGGTAGTAGGCACTCCCTCCCAGCATCAGCAGTTGCGCGCCGCCAGCCGCCAGCGCGATCCCGATCAATGTGAACAGGACCGCTGTGATCGTAACAGGCATAACGAAATCCTTGAAAAAAAGGTGCAGAGAAACGAGGCCGAACGACCTCCCGCGCCCGGTGAACTTCAGCTCACGCCAAAAGGTTCCCGAATTTTTCAAAGATGACTGCGGATAAGGGAGATTCTTCGCTAATCGTCCTCACCCAGTTCCAGAAGGATCTGGTGACGCGCCCGGTTCAGCCTGCTCTTGACCGTTCCCACGGCCACGTTGCAAATTTCAGCAGCGGACTCGTAGCTTTCCCCCAGGATTGCAACGAGCGTCAGCACTTCGCGGTAATGCGGAGGAAGCTTCGCCAAGGCACGCTGAACTTCGCGTGCCCGCGTTTGCACTTCCTGGGTCGCTTCCATCGGGCTATCGCCGGAAACACATTCTTCCAGTCCCGGCGCTTCCCGGCCAAGCACCTTGGAGCGGGTGTAGAACGTGTTTCGCATGATGGTGAAAAGCCAGGACTTCAGCTTGGTACCCGGTTCGAACTTGTCGAGATTGGCGAGTGCCTTCATCAGCGTTTCCTGCACAAGATCGTCCGCATCCGTCGGGTTGCGGCAGAATGTGCGTGCAAAGGCGCGCAGCGCTGGAATGAGCCTGACAATATCTGCGCGAGCAGGATCGCGACTCAGCTGTTTATCGGACACCGTTTGAAACCTCTCCAAAACCTGGTGGGGTGGCGGTGGGAAAAGTCGCATCCGTGTATTTTGTTCCGCTAAAATGAGCATATCTCAGGTTGTCCGAAATCGTACAAAAACCTGCGCGTGATAAGCGCTCGCGCTCTGGCGGAACCAAAGCCTCTCTTTGCGGTTGAACTGGCGTTCTGAAGGAGAAGAAGCCGTGGCACCCCGCGCGAACTGGAAAGGCCATCTGACCCTTGGTGATCTGAGCTGTGCGGTCGCTCTCTACACCGCAGCCTCGACATCCGACCGGGTCAGCTTCCACATTATTAACCGCCGCACCGGACACCGTGTGCAGAGACAGATGGTGGATGCCGAAACCGGCAAGCCGGTCGAGCGCGACGACATCGTCAAGGGCTATGAGCTCTCCAGCGGCGACTATGTCCTGCTTGATCCCGACGAAATTGCCGAGGCCGTGCCCGAAAGCGACAAGACGCTTGCCCTTGAAACCTTCATTCCCTGCAATGAGATCGACACCATTTATCTCGATCGGCCTTACTACCTCGCCCCGGCGGACAAGGTATCGGCGGAGGTTTTTGACCTTATCCGGCATGGCTTGGAGGCAAAAAGTGCGGCAGCGCTCGCACGCACGGTGCTGTTTCGACGCCTGCGGACGCTGCTCATTCGACCACACGGCGATGGACTGATCGCCACAACGCTGAACTACGACTACGAAGTCCGATCTGCAAGCGAGGCATTTGCCGACATCAAGGAGTTCAAGATCGAAGGCGAAATGCTGGATCTGGCACAGCATATCATCAATACCAAGCGCGGGAGCTTCGAGCCGGGAGCCTTCGAGGATCGATACGAGAACGCTCTGCAGGAACTCGTGAAAGCGAAGATCGAAGGCCGCAAGCCACCGAAGAAGCCCAAGCCCAAGGAAACGAATGTGGTGAACCTGATGGAAGCGCTTCGCATGAGCGCCGGCCTGAAGGAAAGCGAGAAGAAGCCAAAGCGTAAAGCGTCCAGGGCTGCATCCGACAAGAAGTCACCGAAGCGCGCTGCACGGCCTGCGACCCGGAAAGCGAGCTGACCAATGTCTCTTGCACAATACAACGACAAGCGCGACTTCAAGACCTCTCCGGAGCCACGCGGCAAGAAGGCAAGGCAAGCGGGCAACAGCTTCGTCATCCAGAAACATGCGGCAAGGCGGCTGCATTATGATTTCCGGCTGGAAATGGACGGAGTGCTAAAAAGCTGGGCTGTCACCAAAGGCCCAAGTCTCGTTCCGGGCGAAAAGCGGCTTGCGGTGCATGTCGAGGATCATCCGCTCGATTACGGCACTTTCGAAGGCACGATTCCCGAGGGCCAGTACGGTGCGGGTCAGGTCATTGTCTGGGATCGAGGAACGTGGGAACCGATCGGCGATCTTAAAAAGGCCTATAAAAAGGGTCATCTGGAATTTGCGCTTCACGGAGAAAAGCTGGAGGGCCGCTGGCATCTGGTCCGCATGGCTGGAAAACCGGAAGAGAGCCGTGAGAACTGGCTTCTGATCAAGGCGGAAGATGAGTTTGCCCGAACGGAGACAGACGCCGACATTCTGGAGGAGAGGCCCACCTCCGTGAAGACGGGCCTTGACCTCAAAACCAAGCCGTCGAAAACCCCAACAAGGAAGGCGCCGGAAAAGGCCTCTAAACCTGAAGAGAAAACCGTCGGTATCAAAGGTGCACGGACGGCAGCCATGCCCGACTTTGTCGAACCTCAACTGGCGACACTGGTCAAATCCGCGCCGTCCGGAGAACGCTGGCTGCATGAGGTGAAACTGGACGGCTATCGCCTGCAGGCCCATATCAAAGACGGTGTCGTCAGGCTTTTGACCAGGACCGGTCTCGACTGGACCAAGCGCTTCGGCACGGACATCAACAAGGCGCTTCAAGGCCTCCCCGCTCGTCAGGCGATCATCGATGGCGAAGTGGCCGTAGAATCCGGCAGTGGCGCAACGGACTTTTCACTGCTGCAGCAGGACTTGAGCGAAGGACGGTCAGAACGCTTTGTCTTTCATCTGTTCGATCTCCTCTATCTTGACGGACAGGATTTGACCAAGGCGCGGCTGATGGATCGCAAGGCGGCATTGGAACGACTGCTGAACGAGTGCCCTGCCAATCTGCGCTACAGCGAACATTTTAGGGATGAAGGCGGGCTGGTTCTCAAGCACGCCTGTCGCCTGAGTCTCGAAGGCATAATTTCGAAGCTCGCGAACGCTCCGTACAAAAGCGGTCGCGGACGGGACTGGGTCAAATCCAAATGCTCCGCCCGCCAGGAATTCGTCATCGCAGGCTATGTGCCATCCACGGTCTCGAAGTCAGCCATCGGCTCTTTGGTCATGGGTTACTACGAGGATGGCGTCTTGCAACATGCAGGCCGGGTAGGAACCGGCTTTTCGACCGCATCGGCGCGCTCCCTGTTCAAGACACTTGCGCCGCTTGAGACCGAACGGGCGCCGTTCGAGACAAAACTGACCGCAGATGAACGCCGCAATGTAGTCTTCGTCGAACCAAAGCTGGTAGCCGAGGTGGAGTTTCGCGGCTGGACGGCAGATGCCCATCTGCGGCACGCATCGTTTCGGGGCCTGCGGGAGGACAAGCAGGCAACCGCGGTCGTGCGGGAAACAGGGCCTGACCGGGACAAGGACAACACAACTCGCGACGTCCAGCGCAGCGTCAAGCTCACGCATCCGGATCGCATCTACTGGCCGGATGCCGGGGTCACCAAAGCAGGCCTCGCAGATTATTACGCCGAGGTATGGCCTTTCATAGCACCCTTCGTGGTCAATCGTCCGCTGTCTCTGGTTCGGGGCCCGGATGGCATCACCAAGCCTCTGTTCTTCCAGAAGCATGGATGGAAAGGCATGACAAAGAATGCGAAACTGGTGATCGATCCCGCCGACGAAAAAGGAGAGCAGAACATCACCATCCGAGATCTCGATGGGCTGCTCGGTCTTGTGCAGGGCGGAACGCTCGAAATTCATCCGTGGGGTTCCAGTGTTTCCGATTGGGAGCGCCCCGACATGGTCATCATTGATCTGGATCCCGGCGAGGGTACAGACTGGCAGGCGGTCATGACAGCAGCCGGAGAAGTGCGCTCGAGGTTTGCAGATATGGGCCTCACCGGTTTCCTGAAGACATCCGGCGGCAAGGGTCTCCACATCGTTGCTCCGGTAAAGCCGAAAGCAATATGGCCGACGGTAAAGGCCGCCATGAAAGCCCTCGCTGATGCCATGGCGGGAGACAGTCCAGACCTCTATGTGTCGACCGTGACAAAGTCCAAGCGCAAGGGAAAGATCCTGATCGACTATCTGCGAAACGGCCGTGGCGCGACTGCCGTTGCCCCCTATTCGACCCGTGCCAGACCGGGCGCGCCCGTTTCCATGCCGATTGACTGGAATGAGCTTGGCCAAGGAATAGGCCCGGCCCATTTTACAGTTGAGAACGCAAGCGCCCGATTGAACGCACTCCGTCAGGACCCTTGGGCAGATTTCCGAAAGGCGGAAGCGCCGATTAACCATCGCCCCGACAAAAAGTAGTATTCACTTCCCCTTGGCGCGGCGCTCGTCGTCAAGGCTCTTCTTCAGCGCGCTCATGATGTCAACAACGTTGTCGGAGCGCTTCGCACCGGATTTCGAGGGCGTAGCTCGCGTCTTCTTGCTCTTCTTTCGGCGCTTGATGATATCGAGCAGCTTGTCCTGAACCGGATCGTCCGCCATGGCAGGATCCCATTTCTCAATGCGTTCGCCGATCAGTTTCTTGATGAGCGACAAGTGCTGAGCATCGGATTTTCCGGGCTGTGCCAGCTGATAATAGGCGTCCGCATCTCGCACTTCATCGCCATATCGAAGCGTCCAGACAATGATGCCCTTCCCGTCCGGCACCAGCATCACAGCACGCTCCCGGCGATACATGACAAGCCGCGCAATACCAACCATGCCGGTGGCAGCCATGGCTTCACGGATGACGGAGAATGCCTCCTCGCCGACCTTGTCGTCCGGCGCCAGAAAATGCGGACGGTCATACCAGATCCAGCCGATCTCACCGGAGGGAACGAAGGCTTCGATGTCTATCGTGCGAGTACTTTCGAGACCGACATCATCCAGCTCTTCGTCCTCGAACAGCACATAGTCGTCTTCGCTCCGTTCGAACCCCTTCACCTGATCATCGTCATCGACCGGCTTGCCGGTGACGCCGTCGACATATTGCGACAAGACTCGATTGTGCGTTTTGGCGTTGAGATTGTGAAATCGCACCTTTCCACTTTCTGAAACGGCTGGCGCCATCGTCACCCGGCAGGTCACGAGCGAAAGTTTGAGATAGCCTTTCCAGAAAACATGCGGCGCCACGGCGTTTCCTTCTTTGAATACCGGAACTCCCGACATTAACCGCCGGGATAGCTGTCGGTTCCGTCGTTGCGACCAGTCATCTCGCAGACGGAACAAATGAACAGGACTATCCGTTTGCGAAGCAGATCGAACACACGAAATCTGTTTCACGGAAAGGCGGAGAAAATGAGCATCGTTGGCACTCAGGTCATCGCGGAAGGCAGCGGCAATGCCGGCTATACGGTTGAATTCGTCGGAGATAACGGCGACGTCGTCTCGGTAACTCTTCGCTCGGATACCGATGGAATCAACCGTAACAACGCTGTTTCAAAGGCAAAGGAATTTCTGAGCCGGATTGTCGAAAGCGACGCCCTGCCGGACAAAATGGTTGAAGGAGAGCGCAAGCAGGCTCAATCTTCGACCATGGCGACAGATAATCGCCCCTCCAAGGCAGCCCAGGAAGAGCAGTTGAACGAAGGTCTGGAAGACACATTCCCGGCAAGCGACCCCGTTTCAGCAACCATCACGTCCATTCCGGGCCGCGATCGGACCCACTGATCGTCCCAACGTAAATCGATACCTCCCTGCAACGCCCGCTGCCATAGACGTCAGCGGGCGCCTCTCTGTGCACTGCACAACCTTGACAAGGATGCAGGATCAGGGCTTTCCCTCTTACTTGAGAGATCACTGATAATCTCTTGCTGGAAAGCCGAGAGGTCAGGATGAAGAAAGTGACAGGCAATACCAATCAGGAAGAAGCGCAGCGTCTTCGAACAGTCGGACCGAAGATCGCCGACCTTTTGAGTGAGATTGAGAAGGAGGCAGTGCCGGAGCGGCTGATGGACCTTGCGCATGAGCTGCAACGCGCACTTGCTGAAAAGCTCGATAACCAAGACTGATGATGTCTTGATCTTTCCGATGGATCGGCTCGATACCCCGTCGTGGGTAGTCCGCTGAGAAAATTCTCTCCCAAGCCGTGGAACCTGGCCTGCATCGGCCTGTTAGGAGGCCGCCAGCTTTGAGGCACTCACAACCACGAGCGGAGAGAAACACATGGCAACGAAGACGCTTGACGACCTCTTTCATGAAACACTGAAAGACATCTACTATGCCGAGCGAAAAATCTCGAAGACCCTTCCAAAGATGGCACGCGGCGCCCAGAACGAGCAGTTGAAGCAGGCCTTTCTCGACCACAAAGAGGAAACCGATGGCCAGATCGAGCGCCTTCAACAGGTATTCGAACTGATTGGAAAGCGGGCACGCGGCAAGACCTGCGATGCAATCGAAGGCATCATTTCCGAGGGCGAAGAAATCCTTGAAGAGTTCAAGGGAACCCCGGCATTGGATGCGGGACTTCTGGCAGCTGCCCAGGCAGTCGAGCATTATGAGATTGCGCGCTACGGCACCCTCTGTGCCTGGGCAAAACAGCTTGGCCTTGACGAAGCCGCGCAGCTGCTTTCCGAAACGTTGAAGGAAGAAAGTGCGACAGACGAAAAGCTGAGCAAGCTCGCACAGACAACGCTGAACTCGGCTGCGAAGAAAGCGGCCTGAGCCTCGTTGGGCCGACCGGTTTGGTCGGCCCAAAGCTTTCGATCTGATCAGACCGCGGGACGAGACCCTTCCGGCTTGACTGCAATCATCTGACCGTTGAGTTCCTGACGGCGGAAGACGATCCGGCGCAGCGTGTCGGTTTCGCGCAAGGCATGTAGCCGCGCAGCTTTAAGTGCAAGAGAATAGGACGGATAGGAAGCGGAAGCCTTACCGTCGATCACGTAGATCCAGCCCGAGGAATGCGGAATGATATCAAAGCATTTTTCCATCGATTGAGCCCTCCCAAGCTCGGCTCCCAAACTGCCGACATCCACATAAGTTCCCGCCTTCTAAAAAATTAATTTTTAGCCTTGCCAGTTTTCGATGCAGTGCACAAAATCAACCTGGACGTGGAACCTATTCGATTTTGCTAACGTTACCGGTGTTGGGCGAATGGAGAGGAATATGGCGGACTCCGAAAGTTGGATAAAGCAGCGTGCATATGAGCTGTGGGAGGCCGACGGCCAGCCCCACGGAAAACATGACGAGCACTGGGCTCAGGCCCGCGCAGAATATGAGGCCCGTGAAAAAAGCAACGGGAAGGCGCCTGCAAAGCGTAAGGCAAGCGCTGGTTCCGCAGAAGAGAAGCCGTCCGCGTCGAAGGGTAATTCAACAAAGCCTCGGGCAGAAAAACCTGCGATAAGGAATTCCGACGCAGGCAAGTTCGATGAAGCAAAGCCTGTGGACAAAAAACGAGTTTCCCTGAAAAAGGCAGAAGCAAAGGCGGTTTCGAAAATCGCCGCTGCAAAGCCCGCGGTCGACGCGAACCCGGTTCGAAAGCCGCGCAAATCTCAACCCGCCTGATTTAGCTCAGGCCGGTCGTTCCCCGTTCATATCTTTGTGCCGTCGCACGCGTTGCGGCGGACGATCCCGTATTGCATCTGGACGTATCAATCGAAAATGCGCGCGTCGAAACTCATTCTAATTTTCTCCAACCATTGGAACGCGGCTTCATTTCGCGCGGTTCGGCCCGATGAAAGCGTTTGTGCGGACCGACCGATGCGTGAAGGAAGGACATCGACATGATGAACGCGCCAGTCAATTTCGAAAACAGATTTCGGCGTGATGAAATCATTGAAAAGTCGAGGTATTCCCGCGCAAGGATGAAAGAATTAGAGCCGATGAAAGTGCTTTCCGTGACGTCCGAAATGTACCCCCTCATCAAGACCGGGGGTCTGGCGGACGTTACGGGTTCTCTTCCCAAAGCTTTGGCAAACTGCGCGATACAGACGACGACGATGCTTCCCGGCTACCCTTCCGTTCTTGCCAAGCTGCCGGACCTCCTTCCGCTCACGAGCTTCGAGGACCTGCTTGGCCAGCGTGCTACGCTGTTTCGCGCTGAGCATGAGGGTCTGGACCTTCTAATCCTTGACTGCCCTACCCTCTATGATCGTGACGGCGGCCCCTATATCAACGGAGCGGGAGAAGATCATCACGACAACTGGTTGCGATTTGCAGTCCTGTCCAAGGCTGCAGCCAATGTGGCCAATGGAGCACTTCCGGGTTGGCAACCGGATCTTGTCCACACGCATGACTGGCAGAGCGCACTGACCTCCGTTTACATGCGGGAGGCGGGATGCGACGTGCCGGTCGTTCTGACGATCCATAATCTCGCTTTTCAGGGCCAATATGGTGCCGATCGTCTCCCGGCGCTGGATCTGCCGCCACATCTGTTCAACACCAATTGCCTCGAATATTTCGGCGATATCAGCTATCTCAAGGGTGGCCTGCAAACGTCGGACATGATTACGACCGTCAGTCCAACCTATGCCCGGGAGATCCTGACCAGCCGCTTCGGCATGGGGCTGGATGGCGTGCTCAATCAGCGCGTGATGTCCTTGCGTGGCATCGTAAACGGCATCGATATGGATATCTGGAACCCTTCAACGGATCCGTTTCTGCCAAGGAATTTCGATTCCACCAGCCTGAAGCGCAAACGCGAGAACCGGGCACCACTTCTGGAGCGTTTTGGGCTGGAACAGGGCGATGGGCCTGTTTTCTCGGCGATCACCCGGCTGACCTGGCAAAAAGGCATGGACATGTTCGCGGAAGCGGCGGACGAGGTGCTGTACCAGGGCGGCAGGATTATCGTTTTCGGCCAGGGCGATCACGAGATCGAACGTATTCTGAGGTGTACCGCAGACCGGTTTCCGGGAAGGATGGCCGTGCACACCGGCTATGACGAGCCGACAGCCCATCTCATCCAGGGTGGGTCGGATGCTATCGTTCAACCGTCTCGGTTTGAACCCTGTGGCCTGACACAGCTGTACGCGCTCCGCTATGGCTGCGTGCCAGTCGTTTCCCGCACTGGCGGGCTATCGGAGACGATCATCGATGCAAACGACGCCGCCATGTCGGCGCGGGTTGCAACCGGCTTCCAGTTCCATCCGGTCAATACGGATGGCTTGCGACTGGCCTTGCGTCGTGCGCTCGATACGTACGGAGATACGCGCAACTGGGCGCGGTTGCAGCATCAGGGCATGAAGACGCACTTTTCATGGGAACGGAGCGCCGAGAAATACGCGGCCATTTACAATAACCTGCTGGCTCGACGGCAGGAGGCGACAGATCAGCGGCGATATCGATGAAACCGATCTGATGGCATGCAAAAAGCTGGCGCGATGCCAGCTTTTTTATTGGCCTTGCTCTGACAACTCTTCAGCAAAAGGCCGGGACAAGCCCGGCCCTTTGCCACTTTGCGGATCACTTAACCGCGTCGGAACACGGCAAGGCTTCGACCTTCCAGTTCGTAGTCTTCGTCCTGATCGATCTCTTGCCCTCGGATTGAAGGATCCGCCGTCGTCAGTTCGAGGATCCAGCGCCCCTTG
This sequence comes from Rhizobium sp. Root149, assembly GCF_001427345.1. Classification (NCBI taxonomy): domain Bacteria; kingdom Pseudomonadati; phylum Pseudomonadota; class Alphaproteobacteria; order Hyphomicrobiales; family Rhizobiaceae; genus Rhizobium; species Rhizobium sp. Root149. Next base: position 403,466 of record NZ_LMGD01000021.1, read on the forward strand.
TTCAGCGGCGGGATCTTGAAGGGTACTGTTCCTTCAAAGGGATTGAACAGCATCAGCACATCCGACCAGATGCCTGACTGTCCCTCCAGATCGCGACGGCCAAGATGCAGGCCAAGCGTTGTGCCCTCCAGCCATTGCTCCGGCTGCTGGTAGCCCCCGCCAGCGTTGAACCAGTTCACCTCCATTCCATCGCGCCAGCTTTCGCGGCGGAAGATCGGCTGCTTGTGACGAAGCGCAATGATCTGCTTCGTGAACTTGCGAAGGGACTCGTTCGTGTCCGGCAGGCCTTCCCACTGCAGCCAGGAGATCTCGCTGTCCTGGCAATAGCCGTTGTTATTGCCCATCTGGCTTCGGCCGAATTCGTCACCGGCTAACAGCATCGGCGTGCCGTGCGAAAGCAGGAGCGTGGCGATGAAGTTGCGCTTCTGACGCTCACGGACAGCGTTGATGCCCTCATCTTCCGTCGGGCCTTCCGCACCGTAGTTGTAGCTGCGGTTGTCATTGTGGCCGTCGTTGTTGTCCTCGCCGTTCGCGTCGTTGTGCTTCTCGTTGTAGGAAACAAGATCGTTGAGCGTGAAACCGTCATGCGCTGCAAGGAAGTTGACGCTCGACCACGGACGGCGGCCCCTGAGGTCGTAGATATCGCCGGAACCAAGCAGACGAGCGGCGAAATCAGGTGCAGTATTCTGGTCACCCTTCCAGTATTCGCGGGTCGTATCGCGATACTTGTCGTTCCATTCTGCCCAGCCGGGTGGGAAGCCACCAACCTGATAGCCGCCCGGACCGATATCCCACGGCTCGCCGATCAACTTGACCTTGGAGAGGATGGGGCACTGGGTGATGGCATCGAAAAACCCACCGCGCTCATCGAACCCTTCGGGCTCACGCCCGAGAATGGTCCCGAGATCGAAGCGGAACCCGTCGACATGCATGTGCTCGACCCAGTAGCGCAGCGAATCCATGATCATCTGCAATACGCGCGGGTGGGAGGTGTTCACCGTGTTTCCGGTGCCGGTATCATTGATATAGTAGCGATGATTGTCCGGCAGGGTGCGGTAATAGGAGAAGTTATCGATGCCCTTGAAGGAGAGCGTCGGACCAAGCTCATTGCCTTCCGCCGTGTGGTTGTAGACCACATCCAGAATGACCTCGATGCCGGCATCGTGGAAGCTTCGCACCATGTCGCGGAAGCCCTGTATGCCTTTCGGGCCGTAGTAACGGGAGGCAGGCGCAAAGAAGCCGATCGAATTGTAGCCCCAGAAGTTCTTTAGGCCCTTGTCGAGAAGGTGCTGATCGTCAGGAAATTCATGGACTGGCAAGAGCTCGACGGAGGTGATGCCAAGGCTCTTGATGTAGTCCACCGTAGCCTTGTGTCCCATGCCCTCATAGGTGCCGCGCAGATCCTGCGGGATGGCCGGGTTGAGCTGCGTAAAGCCCTTCACATGCGTTTCATAAATGATCGCGGACGGCCAGGGGACATTTGGACGGTTGTCGCCTTCCCAGTCGATGGCGTAGGGATCGATCACCCGGCACTTCGGCGTGAACGGCGCACTGTCGCGCTCGTCGAAGGTAAGATCCTTGTCGTCGTGATAAATATCGTAGGCGAAATGGGCGTCGTTCCACTCGTACGTGCCGAAGAGCTCCTTTGCATAGGGGTCGAGCAGAAGCTTGTTCGGGTTGAACCGGTGGCCATTTTCCGGGTCGTAGGGGCCGTGCACACGGTAGCCATAGAGCTGGCCCGGCTTGAGGCCAGGCACATAGCCATGCCAGATCTCATGTGTGTTCTCAGGCAGGGTCAACCGTGCGATTTCGGTTTTGCCGGTGGGATCGAACAGGCAGAGCTCCACGCGCTCCGCATGCGCTGAAAACAGCGCAAAGTTCGTTCCCTGACCGTCAAACGTGGCACCCCGTTCCAGCCAAGTGCCAGATTCGATCGTAAAATTATGTGACTTCGTGTCCATACCGCACCCTGCTGTTGCTTTGCACAATCAAAAGCGCGAGATGGTTTTTCGTTCCCGTTTGCCTTGCGAAATCTGGGCGGCATTATGGCTTCGGTGTCGTCGTCATGCCCTGGTTATTGCTTTGGGAGTCTCCGCCCGTGCCCGATTGAGGGGTAGGATCCCGCTCGGCAGGTGCGGTCCCCTGCCCTTTTGTTGTTACGGGATCCGTATCGCTGCGCGTGTTTTGCTGATCAGAATCGCATCCGGCCAGCAAAGCAAGAAGCGCTATGGCACCAATCGTCCGTTTCATTGTGCTCGCTCCTCTTGATGACGGCCTTGCGTCTTCGTTCGGTCCATGGAGACGATCTTGTCGACCGCTGCGATATCCGCCTCAGCGGCACCGGGGATAGGATCGGCAGCGATTGCTTCCAGGACCTCAGGCGAAATCGCGCCTTTTCGGATGACATATTCAAGAGCTTCACGCGTATCGCGCTCCGCCTTGAGTTGAGCGTAAAGCGCAAGAATGAGACGGTCCCGAATGTCCTTGCCCGGGGAAATTTCACCCAGTGCGGCATGTCCTGCCATTGTGCGTCCTCCAGAGAGTGTGTTGCAGAGTAACTCAGCTGTTTACGGCATTGTTCCCAAATCCCTGCAGGGCACTATCTCGCTCCGATGCAGTCACTTCTCAATCGAAGGAGCCACGAATGACCGCTTTGACACCGGAAGAACTCGAAGGACGCGTGAATGCACATCGAGAGCTGATGATAGACCTCGTTGCAGCGCTCATGGGCGGAGACCGCGCCATTGACCGCTTCATCGCCAGTATCCGCGATGACGCGAGCTATAAAAATCATGAGGAAGATCCGGGCGTCATCCCGACCGAAGGCCTGGTGCTCGAGGCAGGAATGGCACGCGAGATCCGGTCCATTGTAGAGGCAGCACGGGCCCGCCATATGGCTGCAAATTCTTAAGAGACTGTCATTTTTCAGACAGAGTTTCGGCCCATTCTTCACACCTGTGGCAATTCTGTGGAACCTGAAAACGGAAGGAGCGTTTTGAGGACACACAGTCAGGGAGAAGTCGTCATGTCACGCGAATGGGTTGAAGCCGCCAGTTTCGTTTTCGCAGTCGCAGCTTGCTACATGTTCATCGTGCCGGTTTGAGCGGCCTGAACGTCCTGTGCTGCGTCGGATCATTCTTATTTCGACGCGAAATAGGCGCCGACATTCTCGATGTCTGCGTCGGTCAGATTGTTCGCCACTGGAAGCATGAGGTGCCCAAAAACAGTTCCTCCACGGTGCTCCTGACGGAACAGGCGTAGCTGATTGGTCAGATAAGGCACACTTTGGCCTGAAAGCTTGGGGTAACTCGGGTTACCATCCGCCCGCTCGTGGCAGGTGAGACACGCCGGAATGCGATCTGCCGCTCGCCCCTTTTCAGCAAGTTCGCGGCCCTTATCGATATCAGCTCCTCGAGGATTGGCGTCATGGTTTGCGACGCTACCACGCTGCATGCTGGCATAGTCTCTGGCGAGAGACGCCAATTGTTCTTTCGACAAACCGGCAATCGCCGTTTGCATCACGCCGCTCAGACGTCGACCATCCGCATAGGCAAACAGGCTTTCCCGCAAATAGGTTTCCGATTGACCAGCGAGGCTTGGAATCAGGCTTTTACCGTTCAGTCGCTCTGGCGCGTGGCAGGACTGGCAGTCCAGCACGGCATTGCTGCCGCCAGTCACATCCAGCCCGGCCAACTGGCGATAATCCTCCGCCGACATCTGCGGAACCTGCTCGAGAAACGCCACCATCGACCACACCTCGTCTTCCCGATGCGGGGCTGGCCACGCAGGCATGCCGGTGAAACGCACGCCGTCTTGAACGATGTGAAACAGCTCAGCTTTCGTCCACTCAGGTACCTTTTCTTTCAGGTCGGGAGGTTCGGGCAGCATGTTGCGGGACACAGCGGAGCGCTCCTCAGCCGGAGACCCATGGCAGAAGGCGCAGCCCTGCTCATAATGTCCGGCGGCCAGTTTCAGCATTTCGGGATTATCGAAAGGCGGCGGCTCGGTTTGCAGGGCGGCTGTTCGGACCGAGTTGCGCATCACCCAGTGGAGAAACCAGTCCGTGACCGCCCAATGCCCGCCGCGTGCTCCAACGCCCATCAGCCCTGACCAGGCAAACCCGAAGCCCAGGATAACCGCGGCCAGAAAAGCAAGAAGGACGTGTTTCCAGCGAACGACCATTAGCGATCTCCCAGGGGGTTTGGTTCAGGTTCACGTAGCGTGCGCCCAAGCAGCGCAACACCACCGGCAAGATAGACGGCCGCTCCAACCATCAGCATGATGACCGCGCCGATCTGCTGGTCCTGACCGGCCGACAGCACGATCCCGAAACAGGTGACTTCACCAGCCCCGTAAAGCGGACGCGGCGACAACGCCAGAAGCGCCCCCAGGAGCGTCATGTGCATGGAGGTGAAAAGCAGGCCGAGAACGCCGCCCAACCGCTTGCTGTCACGTTCGGGGTCGGTGCCGCCAAGACATGCAAGCCACAGGATCAATCCGGCAGCGAGGAAGCATGCCTGTTCGAGAACTCGAGCCAGCATTGATGTTTCGGCCCATTCACGCGCGGCAGGCAAATGCCACCCCCAGACGGTGACCAGTTCCAGCATGGAGGCCGTGACGGGCGTGAGTAGGCGACTACGCGATACGAAATCGAGACTGCCTCCTGCCATTCCATAGGCCATGAATGGTGCGGCAGCGGCGACCACCGCCATGTGCACGATCATATGGATGGAAAAGGATGTCTTGTCGCCGAGTGCAAGCAAAAGCCAGGCAAGCGCCACGATCAGCAATCCGGCGACAAGGCACGATCGCTTGACGGTCATGATTGACACTCCGCCAGAAAGATCAGCGGAATTGCGGTATAGATCACGGCCACGAAACTCAAGCCGCAGAGAAGCAGCGTGGCAAACCCCTGAAACAGCTTGCGGTCATCGCGGGTCGGCTCGTCATGGGGCGGATCGCCAGAGCCGAACCCCCATTGTCGCCAGGCGAGATAGCCTGCCAGCACGATGAAGGCGAGCGCGACAAATGTCAGGCCGCCGAGCAGCCATCGAAGGTCCAGAAAACCAAGCCCGAGAAATCCGGGTTTGGCGCAGTAGATGGCGGCGGCAACATAACAGACAAGAAAGTGGAGCGCCCACACGGCAGGGGCCGTGAACAACGTCCACAATGTTTCGACTTCGCGCGGAATGAAGCTCTTCATCGCTTCACCTCAGTTCCGGGAAGAGGCCGATGGTGAGATAGGTCACCACGGCGGTAAACACCATGAAGTGCCAATAGAGCACCACATTGCAGAGATCCTGATCGTAGTCTGCCGTCAGGTAGCCGGCATAGCTGCGTGCCAGACAATAGAGTTGCATGATGAGAGCCACAGCGCCGTGCGTCGAGGTCCAGATTGCGAGGATCCAGACGGTGGCGGGGTACACATGCAATGTCGGCTCCATGGCATGCTGGTAAGGCCCCATCAGACCGGCTGCGACACCGGCGATCGTCAGCAGGAAGGAGACAGCAATCGATAGCCGCATCGTGGAGGCGAGATTGCGCGTGTTGGCAAAGCGCGCCAGAAGCATGCAGCCCCAGGCAATCACGAACAGCGCCGCTGCCGCCAGCGGCCATTGCCAGCCTGGACCGACCTGCCCTCCCGTGAAATCATCATGGATCGTCCAATAGAAGAAATAGCCGAAGATCAGGCTAGCAAATGCGGTGCCATCACCCACCATGGTGATGAACATCGCCCACCAGCCGACGGATGCGGGACCTGATACATAGAGCGGAAAGCGTTCCCCAAGTCCTGCATCGCGCATCTCTGCTTCCGGGATCTGCGCCGTCCCCGTCCACAGCCAGTAGAGAATGGCAATCAATGTGCCGATGGCGCAGATGATCGTGGTCCACCACCATTCGTAGGTGAGTGCAATGAAGACACCGCCCAGCAGGAACGCGGCGATCATCGTGACATAGGATGACCCTCCGACGCGCAAAACCTGCTGTGGCGCACCATCCAGCACTGATGTCACCAGCGTTTCGCGATGGCCCGTCTCTGCGTCTGGCAGATAGTAGCGGCCATCCTCGATGTTCTTTCGCAGATCAGGCTGATCCCACAGCGGATACCTGCTTTTAATGATGGGAATTGAGCGAATGCCCCAGCTTTCCTCATGCTGGTTCAACCACTCCATCGTGCCCGCATTCCATGGATTGGGCTTGGCTGGCGCCTGTCTGGTCTTTGGCCGTACAACATCGGCCACCACGATCAGGAAGCCGGCCGCAAAGACGAAGGCGCCGACGGTGGAGATAAGGTTGAACCAATCCCATCCCATCTCGGCGGGATAGGTGAACACTCGCCGGGGCATGCCGCGCAAGCCGGCGAAATGCATGGGGAAGAAGGCGACGTTGAAGCCCACGAACATCAGCCAGAAGGCGATCCTGCCCCAGGTATCCGAGAGCTTCTTGCCGTTGAAGAAGGGGTAGAAATAATAGATGCCCGCCGTGACCGGAAACAGCATGCCACCGATGAGCACATAGTGCAGGTGAGCAACGATGAAATAGGTATCGTGTGCCTGCCAGTCGAAAGGCACCAGCGCCACCATGACGCCGGTCAGGCCGCCGATGATAAAGATGGCAAGGCCCCCTGCCCCGAACAGCATTGGTACCGAAAAGATGACCCGGCCCGCCAGCATGGTGGCAATGAACACGAAGATCTGCACGCCGGTGGGGATGACAACCGCTTCCGATGCGGCTGAAAAGAAGGCCAGCGAAATTTGCGGGAGGCCGGTGGTGAACATGTGGTGGACCCAGAGCCCGAAGCTCAGGAAGCCGGTGCCCACCGCCGCCAGAACGATCCAGGAATAGCCGACGATGGGTCGCTGCGAGAAGGTCGGCACGATCATCGCCATCAGCGCGATGGCTGGCAGGAAGATGATGTAGACTTCCGGGTGGCCGAAAATCCAGAAAAGGTGCTGCCACAAGAGCGGATCACCGCCGCGCTCCGCATCGAAGAAGGGCCAGTCGAACATGCGCTGCATCTCGAACAGCAGATCCCCCGCAATCAGTGGCGGAAAGGCAAACAGGATCATGCCTGCCACAATGAGCAGGTACCAGGCAAAGAGCGGCATCATATTGACGCGCATGCCGGGAGCGCGGCACTTCATGATGCCGACGATCAGTTCCACAGCAGCAGCGATCGATGCCACTTCGATGAAGGATAGCCCAAGTAGCCAGATATCGGCGCCAATGCCTGTCTGCTCCTTGTCGGTTGCAAGCGGCGGATACATGAACCAGCCGCTATTGGGTGCAGCACCGAAGAAGATCGAGCCACAAACGAAAACACCACCGATCGCAAAGCTCCAGAAGCCGAAGGCGGATAGCCGAGGAAACGGAAGCTCGCGCGCGCCAAGCATCGACGGCAAAAGAAAGATCGCGACGGCTTCGAAAATCGGCACCGCAAACAGGAACATCATCACCGTGCCATGCAGGGTGAAGGCCTGATTGAAAAAATTGGCGCTGAGAAAGGTATTCTCTGGAACGGCAAGCTGAAGCCGGATCAAGAGCGCGAGAACGCCTGCAAACAGCATGAAAATGAAGGCCGTACAGCCGTACCACAGGCCGATTTCGCTATTGTTGACCGATGTCCAGTAGCGCCAGCCCGAGGGGGTTTTCCACACGTCGCGCAGGCGCTTATCCTGCGCCTCGCGTTGATCCTGCGGAAGGAGGGGGCCAAGCTTGCCGGTCATTTCAGTCCTTTCAGGTAAAGGCTGATCGCCTCGACTTCCGCCTGTGGCAGCATGTTGTAGGAGGGCATATTGACGCCCGGCTTGATGAGATCAGGGTTCTTGATGAAGCGGATCAGGTGACCGGTCGTATTGGGCAAAGTCCCGGCGGCAAGCGTTGGCCGTGTTCCAAAACCGGTCAGATTGGGTCCGATAGCACCTTGCGCTGGCGTGCCATCAATCGCATGGCAGGCCCCGCACCCGTTCTTGAGGAACGCGTCAAGCCCCCCGGCATCGGGTGTTTGGGCCGCTGAAACCGGCGTTGGGCTCGCCTTGGGCTGCAGCCAGTCCTCGAACGCTTGCTTTTCCAGAACCTCGACGGTGAAGGCCATCAGCGCATGAGCCGTGCCACAAAACTCAGCACAGACGCCACGATAGCTGCCGGTCTTCGTGGCTTCGAGCTGAAGATTGTTCATTCGTCCCGGAATGGCATCCATCTTTCCGCCAAGCGAGGGAATCCAGAAGGAATGGATGACGTCCTTTGCCTTGAGGACGAACAGCACGCGCTCATCGACCGGCATGAACACTTCATTGGCGCTCTCGCGCAGCACCTGCCCTTTGTCATCGAGATAACGGACTCGCCACCAATATTGCTCGGCGGTGATTTCAATGCGGCGCAAACCTTCGCCCTCGCCCGCAAACCAGGGCCGCATGGCAGGCATCAACCAGACTGCATAGGCAATCAGGCCCGCCAGCACCACAACGGGAAAGGCAACGCCACCAAAGACGATGATGCCGCCTGCGCGGCGTTCGGTCAGCGGTTGCGTCTTGAAGCGACCGGCAAACAGAAAGGCACCCATGACGCAGAGCCAGATGAGGCCACCGCCTGCAACCATGACCCAGAACAGGGTCGCGACCGCTTCCGCTTCCCGACCAGCAGGATCGAGCGCCGATTGAACGCCGCTGCACGAACTCAGGCCAAGAAGACAAATTGCAAGAGAAACAAGACGGAGGTGATGGATCACCTCTCGTGATCGGTTGGCCGCCCCTGCCAATCGCTCAACATTCATACTGCCCCGGCTCAATCAGAGAAAGTTTGATCATCCCTGATGACCGCACCAATGCCCGTAAACGTTGGCCTGCCAACTTTGTTCCCGACATCGGATCCGTTTTTTAACAGGAACCTAAATTACACTTTGCGGGTTTGATCACCGCAAGAAGGCAGCAAGATCTTCGCCACCACAGACGGCCATGGGAGAACGACGATGGAAAATCTGGTGAAACGCTTGAGAGAGTTCTGGAGCAAAAGCGGCAAGATGGACATGCCAACAGGTGCTGATCGCCCGCACTTGCATGTTGTCTCACCGGAAAGCGTGAGCCTGCCTTTCCCACGCAAGCCGCGCGATCAAATCAGCGTACCGGCTTCCATCAATGGTCGTGACCTTTCGACCGGACGTCCTTGACACAAGTTCAATCACTGACAAAGGATTATATAAATATGACTGACATTGGTTCCGCACGTATTCTTATTCTCGCAACCGACGGCTATGAGCGCTCTGAACTGCGCGTGCCTCTGGAAGAGCTGCGCAGGCATGGTGCAGATGTAAAGATCGCCTCGCTGAAGCCCGGCGAAATCAAGAGCTGGGACGAGAAGGATTGGGGCGACACCGTACCGGTTGATATCACGGTCGATCAGGTCAAGCACGATGACTATGACGCGCTGGTCATCCCGGGCGGGCAGATCAACCCGGATATCCTCCGCACGGAAGAAAAGGCGGTCGACATCGTCCGCAACTTCATCAAGACCGGCAAGGTGGTTGCGGCTATCTGCCATGGCCCATGGCTGCTGGTAGAGGCCGATGCTCTGCGCGGCCGCAAGGCGACCTCTTACCATTCGATCAAGACCGACGTGAAAAACGCGGGCGCGTCCTGGGAAGACAAGGAAGTCGTGACCGATAACGGCATCATCACATCCCGTTCCCCGAAAGATCTTCAGGCCTTCGTGGCAAAGATCGTAGAAGAGGTCCAGGAAGGTCGCCACAAGCGTCAGGCTGCCTGAGCATCTCAACGTCTAGCAAAAAGGCCGCTTCCGTAGCGGCCTTTTTCGTATCAATCATCAAGCTCAGTCGATCATCCGGCGTTCGACAGCTTCAGGAAAGCGCGCAGCCACTGTTCCTCGGCGCGCAGGCCGCGCACTTTTGCGTCGGCGGCCAGAGGTTTCTCCATAAGGCGCTGGAGCGGCGAAATGTCTTCCGCGAGCGCAAGAACCGTCGGGTGGATATAGCTGTTTCGGCATACGGCAGGCGTGTTCTGCAGCCTTTCGGAAGCGGCATGAGTCAGCATCTTGATGCGAACCTTCTCACCCTGTTTGACGGCGCGGGTTGCTGCGGTGAAGGCCGCGAGAGAGCCGCCCCAGGTCCGAAAAGTCTTGGCTGAAACCGTCAGGCCCGCGCAGGACGCTAGATAGGAATTTAGGCGACCGGAATCCACAGGGTGGGCCACGCCCTCTTCATCCAGCCAGGAAAAAAGCTGCCGGCCCGGCAAATCGGCGATCTGCTCGAACAGGCGCTGCAGCTTCGGATGACGGATGGTATGGCGCACGCGCTTGCCACCCTTGGCGGTAAACTTCAGCAGTACTCCATCTTCGCTGAAGCTCATATGCCGCTTCAGAAGCGTCGTCGCCCCGTAGGTCTTGTTCTGCTTGGCGTAGGCCCGGTTGCCGATGCGAAGGTGCGTGACATCCAGAAGCGAGACCAGAGCCGCGAGCACAGCCTCTTGCCGATCAAGTCCATTCAGGAGATCGCGCTCGATCCGGCGCCGGATACGCGGCAGTGCATCGGCGAAGGAACCGAGCTGGTCGTATTTCAGCTCACTGCGAAAGGTCTGCCACGCAGAGTGATAACGGTATTGCTTTCGCCCGCGCGCATCCAGCCCGGTTGCCTGAAGATGGCCGTTCGGGTCCAGGCAGATCCAGACATTTTCATAGGCTGGCGGAAGACCGAGCGCCGAGATACGCTGTTTTTCGGGTCCTTCGCAGAGAAGCGATCCGTCGGGCATCCGGTAGCAGAAGCCCTTGCCCCTGCGCAGGCGCCGTATCCCCGGCTCCGCATCGCTGACATAGACGAGGCCGATCGTATCCAGAAGTGGTTTTGCGGGTTCAAGCGTGCTTGTGACATCCATGTGCGCCAAACGCCGGATGTTATTGCTTCGTTCCTCTACAGGAAATGTGTAATTTTGAAATTCCGGTTAGGGATGACGACAGTGCCCGAAATCAGGCGTCTTCCTTTTGCGCCTCTGTCGGGCAACGCTCGAAAACACGGCGCGGACCGGAGAGTGTCCAGCGGAATCCGTGTTCCGAATAATCAACTTCCACATGCCCGCTGAATGCCGCCGCCGCATGCCGTTTGATGATCGTCGTTCCGAAACCGGTCGTTGCGGGCTCCTGCACAGGCGGACCATTTTGCTCGACCCAGTCGATGATGATGCGTGGCTCCCCCTCCTCGGCCTCGTCAACCCTCCAGCTCAGCGAAACCCGCCCTTCCGGCGCTGACAAGGCACCGTACTTGACCGAGTTGGTCGCCAGTTCGTGAAGGATCAGACCGAGGTTCTGCACGGCTTCGGCGCGCAGAACAAAATCCGGACCGGCAACATCCACCCTGCTTTGAGCTTCGGCGAAGGATTCAAGATGCTGTGCTACGACGCGCATCAGTGGGACGCCTGCCCATTGCTCCTGCGCCAGCATCTCGATGGATCGGCCAAGACCCTGCAACCGTTCGCCAATGGCGCTTTGAAACGCGTTGATATTCGTTTCCTTGCGCGCCAACTGGCGCATCATGGCCTGGATTAGGGTCATGATGTTCTTCGTCCGGTGCACCAGCTCTCGCATGACCAGATGCGCGCGATCTTCAGCCTCGCTACGATCGAACGAGGCATTGGACAGTGCAATGGCAACCTGGTTGGCCTCAGCTATGCGCGTCTCTACCGGAGATACGATTTCACCCCGGCCAATCCGCTCTGCCATTTCCGCGATTTGCCGGATGGGCGTCCGCAACTGGCGCCCGAGCAGATAGGCGATCAGTAAACCAACGGTCAGGAAGGTGGCGCTGCCGATGACGAAGTAGCGCCATGTCGAAACGATGGTCGCCTGAGCCGTGCTGATCGGACCCCAGACAACGATCTTCCAGTCCCAGGGCGAAAGCTTGGCATAGCCGTACATTAGTCGGTCGCTGCCGTTCACATCCTCTATGGTTCCGCTATTGCCGGTCATCAGGGCTTGCGTGGCAAAGGATATCGGCGGCGGATCTCCGGCGGCTGCATTTGTGGCAGTCACCACATGGCCCCGCCTGTCCAGAACGCCGACAGACCACCCCTTCGGCAAACCCTCGGTGGACATCAACCGCTGCAGGTCCTCCGCATTCTGGGTGAGGATGAGCGCTGCGGCCCCTGAAACACGCGCAGGTCCGTCGAGCGGCAGAATGACGTTGAAGACCCAGCGCTTGCTGGTATTGCCAAAAAAGATGTTTGACACCTGGATACGGTCCGTCTGCCTTGCAAGCGTAAAGGTCTCCTGGTCGGATAACAGGGGCAAAGGTGTTCCATAGTCGACGCGGGTATTGAGAAGCTGCAGGCCTTTCTCATCGGCAACCAGAACGTAGCGGGAGCTTCCCCGAAGACTCATCTGCGTTCTGTTATGAAAGCCGCCAAGGTCGTTCGTATCGAGTTCCGGGGATGTGGAGATCAGCTTGAGAGTCGTGATTGCATCCCGCAACTCCTGATCGATGGCGCGCGCAATGGTGCGGGCATCGTCCTGCGTATCAGCGTTGAGAATGGCGCGTTGCTGCGCTTCCAGCCGCAGAATGAGGAAGATCACGAAGGCAATCAACGGCAGGGCAATGACAGCCGCCAATGCAACCAGATAGGCTCCAATCGGAGCAGTCGGCAGAAGTCCCGAAAACCTCTTCATGTGGAGAGGTTACGTCCTGAAGCCTTGGCTGAACATCACCATCATGGCGATCATCGTCTCTATCCCCCCGCAGTGGTGCTTCCGGCGACCTATTCGATACTTCTATCCGAGATCGCTCACGGAACCAAGAGAGGTTCACCGTACAGGATACAATGTGACAACGTATTGGTTCAAATACGTCACAACTCTCACCTGTAAAACGAAAACGCCGCCGCTCTGGTAAAAGAGCGGCGGCGGTTTGTTTGACTGTCCGGCAGACTATTCTTCGTCCTGGAACACTTCCTCGCGCTTCTTGCGCACACTCGGCAGCAGCACGACGACCAGAACACCCAGGGCTATCACCAGCAGTGTCGCGCTGATTGGTCGCGTCAGGAAGGTGGTCGGATCACCGCGCGACAGGATCATGGCGCGACGCAGGTTTTCCTCCAGAAGCGGCCCCAGCACGAAGCCGAGCAGAAGGGGCGCCGGTTCGCACCGCAGCTTGACGAGGACGTAGCCGATGAACCCGAAGAAGGCGACTGCATAGAGATCGAACACGTTCGAGTTGACGCTGTAGACCCCGATGGAGCAGAAGGCCATGATGATGGGGAAGAGCACGTAGTACGGGATCGTCAGAAGCTTCACCCAAAGCCCGATGAGCGGCAGGTTGAGCACGACCAGCATCAGATTGCCGATCCACATGGAAGCAATGATACCCCAGAACAGGGCCGGTTGCTCGGTCGCGACGTTCGGACCGGGAACGATGCCCTGGATGATCATCGCACCGACCATCAGCGCCATGACCGGGTTTGCCGGAATGCCAAGCGTCAGAAGCGGAATGAACGAAGTCTGGGCACCGGCATTGTTGGCCGATTCCGGACCCGCGACGCCCGCGATCGCGCCATGGCCGAATTCCTCCGGCTTCTTCGAAACACGCTTTTCAACCGTATAGGATGCAAAGGCGGCCAGGATCGCACCGCCACCGGGCAGAATACCCAGAGCAGAACCGATGGCCGTTCCGCGCAGCACCGGCGCAAACATTTCCTTGAAGTCCGCCTTCGTCGGCAGAAGGCCGCTGACCTTCGACATCAGGACGGTTCTGTTCTTCTCGCCTTCAAGATTGCGCAGGATTTCCGCGATCCCGAAGACGCCGACAGCGACAGCGACGAAGTTGAGACCGTCCGAGTATTCGCGAATGCCTAGCGTGAAGCGCGGCGTGCCGGAGTAGATATCGGTGCCCACAAGCCCGAGCAGCAGGCCGAGAACCACCATGGCGAGCGCCTTGATGATGGAGCCGGATGCAAGCGCGATGGACGAGACGAGACCGACCACCATCAGCGAGAAATATTCCGCAGCACCAAACTGCAGGGCGATTTTCGTCAGCGGCGGAGCGAAGATGGCAACCAGGAAAGTGGAGACCGTACCGGCGAAGAAGGAGCCGAGCGCGGCGATGGCCAGGGCCGCCCCTGCCCGCCCCTTGCGCGCCATCTGGTAACCGTCGATGGCGGTCACGGCGGAAGAGCTTTCGCCCGGCATGTTGATGAGGATGGCCGTAGTCGAGCCACCATATTGCGCACCGTAGTAAATGCCGGCGAGCATGATGAGCGAGGAAACCGGCTCCAGCTGAAACGTGATGGGCAGCAACATCGCGATGGTCGCGGTCGCGCCAATACCCGGCAGGACGCCGATCAGGGTTCCGAGAAGAACACCGATCAGGCAGAAGAACAGGTTTGCCAGCGACGTTGCGGTGGAGAAACCAAGTGCAAGATTACTGAAAAGATCCATCGGCTATCTCCTAGAAGCCAAGCCAGGGGCCGAATGTGCGGAATGGAAGGCCGAGGCCGTATTCGAACACCAGGACCGAAAACACTGTCAAACCGGCCGAGAGCAGGATCGCCAGAATGGGCGTCATTCTGGATGAGGCGAAACTTGCAATGAAGGCCGTGAGGAACAGCGACGGCACGAAACCGAGCCCGCGAATGGTCAGGCCGAAGAAGATCGCGGACGGCAGGATGAAGAAAAGCCCTCGCCATGCAATCGGGCCGATGCCCTCATGTTCGACGCGGAACGCCTGAAACAGAATAATGCCACCCAGCAGCACGAGCGCGCAGGCCAGCAGGAACGGAAAATAACCCGGCCCCATGCGAAACGCCGTGCCCAGTTCCAGATCCAGCGACTCGAAGCCGAAAAACAGCCCTATGGCGACAAACAGCGCGCCACAGGCGGCGTTTGTCTTGTCAAATTCAACAGATTTCATGATGCCTCCCCAGAACGCCGGGCATCCTTCCGGACACATTGACGACGCTCTAACCCTTTGAAGCTCCCCGCATTGTGCTCGCCGGGATATCGATCCCTTATTCGGAGACAGATGCGTCAGACGTGGCAGGCGACAGGCAAGCGTCATGATCCGCATGACACACAGTTCGAGCCAGCCGCGAGAAGAGAAGTGCCGCACACCTGTTCCCAGAGTGTGCGGCAATCAAGTCGATGTCAGTCCGCGTACTGGCCTGCAGCCTTGATCACCGGCTGCCAGCGAGTGATTTCACCCTCGAGCTTGGCTTTCAGGGCAGCGGGCGTGGCATCCGCTTCAGGGGACGGCACGGTTCCAAGTTCAGCGAAGCGGGCAACGACATTCGGATCCTTCAGCGCCACCTTCAGCGCCTTGGACAGACGCTCGTTGACAGCGGCAGGCGTTCCCTTCGGCGTGTAGACACCATGCCAGATGCCGACTTCAAAGCCAGCCAATCCTGCTTCGACGGCCGTCGGTACATCCTTCAGGACGTCAAGACGCTTGGGCGACGTCACGGCATAGGCCTTGATCGTACCGCCCTGGATCTGCTTCGTCGTATTGGTCGTCTGGTCGCACATGATGTCGACCTGACCGCCCAGAAGGTCGGTCATCGCAGGGCCCGTACCCTTGTAAGGCACAGTGACCAGAGGGGTCTGGATCGCGCTCATGAACATCATGCCGCACAGGTGGGATGCGGCACCGATACCGGCATTGGCTACTGTCACCTTGTCCTTGTTGGCCTTGGCGAACTCGATGAGACCCTTGAGATCCTTTGCTGCCATGTCCTTGCGGGTCACGATGGTCATCGGCACGTCAGTGACGAGACCAACATATTCGAAGTCCTTCAGCGTATCATAGGGCAGCTTGCGATAGAGGGTCGCGCTGGTTGCCATCCCGATGTGGTGAAGGAGCAGCGTGTAACCATCTGCATCCGCCTTCGCCACGCGGCCGGCACCGAGTGTTCCGCCAGCGCCGCCGACGTTTTCGATGATGATCTGCTGACCGAGATCCTTCGACATGGATTCTGCAACAAGGCGTGCAACCGTATCGGTCGGGCCACCTGCAGAGAACGGCACGATCATGGTAATCGACCGCTCAGGGTAACCGGCAGCCTGTGCAACGGACGAGAAAGCAACGGCGGCAAATGCAGTTGCGCAAGCGAGAGCCTTAAAAAGCTTCATGGTCATCCTCCTCATGACAATCGACGGTGTCGCGGCTCCTCCCGCAACGACCGGATGGCGACTATGTGGCTGAGGATCGTGGGCGCGAGCAACCGCTTCCTGCCACCGAATGGTCACAAGTGTGACTGTCCCTGCGTGATCATGGGTGGATTCCGCCCCAAGCCCATCACCCCATGTGTGGATTTCCACCCATCACGCCGTCAATTGGTCCATCAGATCTCTTCGCCCAGTTCCGCAAGCCCGTCCGGAGACAGAAGTTTCTTGTCGAGACCATACTTCTGCATTTTCTCGTAAAGCGTCTTTCGGCTGATTCCCAGCTGCTCGTAGACGGGTTTGAGGGCGCCGCCATTGGCCGAGATTGCTGCGGCAATGATGTTCCGTTCGAACGCCGCAACACGGTCGGCCAGGCGACCGCTCTCCGGCTTGACCAGCGCGCCGCCATCGCCGGGTCGCATGTCCAGGCCAAGAACGAGACGATCGGCTGCATTGCGCAATTCACGGACATTTCCCGGCCAGTCCCGTTGCGCAACGGACATGACCACTTCCTGCGGCACATCCATGTCTTCCCGGCCATAGCGAGCCGCCGCCTCGCGAACGAGCTGCAGAAACAGAAGCGGGATGTCCGCCCGGCGTTGTGCCAGAGAGGGGACCCGCAGGGTCACCACGTTCAAACGATAAAGGAGATCGGCGCGGAAGCGGCCCGCGGCAACCTCTGCCTCCAGATCCACCTTGCTCGTTGCAATGAAACGCACATCGAGTCCTACCGGCTCATTGGAGCCCAGCCGGGTGATGACCCTTTCCTGCAGGACGCGCAGGAACTTCGCCTGGAGATCGATGGGCATGGACCCGATTTCATCGAGCAGGATCGTGCCGCCCCGCCCGTGCTCGAACTTGCCGTAGCGAGGTCTGAGCGCGCCGGGAAACGCGCCTGCCTCATGCCCGAAAAGTTCGCTCTCGATCAAGGTTTCCGGCAGCGACGCGCAATTGATGGCAATGAAGGGACGGTTGGCGCGGGCGCTGACATCGTGCAAGGCGCGCGCCACCACCTCTTTGCCGACCCCTGTCTCGCCAATGATCAGCGTATCGGCATCCGCGGCACCGATGGCGCGGATCTGGTAGCGAAGATCGACCATGACCTGCGTACGCCCCGGCAGCCGAGTCTCGATATCGTCGCGCTTGCCCGCGACTGCGCGAAGCCGCCGATTTTCCAGCACCAGGTTGCGGCGGTCCTGAGCACGGCGCAACACGCCAGCCAGATGCGACGTAGTGAACGGCTTCTCGATGAAATCATAGGCGCCCTCGCGCATGGCCTTGACGGCCAATTGCACATCGCCATGACCGGTGACCAGAATGACGGGGATTTCGGCATCCAGTTCACGGACACGCTGCATCAGGGTCATGCCGTCCATGCCGGGCATGCGAATGTCGCTGACGATCACGCCCTCGAAGGAGTAGCCGATGAGTTCCAGAACCTGTTCGGCACTCGCAAGGGTCTGGACCTGAAAGCCGGAAAGCTCCAGCGCCTGGGCTGTGGAACGGCGAAGCTCCTCCTCGTCATCCGCCAGTAATACACGCTGCATGCTCACTCCGCCGCTAGGCCCACCTGCCCGGTTGCCGCCATGAGCGAGATCGTGAAGACCGCCCCGCCATCCGGGTGGTTCGCGACGCTCAGGCTGCCACCGAAATCCTTGATGATGTTATAGGATATGGACAGGCCGAGTCCCAAGCCCTTGCCAACACCTTTGGTGGTGAAAAACGGATCGAAAATGCGCTCGCTGATCGCCGCCGCGACACCCGCGCCATGGTCGCGTACGCGAATATGCACCATCTCATCCACATCGACCGTCAGTTCGATACGCCTGTCGTCGAGACCTTCGACCGCATCCGCTGCATTGGTGATGATATTGACCAGAACCTGCTGCAGGCGAATGGACCCGGCGAGTACGGGCGGGATATCGCGGGGAAGCGACATATCGATCTCCGCCTGCGCGCTCTTCAGGCGGGTCGAGACAATCTCCAGCGTATCGCGGATGACGTCATCCAGCGCCACGCCGCTCAGTTTCTCGTTCGGTTTGCGCGCAAAATTGCGCAGGTGACGCGAGATGGAGGCCATCCGGTCGATGAGCGCCGAAATACGCCGGATATTGTCGCGCGCTTCTTCGAGCCTGCCACGCTCGATCAGGACATCCGCACTGTCGGAATAGGTCTTGGCTGCCGCGAGCGGCTGGTTGAATTCGTGGGAAAGTGCGGCCGACATCTGGCCAAGACCCGCAAGCTTTCCGGCCTGGATCAGGTCTGCCTGTGTCTGGCGCAATTGAAGTTCCGTTGCGCGGCGTTCGGCGATCTCTTCCTCGATGCGGGTGTTGACCCGCGCGAGATCCGCTGTGCGCTCCTCGACCCGGCGCTCCAGTTCCACTTGGGCGGCCTCCTGCAGATGCAGCCGCTCGTCCAGCCGTGCGCGGCGCTGCATCAGGATTGCAACACCGAGGCCCACCAGACACAGGACCAGCAGAACGGCAATCACGACGGTCTGGGCCTGCGCCCGCGCCGAGGCCGTATCCGTAAGCACATTCACGGTCCAGTCCGCATCCGGCATGCTTTGAGACAGCACCAGGTAATCGCGCGTTCCACCGGCTTCGGCAACGCTCATGATCCGGTGGCCATCCTCGACGCGTTCGGTGAAGGGAAGCGGTTTCAGCACGGCATCGGAATAGCGGCGTGAGGCGGAGGTTCGGGCAATTCTCTCTTCGGTGAGCGGCAGGATCGAATGATAGAGCCAGTGCGGGCTGCCCGTCATGAAAATGATGCCTTCGGGATCGGACACGAAGATGCGTGCATCCCCTCCTTCCCATGAGGCTTCCAGCACATCGATATCGACCTTGAAGACGATCACGCCCCGAACGATGCCGCCAATCTCGATGGGCGAAGAAAAATAATAGCCGCGTTTGGCCGATGTGGTGCCCAGCGCATAGAAGCGGGCCTGCTTGCCCTTGGCCGCCTCCTGGAAATAGGGACGGTAGCTGAAATTCTGGCCAATAAAGCTGGTGGGCAGGTCGAAGTTACTGGCGGCGATCGTCTCGCCGTCCATTGTCAGCATATAGATGTCGGAGGATTTCAGAAGCGCATTGATGTTGGCGAGATAGAGATTGGTGGAATGACGGCGGATCAGGTTGTCCGGCTGGAGAATCAGGGCCTCGATGTCAGGCTGATCTGCAATCAGCGCCGGTAGTGCCTCATAACGCTTGAGGTGCCCCTCGAGCGCCGACACGGCCAGCCTCAAGGTGGTACCGCCCTGCGTCGCTGCTTCGGCGAGATAGCGCGCCTTGATGATGTCGCCGCCGTGGATGGCGAAAACGACACCGATCAGGATAAAGCCGACCAATGCCGACAGATATCGCTTCCCCAACCCTTATCCTCCTGGTCCCGACTAGGGTGAGGACTCAATCATGTTATTGAAATGGCACGATGAACGGCAAGAATATGCGAGAAGAGGCTCGATGGATGGGTCCCATACCCATTCGAGAGCCTCGACAAAGCAGATTGAAGCCGTTCGCGTGTCCTTTGGATATGGTCGATCCGGCGACCTACTTCGTTGAAAAGCCTCGCCGGTGCATAAGCAACGCCTCAAGTTTTTCGCCTTGTATCTCATCCGGATCGCCTCACACCATTTCAACAAGATGATTGGGTCCTCACCCTAAAGGGTGGCTGAAATCTCAGGCAGATACAAGTTGCTTCGGAAACGGGATCAATTGGCGCAGCAGGCGGTTTGGTGAGCGTAAGCCTGAAACGCAGGAGATAAGAATGGCCAATGCAAGTTCGAAACATATCGGCGCAAGCTCACACGGAAAGCAATCTGGCGCCGGCGCTATGACCGATCTCGACAAGGATAAGGTCAACGATAACATGATTCTATCCAATCGCGACAAGGCTCAGCATTCCCGCGAACGTGGGCTCGACAGCAAGGCGATCCAGACCGAGCAATATCAGGATCACGATTCCAACAAGCTTTCCTGAGTAACAGGAAAAAGGCCGCACCTTCACGAACACTTCGGATTTCGTGAAGATGCGTCCGGTTGCATTCCTCGTTGATAAGCGTACACTCATATTACCGTCGATTGATTGAACGGGCATCGGCGGCTGGAAGACCGTGGCCCATGCGCCCGGTGACTTTCGCCCTCCTCATGGAGGCGAGATATGAATTTTGACAAATCCACACTCGAACCACGCGACCTGGAGTTTCTCCAGTCGATCTTTGACGGCATCAGACAAACAAAAGGCATAGAAATCCGGTCAAGCGATGCAAGCCACATCGCAGCACAGATCATCGAACTGTACCAGGCCGGTGTGCGTGATCCGGATGAGTTGACCCAGCGTTTCAAGGCGCGATGAAGTCATCGCTTCGCGATGAGGTCGCGTTCCTCACGCATGAGATAGAGGCGGGTCACGCCGTCCAGATAGCTCTCTATCCAGTCAGCCATGGCTTTCTCCTGTTCGATAATCTTACCCAATACATCGACAGCCTTGCCGTCGCCGATCTCGTCGGCGGCTGCATAGAGTACGCGATACGTGGCGATTTCCGTATGCTCGAAGCTGTAGATGCTGGTGCAGATACGCACGATCTCGTCACTGGCAAGCAGGCCGGTGAGACCTTGCGCGGTCGCCGACAGTTTGCTGGCGACATCCTTCAGCACTGACTGCGGACCGGGTGCACGCTCCATCAACTCCCGCAAAGATTGGGCCTGGTCTTCGGTTTCACCAAGATGCTCCTGCAACCGCTCGCGCAGGTCCGGATAGTTCTCGATGCGGCCGATCTGGCTGCGCAGCATGGTCGCGCCCTGAACTTCCATGGCATGCGCATCACGAAGCCAGACGGCGAAATGATCTCGAGCATGGGTCATTGCATTCTCCTTTTTCCCGAACCCGCCAACCAGCATTCGGCCGGAACCATTTCCACTGATGTGGGTTGGTGTCAGCAGAAACCAAGAGGAAAAGTGGATGTCCGATCCCCGCGATCCCAGCGAGCAGCCTCCTATGCCGGCGCCCACATGGGTGCCCGAACCACCCATCGAGGAGCCGGAACCCGACCGTCTACCGGACGAGGAGCCGGTTCCGAACCCGGATGAGACGCGCGATCCCCCCATGCAGGTTCGCTAAAGAAAAGCCCTTCGCCATCCACCATCGGCCGCCACGGAACCCGCGCGCGGCCGATGCGTTGTTGCGGCACGGATAGCGAAGGGGTGAAGACCGTGGACTACAGATCATCGGCAGAAACGGATACATCGGCAACAGGCAGCATCGTTCAGCCTGGCCGCAATGCCTGGCGCAGTTCAAGATGCGACAAGGCGGCATTCCTGATCGACGGTGCGGAATACTATCGCAGGCTCGAGCAGGTTCTCTACAAGGCTCGTCATTCGATCTTCATCGTCGGTTGGGACTTCAACCCCCATATCCGCCTTCAGCCCGAGGTTCCTGGCAGTCCGACGCTTGGCCAGATCCTTCGCCAGCGTGTGGATTCCCAGCCGGATCTCATCGTCCGCATTCTGGTCTGGGGCATGGGACCGGTCTATTCCGGCAAGAGCCTGAAGATATTCCGCAAGACGGGCTGGAACGACCATCCCCGCATCATTATGGAATTCGACTTCCGCCACCCAATCCGCGCCAGCCACCATCAGAAGATGGTCTGCGTCGACGATACGGTTGCCTTCCTCGGCGGCATAGACCTGACCGCCCGCCGCTGGGACGATCGCAATCATTCCATTCCGAACAAGCTGCGCTGCTCGCCGGATGGAACCTGCTACGGCCCTGTTCACGATGCGCAGTCGATCGTATCCGGCGATGCCGCAAGGCTGGTGGGCGATGCATGCCGCAAGCGCTGGAAATGGGCGACGAAGCAGGAACTGGCGCCTGGCCAGCCAAGTTCTGACGATCTCTGGCCGACGGACCTGGCACCGGTCTTGACCGATTGCCCCGTCGCCCTTGCTCTCACCGAACCGCTGAAGTGGAACGGTCGCCGCGGACGTCGCGAAGCCATCCAGCTGACGCATGATGCCCTGCGCGCCGCGCGGAACCACATCTATCTGGAATCGCAATATCTCGCCTCCTTTGCCGTTGCGCGCACGATCATGGATCGGCTTGCGGAGGCGGATGGACCGGAAATCATTATCCTCGTGACCCAGGAATCGCACGGCTTTCTGGAAAAGCTGATGATGGGCCATAATCGGACCCGTCTCATCCGGCGCATGAAACGTCATGACCGCTATAATCGCCTGCGCGTCTATTATTCGGTGACACAGGATGAAGAAGGCAAGGAGACGGAAATCATCGTCCATGCCAAGCTTGTCATCATCGATGACCGTTTCATCCGCATTGGATCATCCAACCTCAATAACCGATCCGAAGGTCTGGATACGGAATCCGATCTGGCGTTCGAACCCGAGAAGGCAGAAGATCGAAAGGCTGTCCTCGATCTTCGTCATGATCTCCTCGCTGAACATCTCGGCTCGACGCCGGAAGCCGTTGCCAGCCTTGTCGAGGAAACTGGCTCGTTGATCCGCACGATCGAACGGCTGAACAATCAGCGTCGGGGCTTGCGTCATTTCAACGTCGATGTGCTGCACGGAGAGACGGATTCGCTGATCGGCACCTCGCTGATCGATCCGCGCCGACCCTTCTGGCCATTCCGCCAGTTGAAGGTCGGCACGCGCTGGGCATTGTCACGCCTGATGCGCAGCTTCACCTGACGGCTCGGAACGACCCGGACCTTCCCGGCGCGCCAGAATCTCTGTCAACAGAAACAGCGGCGCGCCGATGAGAAGCGGCACGAAGTAGTAGAGAACGCGGAAAGCAACCAGAGACCCAATGGATGCGCCGGCAGGCAGCACCATCAGCATGGTCGCCTCCAGAACCCCCAACCCTCCCGGGACATGGCTGAGCATGGCGGCAATCGTTGCTGTTACATAGGCACTTGCCACTTGCAGATAGCCCGCATCGGTGAAGGCGGTCAGCAGTTGATGCAGAGCAGCAGCTACGAAGCCGAAATTGACCGTCCCCACAGCAATTTGCGCGATACACATGGACGTGGTCGGCATTTCCATGCGGAAGGAGCGGAATTTCAGGGGTGGGCGACCCCAGATCGAGCAAATGACATAGGCAACCGGATAGGCAAGAAATGCCAGCCCCAGCAGTTTTCGCGGACCGGGATCAAGCTGCAGGATCGTCTCTCCGGTCGGGGGCATCAAGATCAGCGCAATGGCCGCCAACATGCTGAGGCCCAGCAGAACGGTCGCACCGCAGAACAGAATGACTTTCGCAACCTCATCCCCGCTCAGTCCCCAACGCGTGTAGAACCGATACCGGACGGCGCCGCTTGAAAGAGCGGCTCCCCCCACATTGTGGCCGATGGACAGGGCACAGAAAGATGCGAGCGCCGCCCTTGGATAGGCCTGCCCCTTTCCGACATAGCGCAAGCCCAGATAATCGAAGAGCGAGAGGCAGATGTAGGATGCAATGACGCAGAGGAAGCCGGTTATGATCCGGTAGGACGGAATTTGCGATAGTGAGGATGTAATGTCCTCCAGACTGTAGCGACTGAGACTGCGATACACCAGAACGAGCGCCACACAGATGATCAGCAGAATGAGTATACGAAGAAGATGCCGTCTCACGATGTCTCCTCGTCCTTCCGTTTCGTCGCAAAGGACCGCAGTTACAGGGTTTGAGGGAACGAAACGCAGCCTCAAGGGGTTCCCCGCGTCATGATCGAACCTGACATCAATACGGCGCCTCGGAGCAGCCGGACCATTCGAATTCTCTCATATAACGTTCACAGCTGCGTGGGCACCGACCGAAAGCTCGATCCAGGTCGCGTCGCGGACGTGATCGCGTCGTTGAAGCCGGATATCATCGGCCTGCAGGAACTGGATGTTCGCCGGCGTCGAAGCGGCGGCATCGACCAGGCGGAAGTCATCGCCAATCGGCTGAAGATGGATTTTCATTTTCACCCGGCTCTCAGCGTCGAGGAGGAGCTCTACGGAGATGCGCTTCTGACCGCGCTGCCGGTGCGGCTGGTCCGGGCGGGCGGCCTGCAATCCTATGGAGAACCCCGCGGAGCAATATGGTCTGAGGTCGAGGTGGGCGCAGTGAAGGTCAACGTCTTCAACACCCATCTTGGCCTGTTGCGACGCGATCGCCTGCGGCAGACGGAAGAACTGACAGGCTCGGACTGGATCGGTCACCCCGACTGCGTGGATAAACCCCTCATCGTGATGGGCGACTTCAACTCCATTCCGTCATCCGCAGCCTATCGCAATTTGCTGAAACCTCTGCAGGATCCCAAGCAGCAGACGGGACGACGCCCCGATCCGACATTTCCCTCGCGCTTTCCGCTGTTGAGACTGGACCATATCTTTACTGCAAATGGTCCGCGCATCCTGTCCGCTGAAGCCGTCAGGAACGAGGCCACCCGGATCGCATCCGACCATCTGCCCTTGCTGGCAGTTGTGGAAGTTTCTGCTCAATCTTTGATTAATCTTGCAGGATACGGAACAATGATGCCGCCGAGCCGTTTTTAAGCTGTCGCACAGGCGAGAGCCAGAGCGGCAGCGTCATAGAACCTCCCCCCTTGGGCGTCCCCTCGTTTTTCGAGGAGGCGCCCTTTCTTTGACATAGCGCAATACGTGCGACCATTCGCGCCTGCGGCCAAACTTCCTATTGCTAAACGTCAAGCGACAGCCACATAGCTCTCATTAACAGGATTTCGGGGGACGAGGTCCACAATGAGGGCGAGACAATGTTCGAGCACTTTGACGCAACGCTTCTGGCGCGAATCCAGTTTGCGTTTACCGTATCCTTCCACATCATCTTTCCAGCCTTCTCCATCGGGCTTGCGAGCTATCTGGCCGTTCTGGAAGGGCTGTATCTGTGGACGAAGAAGCCGGTCTATCTGGAACTTTTCGATTTCTGGAAAACGATTTTCGCGCTGGCCTTCGGCATGGGCGTGGTATCCGGCATTGTCATGTCCTACCAGTTCGGCACAAACTGGAGCGTCTTTTCGGATAAGGCAGGGCCGGTGATCGGGCCGCTGATGGGTTATGAAGTGCTTTCCGCCTTCTTCCTGGAGGCGGGTTTCCTCGGTGTCATGCTGTTCGGACGAAAGCGTGTCGGCCCCGGCCTGCATTTTTTCGCAACCCTCATGGTGGCCTTCGGGACGCTAATGTCAGCAACCTGGATCCTGTCGGTGAACTCGTGGATGCAGACCCCCGCTGGCTTTGCCATGAATGACAAGGGGCAGTTCGTGCCGACCGACTGGTGGGCGATTATCTTCAACCCGTCCTTCCCCTACCGCTTCACGCATATGGTTCTGGCTGCCTATCTCACCACGGCCCTGGTCGTTGGTGCCGTCGGTGCCTGGCATCTGCTGCGTCGCACCGCTCCCTTGCGCGCGGGCACCATGTTCTCCATGGCCATGGGTATGATTGCCGTCGTCGCGCCAATCCAGATCTTCGCCGGGGACATGCACGGCCTGAACACGCTGGAACATCAGCCCACCAAGGTCATGGCCATGGAAGGCCATTTCGAGAGCCATCCGGATGGAGCGCCGCTCATTTTGTTCGGCATCCCCGATCAGGAAAACCAGCGGATCGATTATGCCGTGCAGATCCCCAAGCTTTCGAGCCTGATCCTGAAGCATGATCTGAATGCCCCGCTAAACGGTCTGGACACCGTTGCGCGTGACAAGCAGCCGCCGGTCGCAGTCGTGTTCTGGTCATTCCGGGTCATGATTGCATTGGGCTTTGCCATGCTGGGTCTCGGTCTCTTCAGCCTCTATTGCCGTTTCCGCGGCACGCTGTACCAGAACGCATGGCTGCATCGTTTTGCGCTCGTCATGGGTCCGGCAGGTTTCGTTGCTGTTCTGGCGGGCTGGATTACCACCGAAGTCGGTCGCCAACCCTATACGGTCTACGGCCACCTTCTGACGGCGGATTCAATCTCGCCAGTCTCCGCCCCGGCTGTCGGCGCCTCGCTTGTCGCCTTCGTCATCGTCTATTTCCTCGTCTTCGGTGCCGGCACCTTCTACATCCTGCGCCTCATGGGCCGCCTGCCGCGTGACCCGGAACCGCATCTGGGCCAGGGCCCGATCCGCAGCGCGGGCATTACGCCTGCCCCGGCACTTGCCGAAAACCATGCCAAACACGGAGGTGCCCATCATGGAGCTTGATCTTCCCTTCATCTGGGCAGCCATCATTGCCTTTGCCGTTCTCGCCTATGTGGTGCTGGATGGTTTCGATCTCGGTGTCGGCATCCTGTTTCCATTCTTTCCGGAAAAGCATGACCGAGATGTCATGATGAATTCCGTCGCGCCCGTGTGGGACGGTAATGAGACATGGCTTGTCCTGGGCGGCGGTGGACTTCTCGCAGTCTTCCCGCTCGCCTATGCCACCATTCTGCCAGCCCTTTACGCGCCACTGATCGCAATGCTTCTGGCCCTGATCTTCCGCGGTGTGGCCTTCGAATATCGCTGGCGGACAAAACGGGCCGAATGGCTGTGGAACTGGGCCTTTGCCGGTGGCTCCACCGTCGCTGCCTTCACGCAAGGGGTGGCGCTTGGCGCACTCGTGCAGGGCATTCCGGTTGCCAATCGCGCCTATTCCGGCGGCTGGTGGGACTGGCTGACGCCCTTCTCCATCATGACGGGCTTTGCGCTCCTGATCGGTTACGCGCTGCTTGGAGCAACATGGCTGGTGATGCGAACGACGGGAGAACTTGCAGAACGGGCGCGCTGGTTTTCATTCGTCACGGCCTTCGGCACCGTGGCCGCCATGGGCATTGTCAGCCTGTGGACGCCATTCCTGAAACCTGAATATCTCGACCGGTGGTTTCTCTATCCCGGCGCCCTGTTTACGGTCATCGTTCCGCTACTGGTCGCCGCTGGACTATACGGCATTGTCACGGGCCTGCAGCACAAGAAGGACACCCGCCCGTTCCTTTGCGCGCTGGGCCTTTTCGTGCTGGCCTATATTGGCATCGGCATCAGCTTCTACCCCTATATCGTGCCGACCTCCGTCACTATCTGGGATGCGGCAGCCCCGGACGAAAGCCTGAAATTCCTGCTGGTAGGAGCCGCCGTGCTCGTCCCGGCCATCCTGATCTACACGTCCTATGCCTATTGGGTCTTCCGCGGGAAGATCGATCCGGAGGAAGGCTACCACTGATGGCAGGGACGAAAGTCAGGCAAATTCTCTGGTTCGTCGGTCTGTGGATGGCAGGCGTTCTGGCCGTCGGCATCGTCGGCCTCATCATCAAGCTCTGGCTCGGCGCATAAGGTTTAAAGCCGCCGGGTCAGCGCAATCACATAGCGCGCTTCTACCTTGCCCGGATTGAAGAACACGCACGGCTGCGGCGATCCCAGTTCCAGGCAATCCCCCTGGCGAAGGTGATGGACCACCTCACCCTCGGCGAATTCCAGTTCACCGCCGGTTACCCAGATCTGCTGCCGTTGAAAGGCGAAGGCGGAGGCCGGATAGGGAATGCGAACGCCTGCCGGAAGAGTAACCTCCAGCAATTCCAGACCGTTGCCGGTTGCCGGAGAGATAGCGCGGCGCGTATAGCCCGTTTCCGGGTCTTTCCAGATGGCCTGTCGGTCGACACGCATCAATCTTTCGCTTGCCTGCTCGGCCAGCGCCAGCAATCGCGACAGAGGCAGCCCGAAGGCGCCGGACAGCCGCCCGAGAACCGTCGCGGTCGGGCTTGCCTCGCACCGTTCGATCTTGCTGATCATGGCTTTCGAGACGCCGGAACGCTCGGCCAACTCGCTCAGCGACCAGCCCCGTTCCTCCCGCTCCAGCCGGATACGTTCTGCAATCGCCGCCGCTGTCTGCTGTTCATGCAGATCCATCTTGCAATCCTCAAATTTCGTCTCCTATAGTAGACGAAATGAAATCTATAAGAAACACCCGGCCGACCGTAAACGGCACCAGAGGGAACCATGGCAGATCGAACGAAACAGGAAATTCGCTTCAACGCGTTCGATATGAACTGTGTCGGGCATATCCAGCAAGGTCTTTGGGCGCATCCGCGCGATCAGTCGCATCGCTTCAACGAGATCTCCTACTGGATGGACTATGCCCGACGGCTGGAGGAAGGGCTGTTCGACGGGATCTTCCTGGCCGATGTGGTGGGCGTCAACGATGTCTACGGTGGCAATGCCGATGCTGCCCTCAAAGGGGCCGCGCAGGTGCCGGTCAACGATCCGCTTCTGTTGGTGCCAGCCATGGCGGCGGTGACGAAGCATCTGGCCTTTGGCGTCACGGCGAACCTCACCTATGATGCGCCGTTCCTGTTTGCGCGCCGCATGTCCACGCTCGATCACCTCACGGGCGGGCGGATCGGCTGGAACATCGTGACCGGCTATCTCGATAGCGCTGCGAAAGCCATCGGGCTGGACCAGCAGGCCGCCCATGACGACCGTTACGATCTGGCGGATGAATACATGCAGGTGGTCTATCGCCTGTGGGAAGAAAGCTGGGCGGATAATGCCGTGCGCTTCGACCGTGAGAACCATCTATACGCCGATCCGGCAAAGGTTCGTGCCATCCGGCATGAGGGGAAGCAGTACCGCCTTAACGCCATGCATCTTTCCAGCCCCTCGCCGCAGCGCACGCCAGTTCTCTATCAGGCGGGCTCTTCCACGCGCGGACGACAGTTCGCCGCGACCCATGCGGAATGCGTTTTCGTCAACGGCCAGAAGATGGAAGGCGTTCGCGCCATCGTCGATGACATCAGGGCAAAGGCCGTTGAACTGGGCCGCTCCGCCAGCGACATCAAGGTCTTCATGGGGGCCACCATCGTCACCGGCAGAACAGCGAAGGAAGCGCAAGAGAAATTCGAGGAGTATCGTCGCTATGTGAGTTCGGAGGCCGCCCTTGTGCATGCCAGCGCCTCATTGGGCATCGATTTCGCGAAATATGATCTCGACGAACCGATCGAAACCGGCAAGAGCAATGCCATTGTCTCGAACGTTGAAGCGGTCAGCCGCAGCGCCGGACCGCAATGGACCAAGCGCAAGCTGCTGGAGCAGATGGTGCTGGGAAGCCGCCAACCGCCCATGGTCGGCTCTGCGGAAGAGATTGCCGATCAGCTGATGGCGTGGAGCCAACAGGCAGGCATTGATGGCTTCAACCTGTCGCGCACCGTGGTGCCGGAGTGCTTCGACGACATCATAGCCTATGTCATCCCGATCCTGCAGGAGCGTGGTGTCTACAAGACCGGATATCGCGAAGGCACGCTGCGCGAAAAGCTGTTCGGAAACGCTCGGCTACCCGAAAGCCACACGGCAGCCTCCTTCCGTCAAAGAGATTGAAACGCAGATGGCGCAGGAAAATCGCTGGCGCTTCCTTGGATGGGTATGTCTTGCGGTCGTCCTGTCCCTGTCGAGCTGGTTTTCGGCAACGGCCATTGCACCGGAGATGAGCGCAGCTCTCGCCTTCCCGGAAGGCTCCTCGGCGTGGCTGACCAATGGCGTACAGATCGGCTTCGTGACTGGCGCGCTTCTGTCCAGCCTCGTCAATTTGCCGGATATCGTGCGGATGAACCGTCTGGCCGCCGCATCCGCCGCACTGGCGGGGCTGGCCAATGCCGCATTGCTGCTGGAACCGGGCTTTGCTGGCGCGATAGCCTGCCGGTTCCTCACCGGATTTGCGCTTGCCGGGGTCTATCCGCCCGCCATGAAACTGGCTGCAACATGGTTTCAGCAGGGCCGAGGCCTTGCATTAGGGTTCGTGATCGCAGCGCTGACAGCAGGCTCCTCCCTGCCGCATCTGTTCCGTGGCCTCACATCGGGGTTGAACTGGCAGCTGGTGGTCCTTTTCTCCTCGCTATCGGCCTGCGTGGCCACCGCGATCTTCCTTTTCAGGATAGAAGAAGGCCAATACCCCTTTGCCCGGGCCATCTTTGACCCGCGCCAGATTGGCCAGATCATCCGCAATCGCGACTTGATGCTCGTGAACGCCGGTTATCTCGGCCATATGTGGGAGCTTTATGCCCTTTGGGCCTGGCTGCTGGCTTTTCTCAAGGCGGCACCGGCAGGTTTTTCCACTGGTCCGGCGGGTGCCGGATCACTGGCAACCTTTGCAGCTCTGTCTGTAGGCGTCATCGGCTGCATTGCAGGCGGGCTTCTATCCGACAGGTTCGGGCGTGCCAGAACGACGGCCGGCTTTATGCTGGCTTCTGGCGCTTGTGCGCTTCTGGTCGGCTTCCTGTTCAACGGCCCCTTCTGGCTGCTGATGATCGTCGTGCTGATCTGGGGGATAACAGTCATCGGCGACAGTGCCCAGTTTTCGGCAGCGGCCACGGAAGTATCCGAGCGGCACCTTGTCGGCACCGCCCTGTCCTTCCAGATGGGTATCGGCTTTGCCCTGACCGTAGTCAGCATCTGGCTGATGCCAAAGCTCGCTTCGCTCCTTGGAAGCTGGCAATGGTGTTTTGCCTTCCTTGCGCCAGGCCCCTTCCTCGGAGCCTGGGCGATGTTGAAGATCAAACCCCGCGGTTAGGGATACGCTTCTCCAGCTGCCGGAATGAGAAAACAAGAATGCCGGTCAGGATGAGATAGATGGCGGCCAGCAGCAAAAGCGGCTCGTAGGTCAGGAACGTATCCTGCCGCACCTTGGAAATCACGGCGTAGACATCCACCACCGTCACGGTTGCCACCAGCGGCGTCGACTTCAGCTGGATCACGGTTTCGCCCGTCAGCGTCGGCAGCGTACGCTGGATTGCGCGCGGGAGCCAGATGCGGCGGAACATGGTGAAACGCCCCATGCCATAGGCCTTGGCAGCTTCCAGCTCCCCTTTCGGCACACCCGCAAAGGCGCCACGCATGACCTCGCCTTCATAGGCCGCAAAGGAGATGGTCAAGGCGGCAAAGCCGTAGGGCCATGCCTGACGCAGATAAGGCCAGAGGAAGGACTGACGAATTTCCGGATACTGCGCAAACAGCGAACCGAGGCCGTAATACAATAGCCAGAGCTGAAGCAGAAGCGGCGTACCACGGATCAGCGTACAGAACCCTCGCGCAAGCCAGGCCAGCGGCTTTGGTCCCGTTACTTGCACGAGCCCCAGAGGCACGGCGAGGATGAACCCGGCAATCGCTGTCGAAAACAGCATGACGATGGTTTCCCAGATGCCCCAGAGCAGACGCGTCTGGTATTTGGGAATCCAGTCCCAGCGCATGAACCAGGCCATGGAAAGCAGGATGATCGCAAAAAGGACCATCAGGAAGATGCGATGCGGCTCGAAAAGGCTGCGCGCCTTGGGAGCCTGATAAGCGGGGATAGCGGTTACCTCGCTCATGCGGCACCTTCCGGTCTCGCGAAACCGCGACGCGCCCGCTTTTCAATGATCCCGATGATGAGGTTGGAAACCAGGGTTACCATGAGATAGAGCGCACCCGCCGCAAGGAAGAAGGTGAGGAAGGCCTTGGTCGTGCCAGCCGCCTGCCGCGTCACGAGCGTCAATTCGGCAAAACCGACGACCGCCAGCAGCGCCGTATCCTTCGTAGCAATCAGCCAGAGGTTCGAAAGGCCCGGAATGGCATAGGGCAACATGGCCGGAAAGGTGATGCGACGAAGCGAAAGCAGAGGCGACATACCATAGGCACGCGCCGCCTCCAGCTGACCCGGAGGCACCGCAAGAATCGCACCGCGCAGGACTTCGGTGGAATAGGCGCCCTGTACCACGCCAATCACGAAAATCCCCGCCGTCAGCCCGCTGATGTCGACCGCGGGAAGCCCGAGAAGTTGCATCAACTGGTTCACCGCATCGGTGCCGGCATAATACAGGATCAGGATCAGCACGAGTTCAGGTACGCCGCGCACAACGGTCGTGTAAACCTCGAGAAGGTCGCGCAGAATGGGGCCGCCCCAGAGCTTTCCCGCCGCGCCGCCGATACCGATCAGAAGCCCGAGCAGATAGCCACCGATGGCCACCTGCAGGGACATCAAAAGGCCCATGAGCAGCACGCCACCCCAGCCGGGGGAAGATAAGGACAAAAGGCTCAAGTCAAAACTTGTTGCGCCCATGGGAGAAGACTTTCAGGGCTAGATTATTGAAACAGTACGTTTCAATCCAGAATAAGCAAACAGCCGGGTTCCTTCAACTGAAAGAACCCGGCCACAAAGAAGATCTGCTTACTTGCCGTAGATGTTGAAGTCGAAATACTTCTTCGAAATCGTGTCGTAGGTGCCGTTCGTACGGATGGCCTTGATGGCTGCGTTGAACTTGTCCTTCATGGCCGTATCTTCCTTGCGAAGACCAACGCCGACACCCGAGCCAAGGATAGCCGGATCGTCCTTGACGTTACCCTTCAGCTCGCAGCAGGCCTTGCCGGCATCTGTCTTCAGGAAGGCGTCGAGCGTGATCAGGTCGGCTTGGATCGCATCGAGGCGACCGGCTGCGAGGTCCGCATTGGCCTCGTCCTGCGTCTGGTATTCCTTGATCTCGGAAACTGCCTTGCCGAAATACTTCTGGGCATATTCGGCATGGATGGTCGAAACCTGAACGCCGATGATCTTGCCCTTGAGGCCTTCAGCCGTCGGCTCGAACTTCACGCCCTTCGGACCGATGACGGCGGTCGGCGTGTTGTAATATTTATCGGAGAAATCGATCATCTTCTTGCGCTCGTCGGTGATCGACATCGAGCTCATGATGGCGTCGATCTTCTTCGAGGTGAGCGCAGGAATGAGGCCATCGAAGGCGAGCGGCGTCAGAACACACTTCAGCTTGGCTTCGGCGCACAGCGCATCCATGATTTCAATTTCCCAGCCAACCCACTTGCCGCTGGCATCCGGCGAGCTGAATGGCGGGTACGGACCGGAATCGACGCCAACCTTGACCTCCTGCGCGGAGGCCGAGGCAAAGGCTGCCGCTGTCATGCAGAGCGCGAGGGCAGTGGTGCGAACGAAGTTTTTCATGATTTCCCCTTTCGAGATTTTTCTGGTTTTGCTTTTACGCATGTCCGGACGGAAAACCGCAATGACACTTTTCGTGGAAATGCTTGCTCAGTGAATGGAGCTGATGAACTTCTTCAGCCGCTCCGATTGAGGGTTGTCGAAGATAGCCTCTGGCGGGCCTTGCTCCTCGATAACGCCGCCATGCAGATAGATGACGTGACTTGCCACCTGTCGCGCAAATTTCATTTCGTGGGTTACCAGGATCATCGTGCGGTTCTCCCTGGCGAGATCGCCGATCACGGAAAGCACCTCGCCAACCAGCTCAGGATCGAGCGCCGAGGTCGGCTCGTCAAACAGCATCACCAGCGGCTGGATGGCCAGCGCACGGGCAATGGCAGCACGCTGTTGCTGGCCGCCGGACAGAAATGCCGGATAGGCATCGCGCTTTTCGTAAAGTCCCACGCGACGAAGCAGGGTCTCTGCAACGGCAATCGCCTGATCCTTCGGCTGACCGAGTACATGCACCGGGACCTCGATGACGTTCTGCAGGACTGTCATATGCTGCCAGAGGTTGAAGCTCTGGAACACCATGCCGAGCTTGGTACGGATGCGCTGGATCTGGCGGCGATTGGCCGGCATCAGCCCGCCATGACCGTCCTGCTTCATCTCGATCGTTTCGCCGTGGATGGTCACGCTGCCGGCTGTCGGCAGCTCCAGCATGTTGATGCATCTGAGAAAGGTCGATTTGCCTGATCCGCTCCCACCGATCAGGGCAATCACATCCCCTTGGCTGGCAGAGAGGGAAACCCCCTTCAAAACCTCCAGCGGGCCGAAACGCTTGTACAGATCGCGAACTTCAATGGCTTGCGCCTTGTCCGTCATGTTACCTTCACCGTCGGCATTTATCTGCCGATCAACCTTGTCCATTTTCCCCCAGCATTTCTTCTTGTGAGGCAGTGCTGGCGCTGCAAATAAGCACTGACTTTTGCACTTGTTCGAAAATTACTCAAGCACTTAAAAGTCTCGCTCCCGGCTCGCAAGCGAGTATCCAGAACTTTGCTGGGTGTGTTCCCCGTATCCGGGACGCAACAGTTTGCATGGGTGCATTGCCGTGGCAGGAGGATCGGGTTAAACGGCCTCACATCGATTTCAACGGAGGGTTTTCCGTGCGCTATGCATCCATAACCGATCGTCTTGCGGATCTCGGCTCAGGCCGCTGGGCTCTGCACGCCACGGCCAGACGCATGAAGGCGGAGGGGCAGCCCATCATTGAGCTCACCATTGGTGAACCCGATCTGCCGCCGCACGAAGATCTGCTCGCCGAATGCTCGCGAGCCATGTATGCAGGCCGCACCCGCTATTCGAACGGACGCGGCGAGCCTGCCGTTCTGAAAGCCCTGATTGCGAAATATTCGAAGCGGCGACCCGGTGTCAGCGAAAAGAACTTCCTCTGCTTTCCGGGCACACAATCGGCACTTTACGCGGTCATGATGGGACTGGCAGAAGCTGGTGATGGAGTTCTGGTCGGCGACCCGCTCTATGCGACCTATGAAGGCGTAATCGCCTCCACGGGTGCGCATCTCATCCCTGTTCCCCTGCGGCCTGAGCACCGCTTCCACATGCAGGCTGAGGATCTGGAGCGCGCAGTCACGCCGGAAGCCCGCGTCCTTCTTCTCAACACGCCGCACAACCCGACCGGTGCCGTCCTCACCGGACAGGAAATCGCGGCCATAGGCGCAATCTGCAAGAAGCACGACCTCTGGATCGTGTGCGACGAGGTTTATGAACAGCTGATTTTCGGCGATGCTTTTGCCTCTCCCTTCGACATGCCGGAGTTGGCAGAGCGTACCATCGTCGTCTCTTCGATTTCCAAATCCCACGCAGCGCCGGGCTTCCGCAGCGGCTGGGCAGCGGGACCGGAAGAGTTCTGCGAGAAACTTCTGCCGGTATCGGAAACCATGCTGTTTGGCGTGCAGCCCTTCATCTCTGACATGACTGCACTGGCGCTCTCCCGCCCCTTCGAGACGGCAGGCATCATGCGCGACAATTACAGCCGCCGTGCCGCAATCGTTCAGAAGACGCTGGCCGGCAGCAACCTCCTGAAGCCCATGATGCCGGAAGGCGGCATGTTTGTGGTGGTGGATGTTACCGCCACCGGTCTTGGAGGCGCCGACTATGCCTGGGAGCTGTTGCGCAAGGAGCAGGTGGCAGTCATGCCAGGCTCTTCCTTCGGCCATCAGGCGGCAGGGTTCATCCGGATTTCACTCACCGTTCCGGATGACGTGCTGGAAGAAGCGGTCCGCCGCATGGCAAGCCTTGCCGGACGGCTGGCCGCCATGCCCGCCGAAGAACGGGCGCATCTGGGCGCCTGACCATCTGTGACCTTCGCTACGGTTCAGGCGGCATTGATGTGACCGGAACATCCCTCTGTTGCGGTCATTTTCTCGCTCGCCTTGCATATTGGGTAACCCTGACGGATTTGAGGTCCGTCAGCGGCAAGCTTGGTGATTTAGAATTAACACTTAGCCCCCGATAACAGGCGCAGCAGAAGCCTCTGCCCGGACCGCGTAATGGCAAGTATCGAGACGAAAACATCGCAGATAGACCCGGATACGGGTTACCCGCCCTTCACATTTGGCGGCCAATTGAGAATGATGGCCGGCGCATTCTGGTCGTCTCAAGTCAGAAACAAGGTGCTTTTGCTGATCGTTGGACTTCTGACGATCATTCTGACCACTGTCTATGCGCAATACCGTCTGAATTACTGGAACACGCCGTTCTACAATGCGCTTGAGCAACGTGATCTCGACGGTTTTTTCGAGCAATTGAAGGTCTTCTTCATCATCGCCGGTTCTTTGCTTGTGCTGAACGTCATCCAGGCCTGGCTGAACCAGATGACGGCACTGTTCATGCGCGAAGGATTGACGCGAGACCTCGTCGATCAATGGATGCATCCGCGAAGGGCCCTGAGACTGGCAAGCCTCGGCAAGATCGGGGTCAACCCGGATCAGCGGCTTCATGAGGATGCGCGCAATCTCGCGGAACTGACGACGACGCTTGCCATCGGGCTGGTCAACGCCACCATCCTTCTGGCCAGTTTCATCGGTGTCCTCTGGGTGCTTTCGGCCGATTTCGCCTTCACCTTCAACGGTCGGCAGATCGCCATTCCAGGCTATATGGTCTGGGCAGCTCTACTCTATGCGGGCTCTGCATCAATGCTCAGCAACTATGTTGGCCGCAAGCTGCCGACACTGAACACGCAGCGCTACTCCCAGGAAGCCGAGCTGCGCTTCACCATGATGCGGACCAACGAAAACATGCTGGCGATTACGCTGACCAATGGCGAAGACAGCGAGCGGCGGCGGATCCAGCAGGCCATCAGCGAGGTTCTCGCCATCATCCGGCGGCTGGCCTTTGCCTATACCAATCTGACGTGGGTGTCTGCCGGGTTCGGCTGGCTCACCACCATCGCACCGATCCTGATTGCGGCACCGGTCTATTTCAGTGGCGGCCTTTCCTTTGGCGGTCTGATGATGGCGGTCGGTGCGTTCAACCAGGTCAACACGGCGCTGCGCTGGTATATCGATAACTTCCGTCCGATTGCCGACTGGAAAGCCGCTCTCTATCGCGTTTCGGTGTTTCGAAGGGCGTTGATCGATCTCGACAACGAGCATGCAGAACCGGAAACATTGACTGTTGAAGAGGATGAGGCGGAGCAACTGACCCTGAAGGATCTGCTCCTGTCGCCAAGACCCAACAGCTCCGGTGGTGACCGTGGGCTGCGGCTCGACGGAGAATATGTGATCTTGCCCGGTGAACGGATCATGGTGAACGGCGATCCGCGAGCCAACCGCCGCCTCTTGTTCCAGGCGATTGCCGGGCTGTGGCCCTGGGGCAAGGGAACGATCCGCCTGCCGAAATCCGGCTCGATGCTCCTGGTCCCGCAGAAGGGGTTCTTCCCGGACGCAACTCTGGAGGAAGTTCTCACCTACCCGATGCCGGTCGCCACCTACACGCCGGACGCGATGGGCAATGCACTTGAAGCAGTCGGCCTCCACCGATTGACGGAAAAGTTGTCGGCTCGCGAAAGATGGGAGCGTGTCCTGCAGGAAGATGATCAGATGCGCCTTCGCATCGCAAATGCTCTGCTGGTCAAGCCGCGATGGATTGTTCTTGATGATGCGTTCGAGGCACTGGAAACGGAAACCCAGTCCGAACTCCTTGCAATCCTGAATACAATGTCGGAGGCGGCAATCATCTATGTCGGACGGTCAGAGACATTTCTGCCAAGTTCAACACGACTGATACATCTTCAGCCCTACTAGAACTGCATGCAAAATGACGCAAAACCGGCACAATTGATAAATGCGTTATGTGTTTCATAAGGTTTCAACTGATAAACTAGCACCCATAGATTGAGTTGAGGGCGTTATGCCGGGCAAGCAACATGGACACGGGCGGTCACGTCTGCGCAGGGAACTGATCGAAGAGTTCCGGCTGGGCGATTCGAGCCCTGATCTGTTTTCCCGCTCCCTGTGCGACTTCATTGCGAACTTCTGCAGTGCTCCGATCGCCTACATTTCCTTGATCGATGACAAGACGCAGATCATCCAGGCAAGCGTCGGCGCAGACCTGAAAAAGATGCCGCGCGAGGACAGCATCTGCAATCTGACAGTCGAAGGAGGCAGCCCTCTCGTCATCCTCGACACCGAGACCGATGACAGGGTGAAGGATCTTCCGATCGTGACGGGTGATCCCTCTATACGCTTTTATGCCGGCGCTCCGTTGAAAACCTTCAGCGGCGAGACGATGGGCGCGCTCTGTATTGCCGACACCCGGGCGAGAACGGAATTTTCAACGTCGGATTATGAGCGTCTGCAACAGGCTGCGCGCCTGTTGATGAACCACTATGAAGAGCGCCGCGAGGGTTTTCCGGGCCAGACCGCTGCAAGCTTCATCAATGCGACCGAACTCTCCATGATCTCCGTGGATCGTCAGGGCCGTATCCAGTTCGTCAACAACAGTCTGCT
The DNA here is from genome assembly GCF_001427345.1 of Rhizobium sp. Root149. Taxonomy (NCBI): domain Bacteria; kingdom Pseudomonadati; phylum Pseudomonadota; class Alphaproteobacteria; order Hyphomicrobiales; family Rhizobiaceae; genus Rhizobium; species Rhizobium sp. Root149. The sequence goes on from NZ_LMGD01000021.1 coordinate 441,552, forward strand.
CAAATTGTTGGGCTATGAGCGTGGGCAGTTGATCGGCAGAGACGTCGAAATCATCATTCCCATGCGGTTTCGTGCCTCCCATCATCAGAGTTTTGAACAACTGTCCGACAAGAAAGGTCCACTTCTTGATGGCAAGACGGTGGAGGTGTTCGCACGGCGGAGCGACGGAAGCGAGATTCCGATCGAAATTACGCTTTCGGCATGGAACGATGCAGCCGGCATGGGGATCGGCGCCATTATCAACGACATTTCGGAACGGAGGGAACGCGACAAGCGTCTCCTGCGCCTTGCGAACCAGGATCCAGTCACCGGTTTCAATACCCGTCACCGCTTCGAGGAACTGATCGATCAGCATTGCCAGACACATGTTGCGGGTACACTTTTACTGATCGAACTGGACGGCCTGAAGGAAACGGGAGACCGGCTCGGCCAGGACATCTTTGATACGCTGCTCCAGAATATCGCCGTGCGCCTGCCGCGCGTTCTGGCCAAGGAAAGTGTTATTGCAAGGCTTGGCGAGGAACAGATTGGTCTGCTCGTTCAATCGGCTCAGACCTTTGAAGAAGCGCACGTTCTGGCCCAGGCAGTCATGGAGGAGATGGTTCTCCCCTTTGATCTGGGGTCCATGAAGCTGAAGCTCGGAGCCGCGCTCGGTTATGCCTTGCGCCAGGATACGGCAAATGCCCGTGAGTGGATGGCGAATGCGGATTTTGCATTGGCGCATGCGCGAAAGACAGGCGGCAACAGCGCCATCGCATATGAGGGCCATGTTGAGCAGACATCGCAGCAGCGCCGTGTGGCTCGAGACGAGCTGCTGGAAGCGCTGCGCAAGCAGCAATTCGTGTTGCACTACCAGCCGCAGGTACTCCTGGAAACCGGCGAACTCTCAGGCATCGAAGCGCTGATCCGCTGGCAGCATCCCGAAAAAGGTCTGTTGATGCCCGGGCACTTCTTGCCAGCCCTGGAGCAGAGCGCCCTCAGTCTCGATGTTGGCGCGTGGGTCATGAACGAAGCGATCCGTCAACTGGGTACCTGGGTCGCCAAGGGATTGCCACCGATCAAGATGGGCATGAACCTGTTTCCGTCGCAAATGCGCGGAAGCGATCTTCCGGCACAGGTCAGCCGTCTTTCGCGTGAGCATGGCGTGGATCCTCGCTGGCTGGAGCTGGAAATCACGGAAACCGCCACGCTGGAGGATGAAGGCAGAGCCTACGAACTGATCAGTGAGTTGCGTGAACTGGGCATCGGCATCGCGTTCGACGATTTCGGCACCGGCTATGCCTCGCTCGGCTCTCTCCAGCGCTATCCGATCACAACGCTGAAGATCGACCGTGGCTTTGTGCGCGATCTTTTGACACGCCAGAGAGATTCGGCAATCACACGCGCGCTCATCATGCTGAGCCACGATCTGGGTCTGAAGACGATTGCGGAAGGCGTCGAAACGCTGGATCAGCAGATTGCCCTGCGCTTGATGGGCTGCGATTACGGCCAGGGCTATCTCTACGGAAAAGCCCTTCCCGCGGCAGATATCGAGGCCATGCTTGCCTCACGCGCCAAGCCGCCAGCCAAGCAGGCCCGCCGAAAGACCTGACAGCCCCCCAGACGGAAAACTTCAGTCCAGCAGGGCGCGAAGCTGCACGGCAAGTTCGCGCGCAGTATAGGGCTTTTTCAGCCAGCTTTCGTCAGCCGCAAGTTCTTTTCCAGCCACCTCCGGCTCGGCATAGCCCGATGTAAAGAGAATGCGGATGTCGGGCCATCGCTCACGCACATGTTCCGCCAGCTGATCTCCCGACATTCCGGGCATCGAAATATCGGTGAAGACGAGAGCGATATCGTCGTGCTTTTCCAGTACGTCGAGTGCTTCGACACCGTTTGATGCTTCATGGACCTTGTAGCCCATGCTTTCGAGCCGGGCCACGGCAACGCGACGAACACGCGGATCATCCTCGACCGCCAGAATGACCTCGTCGCCGCCGGGATAGTCAATGACTGGCGCGGATATGTCTTCCGCATGGCCGGATGCAGCGGCTCCTTGCACGGCAGGCAAAAACAACCGGATGCTGGTTCCCTGACCCGGCTCGCTGTAGATCTGGATATGTCCGCCAGACTGCCGGACGAAACCGTAGACCATGCTGAGACCAAGCCCTGTACCAGCCCCCATGGTCTTGGTCGTAAAGAATGGCTCAAAGGCGCGCTGTTTGACTTCATCCGTCATGCCCATCCCGGTATCGGTGACCGACACCAGTACATAATCGCCCGCCCGAAGCTGCGGGTACATTTGCGCATAGTCAAAATCCAGATGGCTGCGGCTCACCTCGATGGTCAGCAGTCCGCCACCCGGCATGGCGTCACGGGCATTGAGAGTGAGGTTCAAAAGCGCGTTCTGAAGCTGTGGTCCGTCAACCAGCGCCTCGTTTTCCCCGGCCCGGATAACCGTGCGCAATTCCACTTGGTCCCCGATGGTGCGGCGGATCAGTTCCGAGAAGCTGGAAATCATCTGCCCCAGATCGGTCAGGCGCGGATTGAGCGGCTGGCGGCGGCCGAATGCAAGCAGTTGTCCTGTCAACTTTGCCCCGTCATCGGTCGCGCCCTGCGCTTCTCGCAGCAGAACCTGCGCCTTGGGATCGCGCACCCGCATTTCCAGCATTTCCAGATTGCCGCTGATGATGGTGAGCAGGTTGTTGAAGTCATGCGCCAGACCACCCGTCAGCTGGCCGATGGCCTCCATCTTCTGGGATTGCCGCAGTTCCTCCTCGATCTTGTGCCTGCTCGTGAGGTCGCGGATGAAGCCGGTAAAGATGCGCTTGCCACTGGAAATCGCCTCACCGACCGCCAGTTCCATCGGGAAGGTGGATCCGTCCTTGCGCAGCCCCTTCACCACTCGACCCAGGCCGATGATGCGGCGCTGTCCGGTCCGCAGATAGTTGCGGATATAATTGTCATGATTGTCGCGGTCGGGCGTCGGCATCAACATGCGCACGTTGCGGCCTTCGACCTCATGCGCTTCGTAGCCGAAAAGATCTTCCGCGGTCGTGCTGAAGGAGGTGATGGTACCCACCTCGTCGATGACCACCATGGCTTCCGGCACGGTCTGGAGGATCGAGCGGAAATGCGCTTCTCGCGCCGCGAGGTTTTCCTGGATCGTGGCGGCTGCGCGAAAATCCTCGTTGAACTGCAGGAGGAGATCCGTGCCGTCCTCATCGCGTCCGAACGGTATCCAGCGGCTGAGCACCGAAATCGTATGGCCGTCCTTGTGACGATATTCGAGATTGGATTTCCACGATCCGTCCGCTCGGATCGAAGACGCGATATCCTCAAGCGAAACACCGGGCTTCGGTGATAGAAGCTCGGTGACATGCAGGCCGATGACCTCGTCGCGTGTCCATCCGAAGAGCGCAGCACTTCCCGTGCTCCAGTCGCTGATCACGCCTTGCGCGGTATGAACGATGAGATTGACCGGATCGAGCAGCGACAACAAACCCGCACTGTTAACCGCGCCGGTGTCGGGGGTTCGAAACTCTGCCATGCTTGACTGTCAACCTTTCGTCCAATCAGTGGGGCCATACCGCCTGCCGGGTTTTGACGGCACGATCCCCCAAGTCCTCATAACTATCGCCATCACCGCACAGCGCAAGAAGTTTTCCCGGCTTGGTGACGTCGAAAGCATGGCGACCGTTCGGCGTGATGATGCCGCGCTGGATAAGCTTGGTGACGGTACGTGATACCGTTTCGATGGTCAGCCCGAGATAATCGGCCATGTCCTGACGGCTCATGGCCAGTTCAACGGTCCTTGGCATCTGGGTCTGCCCGGACTGGCGCTGACCGAGCATCATCAGGAAGCTGCAGAGACGTTCCTCGGCACTCTTTCGCGAGAGAAGCACCATCTGGTCCTGAGCTGCCGCCATCTCATCGCACATCAGCGCAAAAAGCTGCGGACGAAGCTCTGGCGAATTCTCGATCGCATCCTGAAACGCCTTTCGTGTCAGGCGACGAACCTTGACCGGCGTGACCGCTTCCGCGCTGTAGAGGTAGACATTCTTGAGCGACAGACCCACCATGTCGCCAGCGTACAGGAAGCCGGTAATGACGCGGCGCCCGTCGGCAATGATCTTGAAGATGCGCAATACGCCTTCCGTGATTTCGAAAATGTGCTGCGCGCGGTCGCCTTCCCAGAACAGGCCTTCGCCCACATCCAGCGTCTCGCGCGGGGAAGTAGAAAACAGCTCTTCCATCGTTGCCAGTTGCGGCTTCATGGTTGCCATGGCCGCAATCGTCGCCTGTGTGGTGGAAGCTGTCGAAAACATGATCTATCCCTCTGTCTTGATGACCTCAATATGTCGGGCGGCGGTGACAGAAGGATGCCTGTCATGTTACGGTTGGTGAAATCGTGTAACAGTTTGTAACAGCATAAAATACCAGTCAGGTCAGCGGGATGGCGATGGTGGAGAAGCGTGCGGAACGGATTCTCATCGTGGATGATGATCCGCGTATCCGTCAGATGGTAACGCGCTATTTCGAAGACGAAGGCTTCGTGGTCCATGGCGCCGCAGACGGCAACGGCATGCGCAAGGCGCTTGCCGACCACACTATCGATCTCATTCTGCTCGATCTGGTGCTACCGCAGAGCGAGGACGGGCTGGCGCTGGCGCGGGAAGTCAGGGCAGGCTCCGATGTGCCGATCGTGATGCTGACAGGCCGCGATGACGTACTGGACCGGATCATCGGACTTGAGGTCGGCGCCGATGACTATATTCCCAAGCCCTTCCATCTTCGCGAAGTGCTTGCGCGGGTACGAAGCATCCTGCGAAGGCGCAAACCGGCGGAACCTGCACAGAGCCACGCGGACCCAGGCCAGACACTTGAATTTGACGGATGGCGGCTGGAAATCCACCGCCGACGCCTTCTCAATCCGGACCAGCAGGAAATCGAGCTGACGACCGGTGAGTTTGACATGCTGACCGTCATGATCCGCAATGCAGGCCGCGTGCTGACGCGTGAAATGCTGATGGATCAGACGCGCGGTCGGCAATTCGATGCCTATGATCGGGCTATCGACGCCCAGATTGCGCGCTTACGCAAGAAGATCGAGCCCAACCCGGCGCAGCCCACCTTCATTCGTTCGGTTCGTGGCGTCGGTTACATCTTCACCGGTGAGAACAACGGCTGAGACCGATGGCCGTTCAGGCTGCGGCAGTCTCCCGCAACACACTGCCGGTCTTGTAGGCCAGCGCGACAAGACCATCATGCATTGCCCGGCGAACGCCCTCTTCGTCGACGACGGTCGCAATCACCTGCACCGGGACGTCCAAAACCGGTCCTTCTTCGGTCTGCATCACCCGGGTCATGCACAGAGCCTTCAGATAACCTCGTCCATTGGCACAAACGATCAGCCGCTCGTTACGGTCAGGCTGGTCATGACCTTTGATAATGGTTTCGCAAAACTGTCGCCATTGCGACAGATCCGTTGCAATCCGGCCAGCCGTGGCAAGCGGAAACGCGCGATCGATTTCCGGGATCGTCATGTCGGCAACTTGATAGGCAAGATCCATGATCATTCCTTCGAGGGGCATTACCCCCTTCGTCTCGACGCGCGACCCATCACTGGCGCGCTTGTCCTTGATCATGAGATAGCCTGCGACAATCAGATATGCTTTGCGCAGAATCAACTGCGACAAATTTGCAGGTCAAAAAATCTGAAGGATCGGGGAAGGCAGGAGACGCCCGGTCTCAACATCGGCGATACCGAGATCCGTCTGGTGCGGACCTGCGTTACACGCGAGCGTCGCACCAAAGCAGGCTTTAAAGACCAGATAAGGCGGTTGCCAGTCGACAATTCCATCCATGGCCTGCCGGACTGCGGAAAACTGCGCAGCAACCTCGCCGAGATGAGCCTGCGACACAAGTCCGCCCAGCGGAAGCGGAAGCAGCGCCTGCACGATGCCGTCCGAAACAACCGCCAGGCCGCCACCGGCATCGATGACAGCATTGGCCGCAACCGCCATATCGACAGGATTGCGCCCGAAAACTGTCAGATTGTGACTATCGTGAGAGACGGTGGACGCAAAGGCGCCCCGCCAATCCCCCCAGCCGGTGAGGAAGCCCGTTTGTACGATCGGCTCGGCCAATCCATGACGATGGATGACCGAGATCAGCGTCGTTCCCTCGGGCGGGACAACGTGAGCATCGACGACGTCGGCGATCGCTTCTCCCCACTGCGTGAAGCGCGGACGATCGATCGTGGCAATTTTCACCTGCCGCGCATTGGGACTGTCGACTGCAACTCGGAAATCATCCGGCGACAGGTGGCAAAGCTTGACAGTCCCCTGCAGAATTTCGCTCGATGCCTCGAGAGCGGGCTGAAGCAGCGCACCTCCGGCCGCCACTTCGCGCCCGGAAACGAAAACACGACGCGCTTCGAAGCTCTCAAGGTCCTCGAACAGCACGAGATCGGCACGGCGACCCGGTGCAATCAGGCCAAGATCCTGCCGTTCGAGCCGGCGTGCAGCATTGATTGTCGCAGCCTGCAGCGCCCATTCCGGTCTCATGCCATAGCGGACCAGCCGTCGGACGACATCGTCCAGTCCACCGCCCTTGTGAAGGTCATCGGGAAAGACGTCGTCGGTACACAGCGTCACCGTTTGCGGCAAATGCCCCAGCCGGTTGAGCGCGGCAACGAATTCCGGCAGCAGATGATCGTGGCTTCCCCGTAGCTCGATCGTCAAACCGGCGCGCAGCTTTTCCAGGAGGTCATCGGCGGAAACGAGTTCGTGGTCGGACGAAACGCCTGCCGTGACGAATGCCTGAAGATCGGGTCCGGACAGCCCACGCGCATGGCCGCAGACAAGCTTGCGCGTCGTAAGGCCAGCCTGGACGATGCCCTCCATACGGGCATTGCCTTCGATGATGCCGCGCATGTTCATCATTTCGGCGATACCGGCAATCTCCTGCCGGGCGAGCAGATCCTCCAGCACGGTCGCGTCGAAATCGGCACCTGCCCGCTCCAGTCCCGGCGCGGATGGCACGGACGATGGCGCAAGCAGCATGACACGAAGCGGAAGATCGATCACCGCATCGGCCGCCCAGTTCACACCGGCTATTCCCACGACATTACCGAACTCATGCGGGTCCCAGACCACTGTGGTCACGCCCCGTGGCACGACGGCCTGGGCATAGGCAGCGGGTGTCACCATCGAGCTTTCGATATGCATATGCGTGTCGATCAGGCCCGGAGCAATGAAGGTTCCAGTGGCATTGACAACGGAAGCGGCGTTTTCGAACCGACCCGGTTCATGGACACTTGCGATCAGGGGACCGACAAGCCCGACATCGCCTAGCCGTCTCTCGCCGGTAATGACGTCGAGAACCGTACCGCCTTTCAGGAGACAGTCGAAGGGCACCTCTCCACGCGCAGCCTGCACCGCCCTGCGACGCAGTTCCGGCAGGTTGAGATCCATCAGTTCAAAGGGGCGGGTCATCGGCTGGCTTCGACTTTCAGAACTTGCAAGATGAGATCGCGCGCGGCATCGACATCGATGTCTTGCGCAAAAAAGGCGTTGAAGGGTGACCGGCCGGTGCGGGACTCGATCACGGTCCTGCCACGGGTGTGGGTGCCGGAAAGCTCTACGTCAAGGCGAGCCGCTCGCCAGGACACGAGCTCCGGCCGCGTGAAGGCAACGGCTGCAACGGCATCGTAAAGCGACATGGCGCTACGCCCGCGGCTGATGGCGATATTGATGAAGCCTTCCAGAAGATCGGCAAGCAGTCTCGCGTTCTTGCCACCCGCATGGCGGATGGAAGGAACGTCGGAGGGACCGGCCAGCACCTTTCGGCAAAGGTCAAGATCCACCATCCGGACCGGCACATTCTGGGCAAGCAGGATGGCAAGCGCCTCAGGATCGGCCAGTGCGTTGAATTCTGCAGAAGCGGTATGGTTGCCGGTTGTCAGTCCTCCGCCCATCCAGACAAGCTCGCCGATGCGACACGCCAGTTCGGGTCGGGCAAGAACGAGTGCAGCCAGATTGGTCAGTGGACCAAGCGCGAGAATGCGTCGGTCTTCGCCCGATTGAAGATAGCCGGACAAGGCATCGAAAGCGGAGGACGTGTCATCGAGGGTCAACTCCATCGGCAGATGCAGCCCCGTTGACGGCATGCCTCCGGTTCCGAGAATGCTCTGTGCCGTTTCAAGAACGCTCAGAACAGGCAGTGCCCGACCGCGATGAATGGGAAAGCGCCAGTCAAAAACATAAGCGGCGCCAGCGGCATTCTTTTCCACCTGCGCAAGCGGTGCGTTGCCGAAAACCAGCGACACGCCATCGATGACCTCCGTGCTGTGACAAACGACCAGCAAGGCAACGATGTCGTCGAAACCCATGTCGGTGTCGATCCACACGCCCATCAAGCCGCTCCCGGCAGGGATGGGCGTGGCTGCGACCCAAAAAGGCCGCGCACGATGACACGGAAAAGACCTGATGCCGTGTGCATCGCGCGCGACGACCGGGCAAACTCCGCCGCTTCCGGAGTAGGACCGGCAATGAGGAACAGGTCGCGAACCTGACCAGCTTTGAATCGGGGGATGCTGAATGCTAGAAACGTACTACAAATCACAACCAAGGCCAAAATACGACCGTGCCGGCCGGAAGTGACAGATCCGCTCATGATGTCACCTCGAAATGTCGTGCCTTGCCGGAGGATGCCCGGATGAGAAGTTCCATGGCAACGCGATCGGGACTTGCCTTCACGGTTCCGCTTTGTGTTCGCTCGGCCTGCTCCGGCCGTTCGATCGACTTTACAAGCGCTTCAACCACGATACGTCCGATTTCGGCCATGTCGGCCCGCATCGTCGTCAGACCCGGCGTGATGGCCGACGACCAGATCAGGTCGTCGAAGCCCGTGACGCTGACGCGGTCCGGAACACTCAAACCCGCACCCTGAAGTTCGGTCAGCACTCGCAGCGCGGTCAGGTCGGACAGTGTTGCGACGGCAGTTACGCCACGCGCAACGTAACTAGCGAGCCCAAGAGAGCCAACGGCTCCGTCCTGCTCGGCAAGATCCTCCGTGAAGATCAATTCGACCCGCGCCTGTTCACCCAATCCCTGCTTCAGTCCCTCGATCCGATCCGCCTGCACAATCGAGCGCGAGCTCATCGCGACGATCAGCACATGCCGGTGACCGAGTTCCGCCAGATAGGCGCCCATCTTCACACCGCCGTCATGATGATCGGCAGAGACGGTATTGCCGGGCGTGGATGGGGAATCGATCATGGCGAGCGGCCGTCCGATATCGGTTACCCGGGTTCCACGTCTGGGAATCACCAGCATGCCGTCCACGCCGCGCTCGAGGAGCCGATTGATCGCTTCCGACTGTCCTTCCGTGCTGCCGCGTGCATCGCCGATCAGGACGCCGTAGCCGCAGGTCGATGCGGCCTGCTCGATAGCCTGAGCGATCTGCGGAAACAGCGGATTGGAAATGTCCGGAAGAACCAGCCCCAATACGCCGCTGCGACCTGTCCTGAGCGCCCGCCCGGCGCTGCTGGGCACATAACCGATCTCACGGGCCCTGTCGCGAATGCGTTGCGCAAGGTCCGGCGAAATCCTTCCCTTGCCCGACAACGCATTCGACACCGTCGCCACGGAGACGTTGAACGTTTCGGCCAGCAGAGTGAGTTTGGGCTTGGGCTTCATACCGCACCGGATTAGGTTAATCGTTTAATCGGATAATAAGGATTGCTAAAACTGTCCAGCCCCTCGTGACAGAGACTTCCATTCTTCCTAAAGCCGTCAGGGTGCTGGACGCAATCGGCTTCTCAACCACAGTCGGTTCAAAACACTTGCTTAGAGCGGGGTTCGATCTGATTGGACCAATTCTGTTGGCCAAAACCGGTTCGTTCCACGAGGAGAAGGGCGCGTGGCGTAGCCTTAAGCTACGCCCAAGCCCTTCGACAAAGTGGACGGCCGGTTTCGGCCAACCCTCCCGCCGGATTGCCTTGCAATCCGGCAAGCATTTGAAGTGCCGGACACGCTTGTCGCTTTGCCTCGGCAAAGCGGCGTGGCCGGTGGGCGACATGTATTTTCGCCACTATCGGCGGCTTTCGCCTCGGACGTATATCCAGATATGCCCTTCGGCAAAATCCTTGATCCTGACGAAAATCCATTGTCGCAGAATGATTCAATCAGGTCGAACCCCGCTCTAAGGCGGTGGTCGGGTTGCGGACTATGAAAAACGGCGGATGATTAAGAATGATCGGTTCGGTTTTCCATGAATGGCAAGCTTTTTGCAGGATTATTCCTTGCCGGGACGTGGCTTCCTCTGGCAGGAATTTGCGAAGATCAAGACGTGCCGGACACTCGTTGCACCGAGAAACGAGAGAAATGCCCGCAGGAGACCTGAAATGAGCGCACTGCATCCTTTGCAAAACGATAGCCGCCGGGGCGCGCCTGCCCGGATGGAGCCGCTTGCAAAATTGCCAGTCTTCCTGGACCTGACCGACAGACGGGTTGTCTTGGCGGGCGGCTCAGAGGGTGCAGCCTGGAAGGCCGAGCTTCTGGTAGCCTGCGGCGCTTTCGTCGATCTCTATTGTCCAGCCGATGAGCTTTCAGACACGTTTCGACAACTGCTGGCGAACGACGCAGCGTCGCAGCAGCCTCGGTTGACCCATCATGACAGGCCATGGTCGATCACCTCCTTCGTGGGAGCGGCGATCGCGCTTGGCGACTGCGAAACGGATGAGGACGCGAAGGCGTTCTACTGCGCGGCCAAGGCGGCGCGTGTTCCGGTCAACGTCATCGATAAGCCTGCCTTCTGCGAGTTCCAGTTCGGCTCCATCGTCAACCGGTCTCCGGTCATCATCGGCATTTCGACCGATGGCGCGGCGCCCATTCTGGGTCAGGCGATCCGTCGCCGCATCGAGACCCTGCTTCCGCCGACGCTGAAAAGCTGGGCGGAAATCGCGCAGTCCATTCGCGGCGCGATCAACGAGCGGCTGAACCCTGGAACCGAGCGCCGCACCTTCTGGGAACGCTTCGTAGACCGCGTGTTCCGTGAAAAGCCTGCTGAAAATATAGGCGATACGCTCGTTCGTGAAGCGGAGGCTATTGCACGTGCAAGCGAAACAGAGACCGGCACTGGCAAGGTGACCCTGGTTGGCGCAGGCCCTGGCGATGCGGAGCTTCTGACATTGAAGGCGGTGCGCGCACTTCAATCGGCGGATGTCATCCTGTTCGACGATCTCGTGTCATCTGATGTGCTGGAACTGGCAAGGCGCGAAGCAAAGCGCATGCTGGTCGGCAAACGCGGTGGCCGTGAAAGCTGCAAGCAGGAAGACATCAACGCCACGATGGTTGCCCTCGCCAAATCCGGCAAGCGCGTCGTGCGCCTCAAATCTGGCGACCCGATGATCTTCGGGCGTGCGGGCGAAGAAATCGAAAGCCTGGAACGGGAAAACATTCCGGTCGAGATCGTTCCCGGCATCACCTCCGCCACGGCCATGGCGGCGCGTCTCGGCGTGTCCCTGACGCATCGCGATCATGCGCAGTCTGTGCGTTTCGTGACCGGTCATTCGCGGAAAGGCGAATTGCCCACAGATCTCGACTGGTCAAAGCTGGCGGACCCGTCCGTGACCACGATTTTCTATATGGGCGGACGTACAGCAAAAGCCATTACGGATAAACTGACAGGCTTCGGCATGAGCCCGTCGACACCAGCCGTCATCCTTAGTTCGATTGCGCGTGACGACGAACAGCGCTGGGTGGGAATGCTGTCCGATATGCCACAGGCCATGGGCGAAATTGGCTATCACAACCCGGTCCTGATCGGCATTGGCGATGCATTCATCAAGGCGAAGCGCGCCGATGGTGAAAGGTCAGAGACCGACACCATTGCCACGTTTGGAACCATCACAGGGTAGCGCTGCCTGTCGACAGCTCTCCCTAGAATGACTTCGGCCTTACGCGTCTCAGTGCATCCGTCACATCCTGAACAAGCGGTAGCTCATCCAGGTCATACAGCGTAACCGACAGGCGGGTACGCCAGTTCGGATGGCTGGTGCTGGTGCCCGGAATATTGGTCGGTTGCGGCTCCTTCGTCAGGTCAGCGAGACGGACGGAGAAGAGCAGGCTCGGGCTTTGCGCCAGAAGCGTATGCAAATCGATGATGAACCGGTCCAGCTCTTGCGAATCTAGCTTCAACTCCTGCGGATCCGGCGCCTTGAAACCTGCGCTTTCCAGAAGTTCGCATATCTCGCGCCGTTCCTGCTTGCGCAGGTCCAGATCCTTCTGCGCCAGTGCCGCCGGGACCAGATCATGATCGATCCGGGCCTGAACATCCGCACCTTTCCACCAGCCTTCGAGTGTCTGGTGGTCATGGGTCGATACACAGGCGAGCGCGAGTTCAGGATAGTCTTCCGCTGGAATGAAACCGTCGTCATCCTTTTCGTAGGAAAAGATCCGGTAGGACAGGATATTGGCGTCCTGCAAATCCTCCTTCAGACCCTCGGGAAGATTTCCAAGATCCTCCCCGATGACGATGGACCGGTGCGCATGAGAGGCTTCCTGCAAAACCTTGATGAGATCTGCCTTGGGATAATCCACATAGGCTCCATCCGCGGGCGTTCCATCGAAGGGAACAAGAAACAACCGGCTGAGCGCTGCCGCATGATCGATGCGGATCGCCCCCGCATAGCGCATGGCTGAATCGATCATGGACCGATAGGGTGAAAGCTCGCCATCCGCGATCCGGTTGGGCAGATAGGCAGCCAGTCGCCAGTCCTGCCCTGTGATAGCCCAAGGGTCAGGCGGCCCCCCAACACTCGCGGAGGCGACATAAACGTCCCGCTCGCTCCAGGTTGCGGATCCATCAAGGGCTTCGCCGACTGCAAGATCAAGATAAAGGCCAATCCGAAGGCCTGCGTGACGGGCAGCCTGAGCCGCCTCCTCCAGCTGCAAATGCGCGATCCATTGCAGCCAGATGTAAAACTCCGTTTCCGACAGGCGAGACTGAGCAAACTCGCGAACCGCTGCGTTTTGCGGATCCTGAAGTTCCTCCGGCCAGTTGCGCCAGCCTGCTGAACCACCAGTGCGAACCTGCTCCGCGGAAATCACCTCGAAAAGCGCATGGAGGCGCAGGCTTTCACCACCCGCCAGCTCGAACTGCTCGAATTTTGATGCATCGAGCAGGCTGGTCTTTATGTTACCCCCGCGCCAGTCCTGCCAATAGCGACGCAGGACTGTCATCTTGAGGTCCGCAACCTTCCTGTAGTCCACAAGGTCAGCGGATCTCAGAGCGGCGATGGCATCTATATCCTCCTCGGATCCCGTCCATTCTTCAAGTCTGTCCACGGCAATATAAAGCGGATTGAGCCAGCGTTTGTTGGACGGCTCATAGGGACTGCAGCGGGCGGGATCTGCAAGGAACGGAGCATGGAGCGGGTTGAGGCCGACGAAATCGGCTCCCCAATCACCTGCCATAGCGCAAAGCTCTGACAGATCGGCAAAATCACCGATCCCCCAATTTCTGGGGGACTGCAGCTCGTAGAGCTGAACGGAAATGCCCCAGACCGGAGCATCCCTCAAGAAATCGGGCAGAAAGCACCCGCTTCCGTCCAGTTTTTCGGCTTCGATATCCACATTCAGCGCTGCGAGTAGCTTGCGCTTCGTCTCGTCGCTGACGGGCACCTCGGTCCCATCCGGCTCAGGCCGTGTGGGCGCAATACCATGACTTTGCGCCAGGGCATCAAGCGCTGGATCACTAGGTGCTGTCTTAGTGCGCGATTGCTTCTCGTCAGGCATCCGACACACTCCATACGACCGACCAGGGACCAGCCTTGCCGCCGGAAACGGCGCCGAACTGGAAGATCATGTCACCTTCCGGTTCGAACGAAACATCCTCGTCCGCAAGATTGGCCATCAGCGTCAATTGTCTGGCGCCAAAATCCCAGCGAACAAGGACCGCTGACCCATGGTTCTCGTAGGCGGCTGGGGCCGTGCTTCCGCTCGCCAGAAGTGGCACCACGATCCGATGACGGACATTGAGGATATTGCGATAGAAAGCCGTGATCTCGCGGGACACGGAAGAAGAGAGCTCCGTCCAATCGAGCTTCGCCATCTCGAAAGTGTCGCGGGCTGTCGGATCCGGCAGATCGTCTGCGTCGAAGCCGGGCAAGCGGGAGAGCTCTTCCCGTCTGCCTTTGCGCACCTTCTCGTTCAGCTCTTCGTTGAAGTCGCAGAAGAACGGAAACGGTTGTTTCGCGCCGAACTCTTCCCCCATGAACAGCATAGGCAGTTGCGGCGACAGGAGATAGCAAACGGCCAGAGCCTTCATTCTGTCAAGCGGTTGCGAGGCAATCATCCGGTCACCCAGCGCCCGATTGCCGATCTGGTCATGGTTCTGCATGAACGAAATGAAGGCGGTCGGCGGAAGGTGAGCGCTGGGCTTGCCCCTCGCCTCGCCCCGATATTCCATCATCTCACCCTGGTAGACGAAGCCCTCCGCCAGCGCTTTGCCAAGTTTTGCGGGATCATCCGCGAAGTCCTTGTAATAGCCGAAGGTCTCGCCGGTTCCGGCAATATGCAGAACGTGATGGATATCGTCATTCCACTGTGCGGTGAAATACATCGGCCGACCATCCGCATCCCGTTCCAGCAGATCGCTGTCATTGTTCTCGTTTTCGACCACGAGATGGACGTGGCGGTCGCCAGCCTCAGCCCTGACACGTCGCGCGAGAGCCTTGAGAAGATGCTCTTCACTGTCGTCCTTGATGGCATGGACCGCATCGAGCCGCAGCCCGTCGAAACGGAAATCCCGGACCCAATAGATGGCGTTCTCGATCATGAAGCTGCGTACAGCCTCGCTGTGCTCGGCATCGAAATTGATGCCATTGCCCCATGGCGTCTTGTGGTGATCGGTGAAAATGGGCGCGTAGGCGGGCAGGTAATTCCCGTCCGGCCCGAAGTGATTGTAGACGACATCGAGAAAGACGCAGAGCCCGCGCTCGTGCGCGGCGTCGATCAGCGCCATCAGATCGTCTGGCCGACCATAGCTGCTCTCAGGGGCATAGGGCATGACGCCATCATAACCCCAGCCATAACTCCCTGGAAAATCGGCAATCGGCATGATCTGCAGCGCGGTAATGCCAAGGCCTGCCAGATGGTCAAGCTTGTCGATGGCTGCCTTGAATGTACCTTCAGCCGTGAAAGCGCCGATATGCATTTCGTAGAAGACCAGTTCTTCGACCGGTCGCCCTTTCCACGAGCGGGCACGCCAGCGATAGGCCGAGTGGTCGATGACTTCACTCACGCCATGAACGTCATCCGGCTGAAAGCGCGATCCGGGATCCGGCACTTGCAGGCCATCCGGCAGGAGGAAAGCGTACCGCGTGCCAGCGCCCGCGCCCACCACGGTGCAGGAGAACCATCCATCCTTGACCGGCTCCATTTCGACAGGAGCATCGCCTTCGATAACGAGCTGCACGGTTTGCGATTGCGGCGACCAGAAGCGAAACTCGGTTTCGGTGGAACGGAGGATCGGACCGAATGTGAACTCTGTCAAAGCTATGACCTTTTGCGCGAGGGGAAGCCACGCGTTAACTCCCCTTGGGCGCAAAAGGTTTCCGCAGCGAGGACGGGATCAGGCAGTTTTCAGTTTGACTTCAAAAGACTGCCCGCCGAGCTTGGTTGTAAAGTGTGACGGCTTCTCGATCACAGGCGCACCGCTTAGCGTTCCTGTGGTCAGAACCTGCCCCCTTTTCAGGTGCCCGCCCATCGGCAGGCCCTCGTTGGCTGAGCGGACCACGCTTTTCAGAACGTCGCCGTCGGGATGAACCGCAGCGCCATCGAACAGCACCCGCCCTTCATTCTCCAGACGCAGATGGCCAAGATCGGCACCTTCGTCGAGAAGCGCGCGATCCAGCTCAGGACCGACCAGATAGCCGACATTGCTCATGCAGTCCGCCAGTAGCAGGCCGAGCGAACTGCCCGCCCCGCCCACATAACGGGTGCGCACCAGTTCGACACCGATATGCACGCTTTCGATCGCCTCCAGCACCTCGCCGCGGCTATAGCCCTCGGATCGAACCGGCAAATCTTGCCCCAGCACCAGCGCCAGCTCGATCTCGACCTTGATCTCGCTCTCGAAGCCTGACTCCGGCTGACGGGACACGAACAGCAGAGGCGCACCGATCAGAACGCCCTCGCGGATCGAAAACTTGTAGCCGCCGAGCTCGATCCCCAGGGCCGAGGTCACCGCACTTTGTACGGCATAAAACGCGCCAGCCTCCGGTTCGCTCAAACCATCCTTCTCGATCACTGAGCCGGAGCGCATCGCGTCTACGAGGCGGTCAACAAGCATGGAATGCGGCATGGTCTGCGTCTGGTTCATCACTATCCTCCCGAAACGTCCCATTGCTCGTCGCATGTCCACCCTCATCGGGCAATGCAAAAGACGCGCCCTCCGGTACGGTCGGATGAAGAAAAAAGGCCGCAGAAGACGATACTTCTGCGGCCCGCTCAGTCGAGGTTGGAAGGGTTCAGCGCTCCGCAGCAGACTGATGCTCCGAGCTATCGAGAATTCGGCTCAGCGTCAGCGCAGCGAAGGTGCAGATGGCACCGGAGATCAGATAACCACCGATGAAGATGATGCCGAATTTCGATGCGAGACCGAGCGCCACAAGCGGGGCGAACCCGGCGCCAACCAGCCATGCCAGGTCGGATGTCAGGGCCGAGCCCGTGTAACGGTAGCGCAGGGAGAACCGCGAGGAAACGGCACCGGACGCCTGACCAAAGGAGAGGCCGAGGATCGCAAAGCCGAGGATGATGAAGGCATCCTGACCCTTGCCGCCTGCTTCCAGCAGGAAGGGAGCCGAGAAGCTGAAGATCGCGATGAGCACGGCACCGATCATCAACTGGCGACGGCGGCCGATACGGTCTGCAATGGCACCCGAGATAACCACAGAACCGATGCCGACGAAGGCTCCCAGGATCTGCACGAAGAGGAATTCGCCTGCGGACTGTCCACCGCGCAGGAAAACCCAGGTGAGCGGGAAGATGGTGACCAGGTGGAACATGGCAAAGCTGGCCAGCGGCGCAAATGCTCCCAGCAGGACATCACGGCCATGAACACGCAGCGTTTCCAGAACCGGGCTCGGGCTCAATTCATGGTTTTCGAACAGCTCGCCGAATTCGCGGCTGGCAACGATACGCAGGCGGGCAAAAAGCGCGACCACGTTGATGGCGAAGGCGACGAAGAACGGATAGCGCCAGCCCCAGGACAGGAAGTCCGCATCCGACAGGCTGGTGTAGAAATAGCCGAAAAGGGCGCTTGCCAGCGCAAAGCCGATAGGCGCACCGAGCTGTGGCACCATGGCCCACCAGCCGCGTTCGGATTTCGGCGCATTCAGGGCGAGCAGGGAAGCCATGCCATCCCAGGCACCGCCAAGCGCAAAGCCCTGACCAAGCCGGAAGAGAGCCAGCAAAGCCACGGCCCAGACGCCGATCGATTCATAACCCGGAAGGAAGGCCATGGAGGCCGTCGACCCACCGAGAATGAAAAGCGCAATGGTCAGCTTCATGCCCCGTCCATAGGTGCGGTCAACCCACATGAAGACGAGCGAACCAATGGGACGCGCGAGGAAGGCCAGGGAAAAGACGGCAAAGGAATAAAGCGTTGCCGTGACCGGATCGGCGGCGAAGGAAAAGATGAGACGCGGGAAAACGAGAACGGATGCGAGGCCGTACACGAAGAAATCGAAGAATTCCGACATGCGGCCAATGATCACACCGATGGCAATGCTGCCGGGCGACAGCGGCTTGTCATCGTGCATCTGGCGAGCGTCCCGCTCGAAATGGGCTGATGTCGGATGACTGGCTACGGACATGAATGCACTCCTCTTATGCGGCGAATAGTCGCCTCCCCGTCAGTGAGGATGATACATATTTGCCGCATATCAAGTGCGGTCTTGCCGTAAACCGAAAATTTGTGCGTTGAGTGCGCTTTCCTCGCGCAACTTCAGGACTATTTCTCCGCTTTCACACAGAGAATTGAGTTCTGAACTATCCTCTGCAGGGTAAGTTGAGGGTATTGCGCATTGAACCACAGATGTTTATTGCGCCGCACTAAATTGTTTTTGCACTGCGACGAAAGACCTCATAGGGAGCTTCGCCTCAGTGCGTTAGTCGCAAGTAGACAAAACGCAAATTTCGAAATTGAAAGATGCCACGGTTGATGAAGCTCATTCGCCGGCTTAGTGCCCTCGCCCTACCTCTCGCCCTGTCGGGCTGTGACCTCGTCGTGATGTCACCGTCCGGCGATATCGCCACGCAACAGCGCGATCTCATCATCGTTTCGGTGGTGCTGATGCTGCTGATCATCATTCCGGTGATCTGCCTGACGTTTTACTTCGCGTGGCATTATCGCCGCTCGAACATCAACGCCAAGTACGATCCGGAATGGCACCACTCCACGCGTCTGGAAGTAGTGATCTGGGCAGCGCCGCTTGCCATCATCATTGCGCTCGGTGCCGTTACCTGGGTCAGCACGCACAGGCTGGACCCATACCGCCCGCTGGACCGCATCGACGCCAACCGTCCGGTGACCCCGGAAACCAAGCCGATCACAATCGAGGTCGTAGCACTCGACTGGAAGTGGCTCTTCCTCTATCCGGAGCAGGGTATCGCGACAGTGAACGAAATTGCTGCGCCGATCGATACGCCGATCGAGTTCAAGATCACCGGCTCGACGGTCATGAACTCCTTCTACATTCCCGCTCTTGCAGGCCAGATCTATGCCATGCCCGGCATGCAGACCAAGCTTCATGCGGTCATGAACAAGGAAGGCGTCTACGAAGGCTTCTCCGCCAACTATAGTGGCGACGGTTTCTCCGGCATGCGCTTCAAGTTCCACGGCATGTCGAACGACAATTTCGGACAATGGGTCGCACGTGTGAAGGGACAGGGATCCGCCCTGAACCGTGATGCGTATCTGAAGCTGGAACGCCCGAGCAGCCGCGTTCCCGTGACCTACTTTGCATCGGTTGAGAACGGCCTCTACGACGCCATCCTCAATCTCTGCGTCAAGCCCGGCCAGATGTGCGCCAATGAAATGATGCACATCGACATGATGGGTGGCGCTGGCAAGGACAGCCACGAGAACCGCAAGCGTCTCGAATACGATACCCGTTGGGCCGCAGATTCAGGCCCGGGCGCGACACATCCGGCGACCGGCCATGGTGCCAAGGAGCCGACGCAAGCTGAAGGCGTGAATGCGCCGGCTGGAGCCCCTGCAGGCCATGAAGGCCACGGCGCAGCGCCAGACCAGCTCAACACGAACCCGAAGCCTTGATCAGGCTGGATAGGTAATTGGAAACTGCCATGTTTACGAACACAAACCTGATGGAATTCATTTTCGGACGGTTGTCATGGAACTCACTCGCTTTTACCCATGACCCGATCATTCTGGCGACTTTCGTGGTCGTCGTCCTTGGCGGCGGCGCCGTCGTCGGCGCGATCACCTATTTCCGCCTCTGGGGCTATCTCTGGAACGACTGGTTCACCAGCGTCGATCACAAGAAGATCGGCATCATGTACGTCATCCTGTCGCTCGTCATGCTGATGCGCGGCTTTGCCGACGCCGTCATGATGCGCACCCAGCAGGCGATTGCCTTTGGTGAGAACCAAGGCTATTTGCCGCCGCACCATTACGACCAGATCTTCACCGCCCACGGCGTGATCATGATCTTCTTCTTTGCCATGCCGCTGGTGACGGGGATCATGAACTACGTGGTGCCGCTGCAGATCGGCGCGCGCGACGTTTCCTTCCCCTTCCTGAACAACTTCTCGTTCTGGATGACCACGGCAGGTGCTGTCATCATCATGATGTCGCTTTTCGTCGGTGAATTCGCCCGGACCGGCTGGCTGGCCTACCCGCCGCTGTCGGGTGCCGACTATTCGCCGGGGGTCGGCGTCGACTACTATATCTGGGGCCTGCAGGTCGCCGGTGTCGGAACGACGCTTTCCGGTATCAACCTCATCGCAACGATCGTGAAGATGCGTGCGCCCGGCATGACCATGATGAAGATGCCGATCTTCACCTGGACATCGCTCTGCACGAACGTTCTGATCGTGGCATCCTTCCCGATCCTGACGGCAACACTCGTCCTCCTGACCCTTGACCGCTACGTTGGCACGAACTTCTTCACCAACGATCTGGGCGGCAACCCGATGATGTATGTCAACCTCATCTGGATCTGGGGCCATCCGGAAGTCTATATTCTCATCCTGCCGGCCTTCGGTATCTTCTCGGAAATCGTCTCGACCTTCTCTGGCAAGCGCCTCTTCGGTTACGCCTCGATGGTTTACGCCACGGTCGTCATCACGATCCTGTCCTATATCGTCTGGCTGCACCACTTCTTCACCATGGGTTCGGGCGCAAGCGTCAATGCCTTCTTCGGCATCACGACGATGATCATCTCGATCCCGACCGGCGCGAAGATCTTCAACTGGCTCTTCACCATGTATCGCGGCCGTATTCGCTACGAAGTGCCGATGTACTGGACGATCGGCTTCATGGTGACCTTCGTCATCGGTGGCATGACCGGCGTCATGCTGGCCATTCCTCCGGCCGACTTCGTGCTGCACAACTCGCTGTTCCTGATCGCGCACTTCCATAACGTGATCATCGGCGGCGTGGTGTTTGGCCTGCTGGCGGGCATCAACTTCTGGTACCCGAAGGCCTTCGGCTACCGTCTCGATCCGTTCTGGGGCAAGATGTCCTTCTGGTTCTGGCTGACCGGCTTCTACTTCGCCTTCATGCCGCTGTACGTTCTCGGCCTGATGGGTGTTACGCGCCGCGTCAACCACTTCGAGGATCCGTCTCTGCAGATCTGGTTCATCATCGCAGCCTTTGGTGCCTTCCTAATCGCGCTTGGTATCGCTTCCTTCGTGATCCAGCTTGTCGTCAGCTTCTTCAAGCGCGAACAGTTGCGGGATACGACGGGCGATCCGTGGAATGGCCGTACGCTGGAGTGGTCCACGTCCTCGCCGCCGCCGGAATACAACTTCGCCTTCACGCCCGTCGTTTACGATCATGACGGCTGGTATGACATGAAGAACCGCGGCTATGTGCGTCCGCTGGAAGGTTTCAAGCCGATCCACATGCCAAAGAACACCGGAACAGGTGTCATCCTCTCGGCGTTCAGCGTCACGCTGGCCTTCGGATTGATCTGGTACATGTGGTGGCTCGCAGCCCTGTCGTTCCTCGCCATCCTGGTGGTGTCGATCGCACATACCTTCAACTACAAGCGTGACTACTACATTCAGGCTGAAACCGTCGTTGCGACGGAGAACGCCCGGACCAAGCAGCTTGCGGAACAGGCCTGATCACCATGAGCAACACACAAGCGGCGACGTCCGAAAAGCCCGTCTTCTACCTGACGGAAGAACATCATCCGGAAAACAGCACCAATCTGGGCTTCTGGATCTACCTGATGAGCGACTGCCTGATGTTTGCAGTGCTCTTTGCAACCTACGCAGTCCTCGGTCGCAATTATGCGGCCGGACCATCGCCAGCCGATCTCTTCGATCTCAAGCTGGTGGCCATCAACACCGCCATGCTGCTCTTCTCGTCCATCACCTATGGCTTTGCCATGTTGCGGATGGAAAAGGGTGACAAGAGCGGCACCCTGATGTGGCTGGGTATCACCGGCCTCTTCGGCCTCGCCTTCCTGGGGATCGAGCTCTATGAGTTCTATCACCTGATCCATGAAGGCGCGACACCGCAGCGCTCGGCCTTCCTGTCTGCGTTCTTCACGCTGGTCGGAACCCACGGTCTGCACGTCACCTTCGGCTGCATCTGGCTCGTTACACTGATGGTGCAGGTCGCGAAATTCGGCCTCATCGAAGAAAACCGCCGCCGTCTGATGTGCCTGTCCATGTTCTGGCACTTCCTTGACGTGATCTGGATCGGCGTCTTCTCCCTCGTTTACCTGGTTGGAGTGCTCGGATGAGTTCGCACCCTCACGCACCGGCGCATGAGAGCGCCCATAACACGCATCATGCTCACAGCCACGGTCACGAGGCGGCTCATGGCAGCTTCAAGAGCTACATGACCGGCTTCATCCTGTCTGTCATCCTGACCGCCATTCCATTCTGGCTGGTCATGGGCGATGTGCTGGAAAGCCGCGCGCTGACCGTTGGCATCATCATCATTTTCGGCGGCATTCAGATGGTCGTCCACATGATCTACTTCCTGCACATGAACACCAGTTCGGAAGGCGGGTGGACCATGCTGGCTATGATCTTCACCATTATCATCGTGGTAATCATGCTGGCAGGCTCCATGTGGGTCATGCACCACCTGAACACGAACATGATGCCGATGAACCCTGAAATGATGAAGAACATGCCCTGACGGGCAGGTTTTGCAGCAGAGTAAAACGTCATGACCGAGGCCCGCCCGACGACCGCAAAACGCCATACAGCCTTTGCGGCCATCATGGCGGGCCTCGTTCTCGTTTTTCTGGCCCTCGGCACCTGGCAGGTACAACGCCTGTTCTGGAAACTGGATCTGATTGCCCGCGTCGATGCCCGTGTTCATGCGGAACCGGTTCCCGCCCCTCCCCCATCGACAAGCGTCAACGCGGCGAATGACGAATACAAGCGCGTGACGACAACGGGCCGCCTGTTGAACGACAAGGAAGAGTTCGTTCAGGCCGTGACCGAACTCGGCCCCGGTTTCTGGGTGGTCACACCGCTTGAGACAGCAGATCAGGGGATCGTCCTCATCAATCGCGGCTTCGTGCCGAAAGAGAAGCGTGATCCTGCGGCCCGCGGGCAAGCGCAATATGAAAATCCTGTTACCGTGACAGGCCTCCTGCGGCTGAGCGAGCCGAAAGGCGGCTTTCTGCGTGCCAACGATCCGTCAGCCAACCGGTGGTACTCCCGCGACGTGGAGGCGATCGCCAAGGCACGCGGCCTCACAAATGTCGCTCCCTATTTCATTGACGCGGACGCGACACCCAATCCGGGTGGCTTTCCAGTGGGCGGGCTCACGATCGTGAATTTTCGCAACAGCCATCTGGTCTATGCGCTGACCTGGTACAGCCTGGCTGCCATGTCTGCGGGTGCGGTCTATTTCCTTCTGCGGCGCAGAAAAATGCCCGCCTGAAACTCAAGCGGGCATTGCTTGTTGGCTCTCTTTGAAGAGAGGTGAGCCCATGAACATGAAGCCCGAAAACGATCCCATCACGAACCCCGAAGACAGCCGCCCGGCAGCAGTGCGAAAGCAGCGGGCAGGACGCGGTATCGTTACCTTCTTCATCATCTTCGCGCTTGGCGCCTTCAGCCTCTACTTGTTTATTGTGCTGTATGGATCGCTGACGTCGAATTGATCAGCGAGACGCTCTCATCGCCTGCTCTCGGCTTACGCCAAAATGATCGAGGATCATCTGCACGTTGCGGCGGTGGGACTTGAAGTAGACGTCAAAGACATCGCCCAGCAGCGGCACGCTGCCGAGCACTGCATCGGCGCCGATGTTTCCCGCCATCTTCAGAAGCTTGTCGTTCGGCAGGCCAAGCCGTCGTGCCTCGTTGATGATGAAGACGCCGATCAGCGCACCGCTCGCATCGCCCACCACGGGCAGAAGACCGAGAATGGAGTCGGCGCCAAAACGAATGCCGACACCCGGGATGCGGATGGCCGTATCCATGACACGGGCAAGGCGCACAAGCCGCCCGATCCGGCGCAGTTTTTCCGCGTCCAGCGCGCCCGTGGCATGAGCCCGGCGGGAATTCCCAGACGAAAAACCGAATTGAGCCTTCGTACCTGCACCTGCCATTTTTGATGCCTCCAGAACGTCCGCGGCCCTTTGACCGCGAACAGAGAAGTGGGAAGCACCAATGGCGTTTGCAACAGTGATTACGAATATATTAGTGACGACTTATGTAACAGCTCCGACCTGCCACGGCACGAATTCATTGTCGCCGTAGTCGTAGATCTCGCTGAGTGTCTTCTGGCCAGATGCGACGGCAAGGATTTGTTCAAAGATGCGTTCACCGGATTGTTCGATGGTTTCGTCCCCCGTGACGATACCGCCGCAGTTCAGATCCATATCCTCCTTCATATGCTCATACATGTCGGTATTGGTTGCAATCTTGATGCAAGGCGAAGGCTTGAAACCGGAAACCGAGCCGCGGCCCGTGGTGAAACAGATGACATTACAGCCGCCCGCCACTTGGCCCGTCACGGCAACCGGATCGTAACCGGGCGTATCCATGAAGACGAATCCAGGTTCAGTGACCGTTTCGGCAAACTCGTAGACCGCCTTCAGCGGCATGGAGCCCCCCTTGGCAACGGCACCGAGCGACTTTTCCAGAATGGTGGTCAGGCCTCCGAGCTTGTTGCCATGGGATGGATTATTGTTCAGCTCATCACCGTTGCGGGCTGTGTAATCCCGCCACCAGTCGATCCGGTCTAGCAGCTTCTGGGCAACAGCGGGCGTCACCGCACGGCGCGTCAAAAGATGCTCGGCGCCATAAATCTCTGGCGTTTCGGACAGAACGGTGGTCCCGCCATGGCGCACGATGAGATCCGAAGCATAACCCAGCGCCGGATTGGCCGAAATGCCGGAATAGCCGTCGGAGCCACCACATTCCAGCGCCAGCTTCAGCTTGGAAAGCGGCTGCGGCGTGCGTTGCGCGGCATTCACTGATGGAAGCATTTCCTTGATCATCGCGATGGCCGCATCGATGGTCTTCTTTGTACCGCCATATTGCTGGATGGTCATCGTGCGCAGCCGATCCCCCTCCTCCATTTTGTAATGTTCGAGGATCGGCGCGATCTGGTTCGTCTCGCAGCCAAGACCAATCATCAGGATGCCGCCGAAATTGGGGTGGCGCGCATAGCCCTGAATGGTGCGGATGAGCAGCCGATACCCTTCCGATTTATTGTTCAGCGCGCAGCCGCCGCCATGCGTCAGCGCCACGACGCCATCCACATTCTCGAAGCCTTCCAGCCCGCCCATGCGATTGAAGTAATCGGCAATGTAGCGCGAGACGGTGGCGGAACAGTTCACCGACGAGATGATGCCGATATAGTTGCGCGTGCCAGCGCCGCCGATGCCGCGATCATAGCCCATGAAGGTGCGGCGCTCTTCTAACGGCACCATGCCCTTTTCCTCGATATCGACACAGAATTGATGCTCGTGCTCGGAGGGCAGCATGGCGAGATTATGCAGGTGAACGGCCGATCCTGCTTCGATATCCTGCGTGGCGAGACCAATGATCTGGCCGTATTTGCGCACTTCATGACCCGAGGGAATGGACCGAATGGCAACCTTGTGGCCGCGAGCAATCAGTTCGCGCGCGTTGAGATCACGATAACCGATCGGTTGTCCGGCAGGAATGGCGCGGCGGGCTACAGCCACATCGTCGATTTCGTTGAGCAGAATAGTAGGCGAAACAGTATCACTCATGATGTCTTCCTCCTCCCCGGAGGTCCTTGGTTCAGCGAGCATTTCCAGCAAAAGTGTCGATCGGTTTTGCGTCCGGAAATGCGTTGAAGAAATCGGCTAGAGCGTCGGGCGACTAATCGGAAACGGCCCGCCGCTCTAAATTTTTTGTTGACGCATCGGTTTAGCGAAAAACCGGATTCCACTTTCTCGCCCGATGCTCTAACGCGGTTCACTGTCGAGCCAGCGGCGTTTGGATTGTTCCAGATGACGGTGCATGGCTACCTGCGCCAGAAGCGGATCGCGGGCTTCGAGCGCGGCAAAAATCGCCTCGTGCTCGGAAAGAGCCAGACTCCAGGTGTCCGGCGTCTCAAAATGCTCGCGCAATTGTGTTGCCAGTGGGCTATGCCGCTCATCGAAGAGATCACCGACAAGTCGCGTCAAAACACCGTTTCCAGCCTGCTGCGCGATAGTGAGGTGAAATTGACGGTCCAGTTCAACGGGCTTGCGCCCCTCGGCAACATCGGTGCGCATGCTTTCAAGAATCTGGCGAACGGATTTCAAACCCTCCAGTGTTATTCGCGCGCAGGCCTGTACAATGATCGTGCTCTCGACCATAGCCCGGGCCTCCATCAGCTCGACCGGGCTTTCGCCGATTGAGCTTGAAACGCTACGGCGCTCGGTGCTGGAGCTGACATAGATGCCGGACCCCATGCGGATCTCGACGGCACCTTCGATCTCAAGCGCAATCAGGGCCTCGCGAAGAGACGGCCGTGAAACCCCCAACTGTTGAGCGAGTTCCCGCTCCGCAGGCAAGCGCTGCCCCAGCCGGAAATGCCCCGTCTGGATCAAGGCGCGGATCTGGTCCGCTACCTGCTGGTAAAGCCGTCGCTCGACGGGCCGGATACTGTTCATGACGGCTCTCGATGATTTGGCCTTACCATAGGCATGGAAAAATAAACTGGCAAGACCGGCATAGATGCATTGAATTACAAGATCTATCATCAAACCTGCATGTGGCGACCGAAGGCATTTCGAAATTGGCTTGACCAGTTTCGTCAGCGCGCGTACCACTAGCCTCCAAGGGAGAATGCCTGGCAAATGTGACATGTCGGGCCGGAGGAAGACCTCGGATGAACATTACCGATCGACACATTCATGCACGTACCGGTGTCAGCCTGACTGGCATGGGCCTCGGCTGTGCCCAGATGGGCAATCTCTACCGTGTGACATCCTATGACGAATCCAAGAGCGCCTTCACGGCATCCTGGGATGCAGGGCTGCGCTACTTCGATACGGCTCCGTTTTACGGCTTCACCCGTTCCGAACGACGGCTCGGAACGATGCTGACTGATCTTCCGCGCGAAGATTATGTCGTGAGCACCAAGGTCGGGCGTGTGATGGTACCGGACGAGAGCGTCGGTCCGGAAGAACAGGGCTATGCAGAACCGCTGCCGTTTCGCCCGGTGTTCGACTATACCTATGACGGCGTCATGCGCTCCTTCGAGGCAAGCCAGCAGCGGCTGGGCATTCTCAAGCCCGACATTCTCTATGTGCACGACATCGGAACCGTGACCCATGGCGAGCAACACGAGCAGTACTGGAGCCAGTTGACCGAAGGCGGCGGGTTCAAGGCGCTTGGCAAGCTGCGCGAGGAAGGCTCAACCCGCGCGATTGGCCTTGGTGTCAACGAATGGGAGATCATTCGCGATGCCATGCAGGTGGCCGACATCGACATCTGCATGCTGGCGGGAAGATACACACTGCTGGAGCAGCAAAGCCTGACCTTCATGGATGACTGCGCCAAAAAAGGCGTCGGCATCGTGATCGCCGGTGCCTTCAATTCCGGCATTCTGGCGGGCAACAGGAAATTCAATTACACGGACGCACCGCCGGAGCTGCTGGCGCGGGTGGATTCGCTACAGGCCGCCTGCGAGGAAGAAGGCGTGAGCATGCAGGCCGCAGCCCTGCAGTTTCCGCTGGCCCATTCGGCCTCCCTCACCATTGTCTCCGGTGCGCGCAATGGCGAACAGTTGAAGGCCAATGCCGCCTGGTTCGAGGAAGACATCCCGGCCTCCTTCTGGTCCAACCTCAAGAAGCGCGGCCTGATCGCCGAGGGCGCCCCGGTTCCGGGTGATGGAGCCTGAGCGCATGCCGGTGATTGACGCGCACCAGCATTTCTGGCGAATGGCGGACCGCGTAGGCGAATGGCCGACGCCGGATCTGGAACCAATCTTCCGCGATTTCGAACCGTCGGATCTCAAGCCGCTGCTGAAAGTGGCCCAAGCGGATGGCACGATACTGGTCCAGACGCGTGAGAGCGAAGACGATACAGCCTACATGCTGGATCTGGCAGATCACCACGCCTTCATCAAGGGCGTGGTGGGCTGGACTGATCTGAAAGCGCCGGATGCGGCAGAGCGCGTTGGCAAGTTTGCAAAGCATCCGAAGCTCAAAGGCCTGCGCCCCATGCTGCAGGGCATCAGCGATCTGAGGTGGATCTGCGATTCCGCTGTCGAACCCGCAATAGAGACCATGATCGAGCATGATCTCGCCTTTGATGCACTCATCTTGCCGCCGCATCTGCCGCATTTCCACGAATTTGCAAAACAGCATTCGCAACTTCGCATCGTCATCGACCATGGCGCCAAGCCCTATATCGCAGAGGGCAAGATTAGCCTGTGGCGCAAGGGCATGGAGGCATTGAGCCACCTTCCGAACGTCTCCTGCAAGCTGTCCGGCTTGCTGACGGAAGCAGGCGACCAGAAGCCCCAGGCGATCCGGCCCTATGCGGAAACCATTCTTGATCTATTTGGACCTGAGCGCACCTTCTGGGGAAGTGACTGGCCGGTCTTGCGTCTGGCAGGTGACTATCAAGGCTGGCATGATCAGTGCCGGGATATTGTGCCCGTCGAGCACCATCAGGCCGTCTTTGGCGGCAATGCTTCCACCTTCTATCGACTGAACGGATAAGACCATGCTGACCATCGTCTGCGATACCCCCGGAAGCCTGTCCGCCATCGAACGGGACAAGCCCGTTCCCGCTGCGGGCGAGGCACTGGTGCGCATTCGTCGCGTCGGCGTCTGCGGCACCGATCTGCACATCTTTACCGGCAATCAGCCCTATCTCTCGTATCCGCGCGTGATGGGACACGAACTGGCGGCAACGATTGTGGAACCGGCAGAGGGGAGCCGCTTCGAGACGGGCGATACGGTATCCATCATCCCCTACATTTCCTGCGGAACCTGTGATGCCTGCCGCAAGGGCCGTACCAATTGCTGCCGCAATATCGGCGTGCTGGGCGTTCATCGGGATGGCGGGATGACGGAGTATCTCTGCCTGCCTGAGGAGTTCCTGATCAAGGCCGATGGCCTGACGCTGGATCAGGCCGCCATGGTGGAGTTTCTGGCCATCGGCGCGCATGCGGTGCGGCGTGCAGGCTTGCGCGGCGGCGAGAAGGTGCTGATCGCGGGCGCGGGTCCGATCGGTCTCGCCGTCGCTCTGTTTGCAAAGCTGGAGGGTTCGGATGTGACGCTGATCGACAGCCGCCAGGATCGGCTGGATTTCGCGCGCGATCACCTCGGCATCACCTCGCTGGTGCAGCTTGGCGAGGGCGATCGGGAACAGCTTTCCGAGATTACCGACGGCAATTTCTTCGAAGCCGTATTTGATGCGACCGGCAACCCGAAGGCTATAGAGCGCGGCTTCGGCTTCGTCGCCCATGCGGGCACCTATGTTCTGGTTTCCATCGTGGCATCCGACATTACCTTCAACGATCCGGAATTCCACAAGCGCGAGACGACACTGCTCGGCAGCCGTAACGCCACGATTTCAGACTTCGAATATGTGATGGCCGCCATGCGTGCAGGCGAAGTGCCGGATGCGCTGATCACCCATCGCATGAACCTCTCGGACGTACCGCAGCTTTTCGGTGGCCTGACCGACCCTGCTGCGGGCGTTGTGAAGGCAATGATCAGCGTGTGACGGATTTTGCATAAATCGTCCTTGCAAACAGATCTGCGAGGGGAAAATCTGCGCCATTACGACAAAGAGGCCAGAGAGCCGGGAGAAGAGACGAACATGGCGGATCTGAGAGGGAAGACGGTACTCATCACCGCTGCAGGGCAAGGCATCGGTCGCGCAAGCGCGATCGCCTTCGCCAAGGCGGGTGCCACGGTTCATGCGACGGATATCAACGAGAAGACGCTGAAGGAATTGCCCAAGCTCGGCGGCCTGAGAACCCGTACGCTCGACGTGCTGGATGAGGCAGCCGTGACGGCCTGCGTCGAGTCCATCGGGCAGGTGGATGTGCTGTTCAATTGTGCAGGCGTCGTCCACGGCGGCTCCATCCTCGAAATGAAGGATAGCGACCTCGATTTTGCGATCGACCTCAACGTCAAGGCGATGATCCGCACCATTCGCGCCGTGCTTCCGGGCATGATCGAGCGCAAGGATGGCGCGATCATCAACATGTCCTCCGTCGCCTCCAGCATCAAGGGCGTGCCAAACCGTTTCGCCTATGGCGTCTCGAAGGCAGCCGTGATCGGTCTCACCAAGGCCGTCGCCGCCGACTATGTGGCGCACAATATTCGCTGCAACGCCATCTGCCCCGGCACGGTCGACAGCCCCTCCCTGCAGGAACGCCTGCGTGCGCAGGGCGATTATGAAAAGGCCCGCGCAGCCTTCGTGGCTCGCCAGCCGATCGGCCGCATTGGCGACCCGGAAGAGATTGCAGACCTCGCTGTCTATCTGGCGGGTGCCACCTACACATCCGGCCAGGCCATCGCCATCGATGGCGGCTGGACCATCTGAATCACGCATCAAGAAGGACTTGAACATGAAACTGCTTCGTTACGGCGCGCCCGGTTCCGAACGTCCGGCCATGGTGGATGCCAATGGCAAGATCCGCGATATTTCCGCTCATGTGGCCGATCTTTCCGGCTCCGTGCTGGACCCGGCCAATCTGGCAAAGCTGGCTGCCCTGGACGCATCTTCTCTGCCGGAAGTGGCAGCTTCCGAACGTCTTGGCCCCTGCGTCGCCAATACCGGCAAGTTCATCTGCATCGGCCTTAACTATTCGGATCACGCCGCAGAATCCGGCATGGCGGTTCCGCCGGAGCCAGTCATCTTCATGAAGGCAAGCTCCGCCATCTGCGGCCCGAACGACGATGTGCTGATCCCGCTCGGCTCTGAAAAGACGGACTGGGAAGTCGAGCTTGGCATCGTCATCGGCAAAAAAGCGAAATACGTGTCCGAAGCGGAAGCATTGGATTACGTGGCTGGCTACTGCGTCAGTCACGATGTGTCCGAGCGCGCTTTCCAGACCGAGCGTTCCGGCCAGTGGACCAAGGGTAAATCCTGCGACACCTTCGGCCCCATAGGCCCCTGGCTGGTGACAAAGGATGAAGTTGCCGATCCGCAGAACCTCAACATGTGGCTGAAGGTCAACGGCGAAACCATGCAGAACGGCTCCACCGCCACCATGGTTTATGGCGTGGCTTTCCTCGTGTCCTATCTCAGCCAGTTCATGAGCCTGCATCCGGGCGATGTGATTTCCACCGGCACGCCTCCGGGCGTCGGCATGGGCCTGAAGCCACCGCGTTACCTGAAGCCCGGCGATGTGGTCGAGCTCGGCATTGAAGGCCTCGGCACCCAGAAGCAGACTTTCCGCGCCGATACATAAGCCGCGCCGATACCTGATCGTCTCTTCCTCATAAAGCTGCCCGGAGAATGAGCATGGCCAAGATAACCGACATGCGGATCGTCGATCTCAGGTTCCCGACATCACAGAGCCTTGACGGTTCGGATGCCATGAACCCGGATCCCGATTATTCGGCAGCCTATGTGATCCTCGAAACGGACGTGCCCGGCCTTGCCGGGCATGGCCTGACCTTCACCATCGGCCGTGGCAATGACATCTGCTGCATGGCCATCGACGCGATGCGCCATCTAGTGGTCGGAGCCGATCTTGCGACCTTCAAGGCGGCACCCGGCAAGTTCTGGCGCCATCTGACGGGCGATAGCCAGTTGCGCTGGATCGGGCCGGACAAGGGCGCCATGCATCTGGCAACCGGTGCCGTGGTCAACGCCTTCTGGGATCTTTTTGCAAAACAGGAAGGCAAACCCGTCTGGCGGCTGGTGGCCGAGATGACGCCGGAAGATATCGCCGATATCGTCGACTACCGTTATCTGACCGACGCGCTGACCCGCGACGAAGCCATCGAGATCCTGAAACGAGCCGAAGCGGGCAAGGTAGAGCGCATCGCCACCCTCGAACGCGAAGGTTACGCCTGCTACACCACCTCTGCCGGATGGCTGGGTTACGACGATGAAAAGTTGCGCCGACTGTGCCAGGAGGCAATCGACGCGGGCTTCAACCACATCAAGATGAAGGTCGGCCGCGATCTGGAGGACGATATTCGACGGCTGCGCATTGCCCGCGAAGTGATTGGCCCAGACCGCTACCTGATGATCGATGCCAATCAGGTCTGGGAAGTTGATCAGGCCATAGACTGGGTGAAGCAGCTTTCCTTCTGCAAGCCCTTCTTTATCGAAGAGCCGACAAGCCCGGACGATGTGGCCGGTCACCGCAAGATCCGCCAGTCCATTGCGCCGGTTAAGGTGGCAACCGGCGAGATGTGCCAGAACCGCATCATGTTCAAGCAGTTCATCGCGGAAGGCGCCATCGATATCGTGCAGATCGACAGCTGCCGCATGGGCGGTCTGAACGAGGTTCTGGCAGTTCTGCTGATTGCTGCCAAGTTTGGGCTCCCGGTGTGGCCGCATGCCGGTGGTGTTGGGCTTTGCGAATATGTGCAGCACCTTTCGATGATCGATTATGTGGCGGTGTCCGGCACCAAGGAAGGCCGCGTCATCGAATATGTCGATCATCTGCATGAGCATTTCCTCGACCCGTGCCGTATCGAAAACGCCGCCTATATGCCGCCTTCCATGCCCGGTTTTTCCATTGAAATGAAACCGGAAACGCTGGCGCAATTCCGGTTCGCCGCGACGAAATCCAGTACCGGCGGCAGCCGTCCAGCTTGAGAACGCGAAGTCTCTAAGCGGATTCTGTTCCAGAAAAATCGCAACCAAACGCGCATTTTCTCGTTTGGCCTCCTGTGCAGGCCCGTCTCAAACGCGGGCCTGACGTCTCATTGCCTCGAATTTCGGGGTGAAATGCGATGAAGACAGCGAGGTAAGGACAGAACAGTGTGTGGCATCTGCGGAGAAATTCGGTTCGACGGCACCCAGCCCTCCCCCATGGTACAGGCCAGAATGATGGAGGCGATCGCGCCTCGCGGGCCGGATGGTTCAGGTCTCGTCATTCATGGTTCGACTGCACTTGCGCATCGGCGCTTGTCGATCATCGATCTTTCAGAAAAGGCACGCCAGCCCATGGTGGATGGCGAACTCGGCCTGACGATTGCCTTCAACGGCTGCATCTACAACTATCCCGAACTGCGGGCTGATCTGGAGGCGGAAGGTTACCGCTTCTTCTCGCATGGAGATACGGAAGTCATCCTGAAGGCGTGGCACGCCTGGGGCAAAGAGTGCGTCAACCGCTTCCATGGCATGTTCGCCTTCGTCATCCATGAGCGTGACACGAACCGCGTGGTGATGGCCCGCGACCGCTTCGGCATCAAGCCGCTGTATCTGGCGAATGTGGAGGGCGCAGTCCGTTTTGCCTCGTCCCTGCCCGCGCTCGTTCAGGGCGGCGGCATCGATACCTCCATCGACCGTATCGCACTTCATCATTACATGAGCTTCCACGCCGTGGTGCCGCCACCGCGCACGATTCTGAACGGCGTGAAGAAATTCCCGCCGGCAACCATCCGCGTAATCGAACCCGATGGCCGCGAGACGGACACCCGTTACTGGAACCCGCCCTATGAGCGTGATGCCTATATGGCAGGTCTGTCACGTGAGGACTGGCGAGACCTGGTTTTGGATTCGCTGCGCACGGCGGTAAAGCGCCGCACCGTGGCAGATGTACCCGTCGGCGTGCTGCTCTCTGGCGGTGTGGACTCCAGCATCATTACCGGCCTACTGGCCGAACAGGGTCAGAACGATCTGATGACCTTCTCCGTCGGCTTCGAGGAAGCGAATGGCGAAAAGGGTGACGAGTTCGTCTATTCCGACCTGATCGCAAAACATTTCGGTACCGACCACCACAAGATTTTCGTGCCGTCCGACCAATTGATGGCGGCCCTTCCCGGCGTTATCTCCGCCATGTCGGAACCCATGGTCTCCTACGACAATGTGGGCTTCTACCTGCTGGCCAAGGAAGTGTCGAAGCACATTCGCGTCGTCCAATCGGGCCAGGGTGCCGATGAGGTATTTGGCGGCTATCACTGGTATCCACCTCTTGGGGATTCAAAGGATGTCGTGGGTGATTATGCTCGCGTCTTCTTCGACAGGAACCACGAGACACTGAAGAGCCAGTTGGGCGATGACTGGATTGCCGATCACGATGCAAGCCTTGAACT
This sequence comes from Rhizobium sp. Root149, assembly GCF_001427345.1. NCBI lineage: Bacteria > Pseudomonadati > Pseudomonadota > Alphaproteobacteria > Hyphomicrobiales > Rhizobiaceae > Rhizobium > Rhizobium sp. Root149. The sequence continues at coordinate 475,471 of NZ_LMGD01000021.1, forward strand.
GGTGCGTGCGCATCTGACGCAAGCAGGAGCAGCCACGCCCGTGGATGCCGCCCTTCGCCTCGACAGCCAGGTGATGCTGGTGGACGATCCGGTCAAGCGCGTCGACAACATGACCATGGCCTGGGGACTGGAAGCGCGCGTCCCCTTCCTCGATCACGAATTGGTGGAACTGGCCGCAAAAATTCCGCCGGAATTCAAGCTGAACGAAGGCGGCAAGGGTGTTCTCAAGGACGCTGCCCGCCTTGTGGTGCCGCATGAGGTGATCGACCGCAAGAAGGGCTATTTCCCCGTTCCGCAGCTGAAATATGTCGATGGGCCCTATCTGGACATGGTGCGCGACGCGCTGTCTTCGCAGGCTGCCCGCGAGCGCTCGATCTTCCGGCCAACCTATCTCGACCGGCTTTTCACAAATCCCTCCGATCACATCACGCCGCTGCAGGGCTCCGAACTCTGGCAGGTTGGCCTTCTGGAAATGTGGCTGCAGGCGCAAGGAATCTGACAATGACGACCAAGAGCACGGAACGTATGCAGCGCTTTCGCAGCGACAAGGCTGTGGCCCATCGGTTGAAACGCCAACGATTCGAATCCCTACGCAAAACCGGCCAGACCCATGAGGATGGCCCATCGCCTTCGGCCTGCGTGGATTGCGGCTGGGGACGGCTGATTTTCGCGCAGACCTTCGATGACGCAGGCGAGTTGGCGGCAGCGCTGCGGGAAGAGGCGCCGGAACATCGCGATATTGCCGTTTATGTCGGTGATCCGCACGTGCTGCTGGCGGAAGCACCGCAGGAAATCTTTCTCGATCCCTCGCATACCTTCCGTCTCGAGCTTTCCACCTATCGCTCTGGCCGTAAGCAGCCTCGCGGCTTCTTTATGCGCCGCCTGACATCGGAAGCCGATGCTCGAGCGGTGAACCGCATCTATGCCTCGCGCGGCATGGTGCCGGTTCGCCCGGATTTCTTCTGGTCGAACCGCGACAACCGAGCCATCACCTATCTGGTGGCCGAAGACGAACAGACCGGCGAAGTGATTGGCACCGTGACCGGCATCGACCATATCCGCGCCTTCTCCGACCCCGAACAGGGTTCCTCGCTGTGGTGTCTGGCGGTTGATCCTCAGGCGCGACATGCCGGTATTGGTGAGACGCTGGTGCGCAGGCTTGGCGAGCATTTCAAGGCGCGCGGCAATGCCTTCATGGATTTGTCCGTACTGCATGACAACGAACAGGCGATTGCACTGTATGAGAAGCTCGGCTTCCGTCGCATTCCAGCCTTTTCCGTCAAGCGCAAGAATTCCATCAACGAGCGCCTCTATGCCGGCCCGCTAGAGGCCTATGATGCGCTGAACCCCTATGCACGCCTGCTGGTAGACGAGGCCCGCCGACGTGGCGTGCATGTGGAAATCACCGATGCGGAGGGCGGCTTCTTCCGGCTTTCGCATGGCGGCCGCTCCGTGCATTGCCGCGAGAGCCTGACCGAACTGACATCCGGTGTTGCCATGTCGATCTGCGACGACAAGGCTGTGACCCGCCGCGTTGTGGAGCGGGCAGGCATTCTCGTTCCCGAGCAAATGACGGCGGGTGAGGATGAGGAAGCGCTCGTAGCATTCCTCGAAAAGCATGGCCGCGTGGTGGTGAAGCCTGCGCGTGGCGAACAGGGGCGCGCCGTGGCCGTTGGACTTGTCACGCTGGACGAGGTGAAGGCTGCCATTCAGGCAGCCCGCGAGGTGTGCGACCGGGTGCTGATCGAGGCCTGTTTCGAGGGTGAAGATCTGCGGCTTGTCGTCATCGATTTCAAGCTGGTGGCTGCGGCCGTACGCCGCCCGCCGCATGTGGTAGGCGATGGGCGTTCCACAGTTCGGGAACTGATCGAGCGGCTTTCGCGCCGCCGTGCTGCTGCCACCGGTGGCGAAAGCACTATTCCGGTTGATGCGGAAACGGAACGCTGCCTCTCCATGTCAGATGTAACGTTCGACGATGTGCTGGAGGAAGGTCACGAGATTGCGGTACGCAAGGCTGCCAACCTGCATACTGGCGGTTCCATTCATGATGTGACCGAGATCGTGCATCCGCGTCTCGTCGAGGCGGCCATCAACGCGGCTCGCGCCATCGATATTCCAGTCGTCGGCATCGATCTGATGGTGAAAAGCCCGACAGAGCCGGACTATGTGTTCATTGAGGCCAATGAGCGCCCTGGCTTGGCCAATCACGAGCCGCAACCGACTGCGGAACGCTTCATCGATCTGCTCTTTCCGCTTTCGGGCCATCGCGCAGCACGGCACGCGCTGGGACGGATTTGAGCAAAACCATGCAGATTACCATTGATGAAAACTATCTGCTGCGGCAGCTTGCGGCACTGCTGCAGATCGACAGCCCCACCGGTTATACCGATGAAGTGGTTCTCTATTGCGCGGAGGAACTGAAACGGCTTGGCCTTTCGCCGGAACTGACGCGGCGTGGCGCCATTCGCGCCGTCCGTCAAGGAAGCCGAAGGGCCGGAGCCCGCGCCATTGTCGCCCATGTCGATACGCTGGGCGCGCAGGTGAAGGCGATCAAGGAAAACGGCCGACTGGAACTGGTGCCGATCGGCCATTGGTCTGCCCGCTTTGCCGAAGGTGCGCGCGTGACGATCTATGGCACCGGCGGCATTCATCGCGGCACCATCCTACCGCTCAAGGCATCCGGCCATACCTTCAACGATGAGGTGGATACGCTGCCCGTCGGCTGGGGCTATGTGGAGGTTCGCATCGATGCAATCACCCGTTCGGCTGAAGAGACCATGAAGCTTGGCATCGAAGTGGGCGATATCGTCGCCATAGATACGGGCACGGAATTTCTGGAAAACGGCTTCATCAATTCCCGCCATCTGGATGACAAGGCCGGTGTGGCAATTGCACTGGCAGCCATCGAGGCACTGGAACGCGCTGGTGCCAGCACGCCGGTCGATACGCATTGGCTATTCACGATTGCGGAAGAAGTGGGCGTCGGTGCCTCCTCCATCGTCACGTCCGAGATCGCTTCGATGCTGACCATCGACAACGGAACGACCGCACCGGGGCAGAATTCCTCCGAATTTGGCGCGACGATTGCCATGGCGGACCAGACCGGTCCCTTCGATTTCCACCTGACGCGCAAGCTGGTGGAACTCTGCTGCGAAAACCAGATCCCATACCAGAAGGATGTATTTCGCTACTACCGCTCCGATTCAGCCTCGGCGTTGGAAGCAGGGCATGACATTCGTACAGCTTTGGTGACCTTCGGTGTCGATGCCTCGCATGGCTACGAGCGCATCCACAAACACGCGCTTTTCTCGGTCGCGCGGCTGGTAGCGGCCTTTGCGGTCAGCCCCGTGAAGATCCGACGGGATGCAAACGAGATGTCGGGGCCGGAAGGCTTTACCCATCTCCCCATTCGCGATGTGAACGAATGAAAAACGAAAAGGCCGGGCGGAGGAGAGCCACCCGGCCTTGATGCGAAATCCGAAGGAGGATCACGGATTGTCGCGTTTGAAGATCCAGTCATGGTCGGGATGGTTCTGGAACCGCCATTTACGCATCGGGCCAGCCATCACGTTGAGATAATACATCTCATATCCGTAAGGCGCGCCGCACGGATGATGGCCTTTCGGCACCAACACGACATCACCGCTTGACACGGCCATGGTTTCATCCAGCGAACCGTCTTCAGTGAAAACACGCTGGAAACCGAAGCCTTGGGCTGGGTTGAGACGGTGATAGTAGGTCTCTTCCAGATAGGTCATCTCCGGATAATTGTCCTCATCGTGCCGGTGCGGCGGATAGGACGACCAGTTGCCCGACGGTGTGAAAACTTCCGTGACCAGAAGGCTATCGGCGACATCGCGATCTTCCATGGCAATCGGGAAGATATGGCGCGTATTGGCGCCCTTGCCGCGCTCCGTGAGGTTGATGCCTGCCGGGCCGATGACTTGCGCCTCACGACCAGGCTTGGCCGGTGCTGTGCAGATGGCGAGCGTGCAATCCGTCGTCGCTTCTGCCGTCCAGTCGGAACCGGCAGGAACATAGACGCAGTGCGGCGGCTTTTTCTCGAACACGTTCATGCGGTCGCCAAGCTCACCGAAGTCTTTGCCCGAGCCGGAGATCTTCGCCTTGCCTTCCACGAGAACGAGGATCACCTCAGTCTCCCCTGTCGGCTCCGCTGCCTTTTCACCCGGCTTCAGGTGATAGAGCCCAAAGCCCACATATCCCCAATTGGCGCTTTCCGGCGTGATGTCATGCACCTTGCCGGATGTGCCAGAAGGCTTGCGCAAGAGATTGCTCATTCCTCGTCTCCTTCCCGCTGAGCTTGAGCGGCAGCCTTCTTGGCTTCCGCCTCCGCAATCGAACGGTCATACATGATAAGAAGTTCATAGGCCGCATAGCCAGCTACAGCCAGGAACAGGAGTGCCCAAACCCACGACTGATTATAGGCTTCGATACAAGCCATGACTGCCGGGAACACAACTGTCAGGATGCGTACCCAGAAGGGCTTGTAGAAGGGATGCGTGGGATCGAGCAGTTTCAATGTGTTCATCCTTGGAACGAGGGTTAAATCAGACCCGCATCCTTGGCGAAGCCCTTCAGCGATTTCAAGCCGAGGCTCTGATATTCGAACGGATTGCGGACATCCGGGTCCTGTTCCGCCTCGATGACGATCCAGCCCTCATAGCCATGCTCTGCGGCAACTTTTAGAACCGGCGGGAAGTTGACGCCACCTTCGGCATCGCCCGGAACGGTGAACACGCCACGGCGCACGCCTTCGAGGAAGGAGAGTTTCTCATTGCGAACCTGTTCTGCGATCACAGGACGTACGTTCTTGGCATGGATATGGCCGACGCGGTGCATGTATTTCTTCGCAACCGCTTCCGGGTTTCCACCACCGAAATAGCAATGACCGGTGTCGAGCAGCAGCTTGGCGTGCGGGCCGGTGTGCTGCATCAGAAGGTCGATTTCCTCTTCGCTCTCGACCACCGTTCCCATGTGGTGATGGTAGACGAGCGAGATACCCTGAGAGGCCGAAAATTCCGCCAGCGCCTCAACGCCTGCGCCAAACTTTGCCCAATCGGCTTCTGCCAGCTTCGGACGGTCGGCGAGCGCCGTATCGTCGGCGCCATGAATGGCGTTGGAGGTTTCGCAGACGATGATGACCTTGCAGCCCATTTCCTTCAGCACATCGAGGAAAGGCTGCATGGCCGCCTTTTCTTCCTCAACCGTATTGGTGAGCAGGTTCAGAGAATGCCAGCCGGAGACGAATTTGAGGCCGCGCGGTTCCAGAACGGATTTCAGGCCTGCCGGATCGGTCGGCAGCTTGTGGCCCTTCTCGATGCCGTCGAAACCGATCTTGGCGGTTTCATCCAGGCACTGCTCCAGGCTAATATGCGCGCCGAGCGAACGGTCGTCATCATTGGACCAGGCAATCGGGTTTGTACCGAAGAGGATCATCTTACATTCTTTCCTTCAGGGCAGCTTCGTAGGCGGCGCGCGCCTTGTTGACTTCTTCTCTGGCCGAGACTTCCGGCACGGCGACATCCCACCAATGGCCACCCGCACCCGGTGTCGGATAAGGGTCCGTATCGATGACGATCACCGTTGTCTGCGTTGCCTCACGGGCCGAATCCAGCGCCGTTTCCAGTTCCGCGATGGACGAAACCTTTGTGGATCTCGCGCCCATGGCAGCAGCGTGGGCGGCAAAATCGATTGCCATCGGGCTGACATTCGTATGGGCATAGAGGTTGTTGAACTCTGCACCGCCAGTGCCCATCTGCAGCCGGTTGATGCAGCCATAGCCCCGGTTATCGGTAATGACGACGGTGATCTTCACGCCCATGCCGACGGCGGTCGCAAGCTCCGAATTCATCATCATGTAGGAGCCATCGCCCACCATGACGATGACATCCCGCTCCGGTTCCGCCATCTTGATACCAAGGCCGCCGGCAATCTCATAACCCATGCAGGAGAAGCCATATTCCATGTGATAGGAGAGCGGCAGCTTGGCTTTCCACAGCTGGTGAAGCTCACCGGGCATGGTGCCCGCCGCACACATGACGACGGTGTTATCCCTCGAAGCGCGCTGAACCGCACCGATGACCTGCATGTCTGTCGGCAGCGTGTTGGCTTCTTGAGGTGCGGCAGTCACCGCATCCGCCTTGGCAAACCAGCTGGTCTTGAGGCCTGCATCGGGGCTGTCAAAGCGATGATCGCCAAGTGCCGCCGAAATCTTCTCAAGGCCGACCTTGGCATCGGCGACCAGCGGAATGGCATCATGCTTGGCGCTATCATAAGGCTGAACATTCAGCGCCAGGATCTTGCGGTTGGGGTTCTTGAACAGCGCCCAGGAACCGGTGGTGAAATCCTGGAAACGCGTACCGACGCCCATCACCAGGTCGGCATTTTCCGAAACAATGTTCGCGCTTTCGCAGCCGGTGACACCAACGGGGCCGAAGTTCAGGCCATGATCCCAGGCAAGCGCTGACTTTCCGGCCTGCGTTTCGACAACCGGAATCTGGTGTTTTTCGACAAAGCTCTTCAGCGTATCCGTGGCACCCGAGAAATGCACGCCACCGCCTGCGACGATGACAGGGTTCTGCGCGGCCTTGATGGCGGCGATAGCGGCTTCCAGTTCCACCACATCCGGCTCTGGACGGCGGAAGCGCCACGTCTTTTTCGCGAAGAAGCTTTCCGGGTAATCGTAAGCCTCCGCTTGCACATCCTGGCAGAAGGCGAGCGTGACAGGGCCGCAATCGGCTGGATCCGTCAGGGTGCGGAAGGCACGCGGCAGTGCCGTCAGAAGCTGCTCAGGCCGCTCGATACGGTCGAAATAACGGCTGACCGGCTTGAAGCAATCATTGGCGGAAATCGTGCCGTCTTCGAAGTCCTCGATCTGCTGGAGAACCGGATCGGGGCCACGATTGGCAAACACGTCGCCGGGAATGAAGAGAACCGGCAGACGGTTGACATGCGCAAGTGCCGCAGCCGTGACCATATTCAGTGCGCCGGGACCGATGGAAGACGTGACCGCCATGGCACGACGTCGACCAAGCTGCTTGGCATAAGCAATGGCCGCATGCGCCATGCTCTGCTCGTTCTGACCGCGATAGGTCGGCAGTTCCTCGCGAATGCCGTAGAGCGCTTCGCCTAGACCGGCCACATTGCCGTGGCCAAAGATGGCCCAGACACCGGCGATATAGGGAACGCCATCCTCATTCAGCTGATTGGCAAGGTAGCGCACAAGTGCCTGCGCCGCCGTTAGACGGATCGTTTTCATGCCTTTCCTCCCACTGTTCCTTTGACAGCTTCGGCCTTGGCTTCGGCGCGAGCTCTATCCCACACCGCGCACAGGCTCTTGTAGCGTGCCACCATATCCTCCACGGCGGCCTCATCGCTGATCTGACCGGAGAGCCACTTGCGGGCAGCATCGCCGAAGATGGTGCGGCCAACTGCAAAACCCTTGACCAGATCGAAACCGGCGGCAAGCGCAAAGCTCTCCTCAAGCTCTGCCTGCGGGGCATCCAGACCCAATACCACGATGCCACGGGTATGCGTATCGTGACGTTCTACCGCAGCACAGGCATTGGCCCAGGCAGCATTCGTCTTCATCGGCTCCAGCTTCCACCAATCGGGATAGACGCCGATCTCATAGAAGCGATCAATGATCTTCGCCGTCGTCTCGTCATCGATAGCGCCAACCTTGGACGGAATGACTTCCAGCAGGAATTCAAGGCGGTTGCGGCGCGAGGCTTCGAACAGGCGCTTCACCGTCTCTTCCTGTTTTTCCTTCACCTCGGCCGTATCGTCGGGATGATAGAAGCAGAGCACCTTCACCACATGTTCGGCAGCCCATTCGCTCAAGCCACCGCAATCCAGCCCCAGTTCCGGCTCCAGTGTCAGCGGGCGTGAGCCCGGCCACTCGGCAGGACGACCGATCCAGAGGCCCGTTCCGGCAGCGGCATACAAAGCTTCCTTGCCGAGGCGGCCATCACAGAGAATGCCATAACCGCGCTCTCCGCCAGCCACGGAGGTGGCGGCCTGCAAGCACAGCTTCTTGAAGGCACCGATACGATCCGTCGGGACGCCAGCCTCTTCCGCCATGGCTTCCAGCTGCATGCGGTGGTCGAAAGCGAACACCCGCATGGTAGACCAGTCGCCCTTGCGGTTGGTGGACCAGTGAACCTGCTCAAGGGCTGCATCCTTGCGCAGCGCCTTGTTCTTGATTCCGGTTTTGAAGAAATATTGAAGCTCTTCCCAGCTCGGATAAGCGGGCGTGCAGCCATGGCGCGATACGGCAAAAGCACCGCAGGCATTGGCATATTTCAGCGCCGTTGGCCAATCCTCACCCGTCAGCCAGCCCTTCAGCAGGCCCGCCATGAAGCCATCGCCCGCACCCAGCACGTTGAAGACCTCGATCGGGAAGCCGGGGCCGGTCTGACCCTTGTCGAGGCTATCGGGGATCTCGCCTTCAAAGACGGCAGCGCCCATGGGCCCGCGCTTGCACACAAGTGCTGCCTTGGACACCTGGCGCACGGCGCGCAGCGCTTCCAGCGTATCGGTGGAGCCGCCCGCGATATGAAACTCTTCTTCCGTGCCGACGATCAGGTCGAACAGATGCAGCGTGCTTTGTAGCTTGGCGGTGACCTTGGCCGATTCCACGAAACGACTTTCGCCATCGCCATGGCCCGCCACACCCCAGAGGTTCGGGCGGTAATCGATGTCGAGCGCCGTCTGGGCGCCATGTTCGCGCGCCAGCTTCAGCGCCTTCATCACAGCCGCTTCCGTGCGGGTGTGCGAAAGATGCGTTCCGGTGACCGTGATGCAGCGGGATTCTGCGATGAAGGCCGGGTCGATATCGTCTTCGCAGAGCGCCATGTCAGCGCAGTTTTCGCGGTAGAAGATCAGCGGAAACTGGTTCTCGTCACGGATGCCCAGCAGCACCAGCGCCGTCAGGCGTTCCGGGTCGGTGACGACGCCGCGCACATCCACGCCTTCGCGCACAAGCTGTTCGCGGATGAAGCGGCCCATATGCTCGTTACCGACACGGGTAATCAAAGCGCTTTTCAGGCCAAGCCGCGCAGCCCCGGCCGCAATATTCGTCGGAGAGCCGCCAATATATTTGTTGAAGGAGGACATATCCTCCAGACGACCACCCACCTGGGCGCCATAAAGATCTACGGACGAGCGTCCGATGGTAATCACGTCGAGTGGCTTCAAGAGGCCCTCCCTTTGGCCGCGGATGGCGCTTTAAGTCAGCGCGACGGCACCTCCCGTGCCGATCAGTTATTTTGGACTATAAATTCTATTTTTGACGCTTTCAATACGAATATTCAGTTTTTGCGTTTTGCTCCGACTGCTGCCGACAGCGCGATGGCGACACAGAGTGTGGCAGACAGCGAGCGAAACGCCCCGAAATCCACTTCCGAGACGGTGAGGATCGTCGCACCCATCTTGCGAAGCGGATTGACGGAGGTATCTGTCAGCGCCACAACGGGCACGCCCCGCGCCCGCACAGCCTCCACCAGATCCAGTGTTTCAGCCGAATAGGGCGAGAAGGTGATGGCGAGCAGCGCATCGCCCGGACGAATAGCGGCGGAACTATCCAGCCTGCCTGCGACACTGTGCAGCATGGCAGGCACCTGCATTTTTTCCAGCGCATAGGCGATGTAACTGGCGACCGGAAACGACCGGCGCAGACCGATGATATGCACAAGATTGGCGCCCGCGAGCGTTTCCACCGCATCCTCAAGCGCCTGAGGATCAACGGATTTCAGCAGATTTTCCAGTGAAGCCCGTCCAGCCTCGACGAACTCCGCAAGAAGGCGCGGACCGCTATGCTCGCCCATGTCCCTTAGATGGTCGAGCCGGGTGGAATAATCCGGCCAGCCGCCCACGTAGTTTTCGCGAAACAGCCGCTGCATTTCCGAATAACCGGAAAAGCCCATGATCTGACAGAACCGCATGAAGGCCGAGGGTTGAACGCCCGCCGCTTCCGCCATTTCGGCAACGGTCGACACGGCAATGCGGTCTGTATTGGCCGCCACATAGTCTGCGCACTGCTTCAAGCGCTTGGGCAAAGAGGCCGAGACTTCCAGAAGCTTTTCCTCGAATTCCACCACACTCGCCGGTGCCCCACCCTCCGCCATTCAATCGTCCCTTTTCTACGCTTGACATAAATATGGCTACACTCTAGCAAAATGGAACAGATATTCCAAACGCGTTTGGAACAAAAATTCTATCGACATATCAAGTGGAGGAGAACCCCATGGTGACGAGATTGGCCCTGCTCGGTGCAGGACGTATCGGCAAGGTGCATGCAAAGGCGATTGCGTCCGATCCTCGCGCAAAGCTCGTGGCTGTCGTGGACGCCATGGAAGCGGCCGCAAAGGCCATTGCCGATGAGGCAGGCGCAGAAGTCAGCACCATTGACGCTGTGCTGGCCAACAAGGATGTGGACGCGGTCATCATCTGCACCCCCACCAACACGCATGCGGACCTGATCGAAAAGTTCGCCCGCGCCGGCAAGGCGATCTTCTGCGAAAAGCCGATCGATCTGGATGTTGCCCGTGCGCAAGCCTGCATCGACGTGGTGAAGGAAACCGGGGCCAAGGTCATGCTCGGCTTCAACCGCCGCTTCGACCCGCATTTCCAGGCGGTTCGCAAGGAAATCGACAAGGGCACCATCGGCAAGGTCGAGATGGTGACAATCACCAGCCGCGATCCGGGCGCACCGCCGGTCGAATACATCAAAGTGTCCGGCGGCATTTTCCGCGACATGACTATCCACGATCTGGACATGGCGCGCTTCCTGCTGGGCGAAGAGATCAAGTCCGTCTTCGCAACCGGTGCCGTTCTGGTCGATCCGAAGATCGGCGAAGCCGGTGATTATGATAGCGCGAGCCTGATACTCACCACGGCCAGCGGTCGTCAGGCGGTGATCTCCAATTCGCGTCGCGCAACCTATGGCTATGACCAGCGCATCGAAGTGCATGGCTCGCTGGGTTCGGTTGCTGCGGAAAATCAGCGTCCTGTTTCCATCGAAGTCGCCAACAAGGATGGTTACACCCGCCCGCCGCTGCATGATTTCTTCATGACGCGCTACACGGAAGCCTATGCAGCTGAGATCAAGGCTTTCATCGATACGGTTGAGAACGGCGCTGCCGCTTCGCCTTCCGCTGAAGATGGCCTGATTGCCCTGAAGCTTGCCGATGCAGCGCTGAAGTCCGCACAGACGGGCGCGGCTGTCGCGCTCTGATCAGATAGAACTGGATGAATGTGAGGGCCGCCTAACTCGCGGCCCTTATTTTTGCCTTCCATTCCGCCGCATAGGCCTGCACCGTACCCTTATCGAGACAGCTAACGATTTCCTTCGAGTGCGCGGAAAGCTTCACGCCCGCCAGAAGCCCGGCCCCCTGGCTAGTGCCTGTAGACCCGGAAACGGAAATGACCTGACGCCCGAGCAGGGCCTGCAAAGCCTCCAGATAAACAGGATTGGAGGCAAACGGCCCTTCCACCAGAGCCGGACCTTTGGCACCGATCAGGCCGAGGCAGGTCTCGGTCATCAGCGCCAGATAAAGACAGGCCGCCGCCCATTTCTCGTGAACAGAGGCACAGTCTGTATTCAGCCACTGGCCTTTGAGACCCGGATAGGGGCCGGAACCTGAGGCGAGGTTCGGCATAAGCGACAGGCGCTTTTCCAGCACGGCAGGCAGGGCGGCGAAGGCCGCATCCAGATCCAGCGGTCCCAGCTGTGCCGTCAGCAGTTCGAATTCGCGACCGCCCATGAAACGGGAGGATGGCACGGCGCGGCCATAGGCATCGACATTGGCAAGCGTATCGCGGGCGGGATCGAGATGCTCCAGATCGCCACCCACGGCGAAATTGATCACCCATGTTCCTGTTGAAACCACGGCAAAGGGAGCTTCGCGATCCACCAGATGCGGCAAGAGTGAAGCGTTGGAATCGTGAATGCCGCAGTAGACCGGCACCGGCTGTTGAAGCCCGAGTTCCGCCACCAGCTCCGGTCTCACCGGTCCCAGCGCGTCGAAGGCGGATCGGATCGGAGCCATCTTGTCCCGGATATCCAGCCGATCCACCAGCGAAGAAAACGTGCCCCTGCCCGGCTGCCACAGATCCGTATGGCATCCAAGCGAGGTTGCCTCGTTTACCGCAACGCCCGTCAATCGGTAAGCCCAGTATTGCGGATAGGTAAGGATCGTCGCAACCTTGGCGAACTCTGCCGGAAACGCGACCTTCTGGAAATGGATCTGGGCACCCAGGTTCAACCCCATCGACAAAGCGGGCGAGAAGGTTTCCGAAAAGGGCGGGCGCAGTGCCGCATAGGCAGTGCGGATGTGTTCCGGGTATTCATGTTCATAATCCAGCACCGGCAGCGCCAGATCACCTGCTGCATTCAACAGCACGCCAGACGCGCCGTGGGTGGTGATGGAAATGGCGTCAAAGCCGGTAGAACGGCTTAAGTCCCTGAGAGCATCACGGAAGAACTTCCACAGCCCTTCGATATCGTAATGCGGATAGGGATCAGCCGCGATGACCTTATTCGGGCGGCGGCGCACATCCAGCTCTTCGCCACTCGCACAATCCAGCACCAGCACCTTGGCATTGGTCTTGCCGATATCCAGAACGGCAATGCGCTTGGCCTCGCTCATGGCAGATGAAACACGGCTAAAAGATCGACAGCAATGGGCGAATTATCGGGGTTCGTTTCCATGATATCCGCCATATGCGCCCACCAGCGCTTCATGACCGGATGCTCCGGCAGGCTGGCCATACCGTGGTCTTTTGGACGAGACAAAACACCGAACAGAATGTTCGTCTCCGGGTCGAGATAGATGGAATAATCGCTGACGCCCGCCTGATGCAGCAGTTCAACAAGCTCCGGCCAGATCTCGTCATGCCGCTTCTTGTATTCCGCCTGCATACCGGGGTTCAGCTTCATTTTGAAAGCATGTTTTTCAAGCGTCATGATTTGGAAGCCTGCTTGATACGGCGCGCCAGAATGGGCAACGCGATTGTGATGATGAGAAGAAGGCCGACAAAGATCGACATCACGATACCGGGCACATTCAGGAGGCCAAGTCCGAAGGTGACGAGGCCCATGACGAAGGCGGCAATGACGACACCCGCAATCGTGCCTGCGCCGCCCAGAATGGAAACGCCGCCCAGCACGACCATGGTGACCACTTCCAGCTCCCAGCCTTGGGCGATGGAGGGCCGTGTGGAACCGAGACGCGAGGTAAGGCAGACGGCAGCAATACCGCTCATCAGGCCCGTCAGCAGGAAGAGAATGAACTTCACCCGCTCCACCGGCACGCCGGAAAAGCGCGCGGCAAAGTCATTGTTTCCAATGACATAGACCTGGCGCCCAAAATTCATGGCGTGCAGCAGCACCGCAAACAGGGCAGCGCAGAGAAGGAACAGGCCGAACTCGAACGAGAAAACCCAGAAGAGATAGCCCTGGCCGAAATAGGCGAAGCTTTCCGGATAGCCGCCATAGGCTTTGTCGCCCAGCACGATATAGGAAATGCCGCGAAACAGGCTCATCGTACCGATGGTGACGACGATGGAGGGCAGCTTCAGTACCGAGACCAGCGTGCCGTTGAATGCCCCGCACAGAACGCCAACGCCAATGCCGATGGCGACTAGCCCCGGCGTTCCAACCCCGGCCTGTGCCGCTGCACCCATGGCAGTCGAGGCGAGCGCGATGATTGCGGCGACCGAAAGATCGATTTCACCGGCAATGATCAACAGCGCCATGGCGAAGGCAATCATTGCCTTTTCGGTGAAGTTGAAGGTGGCGTCCGACAGGTTCCACGCGTCCAGGAAGTAGGGCGAAGCCAAGGAATTGGCGATGAAGATCAATACCGCCACGCCAAACAGCAGCACTTCCCAGCTGGAAAGAACGCGGCTGACGGGTGTGCCCAGACGATCAGGGATAGCACGGCGGCTGGAATTTGCGTTCACGTCGCTCATGCTGTCACCTCTGTGGTTGCGCGGTCGCGCAGGATGATGCGGCCCTTCTTTGCCTCGGCACGAGCATTGAAAACGACGGCGAGAATGATGACCACGCCCGAAATCGCCATCTGCGCAAAGGGCGAAATACCGATCACCGGCAGCGCATTCTTGATGACTCCGAGGAAGAGCGACCCCAGCACGGCACCGGCAACGGACCCGATGCCGCCTGCAATGGAAATGCCACCGATGACGCAGGCCGCAACGCTATCCAGTTCGAAGCCGGCGGCGATATCGACATAGGCAACTGCGTAGCGAGATACCCAGAGGTAGCTGCAAAGTCCCGCCATGGCGCCTGAGAGTACGAAGGCGAAGAAGCGCGTGCGACCAATATCGATGCCCGCATAGACGGCGGCTGTCGGGTTGCCGCCAGAGGCATAGGCCGAACGACCGAAGGACGTACGGGTCAGCAGGAAGGCCATGCCCAGAACGACGGCAATAGCCACCCATGACAGGATAGGCAGGCCCAGAACAACCGCGCGCGGCACATTGAGGAAGGTCGGCGTCATCTGATGCGCATTCACCCAGCCGCCACCGGACAAGACAAAAGCCATGCCGCGATAGATGGTGAGCGTGCCGAGCGTGACGACGATCGGCGGGATCTGCAGAATCCAGACGAGGAAGCCGTTCATCGCGCCGAGAGCTGCCCCAATACCGAGCGCCATGACGATGAGTAGCACAAGCGGCAGATCAGGAAAGGCAGCATTCGTCATCGCAACCGCCATGCCGGTAAAGGCAAGGTTGGCAGCCACCGAAAGATCGATGGATTTCGTCAGGATCACCGTCATCTGCGCGAGCGCCAGAATGATGAGGATGGAGGTGTCGTTGAAGATGTTCACCAGATTGCCGGGCTCGGCAAAACCTTCGGCGCGGGTCGCAAAGCCCGCAATCATCAAGGCGATGATGCCGGATAAAAGCAGTTCGCGGCTTTTGAAAAGTTTGGTCATGATGCACACTCACGCATTGCCGGTCGCGGCGCGCACCAGCACTTCTGCCGTCGCCTCCGACCGGTCATAAAGCCCCGCCATCAGCCCCTCGCGCATCACCATGATCCGGTCCGACATGCCAAGAACTTCCGGCAGTTCAGACGAGACCATGATGATCGACAGGCCCTGGGAGGCAAGTTCGGAAATGAAGCCGTGCACGGCAGCCTTGGAGCCGATATCGATGCCCTTGGTCGGCTCATCGAGAATAATAACCTTCGGCTGGGTGGCCAGCCACTTGCCGATGACCACCTTCTGCTGATTGCCGCCGGATAGCGTGCCGACCGGCACGGACAGTGCCGCAGCCCGCAAATCCAGCCGCTCTGCATATTGCCGCGCCAGCTTCAGCTCGTTGGCAGCCTTCAGGAAACCGGAGCGCGAGGTTTTCGCCAACGATGGCAGCGTCATGTTCTGGTAGATCGGCATGGGCAGCGCCAGACCGTGACGCCCGCGCTCTTCCGGCACGTAGACAATGCCTGCCGCAATCGCATCCTGTGCAGAGCGGATTTCGACGGAATGGCCTTCCAGCGTCAAGCGTCCCGATGACGGCTTTGTAATACCGAACAGCGACTGGCACAGTTCTGAACGACCGGCACCGATGAGGCCATAGACGCCCAGAATTTCGCCGCGCTTCAGTTCGAACGATATATCGCGGAATTCGGTCGGGTGGCTGTAACCTTGGACCGAGAGAACGACCGGCCCGATCTGCGCTTCCACCTTGGGAAAAACATCGTGAACATCACGACCTACCATCAGGCGCACGATTTCGCCTTGCGGTGTTTCCTTCAGACGACCATGACCGACAGCCTTGCCATCGCGGAAGACAGCAAAGTTCTCAGCGATTTCATAGAGCTCATCGAACTTGTGGCTGATGAAGAGGATGGCTTTACCCTGCCGCTTCAAGCCTTCGACAATACGGAAAAGATCATCAATTTCCTTGCGGGAAAGGGCCGCCGTCGGCTCATCCATGATAACAATGCGCGCCTCGACGGAAAGCGCGCGTGCAATCGCCACCAGATGCCGCTGAGCAATAGACAGATCTTTCAGCCGGATGGTCGGATCTATATCGCTTTCCAACTGGCGCAGAAGTTCACGCGAACGGGCATTGATGGTGCGCCAGTCGATGGTGCGAAACCGCGTGCGCGGCGCATGGCCGAGAAAGATGTTTTCCCCCACCGTCAGCTCATCGAACAGCACGGTTTCCTGATGGATGGCGGTGACGCCGGCGTCGATGGCGCCTTGAGCGCTTGCAAATTGCACCGGCTTTCCATCCAGCAGGATTTCACCTTCGGTTGGACGATAAATGCCGGTCAGAATCTTGACGAGCGTGGATTTGCCCGCGCCGTTCTCACCGATCAGCGCCGTCACCTGCCCCGGATAAAGGCTGATGGACACCTGATCCAGCGCCTTCACACCCGGAAAGACCTGGCTGATGCCGCGCATTTCCAGAATGGGTGCAGCAACCGAGGTTAACTCGGTTGCAATCGGCTGCGTTCGTAGAGACATCATTTGCTCGACCGGTTCGTTTCAATTCAATCGCAGGCGAGCACCCCACTCTGTCCTGCCGGACATCTCCCCCTCAAGGGGGGAGATCGGCAAGAAAGATAGCTCGTCTGTCGTCGTCACCCTCGGTCATGCCGAGAGCATGTATGCCGGAAATAGGCAGGGTTGGTGCCACACCCGATCTCCCCCCTTGAGGGGGAGATGCCCGGCAGGGCAGAGGGGGGTGTGACAACCGCCCTCATATAATATGAATAATGATCAGAAGATCTTCGAGAACTGATCGATATTCGAGGAATTGTAGACGAACGGATCGGCCATAGCGGCTTCGCCATTGTCGCCAATCTTGATCGAGCCCATGCGGCCCGCCTTGACCTCAGTGCCCGGCTTGCCGGTCGCATCACCCTTGACGAGGTGATAGGCGATCTGCGTTGCGGAGTAACCGAGATCGATCGGGTTCCAGATAGCGAATTCCTTCGTCGCGCCGGACTTGATCGCACCCGCCATTTCAGATGGCAGGCCAAGACCCGTGACGTAGACCTGACCGATCTTGCCCGCATCCTTCACCGCCTGCGAGGCGGCGAGAACGCCAACGGTCGTCGGAGCAACAATAACCTTCACGTTCGGCTGTGACTTCAGGAGGCCCTGCGCTTCGCGATAGCTCTTGTCGGCAAGGTCATCGCCATAAACTGTCGTGGCAAGATTCAGGCCCGGGAAATCCTTCAGCTGCTTTTTCATTTCCGCGATCCAAGTGTTCTGGTTCGTGGACGTGGTGGTGGCAGAAAGGATTGCGAAATCGCCCTTACCGTCTGGCAGATGGTTCTTGGCGAGCGTCAGGCACATCTTGCCGATCAGCTCGTTCGAAGACGGGTTGAGATGCATGATGCGGCCAGCCGGTGCCACGCCCGAATCCCACGAGATGACCTTGATGCCGCGCTGTGCGGCTTTTTTGAGTGCCGGAACGACAGCATCCGGATCGTTGGCGGAGATCGCGATGGCATCAACGCCTTGCGCAATCAGCGAATTGATGACTTCGATCTGGCCCTCAGCCGTGGTGCTTGTCGGGCCGGTGTAGATGATCTTTACGCCGCCCAGTTCCTTGGCAGCTTCTTCGGCACCCTTGTTGGCAGCTTCAAAGAAGCCGTTGCCAAGCGATTTGACCACCAGCGCGATCTTGATATCAGCGGCAGATGCCATGCTGGCCATGGAAACAGATGCGGCCAGCGCCATTGCTGCTGCGCCGAAATGACGTCTTGTCAGTTTCATGCTCATTCCTCCCAAGAATAATGACTTGCTTCTCCCCCTCCCCGAGCGCGATCTCATGCGACCGAGGAAGCATCCTCCTTGATCGATGACGCCGTCGGCTTCACCGTCAAAACCTTCACGCCTGCATTTTCCAGCATGGCGACCGCCTCTTCCGAGACACCATCATCGGTAATGATGGTCGAAACATTCTCGAGCGGGCAGAGGATCATGCTGGAGCGGCGATTGAACTTGCTCGAATCGACCATCACGATCAGCTCATCCGCCTGGCGCATCAGCCGTTGCTCGCTCTGGATCACCAGCGCATCCGGCTCCATCACTCCATGGGAGGAGATGCCCTGCGCGCCAATGAACATGCGCCGCGCATAAAAATTTCGGATCGCATCATTCTCGAACGGTGACAGGATCAGGCTCTGGTCGCGATAGATCGCGCCCCCAGGGACTGAAACTGTGCATTTAGAGTGCTTGACCAGATGTTCGGCGATAGCGAAGGAATTCGTCATAACCTGAAGACGGCGCGCCGACATGAAGTGCACCATCTGGAATGTTGTCGTGCCACCGTTGATGATGACGGAATCGCCTTCCTCGCAAAGCTCAACCGCAGCGCGCGCGATTGCGCGTTTCTTATCGATATTGACTGATTCCGACACGCGGAACGGACGTGCCGCGAGATTCCCCTGCTGCGGCGGATGCACGGCTTCCGCCCCACCCCGCACGCGACGGAGCTTACCCTGCACATGGAGGGCTGCAATATCCCGCCGGATCGTTGCCTCGGAAGCCTCTGTCAGCTCGGCAATATCCTGCACTGTCACCACAGGCTTTTCCTGAATGGCGCTCAAAATGATGCGATGTCGCTCACGTTCGTGCATGGGTTCCTCCGTGTTCCGATTTATTCGAAACGATTTCAGCATGTCAATCATAAACGATCAAAAAAGATTATATTGCAGCGCACAATGAACGTTTGTGATCGTTTATGATTGACAACAGGCCTGAGCATGCGCGATATCCTCAGCCCAAAGGAGATGCTTCGCGGCGGACCGTGGGGCGCACGAACACTTGGGAGGACTGTTCCATGTCGGGCAAAACCCGCCTTCTGGATAATCGCTGGGATGATGCTTACGCCGCAAAGCTCGATGAGCCCGGCAAACTGCTCTATCGCTCCAACCTTTTGGGCGCAGACAAGCGCATCACCAATTATGGCGGCGGCAATACCTCCGCCAAGGTCATGGAAACCGATCCGCTGACTGGCCAGAAGGTGCAGGTTCTCTGGGTCAAGGGTTCTGGCGGCGATGTCGGCACCATCAAGCTCGATGGCTTCGCGACCCTCTATCAGGACAAGCTGGATGCGCTGAAGGGCATCTATCAGGGCGTTCAGGATGAAGACCGCATGGTGGGTTTCCTGCCGCATTGCACCTTCAACCTGAACCCGCGTGCTGCTTCCATCGATACGCCGCTGCATGGCTTCGTGCCCTTTACGCATGTCGATCACATGCACCCGGACGCGATCATTGCGATTGCCGCTTCGAAGAATTCGAAAGAGCTGACGCAGCAAATTTTCGGCGCTGACATTGGCTGGCTGCCCTGGCGTCGTCCCGGCTTCCAGCTGGGTCTCGATCTAGAAGCCTTCGTCAAGGCAAACCCCAATGCCAAGGGTGTTGTGCTGGAAAGCCATGGCCTGTTCACCTGGGCGAATGATGCCAAGGAATGCTACGAGCTGACGCTGGAAATCATCAACAAGGCAATCGAATGGTTTGCAGCTCAAACGGAAGGCAAGGTCATTTTCGGCGGTGCCGTGACCCAGAGCCTGCCCGCCGATCAGCGCCGCGCGATTGCCGCGAAGCTGATGCCGGAAATTCGCGGTCGCATTGGCAAGGCTGAGCGCAAGCTCGGTGATTTCGACGATCAGGACGCCGTTCTGGAATTCGTGAATTCCAGGAACCTGAAGCCGCTGGGCGCGCTCGGCACCTCTTGTCCCGACCACTTCCTGCGCACCAAAATCCGTCCGCTGATCATGGATTTTGATCCTGCCAATCCGGATGTGGATTTAGCCATTGCTGGTCTCGACAAGGCGCTGGAAGACTATCGCGCCGACTACACGCGCTATTATGAGGCCTGCAAGCACGATAACTCGCCGAAGATCCGCGATCCAAACCCGGTTATCTTCCTGGTTCCGGGCGTCGGCATGCTCTCGTTTGCCAAGGACAAGGCAACCGCGCGCATTGCCGGTGAGTTCTACGTCAACGCCATCAACGTGATGCGCGGTGCTTCCACCGTTTCCGAATATCAGGGCCTTCCCGAACAGGAAGCCTTCGATATCGAATACTGGCTGCTGGAAGAGGCAAAGCTGCAGCGTATGCCAAAGCCTAAGAGCCTTGCGGGCCGCGTGGCCTTCGTGACCGGCGGTGCCGGCGGCATTGGCCGCGCAACCGCAGAACGGTTGATGTCGGAAGGTGCCTGCGTCGTGCTGGCCGATATTGATGCGGAAGCGCTGGATACGGCGAAAGGCGATTTTGCCAAGCGCTACAGCAGCGATGCAGTTCGTTCCGTTCAACTCGATGTCACGAAGGAAGATGCCGTCACCACAGCCTTTGCGGAGGCTTGCGTGGAATTTGGCGGTGTCGACATTCTGGTCTCCAACGCTGGCATCGCATCTTCTGCGCCAGTGGAAGAAACGACGCTTGCCATGTGGGACAAGAATATCAGCATTCTCGCCACCGGCTATTTCCTCGTTTCCCGCGAAGCCTTCCGCCTGTTCCGTCGCCAGAAACTTGGCGGCAACATCGTCTTCGTGGCGTCCAAGAACGGCCTTGCTTCGTCTCCGAATGCGTCCGCCTATTGCACGGCCAAAGCTGCGGAAATCCATCTCGCCCGCTGCCTTGCGCTGGAAGGTGCAGATGCCGGTATCCGCGTCAACACCGTCAACCCGGACGCGGTGCTTCGAGGCTCGAAAATCTGGAACGGCGAGTGGCGCGAACAGCGTGCCGCTTCCTCCAAGATCGAAGTGACGGATCTCGAGGAGCATTATCGCAAGCGCTCCATGCTGAAGCTGAACGTCTTCCCGGAAGATATCGCCGAAGCCATCTACTTCCTGGCATCGGATCTCTCGGCAAAATCCACCGGCAACATCATCAATGTGGATGCCGGTAACGCCCAGAGCTTTACGCGCTAAATTGCAATCTGTGCGTGGTGGCCGGATACTTACCCCCCTCTGCCTTGCCAGGCATCTCCCCCTCAAGGGGGGAGATCGGCAGAATGGCAACCCACTCGCTCCCTCGCAAATGTCGACGCGCGCGGAAGAGTGACCGGGATTCCAGGGATATCAGTCGGTCGCCACGAGTCGATCTCCCCCCTTGAGGGGGAGATGTCCGGCAGGACAGAGGGGGGTACTCCCCGCGACGCAGCTTAAAGATGGGCAGTGATAAAAGTGAACGCTCTGCACGGGAGGAACCAATGACAGGTCTGAAAATTTCGAGCGATGTGATCGCCGCTGAGAACGAGAAGCGCGCAGCCGCTCACAAATCGGACTATGCAGCGCTGGGTGAAAAGCTGGCCCGCAGCAATATCGATATCGACACCATCACCAAAAAGGTGGCCGAGTTCTTCGTGGCCGTCCCCTCCTGGGGTGTTGGCACCGGTGGCACGCGCTTTGCGCGTTTTCCCGGTCTTGGCGAGCCACGCCATATCTTCGACAAGCTGGAAGATTGCAGCGTCATCCAGCAGCTGACGCGGGCAACACCGACTGTTTCGCTTCACATTCCGTGGGACAAGGCGGACCCGAAGGAGTTGAGAGCCAAGGGGGATTCGCTCGGCCTCGGCTTCGATGCCATGAACTCCAACACGTTTTCCGATACACCGGAT
Source organism: Rhizobium sp. Root149 (assembly GCF_001427345.1). Classification (NCBI taxonomy): domain Bacteria; kingdom Pseudomonadati; phylum Pseudomonadota; class Alphaproteobacteria; order Hyphomicrobiales; family Rhizobiaceae; genus Rhizobium; species Rhizobium sp. Root149. The sequence continues at coordinate 497,109 of NZ_LMGD01000021.1, forward strand.
CAGGCGCACTCCTATAAATACGGCTCGCTGTCCCATGTGGATGCGGCAACGCGTGCACAGGCGGTTGAGCATAATCTCGAATGCATCGAGATCGGCAATGCACTCGGCTCAAAGGCGCTGACGGTGTGGATCGGCGACGGCTCCAACTTCCCCGGCCAGTCGAATTTCACCCGCCAGTTCGAGCGCTATCTCGACAGCATGCGTGACATCTACAAGGCGCTGCCAGATGACTGGCGCCTGTTCTCCGAACACAAGATGTATGAGCCTGCCTTCTATTCAACGGTCGTGCAGGACTGGGGCACAAACTACCTGATCGCGCAGACGCTAGGCGAAAAAGCCTTCTGCCTCGTCGATCTCGGTCATCATGCACCGAACACCAATATCGAAATGATCGTGGCCCGCCTCATTCAGTTCGAGAAGCTCGGCGGCTTCCACTTCAACGATTCCAAATATGGCGATGATGATCTGGACGCCGGTTCCGTCGAACCCTACCGCCTGTTCCTTGTGTTCAACGAACTGGTGGATGCCGAACATCGCGGCGTGAAGGGCTTCCACCCCGCCCACATGATCGACCAGAGCCACAATGTGACGGACCCGATCGAAAGCCTGATTTCATCCGCCAACGAAATCCGCCGCGCCTACGCCCAGGCTCTGCTGGTGGATCGCACCGCACTGGAAGGCTTCCAGAACGACAACGACGCCCTGATGGCAACCGAGACGCTGAAGCGCGCCTACCGCACCGATGTCGAAGCCATTCTGGCCGAAGCGCGGTTGCGTTCCGGTGGCGCTATCGATCCGGTCGCCACCTATCGCGCCAGCGGCTACCGCACACAGGTCGCAGCCCAGCGTCCTGCGGTCAAGGGTGGTTCCGGCGGGATTGTCTGACCCCCTGCTTCCGACTGAATTCAGAAACGCCCGGCAAAGTGTCCGGGCGTTTTTTGTGACCTGATTGCGCCGCATCAAAGACGAAAATGCCGCATTGCGGTCAATGATGCTCTCGGATACATCTTGCGACAGAGGATCTCGGATGGCACGATCAGGACACATGGCAGCGACATGGCTACGCATTCTGTGCGTAATCGCCCTCGTCATGCTGTCATTTGCCCACCGCCCGCCGGAGGCTGTTGCCGCACAGTTGACGGCACCCGAACTCTCCGCCATCGCATTGCCTGACGGCTCGATCCCGGTGATCTGCTCGTCCGATGAGGACGGCAAGACAAAACCGCATGTGCACGCCTCGAACCAGTGCGAAGCCTGCCGCCTCAGCGCATCCGTCCTGCTGCCTGAACCTTCGGAGCAAGCCGGACTGATCGTTTCCTTCGCGGAAACGATGGTTTTTGCAAAACGGATCGAAGCTCATTATCGCCAGCAGATCCCTCCGAACGCCAATCCCCGCGCGCCGCCCGCCTCTGCCTGATGAATGGTCATGCACCGTTGTGACACGGTGTCCGTTCAATCGGCATGCGGCCTGTCAAGGCTGAATGCCTTCCGGATTGCGCTTCATGCTAGAGCATATCGAACCAGCGGGTGGTTCTGTTCCGTTCCGTCTAACCAATACCCAGACACCTCTTCGTCAGGAGCGGTGGGTCGCACCTCAAACAACACTCGTTCCGCCAGTTCAATGGCGTGACGCGGCAGTCAGGATAGGCCGGGGCTGCCTGATCGTATCCCATGAATTGCCAGACGGCCGACGGCAGATCCTTGATGTGTTGGGTCAGGGGCGCGTTCTGTTCTGCTCCATGCTGACCCATGGAACGGCCAAGGCACGCTCGCTGACATTCACCAATGTCGAAAGACTGGATGAGCATTGCGACCGCGATGCAATCGAAGAGGCGCGCCAACTGGCAATGAAGAGGGCCTATGAGCACGCTCTGCTGCTGGGTCGCAAGAAAAGCACGGAAAAGGTAGCGACCGCGCTGCTCGATCTGGCAGATCAGTTCGCCCGCAACGCTGACACCCAGATGCGCCCCTCGTTTAACCTATACCTTATGCGAAACGAACTTGCCGACTGGCTGGGCCTGACGCTCGAAACCGTCAGCCGTTGTCTGAGCGACTTCAAACGCAAGGGCCTGATCGCCTTTGAACGGACAGACCGCATGACCATTCGCGAAAAAACGGCTCTGCGCGCTATCGCGGACGGACTGGCGCCCTCCACCTGAATTCAACTGCGGCCCAGCCGCGCACGTCCAACAATTCAACGTAAGAGAAAAGCAATGAAACAGAAACTGATTTCCCTCGCCGCCGTCCTGCTGACGCTCGTCGGCGTAACATCTGCATTTGCCCATGGTTTTCAGATCGGCGATCTGAAGATCGGCCATCCCTACAGCCGCGCCATGCTGCCCGGTGCAAAAGTTGGCGGCGGCTATCTGAAGATTACGAATGCCGGTGCCGATGATCGCCTCGTGAGCGCTTCATCCGACCGCGCAGCCTCGGTCCAGATCCATGAAATGAAGATGGATGGCGGCATCATGGAGATGCGCGAGTTGAAGGACGGTCTGGCCGTTCCGGCAAACAGCACCGTTGAATTGAAGCCCGGTAGCTATCATCTGATGTTCATGAATGTCGCCCAGCCTTTCAAGGAAGGTGAAATGGTGAAAGCAAAGCTCGTGTTCGAAAAGGCAGGATCCGTTGACGTGGAATTTGCTGTCGGACCTGCGAGTGGCGAGGCCAAGAACGACCACGCTGGCCACGGCGCTGGAGACCATAAAAAATGACAAAACGTGTCAGTCCATTCATGCTGCTGGGCGGGGGTGTGGCTGCCGTTTTCGTCGCGGCGCTGGTTGGCGTCATGACCTGGGTCGCGCAGGACACGCCGAGAGCCAGCCCGTTCAACGCGCGCTTCTCACTGGTGGATGATCAGGGAAATCCCGTCGATCAAAGCCTTTTCAAGGGCGCGCCCTCCATTGTCTACTTCGGCTACACCCATTGCCCGGAGGTTTGCCCGACAACGCTCTTCGAAGTTGCTGACTGGCTGAAGGAACTAGGACCCGACGGGAAATCACTGCGAGCCTATTTCTTCACGATCGATCCGGCACGCGACACCCCGGACGTGATGAGAAGCTATGTAACGGCGTTCACGGATCGCATCACCGGCATTACGGGCACCGAAGCGGAGATGAAGAAAGTGATCGATGGCTGGATGATCCATGCTTCGAAACTTCCCAGTAGCGATGGCGACTACCACATGAGCCATACTACCTCGCTGCTTCTGATCGGAGCGGATGGGCGGCTGAAAGGCATGATGCCCTACGGCATCAACGAGGACGAGGCGCTGAAGAAGATACGCGCCTCACTGCTTCGGCAAAATTCCTGATGACTGAGTGACCCGCTGCGCAAACCTCAGCGGGTCGCATTTTCATGAACACCATGCGTAAGTGTCGTATTTGAAACAAGTAACGTCTCTTATAGACATAATTCAGGTGAAGTGACGAAATCCTCTTCAAGTATGATTTTATAGATTGAAAATTGCTTGTTTTCTTGAGCATTATATAGCCGAGGCGCCTAGCTGGCGCCTGAAAGCGATGACCTGATGGCTGGGGAGATGTCAGGTCGTATCGGTGCGCTTGCGGGAGGACAAAATGCCAAGATCAAGACAACTGCACTGCTGATTTTCGTCCGGCACGTTTGGCCAGTCCATCGGAAGCTATTGGCTCTGATGTGAGTGCGTAGGGACGTAACTGGATTAGCCGGTTCCAGCCAGAATGAAAGCAATCTGCACTCGCTCATCATTGGGCGAGAACGAATTTCCTTGGCCGGCTCTCAGGCCAGAATCGCAATCAGGATCATGGCATGCACAACACGTCAGACACGGTTCCGCTGATTTCGGTCGAGGCGATCCACAAATCCTTTCCAGGCGTCAAAGCGCTTGTGAATGCACGGTTCGACCTGCGTCCGGGCGAAGTTCATGCACTGATGGGGGAAAACGGCGCGGGCAAATCCACCCTGATGAAGATCATGACCGGCATCCACCAGCCGGATGCCGGCGAGATTCATATCAGTGGCCAGAAGGTGAACCTATCCGATCCGCGTGCGGCCCAGGCGCTTGGCATCAGCATCATCCATCAGGAACTGTTCCTGATGAACCATCTGACGGCCGCACAGAACATCTATATAGGCCGCGAGCCTCGCAAGGGCTTCGGTGTGTTCGTCGATGAAGCGAAAATGCGGGCCGATACGGCAGCGCTGTTTGCCCGCATGAAGGTGGATCTCGATCCGGATGTCGAGGTGGGCACGCTCACGGTGGCGCGCCAGCAGCTTGTGGAGATTGCCAAGGCACTTTCCTTCAATTCTCGCATCCTGATCATGGATGAGCCGACATCTGCCATCAACGACAAGGAGGTGGAGCACCTCTTCGCGATCATCAACGACCTGAAGGCGCATGGTGTGGGCATCATCTACATCACGCACAAGATGGATGAGGTAAAGCGTATCGCCGACCGGGTGACAGTCATGCGCGACGGCCAGTATATCGATACGCTGCCTGCCGCCACGACCGACATGTCCAGGATCATCTCCCTCATGGTGGGCCGTGAACTGGCGGATGCCACACGCGCCACGGGCCAGGGCGGCGATGTGGTTCTGGATGTGAAGAACCTCAACCGCGGGCGCGCAATTCGCAATGTCAGCTTCTCGCTGCGCAAAGGCGAGATCCTGGGCTTTGCGGGGCTGATGGGCGCTGGTCGAACGGAGGTCGCGCGCGCCATCTTCGGTGCAGATCCCATCGACAGCGGCGAGATCAGCATTCACGGGGTGACGCAGGCCATCCGCAGCCCGCAGGATGCCGTACGTCTGGGGTTGGCCTATCTCAGCGAAGACCGCAAGCACTACGGGCTCGTGACCTCGATGACGGTTGGAGACAACGTCACCATGTCGTCATGGCCGCGCTTCACACGAAGCAGGGTCTTCATGAACGATGCGCGCATGCGCGCAGCCGCCAATGATTATATTCAAAAGCTGAGGATCAAGACGCCCTCGGTCGATCAGGAAACACGCCTTCTCTCCGGCGGCAACCAGCAGAAGATCGTCATTTCCAAGTGGCTGCTGCGCGATTGCGACATCCTGATTTTCGATGAACCGACCCGCGGCATCGATATCGGCGCGAAAGCCGAAATCTACAAGCTGCTGCAATCGCTGGCTGACCAGGGCAAGGCCATCATCGTCATCTCATCGGAATTGCCGGAAGTACTGCGGCTGTCGCACCGCATTCTCGTGATGTGCGAGGGGCGGATCACCGGCGAACTGACGGGACGCGATGCGACCCAGGAAAGCATCATGACGCTTGCGACACAGCGGTGACAGGGCCTCGATAAGGAAAAACCGATCATGACCGATCTGACACTCGACCAAGCCGGCAAGACAAAATCGGCCCTCGTTTCAACCTCCACCCTGCAAAAGGGCGTGGCCTTCGTGGTGCTGATAGCACTGCTCGTCTTCTTCAGCGTCTTCACCGAAAATTTTGCGGCCTGGAACAACGTCGTCAACATCATGCAGGCCACTGCGGTGAACGGCGTGCTGGGCGTGGCGGTGACATTCGTCATCATCTCCGGTGGCATCGATCTGGCTGTCGGCACCATGATGACGCTGACTGCCGTGATGGCCGGCATCATTCTCACCAATCTCGGCATGCCCTTGCCGCTGGGTATTCTGGGTGCGATGGCATCTGGTGCGGTCATGGGTGCGATCTCCGGCACGGCGGTCGCCAAACTCAAGATCCCGCCGTTCATTGCCACACTCGGCATGATGCAGATCGCGCGCGGCCTTGCACTCGTCTTCTCCGGCACCCGTCCGATCTATTTCAACGACACCCCGAACTATGGATTGATCTCACCGGAAAGTTCGCTTGCGCTTCTGATACCCGGGCTCGAAATCCCCAATGGCGTGATGATCATGTTCATCGTCGCCATCATTGCCTCGATCATTCTCAACCGCACGCTGTTCGGGCGCTACATCTTTGCGCTCGGTAGCAACGAGGAGGCCGCGCGTCTCTCTGGCGTCAATGTCGACTTCTGGAAGATCCTGACCTATGCGTTGAGCGGCCTGATCTGCGGCATTGCCGGTCTCATCATATCGTCGCGCCTGAATTCGGCGCAACCGGCCCTCGGGCTTGGCTACGAACTGGATGCGATTGCCGCAGTCGTCATCGGCGGCACCTCGCTTTCCGGCGGGCGCGGCACCATTCTCGGCACCATTATTGGCGCCTTCATCATGAGCGTTCTCACCAACGGCCTTCGCATCATGGGAGTGCAGGAGGAATGGAAGATCGTCGTGACGGGCGTCATCATCATCGTCGCCGTCTTCGTCGACATCATGCTGAGAAGGAGGGCCTGATCGGCGAAAGAGAGGAGCTTTCGCAGGACTGGGAAATCGAACCGCAAGACGCAAAGCCTCTTGCAATAAACAAACATATCATTGGGAGCGAGATATGAAGAAAACCACCACCGCAGCCATCCTGGCCCTGAGCGCGGCATGCGTGTTCAGCACAGGTGCAAAAGCACAGGAAGCCTATTTCCCCATTGTCGCCAAGGGCTTCAGCCACCAGTTCTGGCAGGCGGTCAAGTCTGGAGCCGACAAGGCTGCCAAGGCCAACGGCGTGAAAATCACCTTCGAAGGCCCGGAAACCGAGGCGCAGATCGACAAGCAGACGGACATCCTGAACGCCGCCATCGCAAAGAAGCCGCAAGGCCTTGGCTTTGCCGCGCTCGATTCCAAGGCGCAGGTGCCCGCTTTGAAGAAGGCCGCCACCGCTGGCATCCCGATCGTGGCGTTCGACTCCGGCGTCGACAGCGATCTGCCGCTCACCACGTGCTCGACCGACAACAAGACGGCCGCAGCGGCCGCGGCCGACAAGATGGCGGAAGCCATTGGCGGCAAGGGTGAAATTGCAGCTGAGATTCACGACCAGACTTCCGCGACAGGTATCGGACGCCGCGATGGCTTCCTGAACCGCATCAAGGAAAAGTATCCGGATATCAAGGTTGTCGAAGTTCAGTACGCCAACGATGCCCTGAAAGCCGCTGACGATATCAAGGCCATGTTGCAGGCTCATCCCAACATCAAGGGTATCTTTGCCTCCAACGAAGGTGCGGCCATCGGTCTGGCCGTCGCGCTGAAGGAGTCCGGCAAGAAGATCGTCGGCATCGGCTTTGACTCAGGCAAAACCCAGAAGGATGCCATCAAGAACGGCGCGCTTCTGGGCTCCATCACCCAGAACCCGGTTGGCATCGGCGAATGCGTCGTCAATTCGCTGGCAAAGGCCGTCAAGGGCGAGAAGCTGCCGAAGATCATCGATACCGGCTACTACTGGTACGACAAGAACAACATGAACGATCCGAAGATCGCAGCCGTTCTTTACGATTGATCAATCAGGGGTGGGCGGCTGACGTCGCCCACCACAACTCCGTTCTGTGCCTCAACCTCGTGCACGCTCTTCGCGTGGGGTGAGGCACGAGATCAGAGGACAGCGAAGCTCAATCGTCTCTGGCTCAACTGGACTGGATGACGCGCGCAGTTTCCTGAAGACGCAGAAACGCCTCGTACCGACTGTTGTGACGCTCCTCGAGTTCATTCTCGACGGGCAGATATTCATCTGCCACGCGCGAAAGCGCATCCATGGCATCCCGCACGTTGGAAAACGCGCCGCCAGCAACACTGCCAAGGATGGCAGAACCGAGCAGAACCGGCTCTTGTGCCGAAATGGTCGTGACGGGCTTTCTGCTGGCATCGGCGAGGATCTGGCGAACGAGGGGATTGGAACCGGCACCGCCGCTGATGACGACCCGTTCCACGACAGCGCCGGATCCCGCCTGTGTATCGATGATCTGGCGCAGTCCATAGCCGATGCCGCATAAGCCGGCGACATAAAGCGCGACCAGGCTTTCAAGATCGCGTTCCATCCCCAGACCGGCGATGATGGCGCGGGCATGTGGGTCTGCGAATGGTGCGCGGTTTCCGAGAAACTCGGGCACGACATGATAACCGGTTGCCAGCGTGACGACATCCGATGGATGGGACACCTGTTTCAGAGCATGATCCGCAAGAAGCGCGGGAAGTGACTTGCCTTGCGAAGACGCCAGTTGCGCAGCCTCCGCTGCAGCCGGGTGGAAGCTGGTCAACTGGTCTATCGCCGCGCCCGCCGCACTCTGTCCCCCCTCGTTCAGCCAGATGCCCGGAACCATGGCGGAATAATAAGGACCCCATACCCCCGGCACGAAAACCGGTTCTTCGGTGGATGTCATGGTGCAGGAAGAGGTTCCGAAGACATAGGCCATGTTGCTCGTCGGTTTTCCGCCCACGCCCACGGTCCCGATCCCGCCCGCATGGGCATCGATCATTCCTGCGGCAACGGCTGTTCCCGGAAGAAGGCCCATCAGATCTGCGGCCTCTTCAAGAAGCCCCTGCCCGAGCGGCGTTCCGGGCTCGACGATCCGTTGACCGATCCGGGCGAAAGCATCCTCTGCCAGATCGCCCAGACCGATTTGCTCGAAATAACTCGGATCCCATCGCTGCTCATGGGCCAGGTAGGTCCATTTGCAGGTTACCGTGCAGGTTGACCGTGCAAGGTCGCCGGTGGACTTCCAGGTCAGGAAATCGGCCAGATCGAAAAACTGCCACGCAGCATCGAAGATATGGGGGCGGTTCTCCTTGAGCCAAAGAAGTTTCGGCGTCTGCATTTCGGGCGAGATTCGTCCACCGACATATCTGAGAACCTCGTGACCCATCTCGTTTATGCGCTCTGCCTGCTTTACAGCCCTATGATCCATCCAGACCACGATATCTCGATGGGGCGCATCAGACGGACCGACTGCCAGAGACCGACCACCTTCGCCCAAAACGACAAGCGAACAGGTGGCATCGAAGCCCAGCCCAATAACATGCGCCGGATCGACGCCCGCCAAGGCCACGGCCTCACGGACAATGTCGCAGACCGCGATCCAGATTTCTGTGCTCGATTGCTCGACCACCGAACCGGCATCCCGAAAAAGGGAGATATCTCGCTTGGAAACGGAAAGCATGTTTCCATTGAGATCGAAGAGACCCGCACGAGCGCTTCCTGTTCCAACATCGACGCCAATGACGTATCGTTGCGCCGCGTGGTTCAAATTGTCGTGCCCGCTCATGGTCTGTCGCCCTTGCTGCCGCGTCTCATTTTTGGTCGGATCAGCGCCTGATCAAAGGTCAACGCTGTTGGGAAGGATCACCAGATCCCGGATCGTGACATTGCGCGGTCGCGACAGCATGAACAGGACAGCATCGGCTACCTCTTTCGGCTGCATCAGACTGCCGTTGGCAAGTGCTTCCTCCATCTTGGCTTTCGGCCAATCATCAAGGAGAGCTGTGACCACAGGACCGGGCAGCACCGCTCCTACACGCACACCATGCGGCGCCACCTGCCGACGGGTGGAGTGCACGAAGGCCTGCACCGCAAACTTCGATGCCGTATAGATCGGCTCCCAGACGACGGGAACGACCCCGGCAATCGAGCTTGTAAAAAGAACATCGCCGGACTTCTGAGCAATCATGTGCGGCAGCACTGCATGCACGGAGCGGAACGCCGCGTTGATGTTCAGATTGAGCATCCGATCCCAGGCGTCTGGATCGCCCTCCGCCACCGGACCGCCGATATAGGCTCCGGCATTGGCATGAAAGATATCCAGACGGCCCGCGAGTTCCAGGATCTTGGGCAGCATCCCGGAGACTTCGGCGCCATTCAGGAGATCAACCACCAATGGCTTTGCCCGTTCGCCAAGCTCCTTGCAGAGGGCCTCCAGCTTGTCCCCGGCGCGGTCGATCAACACCACCGTAGCGCCTTCGGAGATCAGCACGCGAGCGCACTCAAGCCCTATGCCGGAGGCCGCACCCGTTACGGCAGCAACCTTGCCCTTCATCAAATCGGTCATCTTCATTCCTCCAAATCTATGGATCAGGCACGTCCGTGGCTGACACGAGAGCGCCGTGCCAGAGAATCCACGATAACGGCTATGGCAAGAACTGCCCCGGTAATCATGTAGCGAAGCGATGAGCTGAGGTTGAGGAGTGTGAGGCCATTCGAAATGGCCTGGATCACGATAATCCCCAGAAGCGCCGAATAGGCACTGCCGCGTCCCCCGAAGAGGCTTGTTCCGCCAATGACTGCAGCTGCAATCGCGTTGAGATTGACATCACCCGTCCCTGCCTGCTGGCTGGAAGAGGCGAGGCGCGCGGCGGACAGCGTTCCGCCAAGCGCAGCAAGTGTCGAACACAAGACAAAGGCGCTCATGTAGATGCGGCGGACATTGATGCCGGAACGTCGCGCCGCTTCACGATTGCCGCCGACGGCAAACATGGAGCGGCCCCATTTCGTTCTCGTCAACGCATAGTTCAAGACGATGACCAGCAGGACAAAAAGACCGAACATCCACGGCACGCCACGACCGAGATTGAGATAGTAGACGGCAGCCTGGAGGATCAGTGTCAGGACCGCGACCTTGACAAGAAGGCTGCTGAGCGGCTGGGAAGACAGGTTGACCCTTTGGCGCCGGGCACGAATTGCAAGGCCGGTAACGATCAGCACTGCGCCCGGCAGAAGAGCAAGCAGGTGCGAGAGCCAGCGTGGCATGACGAGGATCTGCCCGAATCGAACAAGCGGTGAGGCATAAGGCAGGTTGATGCTTCCGGTCGGGCCGAGGATGTAAAGCTGCAAACCGAGAAGCGCGAGAAGTCCGGCAAGCGTTGCCACGAAGCTCGGCATGCCGAGGCGATTGTAGAGCATGGCGTAGAGCGCACCGACAGCAGCGCCTGTTACGAGCGCAGCGCCGATCGCCAGAGGCAGGGGAATGCCTGAATTGACCCAGACAACACCGATGATTGCCGAGGCAAGCCCGCTCATCGATCCGACCGAAAGGTCGATTTCGCCAAGGATCAAGACACAGACGATGCCAAGCGAAATGATACCGACCGTTGCGCAATCGAACAGAAGGTTCACCAGATTATTGGGAGCAAGAAAGATCGGATTGAGAATGCTGAACACCGTGGAGATGACGATCAGTCCCACGGCAACGGGCAGCATGCCCAGATCACCGGAGCGGACGCGACCGATGAAGGCCTTCAGCAGGCCCGCGAGGCCATCTGCGTGATTGACACGCTCATCGCTGCGGTCGAGCGCCAGGGGGGCTGGTTCGGACCTGGACTTGGAAGACATTTGCGTAGTCATGCGTGGCTCCCGCGATTGGCTGCCTGCTCGTCCGCCTTGCGGCCCACTCGGCGCGAAACGGCATTTTCCGTCGCACCGGTAATGGCAGCGACGAGTTCCTGATTGGATGTATCGGGAGTGAACACGCCATTGTTGCGCCCGAGACGCAACACGACGATCCGGTCCGCCACGGCCCGCACATCCTCCATGTTGTGGCTGATGATGATGACCCCCAGACCGCGCTCACGCACGCGTTCGATCAGGTTCAGAACCTCCGCCGTCTGGGCGACGCCGAGTGCCGCAGTCGGCTCATCGAGCATGATGATCTTGGGATCCAGCAGGAGAGAGCGTGCGATGGCAACGGTCTGGCGCTGACCACCGGAGAGTGAGGCGATCGGCTCGCGCACCGACGGTATGCGGGCGGCAAGCTCACGAAGCAGCGTCCAGGCGCGTACTTCCATCGCAACTTCATCGAGACTCCAGGGTGACAATTCGTGACCGAGGAAAAGATTGGCGACAACATCAAGATTTTCGCACAGCGCCAGATCCTGGAACACCGTAGCAATTCCAAGTTCGAGAGCACGGCTTGGGCTGTCGAGGCTGACCTCCTTGCCGCAGAACTCGATGCGACCGGACGAAGGCTGGTGAACACCGGCCAGAACCTTGATCAGAGTGGATTTTCCAGCGCCGTTGTCGCCGACAAGGGCGACAACCTCCCCCGCCTTCACCTCCAGTTCTATGTCCGTCAGCGCCGAGACCGCGCCAAAATTCTTCGACACGTTGCTTAACTTGAGGATGGTCGTGCTTGGTGCCGGTAGGCCTATGTCATTTCGTTGCATGACGAAGTGCTCTTTGTTGTGACGTGACAGCACCCGGCCCGGAAGGCTCCGGACCGGGTGTTCCGGGGAGGATGTTACTGGAGAATACCAAGCTTCTTGCAGCCGGCAGCATATTCGCCCGTGCAGATTTCTTCAGGCTTCTGGATCCCCTTGTCGAAGATTTCCGCCTTGATGTTCTTCGCAGTGACGACTGCGGGAACGAAGAGCTGGGACGGCGTTTTGTAAAGCGTGGTCTTGGCTTCCGGCTTCTCGCCCTTCAGCAGTTTCACGGCGATATTTGCAGCGGCAGCAGCCACGATTTCGGACGGCTTCGAAATGGTATTGTACTGATCGCCCGAAATGATCAGCTGAAGTGCTGCGATCGTCGCATCATTGCCCGTGACCGGGGGGACGGGATTGACACCGGCTGCCTTGAAGGCTGCGATCGCACCGCCGCCAGTGCCATCATTTGCCGCTACGACGCCCTTGATCTGCGCGCCGAACCGGGTGATCTGGCCTGCGGCCCACTCCTGCGCCTTTGGCGGCGCCCATTCCGGCGTATCAAACTCCGCGAGCGTCTTGTAACCGGAGTCCTTCAGTCCGCGATGGATACCATCACGGATCAGGCCGGCAGCAGCATCGGTCGGAGAGCCGTTGATTTGCAGAACTCCGGAACCGGCCGGTACACCTGTTGCCTTCAACTGGTCGACCAGGGACTTCGCAATGGCGTGACCAATGCCTTCGTTATCGAATGATACATAATAGTCAGCGGCCTTGTCCGGGATCGGGCGGTCGTAGGCGATAACCTTAACGCCCTGGGACTGCGCAATTTCCACAAGTGCAGCAGCGGCGGCTGAATCCACCGGATCCAGAACGACGACCTTCGCACCTTGGGCGATGACCGAGTTGAACTGCTGCTGCTGAAGCGCAGCATCGGCATTCGCGTTCTGGTAAATGACCTTGCAGGATGCGCACAGCTTGGCCATCTCGGCCTTGAAGCCGGGATAATCGTGCTTCTCGTAGCGCGTGGACGCCTGGTCAGGCATCAGAAAGGCGACCGTCGAGCCTTCCTGCGCCAAGACAGAACCGGAAAGCAGTGTCATCAATCCGGCAGTCGCAAGCAGCATGGAACCAGTTTTCATAGATCTTCTCCTCCTTGAATGGGCAAGGGTCTGCTTCGAAAGACCAGCCCGGACCTCCGCTCTCAACGCCCATTCCGCGCCCGGCCAAGCAAGCGCAGATCTTCCGTCGTCGCCGTGCAATGCGGCGCCGAAGAATTCGGACTTTGAATGAACGCCTCCCGGTCAACCCTCCACAGCCAACCTGTATCATCGATTGAGCTACACTGCTCAATCGATGAAGCAAGAATTGCCACCTTCTCCGTTTAATGTCAAGTTGCCTCTCACAGGAGGAATTCGTGAATCACCAACGACCGCAGAAAAAAACGACCATCTATGATCTCGCCGAGCTTGCGGGCACATCCGCGAGCGCTGTCAGTGCCGTACTGAACGGAAACTGGAAAAAGCGGCGCATCAGCAGTCAACTTGCAGACAAGATCACGAAAATCGCCGAGGAGCAGGGCTATGCCGTCAATATGCAGGCCAGCCTGCTGCGTCGTGACAAGTCACGCATTATCGGCATGCTGGTCCCGAAATATGACAATCGGTACTTCGGCTCCATCGTCGAAACCTTCGAGATCATGGCGCGCGAGCGGGGATTGTTCCCCATCATAACATGCACCCTCCGCAATCCTGAGCTCGAGGTGGAAGCCGCCCGGACAATGCTGTCCTATCAGGTCGAATGGTTGATATCGACCGGCGCAACAGATCCGGATCGTATTACCGATCTTTGCCTTGCAGGTGGGGCCCGCAGCCTGAACCTCGATCTTCCGGGCTCCAAGGCAACCTCGATCATCTCAGACAATTTCAGCGGGGCGCGCGAACTCACCCGCCGTACTCTGCTCAATCTTCAGCGAAAAAAGGGCACCCTTCTTCCTCTTCTCTTCATCGGCGGTCGCGGCACTGACCACAATACGGCCGAACGAATTCGTGGTTTTCGCGCAGCACATCAGGATCTGGGCGTCACGATTGAAGAGCATCATATTCTCGCCTGCGGCTATGCTCCGGAAAAGGCAGCCGACGCCTTGAACGCACTGGTAACGTCGGAAGGCCGCGTGCCTGCGGGACTGTTCGTCAATTCGACGATCTCGCTCGAAGGGGTCATGCGCTGGCTCAAATCATCACCGATGGGCGTCAATAGCCAGCCAGTCATTGGATGTTTCGACTGGGATCCGTTCGTGGCATTGATGGGTCACGAAATTGAGATGGCCAGGCAGGATGTTGCGGGCATGCTCAAGGCCGTCTTCGATATTATAGAGACAGGGGATAGCGGCGCTCGCAAGCTGATAGAGATCCAGCCGATCTTTGCCTGAGGGCATTTTACTGGGTGGTTGCCGGACGGCTCATTGATTTCAGTCGGCAGCCACATACCGTGCATCCATGTCGCTCACCTGACCGACAACAGACTGGTCAAATCACGGTGTTCTTGAGCCAGCACATCACGCAGAACCGCCAATCCGCCACAAACAATCCAGTCCTGGGACGAGCGGGTGTTCACTCAGATAAGTTGCGTCGACCGCTCGGCGATTTCAACGCATAGGCGGTGGCGGAGAACCCGCCGTATCCGGCTGTTCAGGCGGCAACCTATTTCAAATCAAAACTTGATATTCTTGGTCAGGAGGGTCACCCTTTACGGGGGAGGACTTGCTGACCTTGAGGAGGACCAAAGCCTCAATGTCAGCATGCAAAGCGGAGAGACAAAATGACAAACCTTGCGTCGTTTTGTGAGGCCTTCCTGAACTGGGACCTCAACATCTCACCTGAAGCTGCCAAAGACACCCGACTAGAGTGCCGGTACTACGGGGATGTGCGGATTTCGTCACTCGAAGGCGGAATATGCAGGGGCGTTCGTTCAGAATTCCACAATGCGCTCGATGGTGGTGAATACACGGGTCTGGTCACCTTGATGCGGGGAAACATGCTCGTAAGTACCGAGGGGATCGAGATGGAGCTTTCCGAAGGTGACACTTTGATATGGAGCAATAGAGGGAACCACGAATTTTATGTCAGCGACTGGGTTCAACAGTTGATCATCATCGTCCCAACCAGTCGTTTCCAGACTTACATGGCCCGTCCTCTGCCATTCAAACAATGGGCGCTCCAGGGTAGAACCCCCGTTGGCGGCCTCATTTCAGGGTTCATGCGCGCGCTGTCACAGAACATTGAGCTATTGGACAGACGGTCAGGCGAGACGGCGGTCGACATGTTCCTCGCCATGCTGAGCAAGGCGATCAAGGGCACGCATGTAAACGTCGAGGCGACACCGCGAACTGCAAGATACGACCGTATTCTGTCGTTCATCGAAGATCATCTTGCGAACGCCAAGTTGACGCCTGCTTTCATTGCGCGAGCACACAATATCTCTACTCGATACCTAAATTTTCTTTTCCATCAGCACGGTCAAACTGTTGTTGGCTGGATCAGGGAGCGCCGCCTTGTTCACGGCGCCGAAGATCTGCAGGAAAGTCAGGACGCACTGAGTATTACAGAAATCGCGCATAAATGGCATTTTAGCGACGGCGCGCACTTCACAAGATCGTTCAAGACCAAATTCGGGGTCACGCCAAGCGCTTGGCGTCGCGACAATCAACTGACCAAGGATGGGGTCCAGTCAAATGCGCCGCGACGCCGAAACTAGTCCAAGCCGACTGCGTCAAACGGTCAGAGGTGTTTCTTGAACCATGCCAGCGCCAGCTCTGCGGCTTCATCGAACTTGTCGTAGTAAAGGTCAAAGTGCCCGCCTTCGACGATAGCAAGGTTCTTCGGATGGCCGGCCCGATCAAAGGCTGCCTGCGCGATGTCGGGAGTCGTGACGCGGTCGGTAGAGCCGATGATCATCTGGAATGGCCGGGGCGAAATCAGATGAATGAGGGCTGCCGGTTCATAGGTGCTGGCGAGTTCCATGGAGCGCACGGTCACCTGATTTTCCCAGGTTTTCGACTTACCCCGATGAGCCATTGTATAGGCCCAGGCATCCGCCATCGGCATAACAGCCGGCTCCATCGGGTTTTCTGTTACCACAGGCATCATCTGGGGAGGCTGGCCCGCCATGCGTCCCAATCTGTCGCCTGCCCATATTTTCCGCACCATGGCAAGAAAATCCGGGCGGACCTGACGCGCGACGGTTTGGCTGCCGCTGACAAAGGGTACCTGCACCGAAACGCATTTCACGCGATGATCAATCGATGCGATATTGATTGCATGACCACCGCTGAAGCTCGACCCCCAGACGCCAATGCGCTCCGCGTCAATTTCCGGCTGCAATTGGGCGAAGGTGATCGCATCGCGCATGTCTTCGACCTGCTGTTGCGGCAGGACCTCTTGCCGTTGCGCACCATCACTCAGGCCGAAATTCCGGTGATCATAGAGAAGAACTGAAAAGCCTCCGCGTGCAAAATACTCGGAGAAGCCTTCATGATTCGAAAAATCGACGGTGGAACTGATTCCGCCAGTCATGATGATCAAAGGCTTTGCAGTAGCATCACCGGCGCCGCTGTAAAGGCGCCCGCGCAACATGGTGCCGTCAGCTGTCTGGAAAGAAACTTCTGAGTACATGCGTGGTATCCCTATTGGAGTTTGTCTTGAGGTGACGAACGTTCCGGCCGCGAGAAGATCGGACAGGCTCTACCATTCTAGTTTTCAAGGACCGGGATTTGATTACGCCGCTGCTCTTGCCACAGCGGTCGCGCTTCTGGCGCAGCTAAAGAGAAAGAGCGCAAAGCTTCCAATGACGATTGCCAGCTAGCCTGCCCGCCGTAAAGCTGCACATTTCAAAGATGATGCTGACGTTTAACGTGTCGAACCAGGCCGAAAACGCCGCAGTGTCGTTCGCGCCGCACATGTGTTCGGCAATCAAAGCGACCGCTGACAGCTTCGTGTCACCGTTGTTCATCTGCCTCTCCCGGAGATAAGAGGCCGAGCCAGCTTCCTCCAAGGACGGCAAGGCATGATAGGTTTCAGCTGACGCTTGCGCCTGCATCGACTTGCAACGAAACCCCGGTCATGCCGCTGCTTTGATCGCTTAACGGGAAGACAACGCTGTCGGCGACCTCCTTAACGGTCACTGCTCATCGCAGGGGGTGTCTGATCTTCAGCATTTCCTGAAAGCCGGGGTCGGCAAACACTGGACCCGTCATCGGCTTTTGCGCCCTTGGTCTCCTCTGCAAGCCGCTGAGCACCAGCGACGTCGTAATCGGCGATCGCTATGCGTGCGCCGCCTGCAGACAGCGGCTCAACGATCTTGGCGCCCAGGCCTGATGCGCCTCCCGTGCCAAAGATAACCTTGCCTTCAAAATCTTTCATAATATCCTCCCTCTCAGACGAGCACTGTCATATTCCCAGGCTCTGCCTGATCTACAAAGGCTAGCCTGCATTCGCAGCCAATACTTGTTTTTACGGGAAGGAAGACTTGAATGGTTGAGAAGTGTCGAAACGATGCTCTTGGAAAACAGGCCCAGATCAACGGCCAAATACCCGAAAGTCGGATAGAGGCGCCTGCAACCGAAGCCTGCTTCGAACCGGCATCCGCGTTGCGTCCTATACATCGAGCAAGCACGCGGTTGCCGGTCTGACCAAACTCATGGCCAACGAGCTTGCGGCCAAGGGGATCACGGTCAANCGGCATCCGCGTTGCGTCCTATACATCGAGCAAGCACGCGGTTGCCGGTCTGACCAAACTCATGGCCAACGAGCTTGCGGCCAAGGGGATCACGGTCAACGCGATTGCACCGGGTTACATGGATACGGACAATACGGAAGCGTTGAGAAACGACCCGAACAGGAACCGTTCGATTCTCGAGCGTATTCCAGCTGGTCGATGGGGCACGCCCTCCGACCTGGATACGGCAGCACTGTTCTTCGCCTCTCCAGCGAGTGGCTATGTGACCGGTCAGGTACTGGCTGTCGATGGCGGCTGGCTTGCGAGGTAGTGGATGCCTTGGTGTGAGCCCTTGAGGGGTTCACACCGTTTTCCGCGCTGGTCGACGATGTCAATTGGTTTGCTTTGTTGGTGACGGCTGGTGGCTTTGCGGGGAGGAGCGCCGTTGACGTTGTGTAGTGCCATCTCATCTGGGTGAGACATTATCGTATCGTATGGGGTTTTGTGGCGTTTCGTGCGCTCCTTGGGCCGCCGTCGATTGCCTCGAGATGTCGCTCTCACGACTGACGGACAGTATCTCGAACGCATCCATGCGGACTGCTCAGTTTTGCGATCCGCGTGTTGACGCGGGTGTTTGGGATCGTCTTTGTGTAGCGTTGGTTTGGAAACGCAAAAAGCCCCTTGTTGGGGCTTTTGTGTGTGTTGTTGTGTTTGGACGCAACCATCTCAACTTGCATTTCCTATCGACCTGCCTACGCGTGCTGGAACAGATGGCGGCCGGTAACCATGGCGACCTGTTTCGTACAGCGGCGTAGCCCACCGAATAACCTGGATTCTCACTATCTATATAATATTAAATGTCTTTCCATTGTCTAGGTTGGGCACTAATCAGAGCCGACTTGCTTCACCGTTACTCGAATGCACGCTCGCTTCCCCGGCGCCATCGATTCAGCTATCTTGGATCCGACGATCCTCCGCTTGTCCAGGCTCAGGCCGAGCTGCGGCAGCTTCAGACTGGTCGCCGCCGCCGCTGCTGCAACCGAGGCAACATCACTTCGCAGATTTGCCCAAGACCTCCTGACCGCTGCTTGCTTCTGCAAATCGGCTCCGATACCGCGTCTCGAAAGTGGCTTGGATGGCTTCAGCCATCAACGCCCGAAGCTGTTCGCCCTCGGTCGGCGCGACACCGGTCTGCTTCCAATCCTGGCGCTCGAACTCTGAGGCATCGATAGTGAATTCGTCGCTACGGTCCTGCTTGCCAAGTACATCGTAGGCGTAAATGTGTTCGACCAAATCCACCGGACCTCTGGCATCGGCAAACAGACCACCAACTCTTAAAACACCCAAAATCTCGACATAGGCGATCAACTGTCCGCTCATCGGCACCGAACGGACGATGATTTTGTGGCCAATAGGAATATCCGGCCCCTTCAGGCCGGGAAGACCCTCAACCATGTATCGAAACGTCCCACCATGACTCTGCATGGCCCCGATCACTGCTACGAGACGCTCCCAGTCCATAAAGGCGCGGCCCGTCGTATGGATGAGATACAACCAAATAGCCGTCGTCACACCACCGAACACACCCTGCGGACTGAAATCCAGACCCATCCTTAACTCGTCGCCGTCCTCAATCCCGACCGTGCGGGCATGCTGCTCAGCCTGGTTTGCGTCAAATTGAGGAAATTCTTTCTCCGCGCGTCTCAAGAGCTGCCGGAACGTCGTCATGTCGCCAGCCGAAATGTGCACTTCGTGTCCGTCAGCAATAGGCGTGACGTCATAAACAACATTTACTGCCGTCATGCTACCATCCCGCTCCAATCGGACGCGGCGGCCATTGCGGGTTTCGATCAGTTTAGGCGGATTCTTCCCACGGTCTCTCGGCAAATCGAGAAGCGTCGGCCAATCCCCAAACGCCTTGACCAGCGCATTATCAGCCAAAGCGTCGAGCTTGGTGTTGCACGTCTGGCAAATTATGCCTTTCGGTTTGAGCCGACCACCAAGCGCATTCGGGATGATGTGCGCCTCGGAGTCATTCTCGCCAGTCAGCGCCTCACCACAGCCTTGGCAAATCTTCTGTGGACTTGCATTCTCTTTCTCTTCGCTCAAAATCCTACTTCTCCAATTCGCCCGCGTAGGCAATCGTTCATTCGCCAGCCGGTATTCGATCCGTTCGCTCTGCGAACTGCACAAACATGTTGTCCAACATGGACTGACCGATGCCAACTGTCTGCGCTTCAATCTCACGCAAAATCGCCATATGGGAAATCGCCTTCATAAGCTCAGTGGCATCCCAAAGATCTGCGCCTTCAAGAATCTGCGAGGTCTTGTCCGTCCGGTGTGCGTAAAAATTCCGTGTGGCAGCCAGTTGCGAAATAGCCGCCTTCTGTTTCAGGCCAGGGCGAAGTACCTTGATTTCTGCCGCGAAGAGCTCCCAGTAGTATTTTAGCCGTTGGCGAAGCCCTGGCTCGTGCGCATGAGCCAATACGCCGCCAACACGATCAACGACATCGTCGGAAATGCCCGCTGTCCGGAGAGTATCCAAGATAGGTACTGCGGCAATTGGGCTTGCTGACAGAGGCGCTGTCCGACGATGAGCAGCCTCGATCGCTTGAACAAAAAGCTGAAATCGTAATGCTGGCTCCAGATCCCGTTGCTCTAAACCCTGGAAATGCAGACTGACTGCATCTGCCAGTCCATCTGCTCGAACCAGCCAACGGTCGAGAAGCGCCGCCAGCTCAACAGGATCGTCAAAACTCACGATCCTGTTAGCTGGCTTATCAGAAAGCTGCGTTGCGCGGAGACCGTGGATACCGACATCATGGGGCCGACCATCTTCGATCAGCCGGAGATACGCCTCGTTGATACCTAACATCCGCCCCATTAACAGAGAAAAAAATTGCCTCACCCGATTCATCTTTTTCAGCGCCGTGTCCAAATCGACAGGCGTCTCGAAGCGCAGTTTGACAGGATACTTAAAAGCAAGTGATGGGCCTCCAACGAGGTCACCGTTAGTCTTCATGTCTTGGCCAAGCTCCACTATGAGCTTCGCTTCAGAACAATCGAGTTCGATCGGCTTCGCTGGATTGAAGGCCCAATTCAATGCAATTCGATTGTCCGGCAACAGCATAATCGAGTGCTGCAGGCCCGTAACGTGGTGAATCTTCGCGACATCCTCGACATACACGCACCAGCAATCAGAACGAACATCATCCAGTGCCGGAAATAGAGCCTCTTCCAGCGCAAAGGACACGCTGAACATGCTCATCCCGCCAACGCCGAGCCTAGTTTTCGAGCTTATTCGACGAAGGTGTAACAAAGAAAAATAGCTGCTATTGGTTCGAAAATGAATCAAATCTAACTTATCCGGGATGACATCTCGGAAATGTCCTTCCGGATCGGACACTTCAAGACGAAGTCGATTGTTGATCAACCGAAGCGCCGCGCCGAAACGCTGTTCACCGAAAAATACATGGCCGCGACGTTCATCAGATAACACTTCGATACTCTCTTTTGCGTATAGAATCGAAGTCACCTTCGATCCGTTACTTTATGCCTCGAAGCGAACGCTTCTGGAAAGAGCGTTAGAGCAATACGCCCCGTCAAGCTCTGTGGATCGTCTTGCTCCGCCTTGAGCGCAATCGCCACCTTGCTCTGAACGCTCTTTGTTTCCAAAGTGTCTTTCCTGCCTGCAAGCTCAGCGAATCGACGGATGAGGCGCGCAAAGCGATGCCGCCGCTCTACGTTAAGAAATGTGTTCAACACCTCCACGAGATTCTTCTGGCGCGACCCTACCGGGTGGCCGTCAAGCAAGGAGAGCAAGCAGTTGATCAAGGAGTCGATATCGCCCTCCTCGAGTGTGCGGTCGTCGACATCGATGAGCGATAGCTTGTAAGCCAGCTCCGCAAGAAGCTCCCCTCGTTCCGGCCTCTGAGTACCATGCTCGCCAGTTGCCGCACGCCAACGTGCCAGGAAGTCCTCGTGCCAATGAGGCTCAGGCGCCACAGCAAAAGCGCGGCCACTCGAAAGCCAATTCAATTCATGAAGACCGACGAGCTTGGAATGCCACAGGTTCTCCCTGACCCAGAAAGCACGAAGAATGACCTCGTTCCGCTGCCGTGAGAGCTGAACGGTCTCGTTGTCCATCGAGAACAGGTTCTTATTATGCGAATAGAAAATGTCTTCGAATGAACTGAGAAGCCGTCCGTTTGTCGGAGGCGGCTCAAAATTCCAGGTCAGCCACAGGAGCCGATACGCCTCGCTGTCATAGAAATCTTCGCGTTGGATGATGATCGGAATCTGGGTTGTCGCAAGCTGAACTTCGACGACAACTGGCGCTTCATCATAAACTGCACGCACATCGGGGCGCCGGCGGCCCCCTTCGCTGATGAGATATGCATCGATAATTACGCTTTCCGGCTTGGTCCGGCGATCCGCCGTGAGGAGTTCACCAACAATGTTTTTGATCTTCGCATGCAACGGACTTTCTTGAGCGCCGTCAAACTGCTGCGCACTGACTACGTCCACGCCGGAGGGCATCCCGGTCCACCATAAGCAGTCCTCAGGAGCGCCCGGATGATGCTTCCAATAAGGCTGTCCGGTTCGACCTTCACGCGGAGCGTAGACCGCATGCCCGCATAAGCCACAAACGTAACGCGGTCGACGATCCAGCCGGGCTCTGGTCGCAAGCCGCCTGACAATCTGGTAGTCGTCTTTGGGCATCCCCATCAAGGCATCGCTTGAAATCGTAAGCATCGTCTCCAGATCGATGGCTCGTTTAAGTGTCCTCTTGAATTGCTTCCCAGCCATCGCGACAAATCATCCCCATCAAACCGCATTCTAATTATTGCATTCCGGTGCAAGGCGATTGAACTAACAAACCTCTCCTCGCGGTGCTTGCCGAGGCGTCCGAACAGCTCCAGACCCGATCGGCCTTACACAGCAAAAGGCCACCACTAAGGGACTGAGCCGCAGGCTACTAGGACGCCCCGTAAACGGTCGGACGGCCATCAATGATGTCCTTGTCAGCCCCGACCATCGTTGGCCGAATCCAAAGCAACCTGCTTTCTGCCAGCGCTTTCCCAAACCGTTGATTCCGCCAGTGTCCCCGCCGCCAATGGCCAACGGCTGTCCCGCCGAGCATCTTTCGCTTGTCGAATGAAGTTCGATAGCCGCAGAAATTGATCCAGCGACAACCATCCTGGCGTGCTCGCGCTTCGGCCAATTTTCTTGCTTTGCCTTTGGCCCGCCTTACCTTTTCATGGACCCGCGGATCGCTTAGTCGTTTTTCCTGATCGCGATCGGGATAATTCAAATAGCAGACGAGGTTGAACACCAGTCGCGTGACCTCCTCCAGAACCGTCGGGTCGGAAATCACGTTGTGAAGATCATCAGGATGCCCATCCTCTTCTCGAAAGGTATCCATTGGAATGGCCGAGCGGCGACCACGCTCGATGCCATCTGCAACCGTATTGCGGTGCGAGACAAAATCGTAATACGCACGGAGTGTTGGCTGGCCCAAAAGTTCGGTCAATGAAAGCGATGTCGGAGCATGATCACGCCGACGGAAAGTGAAATCCACGCTGAACATCAAGTATGAGCGCCACTCGCCCGAACCGCGGATATCCACCTTGGCTGCTATTTCATCCATCACCGCATCGGGATCTAGCAGGTATCGGTCATAAAGCTGTTGGGCGGCCGAATTGTCAGCCAGTAGCTTCGCAATGTAACTGTCAAAGCTTGCAAAACTTTCGGAGCCCTTGCGCAGGCTGTCCAGAGCGCCTGGGATTCGCTCAAGATCCGCCCATTGTTTTCTCTGCTCAGCGATCAGTTCGTTCGGAGGGCGGGGGATCAACCGGAGAGAGTCAACCAGGCAGGTTTCAGCGGTGACATAGAATCCATCGACTACCCAATCGCGATTGTAGTCGGGCAGAAAATGTCCCGGTGTGAGAGCAACATAGAATGTGTTGTACGGCATCCGCAGGTTCTGGACGGGCAACTCATCCACGTCCGTATCGGCAAGCATTGCCAACAAGTCGGGGGCAAACTCAAATATCTGTTGCCCATCGTGGCGCCAGCTTCTGAGCACGGAACGCCAGTTACCCTCGCGCAAGATAACCTCCCAGGCTGTTCTTTCCGGCACGCCGTGAGGGAACTCTGCGAGAAAGGCGTCTTCGTGAGGCGCCACCACCTGCCGGTAATAGCTTTCCCGCTCTGCGTCGGTACCGTCCGGCCTATTGCTATCGACCGCCCAGTAAGCGTCAAGCCGAGGCTGTAAACCGCGCAATTCGGCTTCATGACGCCAAGCGTGCAACTGAGAAAGCCTCACGGCTGGATTAGTCACAACTCCCCCCAAAACAACAGATTCAGCTCACTGCAAGTTCTCGCTCAAACTCAGCAAGAAACGCTCATGTTAGTATGAATCGGGAAGCCGGAGCAGCGTCAACGTCTGATTGATTGACTCCAAAAACTCTTCCGCTGCTTGTCCGGCGATAAGCTCGGACAAGGGCCCGTGCGATTCTTGCCCGGAGCGCAGCATAAGTGAGATTCCCTCGCACCTATCAACCTCTATCTTGAAATTGGCGCCCTGAGAATATATATTCCGATCCATCGGAAGATTAAATTAGGAGGCCTACATGCCCGCTGTCGCGGAAATGCTGAAGGCGACCGAGGCCGCTGTCGTCTCGCGCGTGAGCCTGCGCGACATCAATCGCGTCATCGATGAGCGCATCCTGCCAGATGCCTTCGTGTCACTCGACAACGGGCGGTATGTTCTCGCTGGCGCATGCTCCTTCATTGCGTTTTACTTCGAGAGCGCCAAGCGCCTCACCTCGGAAGAACGGCTGTTCGCCATTAAGACCGCCGGCCCTAGGCTGACGCGCTCCCGTGCGCTCGCCTGGGCGGCATTGCTGCGCGAAGACTGGACCGTGCGCGACGAGTTCCTGACCATCGATCTGTTGCCCTTCGTGAAGGGCACGAGCGAGCGGCTGGACGATCTGGCAGCAGCGCGCGAAATCGTCTGTACCTCCGACGATATTCTCAGCAGTACGCCAGTCATTCGTGGCACTCGCGTTCCTGTCTACGATGTCGCAGCCGCCGTCGCGGCCGGTCGCCCGATCGAGCGCATCCTTGACGCCTGGCCAAGCCTCGATGCCGAGAAGGTTCGCCTTGCCGCGATCTATGCGGAAGCCAACCCGCTCCGCGGCCGGCCCCGCGTCTCGGGCGACCTCCCGGAAGGCTCGACCATCGTCACTGACCGGCGCGTACCTCGCCGTAGGAAGGCGGGATGAAGCTTCTAATCGACGAATGTCTCAGCCCAGAGCTTGCGAAGATCGCAATCGACAAAGAACACGGCGAAACCAGCCATATCGTTTGGCTGGGGCTCGGAGGATATAAAGACTGGGAGTTGACGCCGATCATCCTGGATGGCGACTGGATCTTCGTCACCAAGAACTCGGTCGACTTCCGAGGGCCAAGGGACAAGCCCGGAACGAAGGGGCAGTATGCCGATGTCGCGATTCATGCCGGCCTGATCTGCCTCAACGGCCCTCCTGGCATGGATCTCGATATGCAGATCGAACTCTTCGAGCAGGCTCTGCTCGAACTCGATGCCGACCCTGATCTGGTGAACCAAGTGCTCGAAATCACGCTCGACGACGACGATGATCTGCGCGTGCTCCGCTACGCGCTTCCTGCCGAAGAAAGCTGAGGTGGCAGCATGGCCCTGACGATGCCGACAGCATGGCGTTATGGCTCCCCCGGTGCGATGCCCCCGGTAGCGGTGAATGCCTTTAATTCACTTGTTCACTCCATCGCCAGCCAATCGGAATCGTCCTGGTCGATCTTTGAGCTGTTCAAGGCGAAATTCACTGGCGGCCAATCCTGGAGCTCCAGCGAAAGCTGGGCGATCAGCGACCTTCATGGTGCGATGATGTCGGCCGGGGACAATGCCCCGGTATTTATCAGCGCCTTCTGGGATGGGTGCGCGCAGATACAGACGGCGCATCCGGAAATAGGCCTCCCTGACGCCGATGTCGTCAACCAGATCCTCTATGAACATGAAGTGCCCTATGAGGTGAGGCCCCCAGCCCTGCTGGCACGCCATCCACAGACACCTATTGTCGTCCAGACGCCGCAGAAATCGCTGGGCCAACGCGCGCATGAGCTTATTCACACCTCGCTCGACCAAGCCGATCGCCTTCTTCTCGAACAACGGCCGCGGCAGGCAGTGCAGGAAATTCTTTGGCTCCTTGAAACGGTGTCGACGGCATTCCAGGGTCAGGAAAGCGGATCGGGAACGGTCGAAGGAAAATACTTCAACGAGATCATCCGCGCCCTGCGCAAAAATAACGGCGGCAGCGCGCTGGCCGAAGCGCTCGGTTGGATGACCAAGATGCACGGTTTCCTCTCTTCGCCGGGCGGCGGCGGCGTCCGACATGGCACGCAACTCGCGGCCGATGTTTCGCCGTCGCTGAGGGAGGCCCATCTCTACTGCAACCTGACACGCAGCTACATCAACTATCTCCTCGCGGAGTTGGCGGAGGTATCTTGATCGCCATCGCGCTTAAAGCGGGGAAGTCGCGTTCGAAACGGGAATGAAAATACTGAGGGACTGAGGGTGACCATGGCTGAGCTGATTAAGTTACCAAGACTGCTGTATAAATATCGAGGTTTCAGCCATCGCTTGCTCGACATGCTGGTCGCCGATGAACTGTACTATTCAGACCCGGGTGACTTCAACGACCCTCTCGACTGCCGACCAACGCTCGATGCGAACATTCCCAACGATCAGCTTGAACAGGTTCTTAGCCGTCTCCGCGAGCAGCGCATCCTTGATGAAATGCAGGCAGCGGCAAAGTCCCTCAAATATCGTGGCCCCAAAACCATCGATCACATAGCGCGGCACAGCCAGAAGGATGCCGCTCGGCTGCTTGAAGAAATCCGCTACCACGCCACAGATCCCAGCTACGAGATCGACGATCCCCTGCAATCGCTTCTGCGGCAGTATCTCGAAGAGGAACTGCTTCGCCGCTACGACCGTGGCATCGTTTCGTTCGGCGTCCGCGCCACATGTCCGTTGATGTGGAGCCATTATGGCGATCAGCACAACGGGATTTGTGCCGGCTACTCCGTTCCGGCCGGGGCGGAAGCCGACCTTCATAAAATCCGCTATGGGGGCAGTCGCAAGGTACTGGCCAGCGATGTGGCCGTGATGGAGATCGACAGCGCGGCGCGAGGCCGCGTTGACGAAGCCGTCCTGCTTCGCAAGGCCGCGAGCTGGCGTTATGAGCGGGAATGGCGCCTGATCGGGAGACGCGGCGCACAGGATTCACCGCTGGAACTCGAAGAAGTCGTCTTCGGCATTCGCTGCAAATCCACCGTCAAGTTTACGATCGTTCAGGCCCTGGCAAACCGAGGACGACCCGTGCGATTTTTCGAGATGCGCGAAGTGTCGGGTACTTTCCACCTCCGGAAGTACGCGCTCGACACCGATGAACTCGGAGCATCACTACCCCGGCGATCGCGCTCGATTTTTGAAGCCTTCGAGGTTCTGGATAAATAATGAAAACAGATTTCATAGAAGACTTGCTTTAAAACAACCTGTGGATGCTAAAAAGCTTTTAAGTCACATGGATTCGGACAGAGCAATAGGCCATCTATTTCTGCCGACACACGCGGAGGGGCAATGATCGGTAGAGGTTCGCAGTGGCGGCGTTGGGAGCCGCATATCCATGCGCCGGGGACAATCCTGAACAATCAGTTCGGCGGCGGCGATCCCTGGGAGGCCTATCTCACATCACTGGAAAGCTGCACGCCGACGATCGGAGCGGTAGCTGTCACCGACTACTATGTTACTGACACGTATGAGGAGGTGTTGCGACGCAAGCAGGCGGGGCGCTTGCCCAACGTCCAGCTCATCTTTCCAAATGTCGAACTGCGGCTCGACATCGCCGCCAAGACCGGCTTCGTCAATGTGCACCTGCTAGTTAGTCCGGAAGATTCTAATCATTTGGCCGAACTGCATCGCATTCTCCAACGATTGCAGTTCCAGGCGCATGGCGACACCTATAACTGTACTCGCAACGACCTGATTGCTCTGGGCAAGCGCGCCGACACCGCCATCATCGACGATGGCGCGGCTCTGCGCCACGGTGCCACGCAGTTCAAGGTCAACTTCGCTCAACTGCGCCAGGTGCTAAGAGACAGCGAC
This sequence comes from Rhizobium sp. Root149, assembly GCF_001427345.1. Lineage (NCBI taxonomy): Bacteria > Pseudomonadati > Pseudomonadota > Alphaproteobacteria > Hyphomicrobiales > Rhizobiaceae > Rhizobium > Rhizobium sp. Root149. The sequence goes on from NZ_LMGD01000021.1 coordinate 525,019, forward strand.
TGGGCGAAGGCCAACATTTTGGTCGCAGTGGCCGGCGCAGCGGGAGATGGAACGTCGGGGTTGCGACAGGCGGCCGATGCGACGATGCGCCAGGAGATCGAGCGGTTCGCCCACATCATCTTCTCAAGCAGCCCCGCACAGCGCGAATTCTGGTTTGGCAAAAAAGGTGTGAGCGTCGAGCAACTCCGCGAAAACTATGATGGTTGCAAGCCCTGCCTGCACGGAAGTGACGCCCATGATCAAAAGAGCGTAGGCCAACCCGTCGAAGAGCGCTTCTCATGGATCAAGGGCGGGCTCGAGTTCGATGCACTGCGCCAAGCCTGCATCGATCCGGAAGGCCGCGCTTACGTCGGAACGGAACCGCCGCGAACCGCTATGCCCTCGCAAGTCATTTCGCACATCTCCATTGCTGATGCAGATTGGGCCGCGACTCCCAAAATCCCGCTAAACCCCGGCCTGGTGGCTATCATCGGGGCTCGCGGTTCCGGGAAAACGGCCCTCGCCGATATGATTGCTGCTGGATGCGATGCCATCACGCCATCTGGATGGAGCGCCAGCGAGAATGCTAGTCCCTCCTTCCTTGTCCGCGCCCGCAAGCTGGTCGGCAATGCGACGGCCACGTTGACCTGGGGTGGTGGTGCCACCATCACACGCGCGCTCGATGGTCGGGACGCCAACAATCATCTATCCTTTCCGCGCGCCCGATATTTGTCGCAGCAATTCGTGGAAGAGCTCTGCTCTTCCGGCGGCTTCTCTGACGGTCTGATCGCCGAGATCGAACGTGTGATTTTCGAATCCCACTCCGACGATCAGCGGGACGGTGCGATCGACTTCGCCGAGTTGCGCAGCCATAGCACAAGTCGCTTCCAGCAAGCCCGTGAGCGAGAAGCCGAAGCTATTGCCGACATTTCCGATCGCATCGCTACGGAACTGGAAAAGGAAAGTTCGGTCGCGACTCTGACTGCGCAGGTGACCCAGAAAACCAGCCTGATCAAAAGCTACAATGAAGATCTCGCCAAACTCGTCGTCAAGGGCACCGAAGCTCAGGCACAACGGCACACGCAACTCAGTCAGGCGGTGCAGGCCGTACGCAGCAAGATTCAGGGGTTCGGCAATCAGCGGCGGACCTTCCTCGCCCTGCAGGATGAGGTGAAAAGCACCCGCGCGACCAAGGCGCCCGAATTGTTGCGGCAGGCCAGGGAACGCCATCAGCAAGGCCATATGAACGATCAGCAGTGGGACGAATTTCTGCTGGTCTATAAAGGCGATGTCGACAAGAGTCTGGCGGGTTACGTCACATGGGCGGATCAACAGATCGCCGCCCTTAATGGTGTTCCTCTGCCACCGGGAATTCCCGCGCCACCCATCGCCGACGGTGCCGATCTTTCGACACTCACCCTCAACGTTCTTCAAGCCGAGATGACACGGCTCGAAGCTCTGGTCAGCGCAGACAAATTGATCCGGGATCAGTATTCCGCGCTTTCGCTCCGTATCGCGCAGGAGAACACCGCCCTTCAGAGCCTGCAGACCCGTCTCACCGATTCGCAGGGCGCCGCTGTCCGCAAGAAGGACCTGCAAACCGAACGTGATGCAGCCTATGGCCGTGTGTTCGAAGCGATCATCAATGAGCAGATGGCGCTCGCTAGTCTCTACGCTCCCCTTATGAGCCGTCTGGCAGCGTCATCGGGAACCTTGCAAAAGCTCGGCTTCTCCGTGCGACGTATCGTTGATGTCGAAGCCTGGGGAACGATTGCCGAGGAGAAACTCCTAGATCGTAGAAAGGCCGGCCCCTTCAATGGTCGTGGATCGCTGATCCAGTTGGCCAATACAGCGCTCAAGCCGGCGTGGGAAAATGGGACGGCAGCGGATGTGCAGACCGCAATGGCCACCTTCATTTCAACCTATCTGAGAGACTTGATCGGGCACGCCCCAATCGCTCAAACGCAACAGGCGGAGTTTCGCGCCTGGCTGAAGGAATTTGCCCATTGGCTCTTTGCAACCGATCATATCTCAGTGCGCTACGAGATCGTCTATGACGGCATCGATATCCGCAAGCTCTCACCCGGCACGCGAGGCATCGTTCTCCTTCTTCTCTATCTGGCTTTGGATGATGCCGATGACCGTCCGCTCATCATCGATCAGCCCGAGGAGAATCTCGATCCCAAGTCCGTCTTCGACGAACTCGTCTCGCTGTTCATAGCTGCGAAGTCCAAGCGGCAGGTGATCATGGTCACCCACAATGCGAACCTCGTGATCAATACGGATGCGGATCAGATCATCGTTGCAGAAGTCGGCCCGCATCAGATTGGCGGTCTGCCCCCGATCACCTACAGGGCTGGGGGTCTGGAAAATGCCAATATCCGCAAGGCAGTTTGTGACATTCTTGAAGGTGGCGAGGAGGCATTTCGTGAGCGGGCACGGCGTCTGCGCGTCAGACTGGAAAGATGAAATGCGTTCATCCGGATTGACAGCTTTCAGGCATTACAGAAAGGCGTTTTTGTGGGGGAAGGCCTTCCCCCTGGCCGGCGACGTGGTCGCCGGCACACCCCCATCAGCGGGGAGACCCCGCAACGCCCCCAGCCCAGCCATAAACTGAGCAACCGCTGGCTACATGCTTGCCCGTTACCTGCCCACATGCTACGACCCTCCAGTCGATAAGAGAGCAGGCCGTTGGTAGTTCGGCCGCTTCCACGTATGTGGAAGTTTCTCGTCCTCCAGGACATCCACGACAGTGCCAACCGTGATCCCACGGCGCACTGGTGTGTCCGAGGCTATCTTCAACGTCACGGCGCACCTAGCTTTTTTGAAAGGATGCACGATGACGACAACACCAAAGAAATTTCTCATTACTGGCGGTGCCGGTGGCATCGGTCTGGCGCTCGCGAGGGCGCTGATCGCCGAAGGTAACGCCGTAATTGCTTGTGGTCGCGACCAAGGTCGACTTGATGCGGCCAGAACCTTGGTTCCAGAATTGTTGACCAGACAATGCGATGTCTCGGATCGACAAGATCGCACCGCCCTGGTGAATTGGATTGCTCAGGAGCATCCAGACCTTTCCGCACTTATCAACAACGCTGCAGTGCAGACCAAGACAGACTTCAGCCGTCCACTCGATGAAGCCCAGGTCACCGCAGAAATGCAGATCAACTTCCTCGCGCCTTTGATGCTATCGCTGGAGTTGCTGCCGATCCTGAAGTCGCAGGACGCAGCCATGATCATAAACCTGTCGTCAGGTCTGGCATTTTGTCCGGTCGCATCCCTGCCCGTTTATAGCGCGTCCAAAGCGGCGCTACATTCGGTGACACTGAGCCTGCGGCACCAACTCGCCTCTCAGGCGGTCCGCGTGATCGAGATCATTGCCCCTCCCGTAGACACAAGCCTTGGCGGCCATGCGGCGCTGGACGCAATCGCCGCTGGGCTGCCTGTCCTTAAACCAGAGGAGTTTGCTGCGGAGGTCGTGGGTGCCCTGGGCAAAGACCAAGACGAGATCGCGATCGGCATCGCACAGGCGAGCCGGCAGCAGGGCGAGGCCCTCTTCGCTTTGATGAACCAAGCGTAACTGAAAAGTATGCAGTCGCCCGCCCTGGAAAGCGGGCGATGGGCAGGCACTGCGGCTTGGAGGCCATCATGAGCAAACCCATAGAAATCGTTGAACGCTCGTTAGACGAAGAAGATATCCGTTCGATGTCTGAAACGATGCTCCCGCATCACATAAAATCCTGCCAACTTGAAGGTAAGGATCTCTCAAGACTGAATTTTTCGGGATGGACTTTTGAGGCCTCCTCGCTGGTGCGCACCAAATTCGATAGTGCCCAGTTGGAGGGCTCGAGATTTATACGTTGTAGAGCCGGACACGCTAGCCTGGAGGCTGCCAACCTGTCGGAAGCGGTGCTGAGCAACAGCGATTTCAACAATGCCAATCTTAGGCGAGCCAAGCTGAACCAAGCCGAAATTGCCGACTGCAAGTTCACGGGGGCGGACATGTCCTCAATAGCGGCTTTGGCCATAAAGTTGAGTGGAAGCATTTTCTCCGCGGCGGCGCTGCCAGCGATGTCATTCCGCAAGCAAGTGCTTGAACGCCTGGACTTCAGCATGGCAGACCTGTCGCGATGCGATTTTCGGGATGCTATTTTACGCGAGTGTAGTCTGAGGGAAGCTAATCTGGTTGATACCCGATTCGAAGGCGCCGATTTGCGAGGGGCTGACGTGGGCGGGATCAAGCTCGTCGATGCCAGAAAGTTCAAGGGCGCCATCATCTCACGCCAGCAAGCAGGTCAATTACTGTCAGAATTGGGAATATTGGTACGCTAACGGCCGCCACCGAACCTAACCTTTATTCGTGGTGAACTAGACCGGCATCGCTCTACCGTGAGGCTCGACAAAGTCGAGTTCAGAACGGGCGCCGCCCGCAGCCAGCCCGATCTTTGGAGAGGCGTGAATCGGGTTTGCGCCTTTGCGCTCCTCAGGCTTTCCGGTTCTCCGCTTGTGCGGCCGAAAGAGAGTAAGAGGAGTGTGGGGATTTTCGTGACGGGTTCAGGACGGGAGAGAGGCTCTCGGCACCCGTCGCGGAGACTATCACGATGGCACCTGCTGCTCAGAAAATCACCCTGTCGTCCTCGCGCGACATTCCCTTCAACAAGCTGATCCTCAGCCAATCGAACGTCCGCAAGGTCAAGGCTGGCATCTCGATTGAGGAACTGTCGCAGGACATCGCCCGCCGCGGCCTGCTTCAGGGCCTTAATGTCCGACCTGTCGTCGATGCAGAGGGCAATCAGACCGGCATGTTCGAGATTCCCGCTGGTGGCCGCCGCTACCGCGCGCTTGAACTTCTGGTCAAGGCCAAGCGCCTCGCCAGGACCGCGCCGGTGCCCTGCGTCGTGCGCGAAGCTGGTAGCGACATCCTACCTGAGGACGACAGCCTCGCCGAAAACCTTCAGCGCGCGCCCCTCCATCCCCTCGATCAGTATCGCGCCTTCCAGGATATGCGTCTCAAGGGCATGTCCGAGGAAGAAATCGCGGCGGCATTCTTCGTTTCCACCAATATCGTGAAGCAGCGCCTGCGGTTGGCTTCCGTCGCGCCCTCGCTGCTCAACCTCTATGCCGAGGACGGCGTGACGCTCGAACAGCTCATGGCTTTCACCGTCAATCCCGATCACAGCCGTCAGGAACAGGTCTGGGACGCGATCAAGGATAGCTGGTCGAAGGAGCCGCACCAGATCCGCCGCATGTTGACCGAAACAACGGTACGCGCCTCCGACAAGCGGGCGCAATTCGTCGGCATCGAGGCTTATGAGGCAGCCGGCGGCATCGTGCTCAACGACCTCTTCCAGTCCGACGATGGCGGCTGGCTGCAGGATGTCGGCCTGCTTGAGCAGCTCACCGACGACAAGCTGAAGGCGCAAGCCGAGGCGATCGGCTCTGAGGGCTGGAAATGGGTCGATGCCCGCACCGAGACGCCCTATGGATATGGCCACGGCCTGCGCCGGCTGATCGGCACGACCACGCCCCTGAGCGATGAAGAACAGGCGACCTTCGACGCCCTCACCGCAGAATATGAGGCACTCGAAGCGGAATATGCCGAGGCAGAACAATACCCTGAGGAAGTTGACGAGCGTGTTGGCGAGATCGAAACGGCGCTTGCCGCCTTCGACGATCGTCCGGTCGTCTACGACCCAGCCGAGATCGCCCGCGCCGGTGTATTCATCAGCATCGACCGCGAAGGCCGCATGTCGATCGATCGCGGCTATGTCCACCCCGAGGATGAAGCCCCTCTCGCCGTCGATGGCGGCGACGACACTGAGGGCGCGGTCACGCCGCCCGGCGGTTCGGCATCGTCGATCTCGGCACGACAGCACGCAGTCATCACCATTGGCGGCCAGCCGACCGAACAGGATGATGACGAAGAGGATGTCATCAAGCCGCTGCCCGAGCGGCTGGTCTCAGAACTGACAGCGCACCGTACGCTGGCGCTCCATAATGCGCTGGCGAATAATCCCCATGTTGCAATGACCGCCTTGCTGCACAGGCTGGTGACGGAGCGCTACCACTATTCCGCGCCGAGCGGATGCTTGGAAGTGACCGTGCGTCATCACTTCTTCTCGGCCCAGGGCAATGACCTCAAGGACAGCGCTTCCGCCAAGGCCATCGCACAGCGTTACGACGACTGGAAGACCGATCTGCCCACCGAGCCGACTGCCCTGTGGGACTGGATCGCAGCACTCGACGACGCGAGCCGCATGGCCTTGCTCGCCCATTGCGTCAGCTATGGCGTCAATGCGCTCGTCGAGAAGGTCGACCGTTACGGCGGCTCAGGGCTTTCGCAGCACAGCCTCGACCAGCGCATCACGCAGGCCGATCGACTGGCCCGCGCCACCGCCCTCGACATGGTCGACGAAGCAGGATGGCGTCCGACGGTTGAGAACTATCTTGGTCGCGTCACCAAGCCGAGAATCCTCGAGGCTGTCCGTGAAGGCGCTGGCGAACGCGCGGCCCAGCTCATCGAGCATCTCAAGAAAGGCGACATGGCAAAGGAAGCCGAACGCCTGCTAGCCGATACCGGCTGGTTGCCCTCGCCGCTGCGTCTGATCGAGACCGAACAGTCCCCGGTCATTGAGGTGGAAGCTGAGACCGCGGCACTGCCGGACTTCCTCTCCGGCGTCGACGAGGATGCCGGCGACATCGACGCCGATCCGACGCACCTGATCGCGGCGGAATAATCAGCCACAGCGGGGCGGTCACGGTCGCCCCGTCTGCTCCCCTTCGCCCCTCCAAGCCTGGCATCCGCCGGGCCATTCTCGTTTCAGGAGACCTGACTGTGTCTGCATCACTTGTTTTCGATATCGCCCCGCTCGGCTCACTTGTGGCCTATGCCAACGGAGAGCCCAAACCGCCAGCGCGCTTCACCAAGAAGCTTGCCGCTTGGGAACGGAACAATGGCGTCGGCCGCCTTGTCCGCAAGGAGCCCATGCGCGAACGCCCAACCTACACGTCCCCTCCATGCTTCACCCTGCATGAAGGCAATTTCGGCCAAAGCGGCATCATCCTCGTCACGATCATGCGGACTTACGGCATCGACAGCAGCCTGATCTTCCGCGTCATCGAACGCCCTCAGATCGGCCAGGTCCGTGTCGTGCAAGACATCGGCGACAATGTGGAGCTTCTCCATCTCGCCGAAAGCCGTGAAGCCGCCGAACTCTGGTTGGCGAAGACCGGATGCGCGCGCGCGCATCTCGAGGAGATTTCGGCTGACGAGGTTGGCGCCGATGTCATCGAAGGACGCATCGCCGCCTGATCACAACGTTCCATCCAGCTAGGCCCGCTGTCGAAAGATCGCGGGCCAACTTCGTTTTTCTGGGAGATCATCATGGCCATCGCCGACCATGCCCGCGCCAACTTCAACCTGCCTCTGTGTGCCGCAGCCGACGGCAATGCAACGGGTACGCACATCGGAGGATCCGCGTCGTGATCGACATAGACACCATCTTTGCGCTCGATCGTGAGCAGCCGCCCGCGGAACGCTCGCTGCCGTGGGAGGACAATTGCAATGGATTGGCCGTCGTCGTTGAGCCAAAACCGCATTGGGCCAACGATCTGCTGGTCTACAAACTCACGTCCCGCGAGTATTGTTGCTATCGCGACTGGACCGAGAATGGATCGGCAGCCCGTTTCATCGGCCATGTCGACACTACCGGCGATGACGTCATGATGAAGGCAAGGGGGATGATCGCCCGCGAAATTGCGGATGGTCTGTGGTGCTAAACCACGGCCCAGAGGAACCGCCGCGCGGCGATGTGATAGCGGAGCGTCTTCGCCGCGAAGAGATTAGATTTCGGCTTTTGACCATGCAGGGTCGAGAGAGCCGACGGCAACGCCCGCGGCATTTGTCAGGAAACACGCTAACTACCGATCAGAGCATCGGCGAGACTGACGAAACACAGCATCTGCATAAGGGGTTACGGCTCTGGTCAGATGCGAAATACCATTCCCGCTTCCATTCGCAAACCTTGGTCCGATCCGTCTCTTTGACAATCAACCCGTGAAGGGTCGGCTTACGCGAGCGTGCCGCCCTCGCGGATTCGGGGCATTCCCGAACACACGAGGGTGATTGCAGATCCGATCAGACACTTCGGGCGCCTGTCGCGCGGGGGATGGTCCCCCGCCTCCCCAAGACAGGAGCCGGAACCATGTCCTTTGCAGATGCCACCGCTTTCGCCGCCAGCCTCGCCACCACCCTGATGGTCTCGATCGTCGTTTTCCAGGCAGGAGACGGCACCCACGCGGCGATGGTCGCCTCCGAGTTCGACGGCGACGAAGACATGGTCGAGCTCGAGATCGATCCCTTCCAGTGAGGCGCAAGCGCCTCACATCAACGGCCCGTGGCACCTTGCGCCCGGGCCTTGCGGCGTGGTCGGCCAACTCCACCACACCCATAAAAGCCGAAACCTGAGCTTCGGCAACCACCGCAATAAGAGTGAGAGGACGGAGGTGGAGGCCATGACGGGATGAGGGTTGGGAGAGAGACTTCCGCCGCCTGTCACGGAGTGATCCTCATGCGACACAGCACACCACAGGCCGCCGCCTTCATACCTGCCAAAAAGATCACATTCGACGAGTTGGTCTCACATCTGCGCAGCGCGGCGCGTTTTCCCCTCCGCATCGTCATGATCGGGACCGCCACGTTCATCGATGACGATCCCCAGGCCGAGCTGATCTTCTACGACCGCACCGTCCATCTCGCCGAATGCGGTTCTCTGCAAGATGCCATCATCACCGCCGAAACCCGCATCGCCCATGCCGATATCAAAGGCAGTGCGGGCGCCGGCGTTCGCTACTCGCCGCGCATCGTCACCGTAATCGACCGCGAGGGACGGCTTGTTGTCGCAGGCGAAGTCCGTGCACAGAACATCAGTTGGTGCGATCCCGTGACGTCCGACGGCGAGGCCCGCATGGTCGTCACCGAAGCCAGCCAATTGCGGGGAAAGGCCTTCGCAGAAGCAAGCTCCGACAATTCCGACGCCGCGCGGTGCCTGCGCTTCCGCGCCGGTGTTCTCGAAGGCCGGCTCGTTGACAGTATCTGGCGCGAGCCTGCCCGCGAAGCGCTCCTCCAGGCCACCTGACCAACACTCATTCCCTACCCCATGCCTGGCGGCCGCGCCGGGCGTTTTTGTTTCAGGAGCCCGACATGGCCGACTATTTCACCCATTTCTCCTGCCTGCTCAATGTCGGAACACCCGACAATGCGGCGCACGCGCTCGATCTCTATAATCGCCTGTCCGAGGATGGCGCCTCCGAGGATCCGCCGTCCAACGGCTTCTTGCTGTCCATCCAGCCCGAGCATGGCGGAACGCAGCTCTGGATGCGCGATGACGTGACCGGCGATCCCGAACGCCTCACCCAATTCGTCAAGCTTTGCGCCACGGAATTCCGGCTGACCGGCAGATGGGGTTTTCAGTACGCAAATACCTGCTCGAAAGCTCGTATCAACGCTTTCGGCGGCGGTGCGCATGTGATGGATCTGGCAACCGGGGAAACGATCGCCTGGACTTACACCGATGGCTGGCTCGCGGAAGTCCTCGACGGAGGTGATTCCAATGCCTGAGATCATCGAAACAACCGTCTATCGCCTACATGAGTTGTCCGATGCCGCAAAGGACAAAGCACGCGCTTGGTATCGGGAAGCCTCCGGCGACGATGATTGGCACGAGTTCGTCTTCGAGGATTTCGAGGCGATCTGCACCATTCTCGGTGTGCGGCTGAAAACCCGCCCGTTACGGCTTCATGGCGGCGGCACCCGACAGAAGCCTTGCATCTGGTTTCGCGGGTTCTGGAGCCAGGGTGACGGAGCTTGCTATGAAGCCTTCTATTCCTATCAGAAGGTAGCGCCGCGCCAGATTCGGGGCCATGCGCCGAAGGACTACGAACTGCACCGTATCGCGGAAGCGCTGCAGGCGATCCAGCAACGCAACTTCTTCCAGCTCAACGCCGAGGCCAGCCACCACGGTCACTACTACCACGAACATTGCATGTCGATTTCGGTCGAGCGCGACAGCCCGACTTATCAGGACAAGACGACCGATGCGGAGGAGACCGTGACCGAACTTCTGCGCGATCTTGCCCGCTGGCTCTACCGCCAGCTCGAACGCGAATACGAGCACCATCTGTCTGACGCAGTTGTCGATGAAATGCTCACTATCAACGGCCACACATTCACAAAGTCAGGCGATCGTTTTGAATGATCGGCTGAGTCAACGCTTGCCACAATTGCGACGGGCCCCTATTCGGTATTCGTGCTGAGCGTGTATCTGCTGCTCAGACAACGGAGACTGGATGTCAGAGCTTGTGTGATAAGGCTCTCTGAAAATCAGAGAGCCTCGTGAAATTCTAAGCCGCCGGGCGCTCACGCGCCAGGGCGTTTTTTCACATCTATACACGAGCCTATTATGAACATCTCTCGAAATGACCCACGTGCTCTGCGCGCTCTCGCCCTTCGCGGCCATATTCTGCGTGAACGCGACCGCGGCCCAAAGATTAAGACCGTTGGCTGCTTTGTTCGCGACGGGATAATCCTTGCCGACTATGGCCCAGCTACATTCTCCCGACTGCGGCGAAAAAGCTTTATCGAAGCCAGATCAGGCCAGCCTTATCGTATCTCCAGACGTGGTCTCATCGCCGTGCGCTCTCAACTCGACAATCAGGGAGTCTGACATGCAGATCCGTAACGAAATTACAGGCGACACGCCGGCAGTCAGCCAGCTTGTCACTGAAGCGTTCGGGACGCTTCCGCAATCAAGCGGCACCGAGGCGAATATCGTCGAGGCACTGCGGGCGCAGGGTGCGCTCACCCTTTCGCTTGTCGCCGAGGACGACGGTGAAGTGATCGGTTACCTGGCCGCCTCAGCCGCACGGATCGGGATGCAGAACGGCTGGGCGCTACTCGGTCCGCTTGCCGTTTTACCGTCGAGGCATCGCCAAGGCATCGGCACGGCCCTTATAGCCGAAGCTTTACTGCGACTTCGGGCAACCAGCAGGGGCGCCGCATTGGTGGGTGATCCCGGCTACTACGGCAGGTTCGGTTTTCGGACTTTCATTGACCTGTGCGTCGTCGGTTGCCCTCCCGAGTTTGTTCAGGCCTTGCCATTCGACGGCGTTGAGCCGCGTGGTGAACTGATCCATCACTCGGCATTCGGTCTGAACCAGCAGGGATGACACAAGGTTGGGCTGCATTTCCCGAGAGGTGCAGCCCGGCCCCTATCGTCGCAGACGGCGAATGCGACAGTGCTCGAACCGTCCTTCCGTTATTTTCCGATGCCGGCGGGAGCTTACCGCTCTGTTGCGTCGCGTATACGAAAAAAGCGGATGTCCGCTCTGATGCAGAAACAGCAACCGACAGATCAACTTCTCATAGCTTGCAATCGAGCTCCAGAGGCGCTCACCCAGCCAAGCGCGCCAGAATTGCTTCGACATCGTCGAGAAAGTCTGTCCAGGTGCCGTCCTCGTCAATGCCATTCATGCGCATGAGGAACAGCCCCTCCACCGCAAGAAAGGCCACACGCGCCGCCTGTGCATCCGGTGACGCTCCCGAAAGCCGGCGAAAAATCCCGAGATACCAGTCGCGTGTTTCACTAAGGTTCACCGGATCCTCCAGGTAGCTGACCAAAAGCCCGGCCACCTTGGCATTCATTGCTTGCTGTGAAGCTCTGGTCGCCGCGATGTAGCGTCTGACGAACGTGACCGGGTCCTCGGCAGCGTCGTCCCCCAGCATCGCGTCGAATTGGCTGGTCCAGCGATCAATTACAGCGCGCACCAGGTCGTCCTTGGTAGCGAAGGAATATTGCACCCCGCCTTTGGAAATCCCCGCCGCCTGTGCAAGGGCGCCGATGGTCAGCGCTGACCCGCCGCCACTACACACAATCTCTTCGGCTAAATCCAGCAACCTGTCGCGGCTGATCGTCGGTTTCCTGCCCATCGGTCCTCTGCCTGCTCACTCGCCTATTGAAATCCATACGTATGTATTTATATCGGAGCCTGCAACAGAATTCTAGGTGAATAGACTATGGCCGCCCTTCAACCCGATCCGAAACGCTGGCTGGTGCTGCTGGCCGTAATGCTAGCCTTTCTGCCAGTGGCGTTGGACATGACCATCCTTCATGTCGCGGTGCCAACGCTGACTCAAGCACTGGGTGCTTCCAGCACCCAGGTACTGTGGATCATCGACATCTATCCGCTGCTGATGGCCGGGCTTCTGGTTCCGATGGGGACGTTGGCAGACAAGGTTGGCAATCGCCGCATCCTCTTGACCGGGCTTACAATCTTTGGTGTTGCCTCGGCATTGGCGGCTTTCGCGCCGAATGCACCCATGTTGATCGCGGCGCGGATGCTGCTGGCGCTTGGTGGTTCGATGATCATGCCGTGCGTGCTCGGCATCATCCGCCGCACGTTTGATGATGAGTCTGAGCGCGGTCTGGCCCTTGGCCTCTGGGGAACAGTCGGCGCCGCGGGCGCGGCGGTGGGTCCGCTGATCGGTGGCGCACTGCTGGAGCACTTCTGGTGGGGCTCGGTTTTTCTCATCAACATTCCGGTGATGCTGGTCGTTGCCCCCGCCTGCTGGTTCCTTTTACCCCGGCGTGAGGAAACCAGTCCTGGCCACTGGGCAATCGGGCAAGCGCTCTTGCTGATCGTCGGAATGATCTCGGTAGTCTATGCAATCAAGGCAGGGTTCGGTGCCAAGCAGCCGCCGGCGGTGGCTCTGCTGGTGCTGGTCTTCGGTGTCGTTCTGCTTGTGCTCTTTGCCCAAAAGCAGCTGCGCACGGCTCAACCGATGCTGGATCTGTCACTATTCGCGCACCCGTTCATTGTCGCGGGCATGGTCATGGCGATGGTTGCCAGCGGAGCGTTGGCCGGGGTCGAGCTGACCTTGGCGCAAGAACTGCAATACGTGCTCGACAAGACACCGCTTCAGGCAGGGATCTTCATGATCCCGATTATGGCTGCCGCAGCGGTGGGCGGGCCGTTCGCGGGCTGGCTGTCGGGCCGGTTCGGGCTGAGACCCGTGGCCTGCCTTTCGATGGCGATCTCGGCACTGGCGCTGGCCTGGCTCGCAGTCAGGGATTTTCACACGCCGGGGCTGATCGTGCCGGCACTGCTGGCAATTCTGGGGCTGGCGCTAAGTATCGGTCTGACGTCTTCCTCAATCGCGATCATGGGATCTGTCGAGGCCAGCAAGGCCGGCGCAGGGGGATCGCTGGAGGCCACAGGCTATGAGCTTGGTACCGGCCTCGGGATCACACTGTTCGGAGTGTTCATGTCGGCCGTTTACGAGCGCAACTTCGAACTGCATTCGGAAATACCGGAGGGTCTAGCCCAACAGGCCGCGCGCTCCATCGGTGACAGCTATTTGGTGGCCCATCAGCTTGTGGCAGATCAGGGGAGCGAAGTGATCGCGGCGGGGAAAGCTGCGTTTTCAATGACCCATTCGGTACTGCTGATGACTGCCGCGGTGTTGATCGGAATGCTGGCGGTGCTGGTATTCTTTCTTCTTGCGGGGTCCCGAAAGGTCGCCAGCAGACATCATTGAAGCGTAGGCAGCCAACAGCCACCGCATTGAGCAAGCAAGTTCGAGTGGCAGCAATGGGCGGCCAAAATTGACCCAAGCTTCTGCGTGAGGGCAACAGCCTTAAGAGGAAGAGGACTTTGGAAGGGGGTCGAGTCCGTGCGGTCGAGAGAGAGCGCCGCCGGAACTTTACCCTTCCGACTCTCTGGAGGCATCAACCCCATGTCCTTATCCGATACCGCAGTACGCCTTGCTACACTCGTCCCTGAGCGCCGCCGTCAAACCTTCCTCCCAACGATGTTCGGCACTCGGCACCTGATCATCGCAGAGAACACCCTCTACAATCTCATGGGCTGGCTCAGTCCGCAGGATTACGGCGGGGGTCTCTGGGACTTCTACGAACAGGAGGGCATGCCCCTCTATCTTGTGCCAACCTCCAGGCCCCGCTACCGGATCGTCTGTGAGACGAACGGCTACGAGGGCGAAGTCCCCGCCGAGGCAGCCGGCATCATCGCCACGCTGTTCACCTTCTCCCATCTCTCGTTCAAGTACCAATCCGATCTTCTGGTCGAGGGGTATGACCGCCTCTATGCATATGCTGCGGATCATTCCGAGGCGTCCGAAATTTTTCAGGCCATCGACTGAGCATACTGAGCGCCCCGCCTCACGGCCGGGCGCTTTTTTCATGTCGGCCACGGCCGTTCCTTTCAGAGGAAGAGGAAGGCCGGGACGGGTTTGAGCCAGTGCGGTCGAGAGAGAGCGCTGCGCGGCTCGATCCGTTCCCGCTCTCCGAGGTTCCTCCCATGACCCACGCTTCCGTCGCCGCACCGCTTCCGGCGGCCCCGATCATCCCTGCCGTCGATACCGGCTCCGCCATCCATCAGGCCGGGCTTCTCCTTCTCCCCTATCTCGAGCGCGGCCAGCGCGTCGACGCCGCCACGCTGCGCGGCGCGATGGAAACCGCCTTCGGCGCGTCCGACGCAACCGGCGCCTGGAACTGGAAGACCGCCTATGAGGCCTGTGAGGCCGCGATCGTCCTCTTCTTGCGCAAATACGGAAAGGCACTTTTCCGCAAAGCCGGTTCTCAGGCGGCCAGCCTGCCGCTGCTGACGAAGATCGCCGGGCTTCTCCCCACCCACACGCGCCGCTCGGAAGAAAGCCAGACCTTCCAGCAGTTCTCGACGCCGATCCCGCTCGGACTGATCGCAGCGACGGCCGCCGCCATCACGCCCTCCGACCGCATTCTGGAACCCTCCGCAGGCACCGGCCTGCTCGCCATCCTGGCCGAGATCGCCGGCGGATCGCTCGTCCTCAACGAGCTGGCCGACACCCGCGCCGACCTTCTCTCCCACCTCTTTCCGGCCATTGCTCTCAGCCGTTTCGATGCGGCACAGATCCACGATCATCTCGACCCCGCGCTCGTTCCGACCGTCGTGCTGATGAACCCGCCATTCTCGGTGATGGCCAATGTCTCCGGCCGCATGGCAGAGGCCGCCTATCGTCACGTCGCCTCGGCGCTGGCGCGTCTGGCTGACGGCGGGCGGCTGGTGACAATCACCGGATCGAGTTTCGCACCCGACACGCCGGCCTGGCGCGACGCCTTCATCCGGCTTCAGGAACACGGCCGCGTGGTGTTCACCGCCTCCATCGACGGCTCCGTCTATGCCAAGCATGGCACCACCATCGACACGCGCCTGACGGTCATCGACAAATTGCCCGCCGACGACCCGGCCGCGTTTCCGGCTTCGCCGGGGATCGCGCCCGATGTCGCCACACTGATCGGCTGGATCGCGGAGCATGTGCCCACGCGCCTGCCGTTTGATGCCTCCGTCGCCGTTCCTGCCGCCACAACCGCCGATGCACCGCGCTCGGTTCGCGGCTATCTGGCACGCGCAGCCGCTTCCAGCCCCGCTCGCAGCCTCTCCGAACCGGAAGGCGTCGAACTCGCCTACGAGACCCTCGACTGGACCGCTGCCGAGGACGGCCGGATCACCGATGCGATTTATGAAGAATACGGATTGCAGGCAATCCGTATTCCCGGATCTCAGGCCCATCCCACCAAACTGGTGCAGTCGGCGGCCATGTCCAGCGTCGCGCCGCCGAAGCCGAGCTATCGTCCACGCCTCCCGGCCAGCATCGCCGCCGATGGCATCCTGTCCGACGCCCAGCTCGAAACCGTCATCTATGCCGGCGAGGCCCATGCCGACTTCCTCGCCGGATCATGGACGCTGGACGAGACCTTCGATCTCGTCTCCGCAGCAGCCGAAGATGCCGCAAACGCCGTGCGCTTCCGTCGCGGTTTTATGCTTGGCGACGGCACCGGCGCCGGTAAAGGTCGACAATCGGCGGGGATCATCCTCGACAACTGGATGCAGGGCCGCCGCAAGGCCGTCTGGATCTCCAAGTCCGACAAGCTCCTGGAAGACGCGCAACGAGACTGGTCGGCGCTCGGCATGGAGCGCCTGCTGGTCACGCCTTTGTCACGCTTCCCGCAGGGCAAGAACATTCGGCTACCGGAAGGCATCCTGTTTACGACCTATGCCACGCTACGCTCCGACGAGCGCGGGGAGAAGGTTTCGCGCGTCCGGCAAATCGTCGAATGGTTGGGCTCCGACTTCGATGGAGTGATCATTTTCGACGAAAGCCACGCCATGCAGAACGCCGCAGGCGGCAAGGTAGAACGTGGTGATGTCGCCGCGTCGCAGCAGGGTCGCGCCGGGCTTCGCCTCCAGCACGCCCTGCCGAACGCGCGCGTCGTCTATGTCTCCGCGACCGGCGCGACCACCGTCCACAATCTCGCCTATGCCCAGCGGCTCGGCCTTTGGGGCGGCGAGGACTTCCCGTTCTCGACTAGGGCGGAATTCGTCGAGGCCATCGAAGCAGGCGGCGTTGCCGCCATGGAGGTTCTCGCCCGCGATCTTCGGGCGCTCGGTCTCTACACGGCCCGCTCGCTCTCCTACGATGGCGTCGAATACGAGCTGGTTGAGCACCAGCTCACGCCGGAACAGACCCGCATATACGACGCTTATGCTGGCGCCTTCGCCGTCATCCATAACAATCTCGACGCCGCGATGCAGGCCGCCAACATCACCGGCGGCGACAGCGGTTCCGGCACCCTGAACCGGCAGGCCAAGTCCGCCGCCCGCTCGGCCTTTGAATCCGCCAAGCAGCGGTTCTTCGGCCATCTGCTCACCAGCATGAAGACGCCGACGCTGATCCGTTCGATCGAACGCGATCTGGCGGACGGCCATGCCGCCGTGATCCAGATCGTGTCAACGGGCGAGGCCCTGATGGAACGCAGGCTGGCCGAGCTGCCGACCGAGGAGTGGAACGACGTCCGCGTGGACATCACTCCGAGGGAATACGTCCTGGACTACCTTGCCCATTCCTTCCCGGTGCAGCTCTACGAACCCTTCACCGACAGCGAGGGCAATATGTCGTCGCGTCCGGTCTTTCGCGATGGCCAGCCCGTCGAGAGCCGCGAAGCCGTCGCCCGCCGCGACCGGCTGATCGAGAAGCTGGCCTCCCTGCCTCCCGTCCCGGGCGCGCTCGACCAGATCGTCCAGCGCTTCGGAACCGACATCGTGGCCGAAGTGACGGGGCGTTCGCGGCGGATCGTCCGAAGGGCTAGCCCCGGCGGTGTCGATCGCCTCGCCGTCGAGAACCGTGCCGCATCCGCCAACCTGGCGGAAACCGCCGCTTTCATGGACGACCAGAAACACATCCTGATCTTCTCGGACGCGGGCGGCACAGGTCGAAGCTACCACGCCGATCTCAACGCGAGGAACCAGCGGCTGCGTGTCCATTATCTCCTCGAACCCGGCTGGAAGGCCGACGCCGCGATTCAGGGGTTGGGCCGCACCAACCGGACCAATCAGGCGCAACCGCCACTGTTCCGGCCGATCTCGACCGACGTGAAGGCGGAAAAGCGGTTCCTCTCGACGATCGCCCGCCGCCTCGACACGCTGGGCGCGATCACGCGCGGCCAGCGCCAGACCGGCGGTCAGGGCCTGTTCCGGCCCGAGGACAATCTGGAATCGCATTATGCCCGCGACGCTCTGCGCCAGCTCTATCTCCTGCTGGTGCGTGGCAAGGTCGAAGGCTGCTCGCTCCAGATGTTCGAGGACGCCACCGGCCTCAAGCTGATGGACGACACCGGCATCAAGGACGAGCTGCCGCCAATCACCACCTTCCTCAACCGCCTGCTGGCGCTGACCATCGACCTGCAGGGCGTCCTGTTCACGGCCTTCGAGCAATTGCTGAACGCCAAGATCGAGGGTGCCATCGCGTCCGGCAGCTATGATGTCGGGCTGGAAACGCTGCGGGCGGAAAGCTTCGTCGTCACCGACCGCCAGACCATCCATGTCCATCCCGGCACCGGCGCCGAGGCCCGCTTGCTCACCATCACGCAGCGCGAGCGCAACCGTCCGGTCACGCTCACCGAGGCGCTCGACCTGGCTGCCGATCCTCGGGCGAAGCTGCTGATCAATGAACGGTCGGGCCGCGCCGCCGTCCAGATCCCGACCACCAGCGTCATGCTGGACGACGGCGAGATTGAACGGCGCGTCCGGCTGATCCGGCCGATGGAGGCGCATAACATTCCGGTCAAGATGATGGGCGAGACCCATTGGATCGAGGTAGACCAGACCGTGTTCGCATCGGCCTGGAACGCCGAGATCGCGGAGGTTCCTGAGTTCGTCGACAGCACCATCCACGTCGTCAGCGGCCTCCTGCTGCCGATCTGGAAGCGCCTGCCGAATGACTCGACGCGGGTGTACCGGCTCCAGACCGATGACGGTGAGCGCATCGTCGGCCGCCGCGTCTCGCCCGCCTGGGTCGCGGGTGCCATGGCCACCGGTACATCGACACTGACGCCGGACGACGCCTTCGTGGCGCTGGTGGACGGCAAGACCATCCTAGATCTCACCGAGGGGCTTCAGCTTCGGCGCAGCCGCGTCATGGGCGCCAACCGCATCGAACTGTCGGGCTTCACCGACGTCATGCGCGACCGACTTCACGCCTATGGGCTGTTCCACGAGATCATCTCGTGGAAGCTGCGGATGTTCATCCCCACAGATGCATCCGGCCCGGCCATCCTCGCCAAGGTGCTGGAACGCTATCCCGTTCAGCGCATCGGCGAACGGGAGGCCGCATAGATGGCTCGCCATGACGCCTCCGAACTTGCACACCGCCTCGGCCGAGAGGCCGAGGCGGTGTGCAAACACTATCTGTCGAACGGCCATCGCGCCGGGCGATACTGGGTGGTCGGCAATGCGCAGAACAGTCCGGGCCGTTCGATGTTCGTGCGACTGACCGGTCCGGAATCGGGCAAGGGTGCCGCGGGCAAATACACTGACGCCGCAACCGGCGAACATGGCGATCTGCTCGACATCATCCGTGAGAGCTGCGGCCTCGTCGACTTCAAGGACGTTGCCGAAGAAGCCCGTTCCTTCCTTAGCCTGCCAAGGCACGAGCCTGATCCCGCTCCCAAACCCCGTTCGGGGACGGCACCGACCGGATCGCCGGAAGCAGCACGGCGTCTGTTTGCGATGGCACAGCCGATTTCCCGGACAGTCGTGGAAACGCACTTACGGAAACGTGCGATTACGGCTTTGCACGATACCGGAAGCCTCCGCTTCCACCCCCGCTGCTACTATCGGCCCGAAGGCGGCGGACCGACCGAGACATGGCCCGCGATGATCGCTGCCGTCACCGACCTTGGCGGCATCCAGACCGGCGCGCATCGCACCTGGCTCCTGCCCGATGGCAGCGAGAAAGCCCCTGTCGAAACACCTCGGCGGGCGATGGGCAATCTCTTGGGGCACGGCGTCCGCTTCGGTATGGCGCAGGACGTCCTGGCGGCCGGCGAAGGGATCGAAACCGTGCTATCGGCACGCTCAGGTCTTCCCAATATGCCGATGTTGGCGGCGCTCTCTGCCGCTCACCTTGCCGCCATCCTGTTCCCCACGACGCTGCGGAGGCTCTATATCGTGCGCGATTCCGATCCGGCAGGCGATGGCGCGCGAGACAGCCTGGTCGAACGGGCGAGAAGCGTCGGGATCGAGGCGGTTGTCCTGTCATCAATGCTCGGAGACTTCAATGAGGATTTGCGCCAGCTCGGCATCGATGCTCTGCGCGCGGCCTTGCGAGTTCAGGTCGCGCCTGAAGACGTCGACCGTTTTCTGGCAGCGTGAGAACGCGTCGGTGGTGCCGGGGTTAAGGCCTACGGCCGCCCGAAACCTGCCGTATCCGGTCAGGATGTCCGCTCAATGGTCGCAAGAGCCGCAGCCCACGGCCTTCTGAGAGGGCGATCGGCCGTCAAACGGGCCGGAAAGGCAATGGCGGCGCCCGGCTATTTTCCGCCGGCGGGCAAGCCCGCCTTTGCAGCGCGAAGCAAAATAGCCTGACTTTGCCATCAGGCCCATCGCTGCGCTCCGGGTGCCAGTCCGGCCCGCTCGACGGCTTTCGTCGCCACGAAGGCCGCGATGGGCGCGGTCGATCCGACAAGGGCGAACACCATGATGACCGACTACGATGACGCAGGCTTCGAGCCGCCGCACACCTCATCCCCTACCGATCACATCCTCACCGAACTCCAACTCTACGGCTACCGTCCGTTTCAGGATGAACCCGACCCAAGGCCGCTTCCCGAAGGCAATGCCGTCGCCGGCGCCGTCGCCGACATCTTCGACGCCCTGATCGTCACCCTCGGCGACACCCGCCTCGAACCCGACCTTGACGAGCTTCTCTGGTCGACCGTCAATCTCTTCCACCGCGCCACCGCCCGGATCGAACGCGAACTCGACGATAACGAGCAGGCACAACGTCGCGGCCAGAGGGAACAGGACGGCTCGGAGGTGAAATCGGTCGAGCTGGAGCGCTTGACGGCAGAGGGGCAGACCTTCCTTGAGCGGCGCAACAGCATGGAACTCTTCCGCGACGTCGCCGCCGAGCAATTCGAGCGCCACACCGGATCGGCCTGGCGGCCGCGCTCCGGATCGATGGTCAACCATCGCAACCTGACCTCAGCAATGATCGACAGCCGGGACTTCCTCGCCGCCAAGCGCCGGGCTGAAACCGAGGTGATGCTGCCAGCCGGTCCCAAGGTCGCCTTCACGGGCGGTCTCGACTTCAACGATCACCGCATGATTTGGGTCAAGCTCGATCAGGTCCACGCCAAGCACCCCGATATGGTGCTGCTGCACGGGGGATCACCGAAGGGCGCCGAGCTGATCGCGGCAAAATGGGCCGACAATCGCAAAGTTCCGCAGGTTGCCTTCAAGCCCGACTGGACGAAGCATGCGAAGGCTGCGCCATTCAAGCGCAACGACGCCATGCTCAACGTCCTGCCCGTGGGCGTCATGGTCTTTGCCGGTACGGGTATTCAGGAGAACCTCGCGGACAAGGCCCGCAAGCTTGGTATTCCGGTCATGAAGTTCGACGGCGGCGCGTAAAGCGCCGCCTGTCATCAAGCGCCTCGTTTGACCGCAACGCCGCCGGTCATCGAGGCCAGATTAGCCGACGGTCTTTATCATCGTCGTCGTAGACCGAAATCCGAATACAGGTTTCAGAGCGCTCATCGAAACGTGGGATCGCGCCTCGAAGCCTCGCGACTGATAGAGAACCCGCGCCCTGGGGTTCTCGTCGATCACGTCCAGGCGAACCTGCTTCAATCCGTTCGCCACGGCACGACGCTCTATCGCTTCGAGCAACGCCGACCCGACACCAAGGCTGCGAGCTTCCGGACGCACAAAGATTCCGTCCATCAACAGCGTGCCGGGCTCGCACTTTCGTTCCAGAATGCCAATCAGCCAGCCTCGAGCGACACTGCCGAGCCAGCCATAGACCTTGGCCATTTCCTCCAAACCACCACCGACAAAGGCGCCAGCCGGTGTCTTGAAGCCAGCAACGCCCAGAAAGGCACCGTCCCGTGAAACCGCACTGATGGCATGGTCGGCGTCGAAAACCCGTTCAAGAAAGACAAGGGCCTTGTTCTCTGGGCCTAGCGGATAGCGGAGTTTACGCGAGAAGGCCTCCCAGTAGCCCGCCGCGGCAATCGCTCGGTGCTCTGTCCGGAGGCCATCTCTGATGGTGTAGCTCGCGCCGGAATCGCCAGCATTGATCATCGCCTTCTCCATATCGCTACATCACAAAGATAAGCGCGCTTTTCGGCATTTCCATAAAAACGTCTTGGTGGATGTAACAAAGCGCTAGAATTATATTCTGTCGTCCTCTGATTTGCGGAAATCACGAATTGATAGCAGCCGGGCGCTTTCCGTTTCAGGCTCTGCGAGCCGCTCGAACGCCAAGTAAATACCCAAACTTCTCGGGTCAGACAGTCACCGACATTCCGGTGAAGCAAGCACTAGCACTTGACGGCGACCTACTGATCTGGCTCAACTAGCGACTTATTGAAGCAACGGTAATTGGCATAGTCGCAGGCGGAGCGTATCCTCGGGTAGCCTGTCGTGATCACTCAATCGATCATGTGGAGGTTTCCATGACGCTGATCCTGCTCGCCATCTCCCTCTCGATCGCGCTCTGCGTGATTGCCTTCAATTTTGCTATCTACGCCTTGCCATTTATGGTCGGGCTCACGGCATTTCAGCATGTCTATGGAACAGGAGGCGGTTTCCTGATGTCGGGCTTCGCAGCCACCGTCGCCGCGCTGCTCTCAATCGGATTAGTCATCGCCGTTCTGGCCTTCGCGAAAAATCCGGCCCTGCGGCTCGTCGCGCTTGCGATCTTCGCCGTCCCTGCCGCCATCGCTGGCTACGCGCTCGTTTACGGCATCACCAAGAATGCGATCGACTCGACCATCGCCCTCAACTTGCTTGGTGGCGCGGGCGGCCTGTTCATCGGTATTGCGGCCATGCTGAACCTCAATGCCATCGGGGAAAGCGCCCTTTCACGCTGATCTCCAACTTGAGCAGGCACAAGCTCTCCAGGGACCAGCCCCAACGGCAATGGCCGCCGGGCTCTCCGGCTCCCGTTCAAAGCCGAACCGCATAATTTTCCGTCGAAGCTGCCTGTCGCATCAGATGGTCTTCTCGGCCCGCAGACGACAACTCGGTCGACGCCAATCTGTGAGGCGACAGCATCGTCAGGCTGTTTGTCGCCATGTTCGTGGCGGGCTGCGGTGGCGATCCAGAACCTCTCCCGTTGCCCATATCCTCCGTGCAGCCGGTAGCGTCAATGATGCAGTCCTTCTGCCACACCAATGCCAGCCTCTGTCTCCGGGAACCATGCCCTCCGTAAGAAGAGACACGGCGCGAAAAGCATCGTGTGGAACTTCTCCCCAGTAACGCAGGTCAGATACTGGTCACGCCACCAGATTGCCGGGAAACACGAAGGTTCTGCACATTGCTCCGAGGCAAGCTTCGCCGAAGGACATATCCCTCCGACTGACTGATCCCCTAAGCCCGTTCTGTTTCCACCAGCAACCCCCGCAGCTCCGTACCGAGTTGGCGCAAAGCGCCTGCCCGCACCACTCCGGGCCTTGGGGGTCAAGTCTCCGCTGAAGCGTCGATGCCAGAGTCTCCCGACGGGACTTGGCCGGGTCTCGTCGGAGGGACGGTCCCTCGGACGGAAGCAACGGAGCACTAAAATGCAGAACATCGTCATTCTCGCCGGCAACATCGGTCAGACCCCAGAAACCCGCTCGACCCAGGGCGGCACCAAGATCACCCACTTCACCCTCGCCACCTCGCGTCCCCGCTACTCCGAAGGCAAGGTCGTCCGCGACGAAAACGGCCACCGGGTTCAGGACACCGAATGGCACCGCATCACCGCATTCAACGGCCTCGGCAAGACCATCGACGAACATTGCAGCACGGGAATGAAGGTTCTGGTCCGCGGCCGCATCCATTACACCAAATGGACCGACCAACAGGGCGTCGATCGCTACGGCTGCGAAATCATCGCCGAGACAGTAGACTTCCTTAGCCGGGTGAAGCAGACCGAAAACAGCGAAGGCAAGTTCATTGACGACGAGGACATCCCGTTCTGAGCGGGAGCCGGAGAGCCCGGCGGCAAGAGCCGCCGGGCTTCTTTTTTACCTCGTATTGCGCTGTTGCCGCGAACGAATCACTCCCTGCACATTCCCGGACTTTGCTGCGCAGAACAGCGATTTCAGGTCGCCTTTCTGGAAAACTACGACTATAATAGCCGTAGTTCTGGCGTGAAGGACTGAGCTGGTGGGAGGTGATCATGCATGATCACCGCCCGACAAACACGGGCCGCGCGCGCATTGCTCGGCTGGACGCAGGAGATGCTCGCGGACAAGGCCAAAGTATCGCTGACCGCGCTTAAGCGCATGGAGTCGGCGATAGGAATGCGCGTGTTCGAAAGCACCAGCGATCAGATACGCAGGGCGCTCGAAGCCGAAGGCATTGTCTTCATAAATTCGGGGCGCAACGAAGGAGTGATGATTGTCGATGGGCAGGAATCTGCGAAACGTGGCTAGCTTTGATTGCCGTCGTCTTACTGGCGCCGCAGAGACCTTTTTTTGCGTCACATTATCGTGATACCAATCCAATTCAAATATCAACCTAAATAAAGAGCACAGCAGCGCTCTCGATGACGAAACTCGATTATATCGATCAAGCCCCTGAAGGCCCAGCGCTCACCGAGTATGACCGCCAGCACATTAAACTCTATATGCGACTCCTCGATGCCGAGAACGACGGCGCCTCCTGGCAGGAAGCCGTCGAAATCCTCTTTCAAATCTGCCCTGACAGCGAACCCGAGCGGGCACGTCGTGTTCATGACAGCCACCTCGCTCGCGCTCACTGGATGACCCAGCACGGCTACCGCCAGTTACGCCGTGGGTTGCCGAATTAGCTGGGGCCGTTGCCGCAACGACAACACCTGTTGCTCTTTCCTGATCTATGCAGGCTCTCTAATCCCCGCAATCAATTCCGGCAGACGTGTATTCAGTCAGTACGGGAAGTTGTTAATGGTACCCGATACAAGAGAATGGCGGACATCAACGCAATATGACTTCATGGACGAGGTCGATGCCAACAATCTTGCATGGGAGTGCTTGCGCCGTAGCCCCCTCTATCAGAAGGACTTCCTAGCGTCTGTCGGTTCAGCAAAGCAACCTCATGAGGTTGCACGCATTTCTTCCGGGTGGGGGTTGCGATTTCCTTGCGCGGCCCAGCCTAACCGGTCTCCAACAAAACGTCTTCTGGACGGCTGAAACCAACACTAGCGCCCTGCATATTGGGCCATCGCCAGAGATGGTCCTTACCGATCCGCGTTTTTCGTCGGATCTGCATCCTTCAAGTTCACAGCCTGCTATCGACGGACTGCACTTGTCTTACGAAGCCGGCACAGGACACATACATCTGATCCTGCTTGATAGCCTTCAGCCCGGCCAACCGATCAGCGCCCACGTTCCCCTTGATGCCGTAGGCCTCGACAGGATCGACGCTCTGTCTCGACTATGGCGAAAGCTACACGGCCACAAGGTGCCACCCGACACCCGGATGACCGCTCAGCAGCGCCGCCGACTGAAAAACATGCTGCGCGCCGTCGATGGTCGCATGAACCACGCCGACTATCGCGAAATTGCCGAAGTCATTTTCGGAGTCGAACGGGTCGCGGCCGAACCTTGGAAAACATCCGCTTTACGCGACGCGGTCCTTGATCTGGTCAAGGATGGCTTCGCCATGATCAATGGCGGATATCGCAAGCTCTTACGCCACCGCCGCCGCAACTGACCTTTATCACGACCCGGGGTGTGCGATTTTGGCCACCTCAAGTTCGCACTCCCCCCAGCCAATTGTTCTCCGCCATCGTGGCCCTCGTCCACCGCCGAACACCGGCGGCTCCAGAGAACCCCACGGAGGCCACCATGAAATCCGATCTTGCGACACTCCCGCCCCGCTTCCTTCGCACCAAGGAAGCCGCCGAGTTTCTCAGTCTCTCAGCTCGCACGCTGGAAAAGCATCGCACCTACGGAACGGGGCCCTCCTATCGCAAGTTAGGCGGTCGCGTCGTTTACGCCATTGATGAGCTGCAGGCCTGGGCCGGGCGCGGTGCCGTCACGTCGACGTCCGATCCACGCGGCAGCGTCCTTCCGGCCAAGCGCCATGAGACCACGCCGGCAGTCCATGCCAGCCGTCACGCCCGCTGATCCACGCGGTTCCCCTCATCATGACGGCGCGACATCGCCCATCCCCGGAGCGCGGACAGCTCGATCTGTTTCACGCACTCCCCGGCGACTTCGCTCCAAGAGACGCGCAGGATCTCATGGCCTATCCGTTTTTCTCCCTCTCAAAATCTCACCGAATCGCGCCAATCGATTTCGTCGCCGGTAGCGTTTCGATCCGGGTCGAAGCCGTTCCCGATCATGGCATGGCCACGATCTGGGATGCGGACATCCTGATCTGGGCCGCGAGCCAGATCGTTGAAGCCCGCGACAAGGGCCTGCGCACCTCGCGCCTCATGGCGGCCACACCCTACGAAATCCTCAATTTTATCGGTCGTGGCGTCTCGCTTCGCGATTACCAGCGCCTGAAGGCAGCGCTGGATCGCTTGCAATCCACGACGGTCGCGACATCGATCCGCCAGCTGACCGAAGGGCGCCGCCATCGCTTCTCCTGGATCAACGAATGGCAGGAGCGCACCGACCGCTACGGCAAGCCCGCGGGCCTCGAACTGATCGTGCCTGACTGGTTCTATCGCGCAGTTCTCGACGACGCGCTCGTCCTCACGATCGACCGCACCTATTTCGATCTCACCGGCGGCCTTGACCGCTGGCTCTACCGCATCGTGCGCAAACATGGCGGGCATCAGCGCAATGGCTGGCGCTTCGACTTCCGACATCTCCATCAGAAGTCGGGCAGCCTGTCGCCATTCAAGCGCTTCGCCTTCGAGCTGCGCGACATCATCCGGCGCCAGCCATTGCCTGGCTACACGCTCTTCCTTGAGGCCGAAATCGGCGGTCGCAATCTGCTCGCCTTTGAGCCGTCACCGCCCTGTGGACAATCTGTGGATAGCCTCGTGCTATCAGGAACCCGACGTGTCGTGCTATCGGGAACCGGGGGCTCGTGCTATCGGGAACCCAAAACGGGCATAACCTACGACAATAAAACACAAAATCCGGCCCTTAACTTAGAGTCTAACCAAGAATCTAACTCTGAAGAGCGCGCGCGCGATGTGGAAAACATCGCTGACCGGCCTGAAAAAGCCAATAAATCAGTCCGAGAAAACTCCACCTCTGCTCCGGCTTTCCTTGAAGCCGGCCTTCTTGACCGGTCTTCTTCCGACAACCTGAAACTCTCCTTTGGCAAAGAGCCGGGAGGGGCGGAATGATTGTCGCGCTCCTCAATCAGAAAGGCGGCGTTGGAAAGACGACGCTCGCTCTACATCTCGCCGGTCAATGGGCGGCCAAAGGCAAGCGCGTCACCCTGATCGATGCCGATCCGCAGGGGTCGGCACTAGACTGGTCACAGCAGCGCTCACGCGAGGGCCTGCCACGCCTGTTTGGCATTGTAGGTCTTGCGCGTGACACGCTGCACCGGGAAGCGCCCGAGCTGGCCCGTGATGTCGATCATGTCATCATCGACGGTCCGCCCCGTGTCGCCGGGTTGATGCGCTCTGCTCTCCTCGCCGCCGATCTTGTGCTGATCCCGGTGCAACCATCGCCGCTCGACGGATGGGCTTCAGCCGAGATGCTGGCGCTTCTGAACGAGGCGCGCATCTATCGCCCGCAGCTGGTCGCCCGCTTCGTCCTCAACCGCTGCGGCGCCCGCACCGTCATCGCCCGTGAGACGGCCGAGACGCTTGCGGATCACGATCCGCCCTTGCTGACTTCGACCGTCGGCCAGCGTGTCGCCTTCGCCGACATGGCGCAGTCTGGCCGCCTGGTCATCGAAGCCAACCATGACAGCACGGCCGCCCGCGAGATCGCAGCCCTCGCCGCCGAAGTGCGGAGGTTGGCGCCATGACCGGCCAGCCCCGCAAGCGTAGCTTTGCAGCGCGTCCTGCTGATCCGGAAAGCTGGATCAAGTCGCTGGAAGCGACGCCGTCTCTACCGTCTCGCGACGCTGGCTTTACCGCCCGACTGACCATCGACATCACGCCCGAGCTGCGCGGGCGCATCAAGATCACCGCATTCGAGCGCGGTACAACCGTCACGGAAATGCTGCGCGATCTGCTCGCGCGCGAATTCCCGCCACCTTCAGGAGATCCTTCATGACCGGCACTGCGGCCTCCCGCATGCGCGGCAGCGCAGTGCCGTTGCCCGTATCACCAGACCACCTGACCCACGTCGAACTGACGTGGATCGAAAAGAAGATCGAATACTGGATCAGGTTCGGCCAGCATACGCGCGAAACAATCCTTGATCGTCGTCGTCGTATCCTTTCGTTTCAGCCAGACACGATCTTCGCGTTCGTCCGCTGGGCTTCGAACGACTTCGGCACGATCATTTCGCGCATCGACATCGTGCGCGCAATTGCACCCGGTGAGGCCTATCAGACACTGCCCTTCGTGCGTCCCGGCGGCGACATTCTGCTGAAGATCGAAGGCTGGCCAAAAGTCGAGACTGTGCTGCACCTGGTCGACGCCATCGAGGCGATGGGCATCGCCCCTGCCGATGCAGCGCCCGACTATTGGCGGCACGTCCACAACCGCCTGACCGCCGGCCATCAACCGCGCGCTTACAGCCACGACCAGCATCGGGCCTGGTTGAAGCGCCGGAGGATCGCTCCATGACCCGCTTCGGCTACGTCATGACGACGTATTTCTCCGTGCTCGCCGTTGCTGGGCTGTCGTTCGTATCCAACGGGCCGAAGCTAATTTGGAACGCATCCGCCAGCGCGCCGATCGGCTTCTATACCGTCGAACCGGCCGATGGCCTCGATGTGACCGAACTGGTTGCGGTCGATGCGCCCGAACCGCTCGCCACCTTCCTGACAGATGGCGGCTATCTGCCGCGCGGAACGCCACTCCTGAAGCGCGTTCTGGGCCTGCCCGGACAGACCGTGTGCCGCATGAATCTCCTCATCACGGTCGATGACGTGGAGATGGGAACGGCGCTCGAACACGACCGCATTGGCCGACCACTGCCCGTCTGGCAGGGCTGCCGCGTGATCGCGGACAGCGAGATTTTCCTGATGAACTGGGAGGTGCCCGACAGCCTCGACGGTCGGTATTTCGGCTCGATTCCTTCCAGTTCGATCATCGGTCGCGCGGTTCCGCTGTGGACCGACAATGACGGCGAAGGCCGCTTCGAATGGCGGACGCCAACGCGGTGAGCGTCACGCCTTCGGCGCGCGTAACGCCCGCCGATCCCATCCCCACCGCACGATGAAAGGACATCGCCATGCCGCAAATCGGCGAATTCACGCGCGAAGAATTTGGTTTCACGGGCCGCATTCATACGCTCACCCTCTACCGTGAAATCACCATTCTCCCTGTCGAACCCTCGGAAGTGGAGAACGCACCGAACTACCGGGTCCACCATGGCGCTGACGACAATGCGCCAGAGATCGGGGCGGCCTGGACGGAGACCAGCGAGAAGGCCGGCGAGTATCTATCGCTGCTCATCGATGATCCGACCTTCCCACAGCCGATCCGCGCGCGCCTGTTCCAGAACGGCGCGGATGCAACCTCATGGTCCCTACACTGGAACCGTCCGCAAAAGCGCGGCGAACGGGAATAGATCATGCGAATCCTTCGTCCGAACCCCGTACCACTGATGTTAGCCTGGCGGCCTCGCGCTGCCCGGCGCATCATCCCTCTTCTCCTTTCCGGCCTCTGCCTTTCTGCAACGCCGTCGGTCGAGGTGCAGGCGCAAAGCGCCCCGCACATCAGGTCCTCAGTCGCCGATCCGCATGCCGGTTTCGTTACCGAAGCTTCGCAGCGTTTCGGCATCCCCGAGCACTGGATACGCGCCGTTCGCCGCGTCGAAAGCGCCGGCGATGTGCGCGCAATATCGTCTGCGGGCGCGATGGGCCTGATGCAGGTCATGCCTGATACCTGGGCGGAGCTGCGTATCCGTTATGGCCTCGGCCGTGACCCATACGATCCCCGCGACAACATCCTCGCAGGCACCGCTTATCTGCGCGAAATGCACGATCGCTACGGTTCGCCGGGATTTCTGGCGGCCTATAATGCCGGTCCCGGACGCTACGATGAATACCTCGCAGGCCGTCGCCTTCCGGCGGAAACCCGCGCCTATGTCGCGACCCTCGCGCCCCTTGTCGGTGGCGGTGAACTTGCACCGGCGACGCGAGGAAAAACCGTCGTCGCCACCTCCAATCCGAACGCATGGCGCCAAGCACCGCTCTTCGTCACGCCGTCTTTCAGCACTTCGGATGCAAGGCAACCGTCGCAAGCCGAGCACTCCAACGGCATGGCCGCTGCGCAGGCCGGGCACGCTGACCCCGCCGATGCACTGCAATCTGGCGACCTGTTTGTCGCTCGGCCCGGTGATGGAGACCGGCCATGAAGAGTCTCGTGGTCTGGCGCAGCGTGGCGTGGTCTGGAGAGGGCTGTGTGGAATTGGGGGGAGAGCAGGAAGGAACGACAGAAGGACGGCGAGATAAAAGGCCATGCCCGAAACTCTGTAAGTCTCTGACGAGACTGGCGTTTTTTCGTGCATGGCGGTCGGTCGCGTGCATGCTGCACGGTTTTTTCAAGCAATTTCAAGACCCCTTTATGCACGCCTCCTGCTTTTGGCTTGCGAGAGCTGCGTCATGAGCGAGGGCGACAGCGAATTCCGCGTCCGTCCTGGGCGCATCAAGAGCCCCCGTGCCGGCAAGCCAAAGAGCTTCATCAACCAGGTGCTGCGCGCCGCGAAGAAGTCTGGGCATGTCGCTTCGCCGTCGGCCTCCGGCAAGCGCGCTTCCGGTTATGGCCGCTCGACTTTCGGCCGCGGCCGCGGCAGCTTCAGCCGCAACCGTCTGTTCAGCTCTTCCCGCCGTGTCGTAGTGAAGGCCCGCGTCGTCCGCCATCAAGGCAAGTCGTTTCGCTCGGCGCCCCTGTCAGCCCACCTCTCCTACCTCAAGCGCGAGGGCGTGAGCCGGGACGGAGAGAAAGGCGTGATGTTTGACGCCGAGAACGAGCGCGCTGACGATCTCGCCTTCTCTGATCGGTGCAAAGACGACCGGCACCATTTCCGCTTCATCATCTCGCCTGAAGACGCGGCCGACATGACCGATCTGCGCGAGTTCACCCGTGACCTTGCGCGGCAGATGGAATCCGACCTCGGCACCAAACTCGACTGGGCGGCCGTCGATCACTGGAACACCGACAATCCCCACGTCCATCTTATCGTGCGCGGTGTCGACCAGACCGGCGCCGATCTGGTGATCTCACGCGATTATATCAGCCGCGGCCTGCGCTCCCGCGCCGAGGATCTGGTCTCCATCGAACTCGGCCCCAAACCCGAGCACGAGATCCGCAGCGCGCTGGAAAAGGAAGTCACGGCAGAACGCTGGACCCGCCTCGATGTCGAGATCCGCCTCGCCGCCGACGAAACCGGCTTGATCGATCTGCGGCCGGAGGCGCCCGGCGTGTCCGATCCATCGTTACGCCGTCTCATGGTCGGGCGACTTCAGCATCTGGAGAAGATGGGCCTCGCCGCGCCCGCCAGTCCCGGCGAATGGATGGTAGGCCTCGAGGCGGAAAAATCCCTGCGCGATCTCGGCATGCGCGGCGACATCATCAAAACCATGCACCGTGCCTTCACAGAGCGCGGACAGGATCGCGGTTTCACCGACTATGTGATCGATGGCACGGCAGGCTCGCCCGTCATGGGCCGGCTCGTGGATCGCGGCCTGCACGACGAACTCACCGGCGAAGCCTACGCCGTCATCGATGCCACCGACGGCCGCGCCCATCATGTACGCTTCCGCGGCATCGAGGCCTTCGAGCATTCCCCTGCCATCGGCGGCATCGTGGAAGTCAGGCGCTTCGGCGGCCCCGATGATGACCGCCCGACACTTGTGCTCGCCAACAGATCCGATCTCGACCTCAACCGGCAAATCACCGCGCCCGGCGCCACCTGGCTCGATCATCGCCTGGTCGAACGCGAGCCAATGCCCATGTCCGCCGGCGGCTTCGGAAGCGAGGTCCGCGAGGCGATGCAGGCACGCGCTGAGCATCTGGCCGAGGAAGGCCTCGCCCGCCGCCAAGATCAGCGTATCATCCTGCAGCGCGATCTTCTCAATACCCTGCGCCAGCGCGAGCTAGATGCCGTTGGGGCAAAGTTGGCCACCGAAACCGGGCTCGCCTTCCAGAAAGCGCAGGCCGGCGAGCACGTCACCGGCATCTACCGCCAGCGGCTCGCCCTCTCCTCCGGCCGCTTCGCCATGATCGACAACGGACTTGGCTTCCAGCTCGTCCCCTGGACCCCGCCGCTGGAAAAGAAACTCGGCCAGCACATCGTCGGCGTCGCCAAAAGCGGCGGAGGGATCGACTGGAGCCTCGGCCGCCAGCGCGCGCTTGGCCTGTGACCCTCAACCCCAACAGACAAGGACCACGATAATGTCCGCAACCAAAATCCTCTGGGGCCAAATACTCATCGTCTTCCTGATCGTGCTGTTCACCACCTGGGGAGCCACACAATATGTTGCCTGGCAGCTCGGGTTTCAGGCGCAGCTTGGGACACCCTGGTTCGCGTTCGGCGATATGCCCTTCTATTATCCGCCCGCCATCTTCTGGTGGTGGTACTTCTTCGACGCCTACGCCCCAGATATCTTCGCCAAAGGTGGCATGATCGCAGCATCCGGCGGCTTCATCGCTATCGCTGTCGCCATCGGCATGTCGGTATGGCGTGCCCGTGAAGCCAAGAACATCGAGACCTATGGTTCGGCACGATGGGCAAACCCACAGGAGATCAAGGCTGCGGGTTTGCTCAGCCCGGATGGCGTAGTGCTCGGCAAGCTCGACCGCGACTACATCCGCCACGATGGTCCGGAGCATGTGTTGTGCTTTGCGCCGACGCGATCCGGCAAGGGCGTCGGACTCGTCGTCCCGACCCTCCTGACCTGGCCGGGCTCAGTTGTCGTTCACGACATCAAGGGCGAGAACTGGCAGCTCACCGCCGGCTTCCGCTCAAAGCACGGCCGCGTGCTTCTGTTTGATCCGACCAACGTCAAATCAGCCGCCTACAATCCCCTGCTCGAGGTGCGCCGCGGCGAATGGGAAGTGCGCGACGTACAGAACGTCGCCGACGTGTTGGTCGATCCGGAAGGTTCGCTGGAAAAACGCAACCACTGGGAGAAGACAAGCCACTCGCTGCTGGTTGGTGCGATCCTCCACGTCCTCTATGCCGAGAAGGACAAGACGCTCGCCGGTGTCGCGGGATTCCTGTCCGACCCTAAGCGCCCGATCGAGACGACACTGGCGGCGATGATGACCACGCCGCATCTCCGCGAAAAAGGCCCGCATCCGGTCATCGCATCCACGGCGCGCGAGTTGCTCAACAAATCCGACAATGAACGTTCCGGCGTGTTGTCCACCGCCATGTCGTTCCTCGGCCTCTATCGCGATCCTGTTGTCGCCGAGGTGACAAGCCGCTGCGACTGGCGCATCGCGGACCTCATCGAGGACGACCGACCGGCCACGCTTTACCTAGTCGTGCCACCATCTGACATTTCGCGGACCAAGCCGCTCATCCGCCTTGTCCTTAACCAGATCGGGCGGCGCCTGACGGAAGACCTTCACACCAAGGAGCGTCGGCATCGCGTGCTGATGATGCTGGACGAATTTCCGGCCCTCGGCCGTCTCGACTTCTTCGAGAGCGCTCTGGCCTTCATGGCAGGCTATGGGCTCAAGGCATTCCTCATCGCCCAGTCGCTGAACCAAATCGAAAAGGCTTACGGCGCCAACAACTCGATCCTCGACAACTGCCATGTGCGTGTCTCCTTCGCCACCAACGACGAACGGACGGCGAAGCGCGTCTCCGATGCGCTCGGCACCGCCACCGAGATGAAGGCGATGAAGAACTATGCCGGGCATCGCCTATCGCCCTGGCTCGGGCATCTGATGGTCTCGCGCTCGGAAACCGCGCGCCAGCTCCTCACTCCTGGCGAGATCATGCAGCTCCCGCCCGACGATGAAATCGTCATGCTGGCGGCAACGCCGCCCGTTCGGGCGAAGAAGGCCCGATACTACGAGGACAGACGCTTCAACGAGCGCGTATTGCCCCCACCCGATCCGGCCAAGACCCGACGAACCACCCGTAAAGACGCCTGGACGGAATTGAAACCGCAAGCGCCGGATGCTCGTCTGCTCGCTGAAATCCAGAAGACGGAAAAGGATGCCGCCAACAGCGGACTGCGCCGCGAGCCGGAACTGCCGGATCACGTCGCCATCGTCAAAGAGACGAGAGATCCGAACCCGTCCGAGGAATTTTCTGTCCTACTAGATGACGAACCGGAAGACGCCGCCCGCCAGCGCCAGGTTCTGCGCCGGCAGATGACCGGCATCGCCCGGCAGGTGTCGATGAACCCCAACGACAATATGGATCTGTGACCATGCGTGACCGCCTTAACCTCACCTTGCCTGTAGAGATGATCGAGCAGATCAGAGACCTGTCTGAGCGCAAGAGCATCTCGCGCTCAGCGATCGTCGAAGCGGCCGTTGCGTCCTTTCTTTCACCCGACAACGCCGACCGGCGCGAGGCCGCTTTCGCGCGCCGCATGGACAGACTTTCCAGGCAGGTCCAGCGGATCGAACGCGACCTTGGCGTCACCGCCGAAACCGTGGCGCTGTTCGTTCGCTTCTGGCTGACCATCACACCGCCCTTGCCAAGCGATGCGCACGCTGCCGCTCAGGCCAAAGGCCGGGAACGCTACGAGGGCTTCATCGAGACCCTCGGCGTGCGCCTTCAGAAGGGACAGAGCTTTCTGCGTGAAATTCCCGATGATGTTGCCGGTGATGTCCCTGAATGACAGAAGCTAACTCAGCATTCGTGGGAAAGCCGTCCCGCAAGTTGTCAGAGAAGGTCCTTGCTGGCCCGTGAGGCCGAAAGGCGAAGAAGGAGCTTCGGCCGGATCGCGCCGTAGCCTATGCAATGGCGGACCCTAAAGTGGCGAGGAACGCCTTTTCGGCGGGGAGCGCGGCGTTGCACAGAAGGCGGGATTGGTTCGAGCTAAAACTAGATGCGAACTGACCCCAGAATGGTTGACCACAGCCTTCCCGATGAGGGCGCATCGCTCGATTGAGTTTCTGGTGTCGCAGGTTTTGGGATTTTCGCGACAGATTCCAAGATGATGGCGCTACGTCGCTGATGTTCTAGAAAATATCGTTGTCTGCACACTGTTTAGGTGCGCCACGAATGGTACCCCATTTTTGCCCCCCATAGCGCCGCTGGTCCCATCAAACCATTGGTGTTGCGCGGTTTCTATAGGAACTATTGTCTAAAAATACCTTGTTTTTGGCTGATTTTAGATAGAGTAGCGGATGCCTACATGCGAACATCGAGACGCCATCATCGACACCGATTGACTTAGCCAGCGCGGGTTATGGTAACGTTCGGCATGACTTTACCTAACGACCTCTCGAAGTGCCTCGTTCTGAACACCATCGCAGCCGCCCGCACGTTGCTGCGGCGGTATGATGCGAAGCTGAAACCGTTCGGCGTCACGGCTCAGCAATTCTGGCTACTCGCAGCGATCCGCTTCTATCCGGGCGAGCCGGTCGCGACGCTGGCGCAGCGGGTGTTTTTGGATCGCACGAGCCTGACACGGAACCTCGATCTTCTTGAACGCAAGGGGCTTGTGCGGCGTGTCTCGGGTGCGGTCGGCAACGCTCGCCTTTGTGAACTGACAGAGTCGGGAGACACGGTGCTGGATCGCCTTCTGCCGGAATGGCAGCAAGCCCAGTCCGAACTCATGGAAGGTCTCTCGGATCAGGATGCCGAGACCTACCTTCGAGTCGCCAAACACCTATAGGCGGCGCGAGAACCTACGGGATTGCCTAAACCCACTCATGTGCTATATGGTGTGTATATACACATGAGGGCGTTCGATGCATGAACCTATTGTCATAACCGGGCTTGGCGCGGTGTCTCCCCTCGGGGCCGGCGTCGCCACGAACTGGAAAAGGCTTATCGCGGGACAATCCGGCGTCAGGACGAACACGCGCTTTGAGACGGATGGATGGAAATGCCGGATCGCGGGCCTTGTGCCCAGCCAGGCGGAAGACGCCGAAGGCTTTGACCCGGAAACGGTAATGGACCCACGGGATTTGCGCCGAACCGATCTGTTCATTCACTATGCGATGGCTGCCGCACGAGAAGCATTGGATCAGGCGGGCTGGCATCCAGAAAGCGCCGAGGACAGGATACGCACAGCCACGGTCATCGGAACCGGGGTGGGCGGTGTTCCGGCGATCACGGGTGCGGCCGAGACCATCCGCACCGAAGGGGTGCGCCGCCTTTCTCCGTTCGTGGTGCCGTCGTTTCTGCCGAACCTCGCAACCGGGCAAATCGCCATCCGTTTTGGCTTTCACGGACCTGCTGGTGCGCCGGTTACGGCCTGCGCCGCATCCGCGCAGGCGATTGGCGATGCCCTCCGGCTGATCCGCACCGGCGAGGCCGACATCGCTTTGTGTGGCGGCACGGAGGCGTGCGTCGATCCTGTTGCTATTGGCGGGTTCACCGCTGCAAAGGCGCTCTCCTTCAACTTCAACGACGAACCTCATCGGGCTTCACGACCCTTCGATGCCGACCACGATGGCTTTGTGCTCTCTGAAGGAGCCGCCATGCTGGTTATCGAACGCTTTAGCCACGCGGCGCGGCGCGGCGCGCGTCCGCTGGCAATCTTGTCAGGATACGGCACCACAACCGACGCCCATCATGTCACGGCCGGATGGCCCGATGGGCGTGAGGCGGCAAGGGCGATGGAAATCGCACTCGCGATGGCTGGAATCGATAGCGATGCCATCGGCTATGTCAACGCTCATGCAACCTCCACGCCGGTTGGCGATGCTGCTGAACTGGCCGCGTTGGAAAAGGTCTTTGGAGCAGGCAAGAGGAACACGCCCGTTGGATCGACCAAATCAGCGACCGGGCACATGCTCGGGGCCGCAGGCGCGATAGAGGCGGTCTATTCGGTTCTCGCAATTCAGAACCAGATACTTCCGGCAAGCCTCAATATCGACAAACCAATGCCGGACGCGGAAGGATTTGATCTGCTTTCCTATGGCGCACGCCCGGCCAAGGTCGATCATGTTCTGTCCAACGCTTTCGGGTTCGGCGGCGTCAACGCGGCGCTGGTGTTCAGCCGTTACGGGTGAGGCTCCATATCGGGCTAGGCACAACCCCATGCGGCGCAGACGAAACAGCAGAGAGTCGGAAGCCACACCCGCGCCTTTGCTTTTACGTGGCCGCATCAGCATCCCCATGACCGCATTGGTTCAGACACTTGCGGTTGCCGAGTATCTCAGCTTTTCCGCTCACTCCATCGTCTTCATCGGCTTKTTGCCGCTGGCGACGGCGATTTTCGGGGTTCTGCGAGGCGGCGAGCGTCCACGCCCTGCCTTCTGGCTTTTCTCCTGTCTCGGCAGCGCCCTCGTCGCAGGATTCGCCTTGTCGCAAGGAATTACCGGCTCTCCCACTGACAACCTGCTCATGCTGGCCGCGATCATCGTATGCGGCCTTGGCTATGCTGAAGGTGCTAAGCTGTCGCGTCAGCTTGGCGGCTGGCAGGTGATTTCCTGGGCGCCCGTCCTGTCCTTGCCGATTATGCTGATCCTGACGGTATTCACCATGCCGCCATCGCTTGCGAGCATCAGCGGTGCGGCCTGGGCCTCACTCGCCTATGTATCGCTGTTCAGCATGTTGATTGGCTTCGTGTTCTGGTATCGCGGACTGGCGCAGGGTGGCATAGCTGCCGTGGGACAACTACAATTGCTCCAACCCTTTTTCGGCCTCGCCCTAGCCGCAAGCCTGCTGCAGGAAAAGGAAAGCGTTATCCTGCCCGTCTTGATACCGTCGAGAAACCGGCTCTTGAACAGCATGGCGTTCCCTATATTGGTCGCGATAATCCCGAAACTGACATTTCAAGCCACCTTCCGGCTGATGAACCGCCGCTTTCCTTGCCAACCTCAAGAACACCATTACCGGCCTGAGATGCTTCGGTGATCGCATCAGCCGATTTCGGCATGGTATACTCGCTATTGACGGCAAACTTCCGGCTGTCGCCTTAATGCTGTGCATTGCCAGAAGTTATGTACGACATGAATAAGGATCCTCCATCGTTGCATGATTCGCGCAATACCCGGACGTTATTGCTACCTCGGCAAAAGGAGCATCCCGCCTTTCTCCTGTATTTGCACGCTACACTACTACGACACCAAACACTTGTTGAATCAGCCTAATTTCTGGCTCTTTTAATCGTCCCCGATCCAGGGCTTGCCGAACGGTCCCTGAACGCAAGGGGACGACATGGCGGAAAATCACCGGAAATCTGAGGCGATCACGCGGGGCGCGCGCATGCTGCGCACCGCCCTCGGCCCCGCCATCGCCCGGTTTCTGGAAGACCCGTCGATCGTCGAGGTGATGCTCAATCCTGACGGCCGGCTCTGGATCGACCGGCTTTCCGAAGGCCTCGCCGATACCGGTGAGCGCCTGTCACCTGCGGATGGCGAACGGATCGTCCGTCTGGTGGCGCACCATGTCGGCGCCGAAGTGCATTCCGGCGCTCCTCGTGTCTCAGCCGAACTCCCCGAAACGGGAGAGCGGTTCGAAGGCCTTCTACCCCCTGTTGTCGCTGCCCCGAGCTTTGCGATCCGCAAACCCGCCGTCGCCGTTTTCACCCTCGACGATTATGTCGCCGCCGGGATCATGGATGCCGACCAGGCCGAGATGCTGCGGCAGGCCGTCGCCTCTCGCGCCAATATTCTTGTCGCGGGCGGCACCTCGACTGGCAAAACCACCCTCACAAATGCGCTGCTCGCCGAAGTCGCCAAGACTTCGGACCGGGTCGTCATCATCGAGGACACCCGTGAGCTGCAATGCGCCGCGCCGAACCTTGTGGCCATGCGGACGAAGGATGGCGTGGCATCGCTCTCCGATCTCGTCCGGTCATCCCTACGTCTGCGGCCCGATCGTATTCCGATCGGCGAAGTGCGCGGCCCTGAAGCTCTTGATCTCCTGAAGGCCTGGGGAACCGGCCACCCCGGCGGGATCGGCACCATCCATGCCAGCACCGGCATCGGCGCGCTGCGGCGCCTCGAGCAACTAATTCAGGAAGCCGTCATCACGGTGCCCCGCGCACTGATCGCAGAGACCATCGATCTTGTCGCCGTGCTGTCGGGCCGCGGATCCCTGCGCCGCCTTTCCGAGCTCGCCCGCGTCCATGGCCTCGGCACCGACGGCGATTACCGCGTCAGCCCCGCAGCCCATTCCTCAAGTCCAACAGGAGAATTATAATGATCCGCCGCTCATTGCGTATCCGCCGCCACATCGCGACGGCCGCCGCTGTTACCTACGCGACCTTGCTCTTGGCGCCTGCAGCCCATGCCTCCGGCTCATCCATGCCGTGGGAAGCACCGCTGCAATCCATCCTTCAATCCATCGAAGGCCCGGTCGCCAAGATCATCGCAGTGATCATCATCATTGTCACCGGCCTGACGCTCGCCTTTGGCGACA
This sequence comes from Rhizobium sp. Root149, assembly GCF_001427345.1. Classification (NCBI taxonomy): domain Bacteria; kingdom Pseudomonadati; phylum Pseudomonadota; class Alphaproteobacteria; order Hyphomicrobiales; family Rhizobiaceae; genus Rhizobium; species Rhizobium sp. Root149. The sequence goes on from NZ_LMGD01000021.1 coordinate 564,186, forward strand.
GTTCTGGGGGCGCCCGGAAGCTGATCCAGATCGTCTTCGGTCTCTCTATAGCATTTGCTGCCAGCTCATTCTTCCTGAGCTTCTTCAGCTTTGGCGGCGGAGTACTCGTCTGATGGCTGGCTCATTTGAAAACCTGGCCGATGTGCCGGGCTTCGTCGTGCCGGTCCACCGGGCGCTGACCGAGCACATTCTGCTCGGCGGCGCTCCGCGCTCAATCGCGATCGTCAACGGAACGCTTGCCGCCGCTCTCGGCCTCGGCCTGCGACTTTGGTTGGTCGGCATCGCGCTCGGGCTGCTCGGGCACCTCGCTGCCGTTTGGGCAGCTAAACGCGATCCGATGTTCGTCGATGTGGTGCGCCGCCATCTGCGCATCCCCGGTCACCTCGGCGTTTGAGGAGTCCTACCATCATGATGAACCTCGCAGAATATCGCCGCACCTCGACCCGCCTCGCCGACTTTCTGCCATGGGCAGCATTGGCCCACGACGGTGTGGTGCTGAACAAGGACGGCTCCTTCCAGAGAACCGCGCGATTTCGTGGACCGGATCTCGACAGCGCCGTTCCCGCCGAACTGGTGGCCGTAGCAAGTCGCCTCAACAACGCCTTCCGCCGCCTTGGTTCAGGCTGGGCAATCTTCGTTGAGGCGCAGCGACACACCGCAGCGATCTATCCATCGAGCCGCTTTCCGGATGCCGCATCGGCCCTGATCGATGCAGAACGCAAAGCAGGCTTCGAAGAAGATGGCACACATTTCGAGTCCAGCTACTTCCTGACCTTCCTATACCTGCCGCCGGCTGAAGATGCGGCGCGTGCCGAAAGCTGGCTCTATGAGGGTCGAGAGCAAACCGGCGTCGATGCGGGCGAAATTCTGCGCGGCTTCATCGACCGCACTGACCGCGTGATCCAACTCGTCGACGGCTTCATGCCGGAATGCGAGTGGCTCGGTGATGCCGAGACCTTGACATATCTGCACGGCTGCATCTCGACCAAACGTCACCGCGTTCGCGTGCCAGAAACGCCGATGTATCTGGACGCACTCCTGGCCGATCAGCCTCTGACTGGCGGATTGGAACCGCGTTTGGGCGCTTCCCATCTGCGCGTCCTCACCATTGTCGGTTTTCCGACTGCGACAACGCCCGGAATTCTAGACGAACTCAACCGGCTTGCCTTTCCCTATCGCTGGTCGACGCGGGCGGTAATGCTAGACAAGACCGACGCCACCAAGTTGCTGGTCAAGATCCGACGGCAATGGTTCGCCAAGCGCAAGTCGATCGCATCGATCCTCAAGGAGATCATGACCAACGAGGCATCGGCTCTCGTTGACACCGATGCGTCGAACAAGGCCGCTGATGCCGATCTGGCGCTTCAAGAGCTCGGCGCGGATTTTGCCGGACAAGCGTACGTCACCGCGACCGTGACAGTCTGGGACGACGACCCCAGGATCGCCGCCGAAAAACTCCGACTCGTCGAAAAGGTCATCCAGGGTCGCGACTTCACGGCGATGGCAGAAGGAATCAACGCTGTGGACGCTTGGCTCGGCTCCTTGCCCGGGCATGTCTATGCCAATGTCCGCCAGCCTCCGATTTCCACGCTCAATCTCGCCCATATGATCCCGCTCTCAGCGGTGTGGGCGGGGCCGGAACGGGACGAGCATTTTGCAGCGCCCCCACTGCTCTTCGGCAAGACCGAAGGCTCGACCCCGTTCCGGCTTTCCCTTCACGTCGGCGACGTCGGCCACACCCTGATTGTCGGCCCAACGGGCGCGGGCAAGTCCGTCCTACTCGCCCTGATGGCCCTGCAGTTCCGCCGGTATCTGGGCGCTCAGGTTTTCGCCTTCGATTTCGGCGGCTCGATCCGTGCGGCGGCGCTCGCGATGGGCGGGGACTGGCACGATCTTGGCGGCGGTCTGAGCGGGGACGCTGACGACAGCGTTTCCCTTCAACCGCTCGCCGGCATTCACGATGTCCCTGAGCGCGCCTGGGCAGCCGACTGGATCGTCACGATCCTTACCCGCGAAGGCGTGACCATCACGCCGGAGGTGAAGGAATACATCTGGACGGCGCTGACCTCGCTGGCCTCCGCCCCGGTGAACGAGCGCACCATCACCGGCCTCGCCGTCCTGCTGCAATCCAACGATCTGAAGCAGGCGCTGCGGCCCTATTGTGTCGGCGGTCCCTATGGCCGGTTGCTCGACGCCGAGGCCGAGCATCTCGGCGCGGCAACCGTGCAGGCCTTCGAGACCGAGGGGCTGATCGGTACGGGGGCTGCGCCCGCCGTTCTCTCCTATCTCTTTCATCGCATCGAGGATCGACTCGACGGTTCGCCGACCATGCTGATCATCGACGAAGGCTGGCTGGCGCTCGACGATGACGGCTTTGCGGGCCAGCTTCGCGAGTGGCTGAAGACCCTGCGCAAAAAGAATGCATCCGTCGTCTTCGCCACCCAATCGCTCTCGGACATCGACGGCTCGGCCATCGCCCCCGCCATTATCGAAAGCTGCCAGACCCGACTGCTGTTGCCGAATGAGCGGGCGATCGAGCCACAGATCACGGCGATCTACAGACGCTTTGGTCTGAACGACCGGCAGATCGAGATCCTCGCGCGCGCCACGCCCAAGCGGGATTATTACTGCCAGTCCCGCCGCGGCAATCGGCTGTTCGAGCTCGGCCTGTCCGACGTGGCACTGGCGCTCTGCGCCGCCTCCTCCAAAACCGACCAGGCCGAGATCCAGCGCTTGGTCGCTGAACACGGCCGCGAGGGCTTCCTTGCCGCCTGGCTGCGCCATCGTGATGTGGCCTGGGCCATCGACCTCGTCCCCACCCTAACCCTACAGGAGAATTTACGATGATTATCCGTCGCTCGCGCTCGGTCCTTGTCGCGGCCACCCTTCTCGCAGCGCCCCTGATGATATCGCTTGTTGTGATCAGGCCTGCGCATGCATGGCGTATCGTCTACGATCCGACCAACTACAGCCAGAATGTGCTGACGGCGGCGCGCACGCTCCAACAGATCAATCAGCAGATCACCCAGCTTCAGAACGAAGCACAGATGCTGATCAACCAAGCCCGCAATCTGGCGAGCCTTCCCTATACCTCGCTCAAGCAACTCCAGCAGTCCGTCCAGAAAACGCAGCAGCTTCTCAGCCAGGCGCAGAACATCGCCTTCGACGTTCAGAAGATCGATCAGGCCTTTCAAACCCAATATGGCAATGCGTCGATGTCGGCGTCTGATCAGGCGCTTGTCGCCGGCGCCCGCGAACGCTGGCAGAACACGGTCGGCGGTCTTCAGGACGCCATGCGCGTGCAGGCCGGTGTGGTCAGCAACATCGACACCAACCGCGCCGAGATGTCGGCGCTAGTCGGCCAGAGCCAGGGGGCCACCGGCGCGCTTCAGGCAACGCAAGCCGGAAACCAACTCCTTGCGCTTCAGGCCCAGCAACTTTCCGATCTGACCGCGTTGCTGGCCGCAAACGGCCGTGCCGACGCTCTCACCACTGCCGAACAAGCCGCGGCCGCCGAACAAGGCCGCGAGCAGCGGCGCCGCTTCCTGACGCCCGGCTCCGGCTACCAGCCGGGCAATGCGCAGATGTTCAACAACGGCAACTGAGCCCGGAAGGGAAATACAATGGACGGCAAGATGCTGGCCCGCCTGGGCGCCATCATATTCGTCGCGATCGCTATCACGGCGACCGCTATCGAGATGACCCGAGAGGAGGAGGTGCCCGGAGAGCCGTCTACCCGGCATGTTCAGCCGTCCAGTATCGATTCGCTGCGCGCCAGGCAGCGACGATGCCAGCTTCTGGGTGAAGCCGCGACCCGCGATACGGAATGCCTGGGCGTCTGGGCCGAGAGCCGCGACCGCTTCCTCGGCATCCCTTCACCACTAGCTCCCGTACTGCCGACCGCGCCACATCAGAACGAAGGACAATAACAATGGGCGGCACCGGCGTCATCGACCGATTCCTCCAGGTCTTCACCAGCTACATCGACAGCGGCTTTGGCCTGCTCGGCGGCGAAGTCGCCTTCATCGCCACCACACTGATCGTCATCGACGTTACGCTGGCCGCACTATTCTGGTCCTGGGGCGCTGACGACGACATAATCGCACGCCTCGTCAAAAAAACTCTGTTCGTTGGCGCGTTCGCCTACATTATCAGCAACTGGAACAATCTGGCGAAGATTGTGTTCGACAGTTTCGTCGGACTTGGCCTCAAAGGCTCAGGCACCAGCTTTACGACCGCCGAATTGTTGCGCCCCGGTAAAGTCGCCCAGACCGGCCTCGATGCGGGTCGACCGCTTCTCGAATCCATCTCCGGCCTGATGGGCTACTGGTCCTTCTTCGAGAACTTCATCCAGATCGCCTGCCTGTTGTTCGCCTGGGCCCTCGTCCTGCTCGCTTTCTTCATTCTCGCCGTCCAGCTCTTCGTCACGCTGATCGAGTTCAAGCTGACGACATTGGCCGGCTTCGTGCTCATTCCCTTCGGCCTGTTCGGCAAATCCGCCTTCATGGCCGAGAAGGTGCTGGGCAATGTAGTTTCCTCGGGCATCAAGGTGCTGGTGCTCGCCGTCATCATCGGCATCGGATCGACACTCTTCGGCCAGTTTACCGCCGGCTTCGGGGGAGCGGCGCCGAGCATCGACGACGCCATGGCGATCGTGCTGGCGGCGCTGTCCCTTCTCGGTCTCGGCATCTTCGGCCCAGGGATTGCCAATGGCCTCGTGTCAGGCGGCCCCCAGCTTGGCGCTGGGGCTGCCGTCGGCACCGGGCTTGCGGTTGGCGGTGCGATGATGGCTGGCGCTGGTGCTGCAGGCCTCGCGGCCAGAGGTGGCGCTGCTGCCCTGTCTGGCGGGGCTGCCGCCGTTCGTGGCGCCGCCGCGGCTGCTGGCGGCGCATCCACCGCCTACAGTCTTGCTTCCGCTGGCCAGTTCGGTGGCGGCAGTGTGTCCTCCGGTCTCGGTGGCGTTGCGAAAGCTGCTGGCAGCGCCACCGTCTCGCCCCTCAAGCGCGCTGCGTCCACAGCCAGCGAGAGCGTCAAAACCAGCTTCTCCGAGGGAGCCAAATCAGCCTTCGAGACCACTGGCGGCTCCTCCTCGATGGGCACCATCGGCGGGGAATCCGCTCAGGTTGCATCTCCCGCCGCATCCGGCGGCGAGCCCGCCTGGGCAAAGCGCATGAAGCGCTCGCAGTCGATGTCACACGGCGTCTCGGCCGCCGCTCATGCGGTGCGCTCCGGCGACGCCCATGGCGGTGGCTCTTCCATCAATCTTTCTGAAAGTGACCGCTGATGAACATCTTCAAACGCCCCGCTACCCACTATGGTAAATCGCCCGAACCCGAAACGCCCTACCAGAAAGCCTCTCAGGTATGGGATGACCGTATCGGCTCCGCGCGCATTCAGGCGAAGAACTGGCGCTACATGGCCTTCGGCTCGCTGATGCTATCGGCCGGTCTCGCTTCAGCTTTAGTCTGGCAGTCGGCACGCGGCACTGTCGTTCCATGGGTCGTACAAGTTGACAATCTCGGTCAATCGCAGGCCGTCGCCCCTGCTGCCAGCGATTACCGTCCAACCGATCCGCAGGTGGCCTGGCATCTGGGACGGTTCATCGAGCAGGTACGCTCGATCCCTGCAGACGCGATCATCGTTCGCCAAAACTGGCTGCGCGCCTATGAGTTTACGACCGATCGCGGCGCAACTGCGCTCAACGACTACGCCCGCGCCAATGATCCCTTCACGAAGGTCGGCCGGAACCAAGTCACCGTCGAGGTATCGAGCGTCATCCGGGCATCGCCCGACAGCTTCCGCGTGGCCTGGACAGAACGCCACTACGAGAACGGCCAACTCTCCAGCACGCAGCGTTGGACCGCGATCCTCACGATTGTCGTGCAGCCTCCGCGTAACGCCGAACGGCTGAAGTCCAACCCACTAGGCATCTATGTCAATGCGATCTCCTGGTCGCGGGAGATGAGCCAATGAGCGTTATCGTCAGCGCATCGGACCGACCCGCAAGAAAAAAAGCTGCCCCTTTCGCTGTTCTCTTCGCCGCAACCATGCTCGCTGGCTGCGCAACAATGCAGAAGCCGCCGGAAATAAGCTACGATTCCGATGTTCCGCCGCTGCCAGCCGTTCAGGCCGTCGTGACAGAACAGGCGCCCCGGCCCTTGCATGTGCCCCCTGGCTGGACTGCGAGCCGGGGCGGGACTGCGGCAGGAACGCCCAGCGGACGTATCGAGAGCGCCAACGTCGCAGCCCGCGTGGAGCCGAGGCGCGAGGGATACTACAATGCCATCCAGATCTACCCCTGGAGCGAAGGGGCGCTTTATCAGGTCTACGCCGCGGTCGGCCAGATCACCACGATCGCACTTGAACCCGGTGAAAACCTGACTGGCGCAGGTCCGATCGCAGCCGGTGACACCGCACGCTGGATCATCGGCGATACTGAAAGCGGCGCTGGCCTGACCCGGCGTGTGCAAGTGCTGGTTAAACCGACGCGTCCCCACATCTCCACTAACCTCATCATCACCACCGATCGCCGGACATACATGATCGAGCTTCGTGCCCGCGAAACCCTCTACATGCCGGCGGTCGCATGGGCCTATCCCGCACAGCCGGGATCGAGGCAGTCCGTACCCACCACACCCATCATTCCGGCCGCCACTGCCCGGAACTACCGCTATGGCCTCACTGGGGGCAATCCACCCTGGAAGCCCGTGTCTGTTTATGACGACGGTCGCCGTGTCTATGTCGAATTCCCCCGTGGCATCGTCCAGGGCGAGATGCCTCCTCTCTTCGTCATTGGTCCTGAAGGCGAAGCGCAAATCGTCAACAGTCGCATCCACCAACATATCCTGATCGTGGATCGCATGTTCGGCGCCGCCGAGTTGCGTCTTGGCAGCGGCGATCGCCAGCAAGTCGTCAGGATCGTTCGCACCGACGGAAGGCCCGCATCATGAGCGAAATCGATAACAGCCGAAACGAGCTAACCGAACCCGACGACGATTCCGCCGTCTCGCTGACCGGTGCGACAGGTGATGCCGCGCCGGCAATGCGCCTGCGCGCCGAGGCCCCACGGGTCACCCGGCTGTCGCGTAAGGTTCTGGCCGGACTTGGCGTTATCTCCGCGCTCGGCGTTGGTGGTGCGCTGATTTACGCGCTTCAGACCCGCGGAGCAGGTCCTGGCGGCGAGGAACTCTATTCCATCGACAACCGCAGCACCGCAGATGGCTTAGCGGGCCTGCCACGTGACTACACCGGCCCGGTTCTCGGCCCACCCCTTCCCGGCGATCTTGGCGGTCCGATACTCGACGCCCGGAACCGGGGGCAGCCCGTCATTCCACCGACAATGGCTGGCGCTCCAGGAATAGATCAAGAGGAGCAGCGCCGCCTCGCGGAAGAGGAAGCCGCCCGCACCAGCCGGATGTTCTTCCAGACCGAAGCCCGACCCGGCGTTGTGCCAGGCAGCACCACTTCGGGGTTCGCAGGCATGGCTCCCGGAGGTCAGGGCAGCCCACAAACGGGACAGGATCGCCAGTTGGCATTCATCAATGCCCCAGTCGATCGGCGCACCGTGTCGGCGGATCGCGTCGCGGCCCCGGCATCGCCCTATATCCTTCAGGCTGGAGCGGTAATCTCTGCCGCGCTCATCACCGGTATTCGCTCCGACCTTCCCGGCCAAATCACCGCGCAGGTCACGGAAAACATCTATGACAGCCCGACCGGCCGCATCCTGCTCTTGCCGCAGGGTAGCCGCATCATCGGTGAATATGACAATGGCGTCGGGTTTGGGCAACGCCGCGTGCTGCTGGTTTGGAACCGGCTGATCATGCCCAATGGCCGGTCGATCGTTCTGGAACGCCAGCCGGGCGCGGACAGTCAGGGCTACGCTGGTCTGGAAGATGGCGTGGACTATCACTGGTGGGATCTCGCCAAGGCGGCCGGTCTCTCAACCCTATTGTCCATTGGCGCCGAGCTCGCCGTTGACGACCAGGACCGGCTGCTCCGAGCGATCCGAGATGGAGGCCAAGACACCATCAACGATGCTGGTCAGCAGATAGTGCGCCGCCAGCTCAACGTCCAGCCAACCCTTACCATCCGCCCGGGCTTCCCGGTGCGTATAGTTGTCACCCGCGACCTCGTGCTGGAACCATATGGAGGCTGACATGACCAAACTCAAACTTGGCCCACTCACTGAAGAGAAGCCTGTACGGATCACAATAGATCTTCCGGGTCGACTGCATCGGGACTTGATCGAATACGCGGAAGCATTGGGTCGCGAGAGCGGTCGAGCCTCAACGGATCCGAAGAAGCTGATTGTACCCATGCTGGAACGGTTCATTGCGTCAGACAGAGGCTTCTCAGCAGCGCGCCGGGGATCAAAACAACCGGGTAAGCCGGTTTAGAACAACTAGCTGACCCAAATAGTGACAGTAGAAATTCAAAGACCCCTCTCTTTCTCCATTTTTTCTCGAATGCCGCGAATTTCGATCAATCAGTCAGAGTACGCGATCCGCAGGGGCCACACGCTTTACAAAACCATCCAGATGGTATCTTATCGTGCCAAAGTTGGATATTGGGAGCGCTGGGAGACGACGCTGCGTATTCAGTTTGCCCAAGCCAAATTCAGGGCAAGCAGAAAAGGCAGCAAGGTCGGCGTGGCAAGGTTGATCGAGGAACTGTCTCTCAGGTCTTCGCGGAAATGAATAACGCAAGTTGCAAACGCGATTGACGGTTGTTTTGAGAGGGATGAGAGATGGAGCTACTTGAACGAGTTGCAGTATCAAACACGCCGCCATTGGACATACGGCTTCTAGACCGCTATTGGCGCGCCGCGAACTATATTTCGATTGGGCAGATCTATCTTCTCGACAACCCCCTGCTGCGAGAGCCGCTCAAATCCGGGCACATCAAACCGCGACTCCTGGGCCACTGGGGTACGACCCCCGGCCTCAATTTCATCTATACGCATCTCAACCGGGTGATCAAAAACCGCGACCTCGACATGATTTATATCTGCGGGCCGGGCCATGGCGGACCGGGCATGGTCGCAAACACCTGGATGGAAGGGACTTATAGCGAGGTCTATCCGGACGTTCCAGAAAACGCGGACGGCATGCGCAAGCTGTTCCGGCAGTTCTCTTTTCCCGGCGGCGTACCGAGCCATGTGGCCCCCGAAACCCCCGGCTCAATCCATGAGGGCGGCGAACTGGGTTATGCACTGGTGCATGCCTTTGGTGCAGCCTTCGACAACCCGGACCTGATCGTTGCCTGCGTCGTCGGCGACGGTGAAGCCGAAACCGGACCACTGGCCGCAAGCTGGCAGTCGAACAAGTTCCTGAACCCGGCACGCGACGGCGCGGTTCTGCCGATCCTGCACTTGAACGGCTACAAGATCGCCAACCCCACGGTCCTTTCACGCATTCCGCACGATGACCTGAGGAAGCTGTTCGAGGGTCACGGTTATGCGCCGATCTTCGTCGAGGGTCACGAGCCGGAGGCGATGCACCGGCTGATGGCGGATGCGATGGATCTGGCAACGGACATGATCCGCGCGATCCAGGAAAAGGCTCGCTCGGGAGCTGCTTCCACGCAGGCACCGCGCTGGCCGATGATCATCCTGCGCAGCCCGAAAGGATGGACCGGACCGAAAGAGGTCGACGGCAAGAAGGTCGAGGATTTCTGGCGCGCACACCAGGTTCCGGTTGCCAACTGCCGTGAAAACGACAGCCACCGCAAGGTTCTCGAAGACTGGATGCGAAGCTATAATCCGGAAGACCTGTTCAACGCAGACGGAAGCCTGAAGGCGGAGTTGAAAGCTCTTGCACCGACCGGCAATCGCCGTATGGGCGCAAACCCGCATACCAATGGCGGCATCCTTCGCAAGGAACTGAAATGCCCGCCGATTTCCGACTATGCCGTCGATGTGACCTTGCCGGGCGAAAAGATCGTCCAAACAACGGAAGTGCTCGGCAAATACCTGCGCGATGTGCTGAAGCTCAACGACCAGGAGAAGAATTTTCGTATATTCGGACCCGACGAAACGGATTCTAACCGGCTGGGTGCGGTATTCGAAGTTACCGACCGCGTCTGGATGGAAAAGATCGAACCTTATGATGTGCATCTCTCGCCCGATGGGCGGGTGATGGAAGTGCTCTCCGAACACCTTTGCCAAGGGTGGCTGGAAGGCTATTTGCTCACAGGCAGGCACGGATTCTTCTCCTGCTACGAAGCCTTCATCCACATCATCGACAGCATGTTCAACCAGCACGCCAAATGGCTGAAGGTGACGCGCGATCTCGAGTGGAGAAAGCCGATAAGCTCGCTTAACTACCTGCTGACCTCACATGTATGGCGACAGGACCATAACGGCTTCTCCCACCAGGATCCGGGGTTCGTAGATCTGGTTGCCAACAAGAAGGCTGACGTGGTGCGAATCTACCTTCCGCCGGATGCCAACACGCTTCTATGGGTGGCCGACCATTGCCTTAACACCTGGGACCGTATCAACGTGATCGTGGCTGGTAAGCAGCCGGAACCGCAATGGCTTTCGATCGAAGATGCGGCCAGACATTGCGAGGCCGGTATCGGGGCATGGGACTGGGCCAGCAATGAGGATGACGCGATTGCGCCGGATGTGGTGATGGCCTGCGCGGGCGACGTGCCGACGATGGAAACGCTGGCGGCCGTGATGATACTGCGCGAGGCGATCCCGGAACTGAAGATCCGTGTGGTCAACGTTGTCGACTTGATGACGCTTCAGTCAAAAGAGCACCATCCGCATGGGATTTCTGACGATACATTTGACAGGCTCTTCACCACCGAGCGGCCTGTCATCTTCGCCTATCACGGTTATCCTTACCTCATCCACCGGCTGACCTATAAGCGCAACAACCACCGCAACATGCATGTTCGCGGCTTCGTTGAGGAAGGCACGACCACAACGCCTTTCGACATGACGGTGCTGAACCAGCTCGACCGCTATCATTTGGCGCTCGAAGCTATCGAGCGGGTGCCGGGGCTGAAGGAAAAGGTTCCGCATGTAATCGACATGCTGATCGGCAAACTTGCGCTGCACAATGCCCATGTTCGTGAATACGGCGAAGACATGCCAGAAATCCGCGACTGGAAATGGTCTGCGTCCCGCTGATCCGAAAACGCGCCCGCATTGCGTGGATGTCGCGATAGTCGTGGTGCATTCCAGAGAGCTGGCCCTAGTTCGGGCGCAGCAGGCTCATGTCCAGCTTTGCGACCTGACAGTAGGCCAGACCGTCAACCTCGGAAGGACGCTCGCAGCGACGTAGCGTCGAAGCTCGAAAAGGTAACGGTTTCTCTATCTTTTCGACACAGGAAACGAGATGAACAAGAGTTTTCTAAAAAACCGCACGTTCGACGAAATCCAGATCGGTGAGACCGCAACGTTAACAAGGGTCGCGGGTCAGGATGACACCGACCTTCTCACCGTGATGGTGGGAAGCGGCAACTCAACTGCGGCCGGCTCAGTGGAGGAAGCTGCAAAGCTCTTCGACAATGTCGTCACAAACGGCATATGGACCGGTGCCCTCGTCTCTGCCGCGATTGGGTCCAAGCTACCGGGACCCGGAACCGTCTATTTGGGACAAGACTTCCGCTTCCTCAGGCATGTCAAAACCGGAGACAGCATTACAGCCGTTGTCCGGGTTACAAGGAAGTTACCAGAGCAGCGAGCAGTCATTCTCGACACCACCTGCACTAGCCAAGACGGGGAAGTCGTTTTGACGGGAACGGCGACTGTGCTGGCGCCCTACAAAACGATGGAGTGCATTGCTGATCGGCCAATTCCTGTACCGATACGAACAGAAAACTCCTTCAAGGCAATCATAAAAGAGGCGCGAAATCTCCCCAGGATCCGGGCAGCTATCGTCCATCCCTGTTCGCCGGAATCTCTGCTGGCTGCCATAGAAGTTCGTGATCAAGGTCTGTTCGATCCGGTGCTGGTCGGGCCGGAAGATAAGATCCGCACCGCCGCCAAGGCCGCGCGGGTATCGCTAGACGACATTGAGATAGTAGCCGTACCGCACAGTCACGCAGCAGCCGCTCGAGCCGTAGACATGGCGGTATCCGGAAAAATCTCCGTGCTGGTCAAGGGTAGCCTCCACACCGACGAACTGCTTGCCGCAGTTGTCGCTCCAGAATCCGGCCTGAAAACCGAACGGCGCATCAGTCACGTTTTTGCTCTCGACGTGCCGGCCTATGATAGGCCGTTGATCGTCACCGATGCAGCGATCAATATTCAGCCTACGCTCGAACAAAAGCGCGACATCTGCCAGAATGCGATCGATCTTTTGCATACGCTTGGCGTGAAAATACCTCATGTCGCCGTTTTGGCCGCCGTAGAAACCGTCAATCCTAAAATGCCGACAACGCTCGATGCCGCAGCACTCACAGTGATGGCAGCGCGCGGGCAGATCACTGGCGCGAAGGTAGACGGGCCGCTCGCTTTCGACAACGCCATCAGTATCGATGCGGCGCGAACTAAGGGCATCATCTCATCGGTCGCGGGCACAGCGGACATCTTGCTGGTACCGGATCTGGAGGCAGGCAACATGCTTGCCAAACAACTCATCTATTTTGCTGGCGCGACCGCAGCCGGCGTAGTCCTTGGCGCACGTGTTCCAATCGTACTCACCAGCCGAGCCGATCCACTTTCTGCCCGCATTGCATCCGCTGCGCTCGCCAGACTTATGGTTGCCCGCAGTCAACCGGCGGCAGGACGATTCGCATGAATGATAAGCTGCTGCTCACATTCAACGCCGGCTCCTCTACGATCAAGATCGGTCTGTTTACCGTGGAAGATGGGTCTCTACGTCAAACCGGTAGGGGGAAAATAGATTTTCGTGAGACGCCGCTGCGTCTGGAATTGTCAGATGGTCCGGATCGGTTGGATATCATTCTCGAAGCCGAGCAGGACGAAGAACTGGACACAGTCATCAGCGAGACCTTCAGCCGCCTGGCCCGGCATTATGATCTTTCCAACGTGGTCGCGATTGGTCACCGCGTCGTACATGGCGGTGACATCTTTGACGGACCGGTCTTTGTCGATGATAAGACGATCATCCAAATGCAGGCACTTGTGCCACTTGCACCGCTGCATCAGTCTCAGGCCATGCATCTGATCCACGCCATCAGGCGCCTCCGGCCGAACATTCCCCAGACAGCTTCTTTCGACACCGCCTTCCACCGTACCAACGCCGACATCGTTCGACGTTTTGCGCTTCCGCGAGCGCTGCACGACAAGGGGATCAAACGCTATGGCTTCCATGGCCTTTCGTACAAGTTTATCGCTGGCGCCCTAACGCGGGAATGGCCCATGGAGGCGGCAGGTAAAGTCGTGGTCGCTCATATGGGTTCTGGTGTCAGCCTCTGCGCCCTCGATAGCTGCGTCAGCCGCGATACCAGCATGGGTTTTTCGACGCTTGACGGCGTACCTATGGCGACACGCTGCGGAACGCTCGACGCTGGCGTTGTGCTGCATCTTGCTCGAAACGGCGAGAGCGTTGGGCAACTTGAGACCTTGTTGTATCACAAATCCGGTCTCCTTGGTGTTTCCGGGATCAGCGGTGATACACGGGTTTTGCTTGACAGCGAGAAAGAGGAAGCGCGGGAGGCGCTCGAACTGTTCACCCTTCGCATCGCCGGCGAAATCGCCCGGCTCGCTAATACTCTCGGCGGCCTTGACACTCTGGTGTTCACCGGTGGCATCGGCGAGAACCAACCTGCCGTCAGGGCCGAGATCTGCACGCGGTTGATGTGGCTTGGAATCGACCTCGATCCTAAGGCAAATGAAGGATCCCAATCCGTCATCACAAGCCAGGCAAGTCGGATCACCGTTCTGGTAATCCCTACTGATGAGGAGCGAGTGATAGCCGACGAATCCTTGCACGTGCTGAGAAGCACTCCTTCCTGAGCGCCGTCGTTTGCTTTCCGGGAGACGCGGGTGTGATTGGTGTCGTCGAATTATAATTGCGTTGAAAGCGGTTGCGCGGCCGCGGCCAACACGGCCTCACCGCTTGGATGAAGCAATTTCAGCTAGCTCCCTTCGCTGAGAGAGCGCCATTTTCTGGTTATTCCTGAGCCGGATAAGTGAGGCCAAAACAATCCTCCCACAACCGACTTTGAGCGCCAGCGAATACAACACGAACCTGCGGGCAATATAGTTACTATCTTCAAGCTGCCTGCGTTCTGTCGACATAAGCCCTCACCAGCCGAAGGGGCGAAACCATTCTTTACAGGCAACCATCCAGATGGTATGTTTGTGTAATTGGGTGGCGTTCTCGCTTCCCTGGCATCATGTGCCTTATCTGGCAGATCGAAGGATGGAAGCCTGAACATGTCTCTATTTACAACTTACATTGCCCTTGGCATCGCGATCGCGTTGGAAGTCGTCGGTACTTCGGCCTTGCAGGCATCACAGCAGTTTACCCGCACTGTCCCGACAATCGTCATGGCCGTGAGTTATCTCAGCGCCTTTTACTTTCTGTCCCTGGCGCTGCGCACCATTCCCGTTGGAATCGCTTATGCGATCTGGAGCGGATTGGGGATCGTGCTCATCTCGATCGTCGGCCTTGTCGTCTTCAAGCAGAAGCTTGATCTCCCGGCTGTGCTGGGGCTGGCGATGATCGTGGGTGGTGTCGTCGTGGTGAATGTGTTCTCCAAGGCTGTGACCCACTGACAATGCCAGGGCCAGCCCCAAATCCGTCAGAACGGCAGCTCGCCCCCTCAAAGGATACCATTCGAAAATGACGACAGGATATCACCGCAAGAAGCAGCCCGAACTTGTGCGACAGCAATTGCTCGACGTCACGGCGCAAGTATTGGCCGACAAGGGTACGGCGCATCTGACGCTCGATCTGCTTGCTCGCGAGGCAGGCGTTACCAAAGGCGGGCTGTTGCATCATTTCCCCAACAAGAATGCTCTGCTGGAGGCTTTGTGCGACGAACTTTTGCGGCAGATGAATGACCATATCGCCGAGGTCATGGCGAATGATCCTGAACCGACGGGGCGGTTTTCCCGCGCTTACCTGGATGTTTTTTCGCGCAAGGCTTCCGAAGCGGGCGGCACCAACACGCTCTACGCCGCGCTTTTTGCCGAGGCCAACATGCGCGATCGGTGGCGTGACTGGCTCGAACAGCGCTATCGTCAGCATGAAGATACCGACTCTGCGCTCCTGGCCGTGATCGTCCGTCTTGCCGCGGACGGACTATGGTTCGTCGAGTTGATAGACGGCCCAAAACAATTGCAGGACCGTCGCCAGGAACTCCTCGCTGAACTGAACGCAATGACGCGTCGCAAGTGAGGTAGCCGTGACCTCTTCTGCCAGCATTCCTCAGCCACCAACCAGACCCATTGTCGGCAATCTGTTTGACATGGATGTCAATGCTCCTGTGCAGAGCATGATGAAGCTGGCCGAGACCTATGGTCCGTTTTTCCGGCTACGCGTTTTCGATCAGGTATTTCATCTCGTCAGTTCACAGGAACTCGTTGATGAGTTGAGCGACGAGAGCCGCTTCACCAAGCGCGTCGATGTTTCCCTTGAGCAATTGCGCCCCATCGCTCGCGATGGCTTGTTCACCGCCTATACCGAAGAGCCGAATTGGGGAAAGGCGCACCGCATCCTCATGCCGGCTCTCGGCCCGATCGGGGTGCGCTCGATGTTCGGCGAAATGCAGGACATCGCCAATCAGATGTTTCTCCGCTGGGAGCGTTTCGGACCCGAGGTCGGCATCGACGTCGCCGACAACATGACGCGTCTGACCCTCGACACGATTGCGCTGTGCGGATTCAACTATCGTTTCAACAGTTTCTATCAGAACGAATTGCATCCTTTCGTGGGCGCAATGACGGGCGCTCTGACCGAGGCTGGCCAAAGAGCCATGCGTCCCGAATTCCTGACCGCTCTGATGTTCAGCAAGTCGCGGCAATTTCGCAAGGACGCCGAGACACTGCATTCCGTCGCCCAGAAAATCGTGGCCGACCGTAAGGCCGACCCCGATGCGGCTGAACGGAACGACCTTCTCAGCCGCATGCTGAACATGGCGGATCCCGAGACCGGCGATAGGCTCTCGGAGGAGAACATCGCCTATCAGATGGTGACCCTCCTCGTCGCCGGTCATGAAACGACCAGCGGGCTCCTGTCCTTCGCGACCTATCTTCTGCTGCGTAACCCCGAAGGGCTTCAGAAGGCTCGCGCTATCGTCGATGACGTTCTGGGCGACGAGATGCCCCGCATCGAGCATCTTGCCCAGCTCCGCTATATCGAACAGTTGCTGATGGAAAGTCTGCGGCTTTGGCCGACAGCCGCCGCCTATTCCGTCAAGCCTTTGAAGGACACCACCCTTGGGGGGCGCTATCCGGTGACGACAGACGACACGGTGATGGTCCTCGGGCCGTCGCTACACCGGGATCCAAAGGCATGGGACGAACCTGAAGCGTTCCGCCCGGAACGCTTCGCTCCGGAAAACGCCGACAAGCTGTTGGCCAATGCCTGGAAGCCATTCGGCAATGGCCAACGTGCCTGCATCGGCCGATCGTTTGCGATGCAGGAAGCACAGCTCGTCCTGTCGATGATGCTGCAGAGGTTCGATTTTAGTTTCGAAGACCCTTCCTACAAACTCAAGATCCATGAAAGCCTGACGCTCAAGCCGGAAAATCTCAGGATCAAGGCGCGCATTCGACGTCCTGCCGACCAACTCGTGCGCGCGACGATCGTCGCGACGAGCTCTGGCGCCACAACGTCGGAATGCTCACCTGCAATTGCCGACGATGAAAGCCTGACGCAGCTCAAGGTTCTCTATGGCAGCAATGCGGGCTCAGCCGAGGCTTTGGCGAACAGGATTGCCGCTGAAGCGCGCGCGCATGGATTCGCGCCGACCCTGGCCCCCATGGATCGTTTCGCCGATGACATTCCTCGCAATGGAGCAGTGATTGTCGTCACAGCTTCATATGAAGGTCAGCCGCCGGACAATGCGCGTCAGTTCGTACCCGCAATCGAAAGCTGCCCCACAGACAGCCTGCGGGACTTGCGTTTTGCCGTGTTCGGTTGCGGCAACAAGCAATGGGCCCGCACTTGGCAGGCCATTCCGAAGCGTGTCGATGCCGCGCTGGAAAAAGCAGGGGCACAGCGTGTGTGGGAACGGGGTGAAGGCGATTCCGGCGGGGATTTCTTCGGAAGCTTCGATGAATGGTCCGCCGGAATGTGGTCTGCGCTTGCGGTAGCGTTCGGCAAGGAAGCAATTGCACTCGAGACCGCTTCGCCTCTTGAGCTGGAGTTTATAAAGGGCAGGCGTGAGGCACTGCTTCGACTTGTGGACCTGCGGCAAGGGATTGTTGTCGAAAACCGGGAATTGGTGAGCTTGCATTCACCGGATGCGCGGTCGAAGCGCCATATTGAGCTCAAGCTGCCGGTGGGAGTGACGTACCGGGCGGGCGATTATCTGGCTGTTCTCCCACGCAATTCCGATGACCTTGTCGACAGGGCGCTGCGGCGGTTCGGTCTTGCATCCGATGTGATGGTGACAATCAGCAGCCAAGCCGCGTCACGAGGGCTGCCTGCTGGACACCCGATCAGTTGCGGCGATCTCCTGTCCAACTATGTCGAACTGTCAACGCCTGCAACAAAAGCGCAGGTCCGCACGCTTGCGATATCGACCAAATGCCCACCGGAGCAGGCCGAGCTTCAGTTGCTGGCGGCGGTGCGCTACGACGAGGAGGTTCTCCCACGGCGATTGAGTGTGCTGGATCTGCTGGACCGTTTCGCCTCGTGCGCGCTTGGCTTTGCGGAATGGTTGCAGATGCTGCCACCCATGACGATACGGCAATATTCGATTTCGTCATCGCCGCTCTGGAACCCTCAGCACGTCACACTTACCATCTCAGTCGTGGACGCGCCGGCACTGTCCGGTATGGGTCGTCATCGGGGCGTGGCCTCCAGCTACATGGCGTCTCGCGCGCCAGGCGACCGGGTTTCCATCGCCGTGCGTCCGTCAAACTCCCGTTTCCATCCCCCCACAGACACATCTAAGCCCATCGTGTTGATCTGCGCGGGATCCGGGATAGCGCCGTTTCGGGGCTTTCTTCAGGAGCGGTCGATACAGAAGTCCAATGGAAGGAAGGTTGGCCCCGCGCTCCTGTTCTTCGGCGTCGATCACCCGGATGTGGATTTTCTCTATCGCGACGAACTGGCCGCCTGGGAACGCGATGGCGTCGTCACCGTACTGCCTGCCTTCTCGGCTCGGCCTGAGGGCGACGTATCGTTCGTCCAGCATCGGGTGTGGTCCGAGCGTGCCCGCATCGCAAAACTGTTTCAGGAAGGGGCGACCGTCTTCGTCTGCGGAGACGGCAAGCAAATGGCTCCTGCCGTACGCGATACGCTCATCAAGACCTATCGCGAAGCCTCGGGGGCGAGCGAGGACGAGGCGCACGTCTGGGCCGACGTGATCGAGCGGGAACAGGGGCGATACGTCTCCGACGTCTTTTCCTGAGAGCTCGCGCATGCAAGGGGAGCCGTTTTTGTGCGGCGCGCCGATGCAGGTTGATGACGCACTCGAAAGCCTTCCGACGAATTGGGCGGCAGTCTGGGGCAAGAATAATGACACTTACACTGTGGGAACCTCAAGCAGGTCCCACAGACAGATGAGAAAAGCCTTGGAGGGCGATATTTTGAATTTCATGCGGAACGGGCTTCTTATTATCGCCGGCATTTCTGTTGTTGCCGCCGGTTACTATGCATGGACAATATATGGCAGCTCCGGGCTTCCAGATGGCATAGCGAGAGGTAACGGTCGCATTGAAGCGACCGAGGTTGATGTGTCGGCCAAAGCAGGGGGCCGCATCAAGGAAATCCTTGTCAACGAAGGCGACTACGTCACCGAAGGACATGTGCTCGCCAACATGGACACGCTTCAGCTTCAGGCAAGACGCCGGCAAGCTGAAGCGGCCTTGCAGCGGGCCGTTATAAGTATAGACACAGCGAAAAGCACCCTTGACCAAAGGGAGGCTGAGAAAAAAGCGGCATTAGCCGTCGTTTCTCAACGTGAATCCGAGCTTGGCGCGGCGGAAGGGCGGCTCGCTCGCAGCGAGCAGTTGATGCGAACCAACACAACGTCGCAACAGGTCCTTGATGACGATCGCGCCAGGGCGCAAAACGCCCGCGCCGCAGTTGCTGCAGCCGAGGCGTCTGTCGGAGCCTCGAACGCCGCTATCAGTGCAGCCAGAGCAATGATTGTCGATGCCAGCGCTGCTGTTGATGCGGCGCGGGCGGAGATTGAGAGTATCGAAGCGGATATCGACGACGGCACCCTCAGATCGCCTCGCGACGGACGCATCCAGTATCGCATCGCACAGCCCGGAGAAATCCTGTCTCCTGGTGGCAAGGTCATCAATCTTGTCGATCTCGGCGATGTCTACATGACTTTCTTCCTGCCGACCGTCCCGGCAGGCCGTATCGCCATCGGATCGGATGTTCTGCTGGTTCTGGATGCCGCGCCTGAATACACCATACCTGCCACGGTCAGCTTCATCGCGGACGTCGCCCAATTTACACCAAAAACCGTCGAGACGACGGAGGAACGTCAGAAACTGATGTTCCGCATCAAGGCGAAAGTCTCGCAGGAACTGCTTCGCCGATATGTTCAGCACGTCAAAACCGGCCTTCCCGGCGTAGCCTACATCCGCACTGATCCTGCGACCGCCTGGCCGGAAAACTTGAGCCGGAACCTCGTTAAATGAATAGCCCTTCACCCTTGATCTCGGGTGCCTGGGAACCTGCCGGCACGGTTGCCAGCTTGAGTGACGTCAGCTTGCGCTATGGCAAGACGCTTGCCCTCGACAGCATTACACTCGACGTCCCCGCAGGCGGGATGATCGGTCTGATAGGTCCTGACGGCGTCGGCAAGTCCAGCCTGCTTTCGCTGATATCGGGTGCGCGCGCCGTCCAGGATGGGACCGTTGAGGTGCTGGGTGGCGATATGCGTAGCAAGCACCACCGTAACGCAGTGTGCCCGCGCATTGCCTATATGCCTCAGGGATTGGGCAAGAACCTTTATCCCACGCTTTCGGTCGAGGAGAACTTGCAATTTTTTGCAAGGCTTTTTGGCCACAACGCCGCTGAACGACGCCGACGCATTGATAATCTCACCCGCAGTACGGGACTGGACGGATTCCTGTCGCGCCCTGCCGGAAAGCTTTCGGGGGGCATGAAGCAGAAACTCGGTCTGTGCTGCGCATTGATCCATGACCCCGACCTGTTGATCCTTGACGAACCGACCACGGGAGTCGATCCGTTAGCGCGGGCCCAGTTCTGGGACCTGATCGGGCGCATCCGTCTGGATCGTTCCGATATGAGCGTGATTGTGGCCACCGCCTACATGGACGAAGCTCAACGCTTCGACTGGCTCGTGACCATGGATGCTGGTCGGGTGCTCGCGACCGGCACACCGATCGAATTGCTGGAACGCACACATAGCCAAAATCTGGAACAGGCGTTCATCGCAATGCTTCCGGACGAGAAAAAGAGCGGGTATGCGCCGGTGGAGATCCCGCCGCTCCACGCCAGCGATGACGACATAGCAATTGAAGCTGAAGGCCTGACCATGCGTTTCGGCGACTTCGTCGCTGTCGACCATGTCTCATTTCGTATTCGTCGGGGCGAGATCTTCGGTTTCCTTGGATCCAACGGTTGCGGCAAGTCCACCACGATGAAGATGCTGACCGGCCTTCTGCCCGCCAGCGAAGGACGGATTTCATTGTTCGGCAAACCGGTCGATCCGAGCAATATCGATATCCGGCGACAGGTTGGCTACATGTCGCAGGCGTTCTCGCTCTACCGCGAATTGACGGTGCAGCAGAACCTGGTTCTGCATGCGCGGCTTTTCCATGTGCCTGAAGCCGAAATTCCATCCCGATGCCAGGAGATGGCAGAACGCTTTAGTTTGCAGGAAGCGCTCGACAGTCTGCCTGACAGCCTTCCTCTCGGGATCCGCCAGCGCCTGTCGCTGGCTGTCGCCATGGTGCATAGGCCCGAGTTGCTGATCCTCGACGAGCCGACATCCGGCGTCGATCCTGTAGCACGCGACAATTTCTGGCGGCTGCTGATCGAACTGTCGCGGCGCGACAAGGTTACGATATTCATCTCGACACATTTCATGAATGAAGCCGAGCGTTGCGACCGTATGTCGATGATGCACGCCGGCAAGGTGCTCGATAGCGACGTACCGGCGAAACTGGTCGAAAAACGTCAGGCGCAAAACCTTGAAGATGCTTTCATCGGCTATCTGATCGAAGCGGGCGGCGGCGCGGCTGAGCCGGGACCGGGCACCCCTCAGACGCCCGATACGTCGCAGCAGCGGATGGAACATGCACCGGTGCAACGGTTCTTCAGCTTTCAACGCATGGCCAGCTATATGTGGCGTGAGGCGCTGGAACTGCGCCGCGATCCAATCCGCGCAACGATGGCACTTGCGGGCTCGCTGCTGCTGATGTTTGTCATCGGATACGGGATCAGTCTTGATGTTGAGAAGCTCCGTTACGCGGTTCTCGATCGCGATCAGACCACGCTCAGTCAGAATTATAGCCTGAACCTGACTGGCTCGCGTTACTTCAAAGAGCAACCACCCATCATTGACTACGACGATCTCGACGCGCGCATGCGCAGCGGTGAATTGACCTTGGCAATAGAGATTCCACCAGGCTTTGCGCGCGACGTCATGCGTGGGCGAAACGTGCAGATCGGCGCCTGGATCGACGGGGCAATGCCGATGCGCGCCGAAACCGTGCAGGGCTATGTTCAGGGAATCCATTTCCAATGGCTGGCTCAGCAGATAACCGATCGCACGGGCACCGCCCCAAAAGGCAATGCAGTCATTGAGACGCGCTTCCGGTACAATCCCGACGTCCGCAGCCTGCCCGCAATGGTTCCGGTCGTCGTCCCCCTCCTGCTCCTGATGCTGCCGGCAATGCTGACCGCACTGGCTGTCGTGCGTGAAAAGGAGATGGGGTCAATTATCAATCTTTATGTCACCCCCGTAACCCGCACCGAGTTCATGCTCGGCAAGCAAATGCCCTATGTCGTGCTGGCGCTGATCAACTTCTTTCTTATGACATTGCTCGCGGTGACTGTCTTTGATGTTCAGATGACCGGTAGTTTTTGGCCTCTCCTGCTGGCAGCACTTGTCTTCAGCATCAGCGCGACCGGGATGGGCCTCCTGGCCTCAGCGATCACAAAGAGCCAGGTCGCAGCGATGTTCATCACGATGATTGGCACGCTGATACCCGCCATGCGCTATGCCGGCCTTCTCGACCCCGTGTCATCGCTGGAAGGCTCGGGCCGCCTGTTTGGTGAGATCTATCCAGCCACCCACATGTTCACCATCAGTCGCGGCGTGTTCAGCAAGGGCCTGGCGATGCCGGATTTGTATGACACCCTGCTGCCACTATTGCTCTCAGCACCGGTGATCGTTGGCGTAGCGATTGCACTTCTGAAGAAACAGGAGCGCTGAGACGATGAAGCGCCGCCTCGCCAACATTTTCCGTCTCGGTGTCAAGGAGCTCTGGAGCCTCTGGCGCGACCCGCTGATGCTCCTGCTGATCGTCTACACCTTCACATCCCTGGTGCACACCACCGCAACCTCGATGCCGGAAACGCTCCAGAACGCTCCCATCGCAATCGTCGATGAGGATGGCTCGCCGTTATCTCAGCGCATCGTGTCGGCCTTCTACCCCCCAAACTTCAGTCCGCCACAGCTGATTTCACTCGAGGAAATGGACAAGGGGATGGACAAGGGCCGCTTCACGTTTGTGCTCGACATTCCACCCAATTTTCAAAGCGATGTGCTGGCCGGTCGCTCGCCCCAGATCCAACTCAACGTCGATGCGACCCGCATGACGCAGGCGTTCAGCGGCAACGGCTACGTACAACAGATCGTCATGAATGAGATTGACACCTTCGTGCAGCGATATGGCACCAAGGATACCCTACCCGTCGATCTCGCTTTGCGTACGCGGTTCAACCCCTCCCTTGAGAAATCATGGTTCGGTGGATTGATGGAAATGATGGACAGCGTCATTTTGCTGTCGATCGTCCTGACCGGGGCTGCGCTGATCCGTGAGCAAGAGCACGGCACCATCGAGCATTTGCTCGTAATGCCGGTCACCCCATCCGAGATCATGCTGGCGAAAATCTGGTCGATGGGCGCGGTCGTGCTCGTCGCCGTGACGTTCTGTTTGACCTTCGTCGTGCACGGTGTTTTGCACATGCCGGTGCAGGGCTCAGTCCCATTGTTCCTCGTGGGCACGGCAGTCTATCTGTTTGCGACGACTGCCGTGGGCATATTCATGGCCACTGTTGCGCGCAGCATGCCGCAGTTCGGCATGCTTCTTGTGCTGGTACTGGTCCCGCTGCAAATGCTCTCGGGCAGCATGACGCCGCGGGAAAGCATGCCAGAGTTCGTGCAAACCATCATGCTGGCGGCACCCACCACACACTTCGTCGAAGTAGGCGCAGCAATCCTTTTTCGGGGCGCCGGATTTGACGTGGTCTGGAAGCCGTTTCTGGCGCTTCTCGTGATCGGCACCGTGCTGTTCATCCTGGCGTTCCATCGCTTCAGGCAGTTCCTGCGATGAGTTTCACCCTGCCGTTTCCTGTTCGGATAAGGAGCTTCGACCGCGGACCAGCACTCCGGGCTTGTTACGCATTTGCCAATTGCGTTTCGAGAAGACGGATATCTCTCGGCGCATCGCACGCACATATCGCCTTCGTGTTCGCGCTCGTGATGATTTTGACGGGCTGTGCCGGAAAGCCGGGGCCAGAATTGCTGCTCAACACTGTTAATAGTGTCGAAGGTGCCCGGATCGTGACGGTCTATGTCGCCACCACCAGGGAACGGGACGAAACCGGTGCCTTCACATCTGGCCGATCCCGTCAGGTCAGCTATCTCCGATACAAGATATCGATTCCTCCCGGCCACAAGGCCGGGAATGTCGAATGGCCGAAATCACGACCCAATCCGAAAACCGATTTCGTGACGGTAGAACAACAGCTTCTCGACCCCGTTGCTTTCGAAAATGAGATTTCCCGCAAGCGCAACGGCAAACCGCCGACCGTCGGCCTTTTCATTCACGGCTTCAACACCAACTTCACCCAATCCGTCTTCAGAACGGCCCAGGTGGCTTTCGATGCAGACCCGGACGCAACTCCGGTTCTGTTCGCCTGGCCATCGGAGGCAACGGTGGATGGCTACGTCACCGACAAGGATGCAGCCACCTATTCGCGCGACCAATTGACTCAACTCATGACCAGCCTTGCTCGCACCCGCACGGCTGGACCGATTACGGTGATGGGCCACAGCATGGGGGCATGGCTAACCGTCGAGGCTCTGCGTCAGCTTCGCATCAGTGGGAACAATGCCACAATACGTCGTCTCCAGGTAATCCTCGCGGCACCAGACATTGATGTAGATGTGTTCACAGCACAGATAACCGCAATCGGACAACTTTCACCGCCGATGACGATCCTCGTGTCACGCGATGACGTCGCCCTTCGGGTCTCTGAGTTTCTATCCAGCGAGCGACACCGGGTGGGCCGGATGGATGTTAACGCACCTGATGTTCAGGCAGCGGTTCGGGCGGCCGGCATACAGGTTGTCGATATCACTGACCTGCCGACAGACGACGCCTTCAAACACGGCGGACTGTTTGCCATCGTCGCCCGCTATCGGGGATTTTCTGACGCCGACGCGTACCGGGCAGATCCCGGTCTCAGACATACCGGAGCGTTCGTATTCAACGCCGTCGGGGCGACGCTATCCAGCCCATTCGTTCTGGCAGGACAGATCATCGGAGGAAAGTGATCATCTCACAATCAAACGCCTCTTTATTGAAATTCGAGTTGCGGCATTTGCGTTATGTCATCGCCGCAGCAGATCATCATAGTTTTCGCCGTGCGGCCCAGATCCTTGCAGTGGAGCCGTCAACGGTCAGCCGGCGCATTCGAGATTTAGAGGACTCCATCGGAACAGCTCTGTTTATCCGCGGAAAGCAACGGCTCACCCTTACCCATGCTGGAGAACGTTTCCTGCAACGGGCACGAAACGCTGTGAACCAACTCACCCAGGCCACCCTGGATGTTGGAACGATTGGCCAAGGCCAGTCCGGCGTCGTGCGAATTGGTCTGATATCCTCAATGGCATCGGGTTTCATTTCCGAGTTGCTGAGAGCCTACGCCGCCGAGCATATAGGGGTGAGAATTGAATATGTCGAAGGAGATACGAACGCGCATGTTTCGGCAATCAAGCAGCACCAAATCGACTTAGCATTCCTGGTCGGCGGTTCCCATACTGAGGACTGTGATGAGGTGCATCTCTGGAACGAGCAGGTCTATGTGGCAATGTCAGCGAACCATCAGCTGACCAAAGAAGACAAACTGCGATGGGGCGATCTTTTACACCAAAGTTTCGTCATCAGTGAGGCCCAGTCGGGCTCTAAAATTCAAGAGTATCTTGTAAAGAATCTCGCTGAACAGGGATACAGTCCGAACATCGAGCGCCACGCCGTTTATCGAGACACTCTAATGCAAGTCGTGGCCAGCGCCGAAAGCCTTACAATAACCACCGAAGCGATGGTCGCAGCACACTTCCCCGGTGTCGTGTTCCGTCCGCTTATTGGAGAGAAATTTTCCTTCTACGCTGTCTGGTCGCCCAGCAACGATAATCCTGCCCTTCGTCGAATGCTCAGTTTGGCAAAGATTCTGTCGGATAGCAGTCGAGCGAACGACGCTATAAGCGCGGTTACTGAGTAGCGAAAAATACGATTTCACAACGATAATCATCGAACAATAGTAGATATTTTTATCCATCCCCACTCCTCTTCGGCCTTATAGGCACTCCGCGAGCCGGAGCCACGCGAGCTAATATACGCTGCAAGGGCGGACTTAAGGCGGGACACTGTCTTTCCACTCTACACGGCGTCACTGCCCCGTCGGCACGTATCTTGAACGCTCTACGTGTGGATACAAAACTACTACTGAAACATGCTGAATGACCGCGAGAGATGTTGCCGCGGTATCTCCAACAGCGCCCCGCCAAGCGATGTTTGTGGTTTCTCTTGCCATCAGCACACGGCACGTCACCACCTATTGCCATCAAACCATCCAGATGGTATCTTCTGGAAATGCGTATCGAGAATGGTGGTTCTCGACGGCTCACTGCGACTGACGCTTCGGGGCTTCCGGTCCCCACTGAACGCTTCTGGCGCCGTGCGTGAACTGACCCGAGACGTTCAAGGTTTTGAGGTTTTAATCTTTGTTGATGAATGGGAATCTCATGCGATCTACGACGTCTTCCGGGCACGCTGACATAGCGAAATCGAAGGTTCGGATCCTATTATCGGGCATCACCGTGGCGCTGGCAGTGACACTTGCTGGGTGCAAAGGTGAAGAAAAATCCACCACTGGCACCGGCGGGTCCGCATTCGTATCTGCCGCGGTCGCCAGCAAGGATCTTGGCACATCTGAAGTGATTACCGGCGTCGTAGAGTCGAAGGAGCCGCTGCAGGCCAGCGCCGCCCAAGGCGGCCGCATCGTCCAGCTCAATGGCAATGTCGGTGATGCGGTAGACGCGGGTCACATACTCGCCATGATCGATGACACCTCCGCGAAACTGAGGATCCGACAGGCTGAGGAAGAACTACGGAGGGTGGAGGCGCTCTCCATTGACCGAGCGGCGGCTGCACAGCGGATCAGCACTCTGGCTGCCAAGGGCTCCGCTTCAGAGGCAGGGCGTTCTGCCGCTGTCGCTGAGGCCACTGCAACTCAAGCCGCTCTGGATTCCGCACGAGCGGCGGTCTCCTTTGCCAAGAACGAAGCCGACCTTTTTATTGTTCGAGCGTCAAGCGCCGGCCGGATTTCGACACGCACGGCTGAGGTCGGTGCGGTTGTCGCTCCGGGGCAGGTACTGTTCTCAATCGAAAATGAAAGCGGCCGGGTCATCGCAGCCACTGCACCGCAGGCACTGGCGGCCCAACTCAAGTCGGGTCAGAGCGCCCGTTACACGGCTGGCTCCACCGAGGGTGAAGCGGTCATTCTTTCGGTTTCGCCGAAAGTGGAGAGCGGCGGCGTCGTGCGGGTCAGACTGGAAGTGAAGACCGGCGGCGTTTTGCCCGGCGCTATCGTGCAGGTCAGTATTGCCGGTGATGTGGGCGATCAAACCATCAAGCGAGTACCTGCTACGGCGATAAACCTCGATGGCGGCGGCTCAAGTTATGTCTACCTCATCAAAGACGGCGGCCAGATCGAACGTACTGCCGTTAGGCTTCGCGGCCTGGAGGGAGCTGACGCTCGTATATCGGCTCCATTTCCTGTCGGTGCGTCCGTCGTAGCAGCCGGCGGCGCGTTCCTTCGAGATGGGCAATCCGTCAAGATTGTCACTCCCGGTTTGTGAGGCACGCCGACATGAAATCACTTCCATTTTCTTTGACCGGCGCTGCTTTTTCACGTCCGCGCTTTGTTCTGGTCACAGCCGTTCTGGCTTGCATAGTCGGCTTCATCGCACTCCTTGATTTTCCTGCAACGGAAGAACCAACCGTCACCCTCCGGGTCGCGACCGTCGAAGCATATCTGCCCGGCGAAACGGCTGATCGCCTCGAAAGCAGCCTCGCACGTCCAATTGAAGAAGCGATCCGAGGACAGAGCGAGGTACGCCTGATCGAGACCCAGATTCGTCCGGGCAGTGTGCTTATCTATGTTTTCCTGCACGAAAATGTCGCGGCCGAGGTTGTACCCGAGATCTGGCAACAGGTCCGGGCGCGCCTCGCTGACGCGCAAGGAGAACTGCCCGCAGGCACGACCGGGCTGCGTCTTAACGGCGATTTTGGCCGGGTCGCGGTCAGGACACTTGCATTGACTGGCGAAGGTTACACCACAGGCCAGTTGGAGATATGGGCAAAGCACATCCGCAATCAGTTGCAAAGCGTGAAAGGTGTTGCAACCGTTTCCCTTCACGGAGTGAGACGCGATATCGCCTATATCGATCTCGATCCAGCCCGCCTTCGTGACGCCGGCATTGGCGTCGCCAATGTCACGCGCGCCCTTGCCAGTCGCGATCAGCGATTGCTAACCGGCGAGATATCGCAAGGCGGGATGTCGATCGCTGTCCAGTCTGGCGACCACCCCATCAGAGTAAGCGAGCTGGCGTCCTTCCCAATCTCAACAGGGAATGGATCCACCGTGTTGCTTGGCTCGATCGCAACAATCCGACAGACCCCTCAGGATCCACCACAAGGCGGAGCATTCTTCAACGGCCAGCCGTCTGTGGTTCTCGGCATTTCGATGCTGAATGGCCTCAACGTGATAAGCTTTTCCGAAGGCTTGGACGAGAAATTGAACGAAGTCCGTTCGTCGCTACCGGCCGGATTGGAAGTTAGTGCAATTACCAATCAGGCTGAAGTCGTCTCGGATGAACTCCAGAAGGTTGGGAAAGTCTTCCTCGAAACTGTCGTGGTGGTTCTGGGCGTCGTCGTGCTGTTCCTGGGATGGCGCAGCGGCCTTGTAACAGGCGCTATCGTTCCGATGACGGTTCTTGTCACTCTCCTCATCATGCAAGCAATCGGGATCGAACTGCATCAGATCTCCATCGCCGCCATCATCATTGCTCTCGGCATCTTTGTCGACAACGGCATCGTCGTCGTTGAGGACTATGAAAGGCGCGTCGCCGAAGGCGAACCGCGTTTTGAAGCGGCCCGCATGGCCGGTGAGACTATGTTCGTCCCTCTTCTGGTATCGTCGCTCGCTATTATTTTCGCATTCATACCGTTGGTAGCCGGGCAGACCGAGACCGGGGAATACATGCGTAGCCTGGCGATTGTCCTTGCGATAACACTCATCGTTTCGTTGGTGCTCGGTGTTACAGTCATTCCGTTGCTTGCGCCGCGCTTCATCAAAAAAACGCACGGGCATGAGAGTGAAGGTGCGATTATGAGCCGCATCAACCGCGGCTATCATTGGATAGTTACCAAGATTGTTGTTTGGCCATGGCTTGTTGTTACAACAATGGTCACGCTGCTGGTGATAGCCGGGGTTGTTTCCCAATCTATTCCGCCCGAACTTTTTCCGTTTTCTCAGCGTAAGCAGATCCAGGTTCCGATTGAGTTCTCCCCTGGAATCGGAACTGCTCAAACGATGCAAACGGCGCAGCGTCTGTCACAAACTTTGGCCGATAAAAACGAGTTTCCGCAAGTCACTAGCCATGTCGTTTATGTCGCTGACGGTGGACCTCGGTTTATCCTCGGCCTCAACCCTCCAAAGCCTGCGCCAAATAGAGCCTATGCAGTCGTCAACATTGCGGATCACGCCGACCCTGATGCTCTTGTCGCCCAAATAAAAAGTAGTTTGAAGGAGCATTTCCCCGAGGGAAAGTTTGATCCAAAACGTTTTTCTCTCGGCGCTACGGAGGCGGGAACAGCTGTGTTTCGTCTCGAAGGGGCTGATCGAACCGCGCTGCAGAATGCCGCACAAAAGCTTTCAGAACAGCTTCACCAGATAGCCGGGATGGCCCGTGTTGATACCAACATGGAAGCCCCCCAACTACGCCTGTCAATTAGCGTTGATCAACAACGTGTCGCTGCTGCCGGCCTATCCAATAACGAGGTCTTTGAAGCCGTCAACGGTGCCCAGAGCGGGGTCTACGCGACGACAATCCGTGAAGGCAACTCAAACATACCCGTTTTCGTGCGCGGCGATCAGGGAGATCGTCTTTCGATTGATCGACTGGCCTCCCTCCCGGTTGGGGGCAGCAAGGCTGGTATTCCCCTAGGGGCAGTGGCAACAATTGACCTAAGCCATCAGCAGTCAGTGGTCAGCCGGCGCGATTTGTTGCCGACGATCGAGGTCTCTGCGCGGCACGAGACTATGAATGCATCGGCCTTGATGGCCGCTGCCCAACCGATATTGGCCGAACTCCATCTCCCCCCGGGCCACAAAGTCGCGTTCGGAGGGGAAATCGAGGAAAATCAAAAGACCAATGCAGGGCTCTATGGATATGCTCCTCTGGCATTGATCGCCATGTTTCTATTGTTCCTTTGGCAGTTCGGCAGCACAAGGAAGGCGCTGATTGTAATCGCATCCATGCCGTTTGTTTTAATTGGCGGCACCCTTGGTGTTTTGATATCCGGCGAGCCGATGAGCTATACGGCGACGATTGGTTTCCTCGCCCTCATGGGCATCATCGTCAACAATGCAGTGCTGATGCTCGACAGGATAGCCGAAGAACGCAGATCCGGGCGCGAGCTGCTGGATGCGGTGGGCCATGCCGCAGAAGTTCGGCTCCGTCCGATCCTGATGACCAAGATGGTCTGTATCGCCGGTCTAATACCCCTCTTCATGTTCGGCGGGCCTCTATGGCGGCCGATGGCGGCCGTCATGATGGGCGGCTTGGCGCTCGGGACATTGATCACCCTGTTTTTGATACCCGCGCTCTATGCTTTGGCATTCAGGAGGAAGAGCGACGACTACCATGCACCTCAGAATTAAAGCCAAAGAATTGAGACAATTCCGATCGTTAATGAGAAGCCGACGTTCTCCGGCTGTACTGGAGACGCAAGCTTCATCAGTTGATCACTTGTAGTGATCCGAGTGACAAACTGGAGAGTAATGTGGGCCGGCATCGTAGAATCATGAGGGATGAGATTCTCGATGCAGCCGAGTGTGTACTGGTGGAACTAGGTACCGCCGGCTTGTCAATATCTGCGGTAGCCCAGAAGGCCGGAGTGAGCAAATCCACCGTACTTTATGATCACAAGTCGAAGACCGCTCTTCTTGAAGCGCTGATCGATCGCCGGATCAACCAGAAATTCGAGCGGCAGGCTCTGGAGATAATGGCAGCTGGTTCTGCGCCCAATCCAGAACTGTTTGGGCGGATCAGGGATGCGGAAAAAATCGATGAAGAGGCCAGGCACGCCATGGCGATGGTGATGAGAGTATCCGTTTCCCGTAGCGGCAAATTAGGGAAGAAGATTCAAGATGTGATGCTCTCTGATCTCCAGAAGATGGCATCGGGAGCGCGCCCACGTTCCGCTCTTATGGCATACCTCGCATTATCAGGCTTCTATTTCACTGAAATAATTGGATTCTATAGCTGGGATCCAGAGGAACGAGCCAAAATATTCGAAGGAGTTCGAGCGATATACGAATCGTATCCCGAGACGGACTAGCTTCGGTGAGGAGTTTCTAGCAGAGCATCTGAAGAAGGTTATGCGCTTACGCAACCCACGCCGCCCATGCTGTCGCTCACGGTGTTAATCCGTGAAAGCTTATATCGTCCGGACCGCCCCATCCGGACGGTTGGCCCCATCCCGTCCCGCCCCCGGAACGGGATGGGGCGTCTCCTAACGCACTCATCATACTCGTCAGTTGCGCAACTCTCGTTCGATGCGCCGAAACATCCAGCACAAAAGAGTGCGACACGCTAAACGTCAATCAGGCCTTGAGAAACTGGCTACTCCCAGCTACAATTGGCAACAAAGATATGGCTGGAGCGTCGTCGTGTGCACGATGACGCTCATTATCCCTGTGAGCCTATAGCTGCACTTTTTCGCGCCAGTATTTGCGCGACGCTATGCTTCGCAGGATTACGCCATTGCCCGATTTATCAACCGTTTCAAGGTCATTTTCCGCCGTCTACTTCTCTGTAAACAGAGAGATTTTCGCGCCATTGTCGTTCTGCGACCCACAGGATGAGCGCGAATATGGCACGGGATACAAAGACCAAGCGGAAGGAGCAGAAGGAGTTCGGGCAACCCGAGCTCACTCTCCTACGCATGGGCGCTGGCCCAGATCCGCGCCTGGTCGATATGGTTCGCCTTCTCGCACGTCGTGCTGCGACCGAGCTCTACGAGCAGGAGCGGGAGAAGCGCCACACAGCGCGCTCCTGATCAAATCTCAGGAGGTTGCATCGTGAAAGTCGCTGTCTACGCTCGCTATTCATCGGACAACCAGCGGGACGCATCCATCGCCGACCAGCTGCGCGTATGTCGCCTCCATGCTGAAAAGCATGGTTGGCATATTGTCGAGGAATATACCGATCACGCAGTGTCCGGCGCCTCCCTGCTCCGCCCCGGCATCCAGGGACTGATCACCGATGCCAATCGTGGCCGGTTCGATATCATCCTTGCCGAGGCAATGGACCGGCTGTCTCGCGATCAAGAGGACATTGCGGGCATCTTCAAGCGCATGACCTATTCCGACGTGAAAATCGTCACCCTTTCCGAGGGAGAGATCACTCATTTGCATGTCGGCCTCAAGGGCACGATGAATGCGCTGTTCCTCAAAGACCTTGCCGACAAAACGCGCCGCGGACAGCGCGGCCGTGTAGAAGCCGGTAAGTCCGGTGGAGGAAACTGCTACGGTTACGATGTCGTCAAGAAGCTGGACGGCAACGGCGAGCCAGTACGCGGGGACCGGACCATCAACGAGATTGAAGCCGACGTCATCCGTCGCATCTTCAGGGACTACAACACCGGCAAGTCGCCAAAGCGCATTGCTGTCGAGTTGAACAAGGACGCCATCGCTGCGCCGGGTGGTGGAGATTGGGGCTTCAGCACCATCAATGGCAATGCCAAGCGCGGCAACGGCATTCTCAACAACGAGATGTACATTGGCAAACTGGTCTGGAACCGTCAGCGGTTTATCAAGGACCCGGACACTGGCAAGCGCCAAGCGCGGCCAAACCCCGAATCCGAATGGATTATTCAAGAAGTGCCCGAACTCCGCATCCTCGACGAGGACCTGTGGAACGCGGCAAAGAGCCGCCAAGCCGCCATTAAGCACACGAGAGGCGATGGCGGGGCAGTCGAGAACCATTTCCGTGAACGCCGGCGACCGAAATACCTCTTTTCCGGCCTAACGAAATGTGCCCGCTGCGGTGGCGGCTACTCGATGATCTCAGCGGATCTGGTCGGCTGCTCGACAGCGAGGAACAAGGGAACCTGCGACAATCGCAAGAACATTCGCCGTGACCGGCTCGAGGCCCGCGTGCTCAGCTCCCTTCGCCACCATTTGATGGACCCGGCCCTATTTAAGGAATTTTGTGACGAGTTCACCCGCGAGATGAACCGGCTGCGCATGGAGGGACGTGCATCGATCGATTCGGCCGAAGCAGAAATCAAAAAGATCGACCGGGAACTGGACACCCTTCTGAACCTGATCCTAAAGGGCGGAGCCGCCGATCGGCTCAATGAGAAGATGGTGAGCCTTGAGCGCCGAAAAAAGGAAATGGAGCAGTTTCTAGCAGAAGCGGATGAACCTCCGCCCCTCCTGCATCCAAACATGGCAACCTACTATCGCCTTCAGGTCGCGGACCTGTACGACGCCTTGCAAGAGGATTCGGAGGCCAAGCGGATGACAGCGTCCGACATTATCCGGTCGCTGGTGCAAGAGATCATTCTAACGCCCGTCGAAGACGAGCTTCTGATCGACGTTCGTGGGGACCTCGCTGGCATATTGGCCATATCCCTGAACACGAAAAAGCCCGCCACAAGGGCGGGCTCTTCGCAATTAGAGATGGTTGCGGGGACCTGCTCTGGTCAGAACTTGCAAACGCAAAAAAACCGCCCGGTTGGGGCGGCTGATGTGCGCGATGCTAGATCGCAATTAGAGATGGTTGCGGGGGCAGGATTTGAACCTGCGGCCTTCAGGTTATGAGCCTGACGAGCTACCGGGCTGCTCCACCCCGCGTTATGTTTGAGCATTGTCTGGTNGATCGTCTTTGTGTAGCGTTGGTTTGGAAACGCAAAAAGCCCCTTGTTGGGGCTTTTGTGTGTGTTGTTGTGTTTGGATTGTTGGTTGCGGGGGCAGGATTTGAACCTGCGGCCTTCAGGTTATGAGCCTGACGAGCTACCGGGCTGCTCCACCCCGCGTTATGTTTGAGCATTGTCTGGTTATTTGCCAGACTATGTTGTTTCTGTGTCCGTGGCGCATGCCCGGTTGTTTATTGTTTTGTCCTGCCTTTGGCCACTTTTGGTGTCCTTTGGTGGACAGGGCTGCTCTTGGCCTGTGCGTCGCATTTTTGGTATGACGCTTCTAGATTATTTTGCAGCAAAAAGGCCGCGTTGTCAGCGGCCCTTGTCTGTCGGCTTGGGCCGAAGTTTGTGTTGAGAAGATTTTGATTGCCTTTAGCAGACCTGGCAGCGACCTACTCTCCCGCGTCTTAAGACGAAGTACCATTGGCGCTGGGGCGTTTCACGGCCGTGTTCGGAATGGGAACGGGTGCGGCCGCCCCGCCATAACCACCAGGTCGGCTAAGGGCAATGTGATTGAGAAGCTGGTGAAGGTATGAGCCTTCGTTTTTGATTTGAACACGTTATTTGTTTTGTCTCTTTCTGTCTTTGACCTGTTTGAGTGTGCCACCCCTACAGGCCAGCGGCCGTCGCCAATCGTTTGGCGCGCCGTCCTTAAGCCGCAGCAAGCTTTGCTTGCGACAGCGTGAGGACAAAACAGATGGCATCATCTGTGCTGCAGGGCAGCACTGATGAGCATTTTCAATGAGAACGATCAAGCCAATCGGGCTATTAGTAAGGCTAAGCTTCATGCGTTACCGCACGTCCACACGCCTCCTATCAACGTGGTCGTCTTCCACGGCCCTGATAGGGAATACTCGTTTTCAGGTGGGTTTCCCGCTTAGATGCCTTCAGCGGTTATCCCTTCCATATATAGCTACCCTGCTATGCCGTTGGCACGACAACAGGTCCACCAGAGATATGTCCATCCCGGTCCTCTCGTACTAGGGACAGATCCTGTCAATATTCCTACACCCACGGCAGATAGGGACCGAACTGTCTCACGACGTTCTGAACCCAGCTCACGTACCGCTTTAATTGGCGAACAGCCAAACCCTTGGGACCTGCTCCAGCCCCAGGATGCGATGAGCCGACATCGAGGTGCCAAACAACCCCGTCGATATGGACTCTTGGGGGTCATCAGCCTGTTATCCCCGGCGTACCTTTTATCCGTTGAGCGATGGCCCTTCCACGCGGGACCACCGGATCACTATGACCGACTTTCGTCTCTGCTCGACTTGTCAGTCTCGCAGTCAGGCGGGCTTATGCCATTGCACTCGACGACCGATTTCCGACCGGTCTGAGCCCACCATCGCGCGCCTCCGTTACTCTTTCGGAGGCGACCGCCCCAGTCAAACTACCCACCATACACTGTCCCGGATCCGGATAACGGACCGCGGTTAGACATCCATGACGATAAGGGTGGTATTTCAAGGATGGCTCCACGAGAACTGGCGTCCCCGCTTCAAAGCCTACCACCTATCCTACACATGCCGACACGAATGCCAGTGTAAAGCTATAGTAAAGGTGCACGGGGTCTTTCCGTCTGACCGCAGGAACCCCGCATCTTCACGGGGAATTCAATTTCACTGAGTCTATGTTGGAGACAGCGGGGAAGTCGTTACGCCATTCGTGCAGGTCGGAACTTACCCGACAAGGAATTTCGCTACCTTAGGACCGTTATAGTTACGGCCGCCGTTTACTGGGGCTTCGATTCAAAGCTTGCACCTCTCCTCTTAACCTTCCAGCACCGGGCAGGCGTCAGACCCTATACGTCGTCTTATCGACTTCGCAGAGCCCTGTGTTTTTGATAAACAGTCGCTACCCCCTGGTCTGTGCCACCCCAATACACTTGCGTATAATGGGGTCACGCTTCTTCCGAAGTTACGCGTGCAATTTGCCGAGTTCCTTCAACATAGTTCTCTCAAGCGCCTTGGTATACTCTACCTGACCACCTGTGTCGGTTTC
>NZ_LMGD01000022.1:0-358159 GCF_001427345.1 Rhizobium sp. Root149
CAATGATCATCAATCCCTCGAGAAACTATCCAGTCAAACCCAGACTTTCTCAAGAACGAAGGACTTCGTCGCCAGCAGCGCCGCCGCCCTCGTCAGTGACACGGCTTATACAAACCACCCCACCAAGCGTCAACACCTCATTTTACAAATTCGTCGCAAAACTAACAACTCACTGAAATATAAACGTAATTTCCGTACAGCCACAATAACCCACCCAATTCAACAAAACCCAAGCCGCCAAAACAACCAGCAATCAGGCCAAAACAGCACCCTCCGCACCCGATGCGATCCCCTNACAGCCACAATAACCCACCCAATTCAACAAAACCCAAGCCGCCAAAACAACCAGCAATCAGGCCAAAACAGCACCCTCCGCACCCGATGCGATCCCCTCGCCCGCGAATCTTCACAATCTGTCTCTAGAGCACGCTTTCAATGTCTGTTCGTGGCTGGTTTTGACATGCCGCCTTGAATTTGGCACACCGTAGGGGAATGACCGCGATAGACGGTTGGAAACGGGGATGGCTTCACGACATGGTTCCGCCACGCAACATGGTCTCTTCGCTCGGCAACGAGGAACCGATACTGGCGGATGGCCGTCGTTCTCCTGATCGGCGCGAGATATCACTTCGGTGGCTCTCCGGTACGTTCCTCACCGGAATAACCTCTTCAGTACTCATGGGTGTTGCTCTGTTTGCAGCGCTGGATGGGCGTCAGCGCTTGGCAATCCCGGCGGAGGCTTTCGCATCCATTCCATCTCACCCCAATGATACGGTCTCGCGTGGCAAGCGCCTGTTCGCTGGCAATGTCATCGCCATGCCGACAGACCGCAAGGTTATGGAAGTCTCTACCATGGTGAAGGAGGGAAACCGTGAGGTGGTTCGCAGGCAACCCTTCTCGCATGTTCGGATGACGCTCGCTGCGAACCATGTCACCCAGGAAAATTACCCTAACTTTGACCCGCTGACGATCTTCTCCACAGGCGAATCCCAGCCGGATCCGGGCGGACCGTCCACGGGCGTCATCTATGGCGCGCAGGTCGAGTCTGAAATCAGTCTGCAAACGGTAGCCTTTCCGACAACAAAGGCACCTCTGGATTATGCTCCTGGAATGACCGTCGACGAGGTCGAGGAAAACGTTCGCTCCAACGGCTCCCTTCTGACGGATGGCAGCAGCCAGATCGCGGCGATGTATTATGTCGATCCGCAACGCTTTGACGGTGACGACGAAGACGATGTGCTCTCGCTCGGCTCACAAATTTCTGCGCGCATCCTCGAACAGAACATGACCGTGTCTGTGCCGGAACCTGTGACACCCAAAACACGTGATTATGCGGATGACGTAATACCGATCCGAAGAAATACCACGATTGCAGATGCGCTTGTGGCCGTGGGTTATCCCAAGGAGAAATCGATTGAGATCGGCCGGGAACTCTCCTCGCGGCTGGTCAGCCCCAATCTCGAACAGGGCGATGTCCTGCGCGTCGGTCTTATCCAGGAAGGGGAGATGGTGTCGGTCATTCGCGTCAGCGTCTACCGGCAGAACGGTCATCTCGCGACCATCGCACTTGATGACCGGGGTGCTTACAAGACCGGCCTTGAGCCAAGCCATCTGGATGCCGTGGACACGGCCTTCTCAAATGACAAGCCAGTCATTCTTGCCGGTCGCGACCTCCCGAGCGTCTATGATGGGATCTACAAGGCTGCACTTTCCTACGGGATGACGCAGGACATGACATCGCTGATGGTCAAGCTGCTTGCAAGCACCATAGATCTCCAGGCGCAGTTGAAGCCGAGCGACACGATCGAGGCGTTCTTCTCTGCCGCGAACGACAAGGGTGCGGCCGGCCCGAAGTCCGAACTTCTCTATGTCAATGCACGGTTCGGGGATACGACGACACGCTTCTACCGTTTCCAGAATCCTGATGACAATTCGGTGGATTATTTCGATCAGGATGGCAAGAGCATCCGGCAGTTCCTCCTTCGCAACCCCGTTCCAAACGGTCGTCTGACCTCCGGCTTTGGCATGCGGCGGCACCCTATTCTGGGCTATTCGCGCATGCATACGGGAACGGACTGGGCGGCCTCTCGTGGCACACCCATCATTGCAACGGGTAACGGTGTGGTTGAAAAGGCCGGATGGGCTTCCGGTTACGGTAACCAGACGATTATCCGTCACCCTAACGGCTATGAAACCTCCTACAACCACCAGAGCGCCATCGCCAAAGGTGTCCGCGAAGGGGCCAAAATCACGCAGGGCCAGGTCATAGGCTATGTGGGCTCGACTGGTTCCTCGACCGGCGCGCATCTGCATTACGAGCTCATCGTCAACGGAACAAAGGTAGATGCCATGAAAGTGCGCCTGCCCGGTGGCAAATCGCTCAGCGGCACAGCGCTTGCCAAGTTCGAGGACGAACGCAAACGCATCGATGCGCTTTTGGCATCCAATACGGGCGAAATGGTCGCAAGCCGTTAAACCACTTGGCGCGGCCAAAATGCGAAATGGCGGCCGGAGCCGCCATTTCAATCTTCCATCACGCTGCTTCGGCGACGTCTTTCCTGACATAGAAGAGCAATCGGTCAGACCCGGCAGAAACCTTCACCGTTGCGCCGTCCACGATCTGGCCGCCCAAGATCTGTTCCGCCAATGGATCCTGGAGATACTTCTGAATGACCCGCTTCAAGGGACGCGCACCGTAAACCGGGTCATAGCCCTTATCTGCAAGCCATTCACGGGCATCTTCGCCAAGCTCAATTGCGATCTTGCGATCTGCCAGAAGCGACAGCAGCCGCTTCATCTGGATATCCACAATCGTGCCCATTTCGTTTCGACG
This sequence comes from Rhizobium sp. Root149, assembly GCF_001427345.1. NCBI lineage: Bacteria > Pseudomonadati > Pseudomonadota > Alphaproteobacteria > Hyphomicrobiales > Rhizobiaceae > Rhizobium > Rhizobium sp. Root149. Next base: position 2,834 of record NZ_LMGD01000022.1, read on the forward strand.
CAGGCGATGGAACAGAATGATCTCGTCCACGCGGTTCAGGAACTCAGGCCGGAAGGACGCCTTGACGACATCCATCACCTGCTCCCGAACGCTATCGACATCCTGATTTTCGCCAAGGCCCGTGAGATACTCGGCGCCAAGGTTCGACGTCATGATGATGATCGTGTTCTTGAAGTCGACCGTCCGACCCTGTCCATCCGTCAGGCGGCCATCATCCAGAACCTGAAGCAAGACGTTGAACACGTCAGGATGGGCTTTCTCGATCTCATCGAACAGGACCACCTGATAGGGCTTGCGACGAATCGCTTCCGTCAGTGCGCCGCCTTCATCATAGCCTACATAGCCGGGAGGAGCGCCAATCAACCGAGATACGGAGTGCTTCTCCATGTATTCCGACATGTCGAGGCGAACCATGGCGGTTTCGTCATCGAACAGAAAGCGCGCCAGCGACTTGGTCAGCTCCGTCTTGCCCACGCCTGTCGGGCCCAAGAAGATGAACGAACCGATTGGCCGGTTCGGATCCTGAAGCCCTGCACGGGAACGGCGAACGGCACGGGAAACAGCCTGTACGGCATCGCCCTGCCCGACGACCGATTTCGCCAGCTCGTCTTCCATCCGAAGAAGCTTGTCACGCTCTCCTTCCAGCATCTTGTCGACCGGAATACCCGTCCAGCGCGACACCACATGGGCAATCGCATCCGGGGTCACAACCTCCTGAACCATGGACGTACTAGCCGAATCGCGGTCCTCCGCCTCCTTCAAAGCCTTTTCCAGGTTCGGAATGACACCGTAAGTCAGCTCTCCAGCACGCTGATATTCGCCCTTGCGCTGGGCAATGGCGAGTTCATTGCGAACTTCATCCAACTGGCGCTTCAGATCGGCCGCCAGACCAAGCTTCTGCTTTTCAGACTGCCAACGGGCGGTCAGCGCATCGGCCTGCTCTTCCAGCGCGGTCAATTCCGTTTCAAGCCGCTTCAAACGGTCCGCAGACGACTGATCGGTTTCTTTCTTCAGCGCCTCACGCTCGATCTTGAGCTGGATGATACGACGATCGAGTTCATCGAGCTCCTCCGGCTTGGAATCGACCTGCATCCGCAGGCGTGATGCCGCCTCGTCCATCAGGTCGATGGCCTTGTCCGGCAGAAACCGGTCCGTAATGTAGCGGTTGGAAAGCGTTGCAGCAGACACCAGTGCCGAATCGGAGATCCGGACCTTGTGGTGCTGCTCGTACTTTTCCTTCAGACCGCGCAGAATCGAGATCGTATCCTCAACCGTCGGCTCATCGACCACGACGGGCTGGAAACGACGGGCAAGCGCCGGGTCCTTTTCCACGTGCTTGCGGTATTCTTCAAGCGTCGTGGCACCAACGCAATGCAACTCACCGCGGGCGAGCGCAGGCTTCAGCAGGTTCGAGGCGTCCATGGCGCCATCGGCCTTGCCAGCGCCGACAAGCGTGTGCATCTCGTCGATGAAGAGGATGATTTCACCATTTTCAGCCTGAACTTCGTTCAGAACGCTCTTCAGGCGCTCCTCGAATTCACCGCGATACTTGGCGCCCGCAATCAGGGCACCCATGTCGAGCGCCATCAGCCGCTTGTCTTTCAGGCTTTCGGGAACATCACCGTTGATGATGCGCAAGGCGAGGCCTTCGGCGATCGCCGTTTTACCGACGCCCGGTTCACCGATCAGAACGGGATTGTTTTTCGTGCGACGCGACAGAACCTGGATCGTGCGACGGATTTCATCGTCGCGACCGATCACGGGATCGAGCCTGCCATCGCGCGCCTCAGCGGTCAGATCACGAGCGAATTTCTTCAGAGCGTCGAACCCCTGCTCGGCATTGGCCGAGTCAGCAGTGCGCCCTTTTCGGATATCATTGATGACCTGATTGAGCGCCTGGGCAGAGACGCCTGCCTTCTTCAAGCTGGCGGAGGTCGACGCAGTGCCTTCGATGGCTAGCGCAAGCAGCAGGCGCTCGACGGTCACGAAGCTGTCGCCAGCCTTCTTGGCGGCATCTTCTGCTGTCGAGAAAACACGAGCAAGCGGCTGCGAGAGATAGACTTGCCCGTTACCGCCGGAAACCTTCGGCAGCTTGGCGAGCGCCGCATCATTGGCCAGCCGTGCTTCCTTCGCGTTTCCGCCAGCGCGCTCTATGAGAGAGGATGCCATGCCTTGGTCATCGTCGAGCAGCACCTTGAGCACATGCTCCGGGGTGAACTGCTGATGGCCTTCCGAAAGAGCATGCGTCTGGGCTGACTGCAGAAAACCGCGAACGCGCTCGGAATATTTTTCGATATTCATAGTGAACCTCCGTAGATCGCCCTGCCCTTATAAGGCACAGGCCGATGGTTGGGTTTGAGCTCCCTCAAAGGCGAGCCCTTCCTGTCCGGTCATTTCCAAACAGGACTTCGATGAAGATATGGGAGGATTTTTTTCGAGTTTAAAGACGTCTCAAATGAAAAACCCCGGCTTTCGCCAGGGTTGCTCAAAAATCAAATTCGGCACGCCAGTGTCGCTTGGACAGCGCACGCGTTTCCTTCCGTCACCTTATTCCGAGGCCACGTCTTCAAGCGCCGGTGCATCGGAAGCTGCAGCTTCGGCACCTTCCTCGCCTTCCGCCGTGCGGCGTGGACGACGTGGACGGGTGCCCGGGGTGCGACGACGGGTCTGGCGCTGCGGCTGAGCGGTGGCACCTTCTTCTTCCAGGGCGACCTCGGCCGGAACACCTTCGATGACTGGCTGCGGACCAGTGCCATCGACAACCGCGTTCTCATCGAGAATCGGCGCAGGAGCGGCCTGAACGGGAGCACGTCTTGGTTCACGCGGCTCTCTCTGCTCTCTAGGCTCTCTAGCCTCTCTCTGTTCACGAGGCTCGCGAGGCTCTCTACCCTCACGCGGTTCTCTGGCCTCACGAGGCTCTCTGCCTTCGCGCGGCTCTCTTTGCTCACGCGGCTGCTGGTCACGCTGTTCGCGCTGCTCGCGAGGTTGCGGCTGAGGAGCGCTGATCTGCGGCTGGCTGCCGCCGTTATCGTCAAGATCGCCGCCGTCCGTATCGTCCTGCTCACGCTCATTGTAGTCGTGGCGATCATCGCGCTGGTAGCGTTCCTGCATCTGGGCCTGAGCCGCAGCAATGATACGATTGTAGTGTTCGGCGTGCTGCAAATAGTTTTCAGCCATGACGCGGTCGCCAGCGCTTTGGGCATCGCGAGCCAATGTCGCGTATTTTTCGGCTACATGCTGAGCCGTACCACGAATTTTTATATCTGGGCCTGAACTGTCATAGGTCCGGGTCAGTGGATTGGAACCCTTGCGGTTGAAATTATTACCGCCGCCGCCGCCGCCACCGCCGCCATTCTGGTTGTTATTGTTACCACGCCCCCGACCACGCTTATTCTGCTGTCCTGGCCTCATCGATTTTTCACCTGAATTCTTTGTGCTTTGCTGATTAAGGGCCACGCGGCTGCCCGTTCTTTCGGTGCAGTCTTCACGTGCCGCAAGCAAGCGGATCAATCCGTCCTGCTGCTGGTGGAAGTCAGTTTATCTGATGCACGCACCAGGTCTTGTTCAACCTCGGAAGCTCTCCAAGGAGAGCAGTTTGCGGTTGAGCTTAAATTGAACGAATCTCCGTTCACTCCCAGCCGCCTAATGCGTGCGTGCAAACTAGCCCGCTTCTTGTCCAATTCCAAGCCTTTTCTTTCGCGACTGCAACAACCTGCTAAACCGTGGCAGAATCATCGCTTTTTCGCGCAAAAACAAGAACGCGGTCATTTTCGCCGTAGTCTCGTACGGCGCATTCCAAAGTATATCCACAGCTGATGAAGATGGCCGTCACCGTTTGCTTTTGATCATAGCCAATTTCGACCGCTATAATTCCACCATGTTCAAGGTGGTCTCCTGCAGCACTGGCAATGTTCCGATAGGCATCGAGCCCATCCTTGCCACCATCGAGTGCAAGGTGGGGATCGAACATCCGCACCTCAGGTTCCAGCTGTGGAATGACCCCTGTCTCGATATACGGCGGATTCGACACGATTATGTCGAACCGGCCAGTAACATGCTCGAACCACCAACTTTCGAGCGTCGTGAAGCGTTGGCCCATCCCATTCAGGTCGGCATTGACCTTGGCCGTTTCAAGGGCGTCCGTTGAAATATCGACACCCAGGCCCGTGAACTGCGGCAGTTCATGCAGCAATGCAAGCGCAATGGCGCCCGTTCCCGTACCGAGATCCAGAAGCCGGGGAGAAGATACTCGCTGTGCGATTTCCTGACCGAGGGGAAGAAGAGCCTCGACAAGAACCTCTGTATCAGGACGCGGCTCCAGTGTGCCCGGAGACAATTTCAGCCTGAGATCTCTAAACTCCCGCTCGCCCAGAATGCGGTGCACAGGCTCGCGCGCCAGGCGCCGCCGAATTGCGCCTTCAATACGCGCAACGTCTGCAGCCGCAATCTCCTGATCTCCCTTGATCAGCAGATCCTTTGTTTCCAGCCCCAGCAGACTGAGCACCAGCATGCGTGCATCGAAGGCAGCGTCAGCAATTCCGGCCTCCGCGAGGCGGGCCTTGCATTGCGCCACGAGCTGCGCGAGCCGCATCGTCAACCCTGCTCGCCCAATTGAGCCAGCTGACCTGCCTGATAATCGGAGATCAGGGCATCCACCATCTCGTCGATATCACCCGCGATCATCCGATCCAGCTTATAGAGCGTCAGATTGATGCGGTGATCGGTCACGCGGCCCTGCGGAAAATTATAGGTACGAATGCGCTCCGAACGGTCGCCTGAACCGACTTGGCTCTTGCGATCGGCGGAGCGTTCGCTGTCCGCCTTTTGTCTCTCGATATCATAGAGCCTGGACCGCAGCACCTGCATGGCCTTGGCCCGGTTCTGGTGCTGTGACTTTTCGGAACTGGTCACGATCAGGCCGGTCGGCAAATGGGTGATTCGCACCGCGGAGTCGGTCGTGTTGACATGCTGTCCGCCTGCGCCGGAGGAGCGCATCGTATCAATCCGGATGTCTTCCGGCCGGATTTCAATGTCGATGTCTTCCGCTTCAGGCAGAACGGCAACCGTTGCTGCGGAGGTGTGGATTCGGCCACTGGCCTCGGTTTCAGGAACGCGCTGAACCCGGTGCACACCCGATTCGAACTTCAGCTTTGCAAAGGCGCCGCGGCCGGACACCGTCGCGATGATTTCCTTGTAGCCACCGGCCTCACCCTCGCTTGCAGAGAGAACTTCGACTTTCCACCCCTTTGTGGAGGAAAAGCGCTCGTACATCCGGAAAAGATCGCCTGCAAAAAGTGCCGCTTCCGAGCCTCCCGTCCCTGCCCGGATTTCCAGGATGGCGCTTTTTTCATCCGCAGCATCCTTGGGCAGCAGCAGGATCTGCATCTGCTGCTCCAGCGCTTCCACTTTTTCCTGGGCTTCCGGCAGCTCCAGCTCGGCCAGTTCACGCATTTCGCGATCCGTCGCCTTGTCGGCCAGGAGAGCACGTAGATCTGCTTCCTCTGCAACGGCTTTCTGGTATTCGCGGATTTTCGTCACAACCGGCTGCAGCTCGGAATATTCCGAGGCCAGCTTGACATAGACATCAGCAGCAGGGCCTTCCGCCATGCGTGCCTCGATCTCACCAAAGCGGCGCTCCAGCTCGCGCATCTTGTCGACAGGAAGCTTCGCCACCCTACTCAACTCCAGTCATGTCTGTGATCACGACAACGGAATATTGTGGGAAGCCGCAAAGCTTACCAACAGTTCCCGTATCGACGTGTTGGAACGGTGATCGTCCAGCACTTGGTTCAATTGTTCTGCCAGGAGATCGACGTCAAGACCGAGCAGCATGGCCTTGACCGGTCCGATGGACGTCGGCGTCATGGAAACCGAGCGGAAGCCGATTGCCAGCAGCGCCATTGCAGAGAGAGGTTTGCCAGCCATTTCACCGCACAGCGTCAGTGGCGTCTTGTTGCGATCCGCCGCCCGCACGATGTCGCGCAGGATCCGCAGGAACGGCTTGCCCAAAATATCGAAGCGATCGGACACACGGGCATTGCCACGATCCGCTGCCATCGAGAACTGGAACAGATCGTTGGAACCGACCGAGACGAAATCCACCTCCGTCATCAATTCGTCCAGCTGCCACATCAGGGCCGGCACTTCGAGCATGGCTCCGAACTGCAACTTGCGGGGCAGGCTGTGGCCAAATTTCGAGAGATGCTGAACTTCCTTCTGCATCAGGTCGCGCACCGCCCGGATTTCGGAGACTTCCGTCACCATGGGCAGCATCATCTTGAGCTCTGCGCCGGCAGACGCCCGCAGCAGCGCGCGCAACTGGGTACGCAGAAGACCTGGACGATCGAGCGACAGGCGGATTGCGCGCCATCCCAGAGCCGGATTTTCCTCTTCCTGGGCACGGAAATAGGAAACGACCTTGTCTCCGCCAATGTCCAGCGTCCTGAACGTCACGGGATGACCCGCCGACTGACGCAACACATTGCGGTAGAAGGCTTCCTGCTCTTCCAGCTTCGGCATCTGCGAGGCGATCATGAACTGCAGTTCTGTCCGGAACAGACCGATACCATCGGCGCCCGATTCAGCCAGTTGCGGCAGGTCGACCAGCAGACCTGCATTCATCAGGAGGCTGATCCGCTTGCCGTCACGCGTGACGGGATCCACATCGCGCAGAGCCCTGAACTGCTCCTGGCGCCGCGCCCGCAGACGAACCTTTTCCTCATAGGCCTTCACGAGGTCCGTCACCGGACGCAGATGAACCTGACCCTCATCCCCATCAATGATGACCGAATCGCCGTTTTCCGCCAGCGCCACAACACCGGCGGCCTGACCGATGACCGGAATTCCCATCGCACGGGCAACAATCACCACATGGCTTGTGACGGCTCCATCTTCCAGCACGAGGCCACGCAGATTGGCGCGGGGATAATCCAGAAGCTCGGCGGCACCCATCGCGCGGGCAAAAACGATTGCATCGCTCGGGAAGCTCTGATCCATGGCCCGGCCGGAAAAGCCGGTGAGCTGCCGCAGCAGACGGTTCGCCAGATCATCGAAATCGTGCATCCGCTCTCGCAGATACGGGTCCGTCAGGCGCATCATCCGCGCCTTGGTGTCGCTCTGTACCTTTTCGACAGCTGCTTCCGCCGTCAAACCGTTGCGGATGGCTTCTTCCATCCGTCGCACCCAGCCCTGATCGTGCGCGAACATGCGATAGGTCTCAAGGACCTCGCGGTGCTCGCCCTCTTGCGCCACTTCGCGACGCGACAGCATGTCATCAATGGACAGCCGGAGCGAACCGATGGCTTCCGCCAGACGGCTGATTTCCTTGTCAGCGTCCTCGTTCAGGAGATTGGTAACGACGACGCGCGGCTCATGCAGAACAACATGGCCGAGACCGATACCTTCATTATAACCATCGGCGTCGATGGTGATGGCACGCGTGAGATCCAGCTCCAGACCCGGCTGGGTAATCTTCTTCAGTTCTCCGGTCGCAATCATCTCGGCGATCACCATTGCGGTGGTTTCCATCGCCTCTACCTCGTCTTCGCGGTAGTTGCGCTGCGCCTTGTTCTGAACGACGAGAACGCCCAAAGTGCGACCAGCTCTCAGGATCGGCACACCGAGGAACGAATGGTAGATTTCCTCTCCCGTCTCAGGGAGATAGCGGAATGCTGGATGCGCCTGCGCATCCGAAAGATTGAGTGGTTGGGCAGATGCGGCAATCGTGCCGACAAGACCCTGCCCCATTTTCAATTGGGCAAGGTGAACGGCATCCTTGTTGAGACCTTCGGTAGCATAAAGTTCGAGCACGCCATCCGAACGCAACACATAGACCGAACACACTTCGGCCACCATGTTGCTGGCAATCTGGCGAACGATCCGGTCAAGACGCTCCTGCGGCTCGAGCGGTTCAGCCATCAGTTCCCGCAATCTTTTAAGCAGGACGCGCGGGCCCGCCGACAGGTCTCTCATCGGCATCTGTACTCCCGAATCTCTCATTCACTCTATCCGGAAGATCATGCGCCGCCCATTCGGACGACGCAACCGCGCCGGTTCGATATCAACTCTTATCGAGACCGTAAGCAGAATGCAAAGTGCGAACCGCAAGTTCCGAGTAGGCGCCGTCGATCAGGATCGAGATCTTGATCTCGGATGTGGTGATCGCACGGATGTTGATGCTCTTCTCGGCCAGCGCCTTGAAGGCCGTTGCGGCAACACCAGCATGGCTGCGCATGCCGATACCGACAACGGAAACCTTGCACAGGCCGGTTTCGTTCTGCACGACGTCGAAGCCGATCTTGTCCTTGTTGGAATGCAGAACCTGCATTGCCTTTTCAACGTCACCAAACGGCACGGTGAACGTCATGTCGGTCTTCGAACCGTCTTCGGAAATGTTCTGGACGATCATGTCGACATTGATATGCGCTTCGGCCAGCGGACCAAAGATAGCGGCTGATACGCCGGGACGGTCTGCTACGCGGCGCAACGAAATCTGCGCTTCATCCTTGGCATAGGCGATGCCGGTGACGACTTCCTGTTCCACGATCTCTTCCTCGTCGCAAATCAAAGTGCCGGGCGGATTGATGAGGTCACCCATGCCCGGCGCATCGGGATCCTCGAAACTGGAGCGAACGAAGGTGCGAACCTTGTGCACCATGGCAAGCTCGACAGAGCGAACCTGCAAAACCTTCGCGCCGAGGGAGGCCATTTCCAGCATTTCCTCGAACGAAATCTTCTTCATGCGTCGCGCCTTGGGCACGATGCGCGGATCCGTAGTGTAGACGCCATCGACGTCTGTGTAGATGTCGCAACGGTCAGCCTTAACGGCTGCAGCGATGGCGACGGCCGACGTATCGGATCCACCACGGCCCAGCGTCGCGATCCGATTGTCCGGGCCGAGACCCTGGAAGCCGGCGACCACAGCCACCTGGCCCTCGCCCATGCGGCGGATGATATCGGAACCATCGATATCGAGAATGCGGGCGGCGCCATGCGCATTGTCGGTTCTGATCGGGATCTGCCAACCCTGCCAGGAACGGGCATTGATGCCCATGGATTGCAGCGCAATCGCCAGGAGACCGGACGTCACCTGCTCGCCAGATGCCACGACGGCGTCATATTCGCGCGCATCGTAGAACGGCGAAGAGGCACCGGCCACCTTCGGCGTATCCTGTACCCAGCCTACAAGTTCGTTTGTCTTGCCCGACATTGCGGAGACGACAACGGCCACTTCATGGCCTGCGTCGACTTCGCGTTTTACATGGCGCGCAACGTTGTGGATGCGCTCGAGATTGGCGACCGAGGTGCCGCCGAACTTCATGACAATGCGTGCCATCGCTGATCAAAACCACCTTTGCGCGCCGTTGGGAGCGGGCGCGACTTGAACCCCGTTGGCGCTGGCCTTGGCGGCCAGAGCTTGCGGCGTCGTCTTAGCGAAAAGGTTAGTTAGGCGCAACGGAAAAGCGATTCGTTGCGGAAGGTCGCTCGGATGCGAAAGAAATGGCAAAGCAGGGTTGCGTGGGCCGCCTCTGCGGCAGCCCACGCAGTCTACAATCAGTTGCCCGGAATTTCGCACGGATTGCCCGGCGTGCAACCCCGGAAGCCGCCGCGGAACTGACGACCGGGGTCAGCCTCCTCGACCTGCGGCTGCGGCATCGGACGGGGACGCTCGAACTCGCCCTGACGATTGTCCCAACGCGGATCCCGACGTTCTGGCTCTCGATTATCCCACCGCGGATCGCGACGGTCGCCATTGTCATAGCGGTTACGGTCTTCGTAGCGATACCGATCGCGGTCGCGGTTCCAGTCTGGTTCCGGCCTGCGATCGCTCCAGCCCGGAGGTGGAGGCGGCGGCAGATCACGACGGTAATCCCAGCTGCGCCAGCGATCCCGCTCGCGATAGAAGTCGCGATCGCGATAGTAGCGGCCCCAGTAGGTATCCACGTCAAACGTAATGGTTGGAATGCCGAGCGAGCGATAATAGTTCGGCGCAACATAGACGCGGTTCTGACGGAACGTTGCCTGGATATAGTTGCCGGAAACCCAGCCGCGGCCACGTGCAAACGTCACGTCGCACCAGTTGACGGCATTCAGGCAACCATTGATGACGATCGGCGCACCGACCGGGATGACCACCACAGCCGGATAACGCGTGCTGGGTCCGGACCGCATGTTGACATTGGCCGTGGCAAAACCATTGGTCGCGGCGGATGCGACAGCCGGAACCGCACATAGACCCGCGACTGCCAAAGCCTTCAAAATATGACGTCTCACAGGTTTCCTCCTCGGGAAATCTTGTTTTCGCTTGTTCAACGTCCCTTCTGCGCTCACAGAACCATGTTGAATTTGGTTTTTTTAAGTCGTTCGATAACAGAAGAGAATCGAAACGGGCCCACCCCATCGCCAAGAGATGTGCCCGATTAGCCTCTGCGACAAGACGGCAGGCTTGACAAGTGAGCCGCTCCAACCGACTTGACGTACAATCAAGGATCAAGGAGCCGAACAATGTCCGATACCGCGACCACAATTGATCAAGGTGAAGTGGATCGTTTCTCCGCCATGGCGGCAGAATGGTGGAATCCCACCGGCAAGTTCAAGCCGCTCCACAAGTTCAATCCGGTACGATTGAGCTATATTCGCGATCGGGTCTGCGAAAACTTTGGCCGCGATCCCAAAAGCAGCCGTCCCTTCGAAGGTCTCCGCTTTCTGGATATCGGTTGCGGCGGCGGTCTCCTGTCAGAGCCGATGGCCCGGATGGGCGCAACCGTCGTCGGAGCAGATCCTTCCGAGAAAAACGTCCGGATCGCCCAGACGCATGCAGCCGAAAGCGGGGTTTCCGTCGATTACCGTGCGGTAACCGCCGAGCAACTTGCCGAAGCGGGCGAAAGCTTCGATGTCGTGCTCAACATGGAAGTCGTCGAGCATGTTGCGGATGTGAACCTGTTCATCAGCACCTGCGCTTCCATGGTGCGTCCAGGCGGGCTGATGTTCATCGCCACCATCAACCGCACCTTCAAGGCCAATGCGCTGGCGATCTTCGCCGCGGAAAACATCCTCCGTTGGCTGCCCAAGGGTACACATTCCTACGACAAGCTGGTCAAGCCGGAAGAAATCGAACGTCCCCTCACCGCCAGCGGCATGGATGTCATTCATCGCACCGGCGTGTTCTACAATGTTCTTCAGGACCGTTGGAATCTGTCGAGGGACATGGATGTGAACTATATGCTGCTCACCAAGCGGCCGCCTTCTGCCTGAAGGATCAGTTGGCATCCTCCGGCAGCACCGGAAGCGGCGCGACCTCGATCCCCTCGTCAATGAGCTCGCGCACCTCGTTCAGGCTCGCCTGACCGATGATACCGCGCTGCTCCGTCTCGCCGTAATGGATTTTCCGCGCCTCTTCGGGGAACCGCTCGCCCACATCTTCAGCGGAGGAGCGAATGGTCTGAACCGCCTCGCGCAGCTTCGCAATCGCCTCCTGCCGCGCAATATCCATGGCAACCTGCTGCCGTTGTTCCTGTTTGCGGGCGGTGGAAACAGATGGAGCCATCAACGCCTTGTAGACGGACGCGGAATTGCAGACCGGGCACGTTAGAAAACCGCTTTCCACCTGCTGATCGAAATCGGAACTCGAAGAGAACCAACCCTCGAAGGAGTGGGCGTTGTCGCAGACAAGGGTGTAGCGGATCACACTGCGATCCTCTCCGCCGTGAGACCTACCTCCTCGAGCGAAAAGTCTCTTGCATTGCGTAGGTTGGGAATCTTGCGCCGTGCTGCAGCCACCTCGCCCACATCTACATCCGCAACCAGAACCGCTTCGCCTTCGCCGGGCGCTTCGGCCAGCACGCGCCCCCATGGATCGATGATCATCGAATGGCCATAGGTTTCGCGACCGTCTTCATGCTTGCCGCCCTGGGCAGCGGCCAGCAGGAAGGCGCCGTTTTCGATCGCGCGGGCACGCAGGAGAATTTCCCAATGCGCCTCACCCGTCTGGCGGGTGAAAGCGGCGGGAACAGTCAGAATTTCGGCACCGGCCAGGGCTTCGCTGCGGAACAATTGCGGAAAGCGCACGTCATAGCAGATTGCGAAACCGAGCTTCCCGAAGGGAAGTGATGCGACGCGCGCCGCCTCACCTGCTTCATAGGCAGAGCTTTCCCGCCAGCTTTCACCATTGTCCAGATCGACATCGAACATATGGATCTTGTCATAGGCACAGACTTTGGCACCATCCGGTGCTGCCAGAAAACCACGATTGGCGATCTTGCCGTCCGGGCGGCCGATGGCCGTCGAACCGACATGAACATGGACGCCCAGTTCCTTTGCCAGCGACCGCGCACGGGAGATGATAAGATCACTTTCCTCATCGCGAAGGCTGGCGCGCAAGGCAGCACGATCGCGTTGCAGCGCTCCTGTCATCTCCGGTGTCTGGATATAGACGGCACCCTGGTCAGCCGCATCTCGAACAAGTCGCTCCATGGCGTCGGCATTTCGACCGACATCAACGCCTGAGCACATCTGAACCACAGCAAGCTTTGCCATGTCATTCAACCTCACGCCGCCAGAAGCGGATCCAGCTTGCCATCGCGATCCAGCGCGTGGATATCGTCGCAACCGCCAACATGCTGACCATTGATGAAAATCTGCGGAAAGGTCGTCCGGCCATTGGCCTTGCCGATCATCTCCTGGCGCAATTCCTGGGAGAAGGTAGCGTCATGCTCGACGAAATCGACGCCCTTCGACTGGAGAAGCGACTTCGCCCGCGCGCAGTAGCCGCACATCTGGCGCGTATAGATGACAACTTCAGCCATATCCTCATTCCCCTTATCGAGCACGTCCATATTGACTGTCATATAGGCTCAGGAACAGCCATTGCAAAGCTCAAAACCGTGATATCGACTGCACCTGCGCGCCGCAAAACCCGCGATGCCGCCGAAATTGTCGCACCCGTTGTATAGACGTCATCCACCAGCACGACGCGCTTTCCAAAGACATCGTTTTCATGGCCCTTCGCCATCCTGAAAGCGGCGCGGAGATTTTCCTCGCGACCGGACGCTGTCAGGCCGACCTGGCGGCGGGTCCGCTTTCGCCGGATGAGGGATGCCGCCATCATGGGACGATCGGAAAGGCGCGCCAGATGACGACATAGCTCCTCCGCCTGGTTGAACCGGCGCGAGAAGAGCCGCGTCCAGTGCAAGGGAACCGGAATGATGATGTCGCAGGCCTGTAATTCGCTCTGGGCGGCGCGCATCATCCAGGCGGCCAGCATGGGAGCAAGCTCCGTCCTGTCCTTGTACTTGAGAGAATGGACGAGACGTCGCGCCGGGCCTTCATGCAAGGCCACGCTTCTGAGGCGATCAAAGGGAGGCGGGTCGGCAATGGCCTGCGCTGACACCATGCCCTCTCCGTGATCCCGTCGAAATGGAATGCCAAGCACTTCGCAATAGGGACGTTCGATGAAACGCATGTCGCGCCAGCAATTGGGGCACAGCGCATAATGTCGCCTGGTCCGGATACCGCAGGCAGCACAGGCTGGCGGATAGATCGCGTCGAGAACGGGGCGGACCAGAACCGTCGCCCATCGCTTTACAAAATTCCTGTCGTGTCCGGGCAAAACAAAGCCCATATGAACAGATCTCCAGAAATGCTCTATCGAATTGTTTTTATGCAGTCCGGACGTAAACCGCTGACTCACTTTGACTGGACGTGCTTTGGAGAGACACTCAAACGGCATTGATAGAAAAGACAAACGAATTCAAATGAAGACGCTATCTATCATGCTGAACCCCAACGCGATAGAAGACGCATGCCGCGCGGACCTTCGACATTATCGGGTAAGTATCATCATGGACATTCTCTTCGATCTGGATCTGATCACCGCGCGACGGGAGCGCGCCGCACGCATGTTACAGCCCGGCAGTGACTTCCTGCTGAACATCGTGGCGCAAGAACTGGCGGAAAGACTGTCCGTGGTGGAGCGACAGTTTGACGACGCCGTGGAATTGCATGGCGCCACAGGTCTTGCTGCAGCGCATGCCCTGGCGACTGGGCGCATCGGAAAGCTGACCAGGATAGAGACCGGCAGCGCGTTCGCAACACCTGAGAGCACAACCGAGCTCGCGGGTCTCGAAGAGGTGCCGCTTGAGGACCAATCGGTCAACCTCATTCTCTCTCCGCTCTCGCTTCATGTCACCAATGATACGCCCGGCATGCTCATCCGCATGCGCCGCGCCTTGAGGCCCGACGGCCTGCTGCTGGCAGCCATTCCCGGCGCGGGAACCCTGCAGGAACTGCGCGAGGTATTGCTGGCCGCGGAGGCCGAGATCTACGCAGGCGCCAGCCCACGCGTCATTCCGTTTGCGGATGTGCGCGATATTGGCGGACTGCTGCAGCGGGCGGGCTTTGCGCTTCCGGTGATCGACGCGGAAAACTACACTGTTCGTTACGACACGATCTTCGATCTCATGCGGGATCTGCGTGCCATGGGCATGACGAATCCGCTCAGTGGACGCAGCCGCAAACCTGTCTCACGTCAGTTCTTCATGCGAGCCGCGCAAATCTATGCGGAGCGGTTTTCCGATGCGGACGGCCGCATACGCGCAACGTTCTCCATCGTTTATGTGTCTGGATGGGCGCCGCATGAAAGCCAGCAGAAACCGCTGAAACCCGGCTCCGCCAAAATGCGCCTCGCCGACGCACTGAAACCAAAATAGGCTGGAAGATCTCGGTCGACGAACCGTCAAACTTTGATGAGATCATTGATGGTTGTAAACATTGCGCTGAGATTGTCTGAAAAGGCGCCGATCCCAAGAATGAGCGCTCCTCCGATGATACCGGCAATAAGCCCATATTCGACGGCTGTTGCGCCTTCTGTGTGACGGAGACATCTTAGAATCCAGTACAATCCACTCTCCGTCAACACCGCATTGATTGTCGGTCACAGCGCTGGGCTTACTCCATTTGCAACCGCTTGCGCCAGGATATTAGCCCTGGCCAGTTAACAGGGGGTGGACGCGCCGTAACCTTGAACGATGCAGACGGAGCCAGGTGTATCCTGCAGAACGCTCTTGCGGATGGTATAATGTTTGACGCCACGGTCTGCGGGTTTGTCCGCTGGCTTTACTGATCCGGTCGTAATCAGATCGAAATCCTGCTGAACGTTGGCCAATCGTTTGCTGTCCTGCCGATTGGCAAGCATGGGAGTCACGATGAGCGACAGGGCGATGGCAGCCGTACCAAATAGGAGTGCTATATTCAGAACGCCGGTTCTACCGGTTCTGCCCGATCTGATCGAAGCCCGTTGCTGAGCACGGACCGTCTTCCAGAATTCGTCATCCATCGGAGCCTCGTCAATTTAGTTCAATAGCGCCTTATCTTGTATCGATCCCTTAAAGGATCTGTTAACGCGCGACTGATCTTATGCGTGAGCGCACCGTGTCTGTGGATAACTGAATCCCTGTCATATTCTTTTTTGAGATCAGAGTAGATCCTGCAGAAAAGGAATGAGCGGCTCATCCGCGGGCGGCATGGGATAGTCGCGAAGATTGGCCGGACGCACCCATTTAATGGCCTGTCCTTCTTTCCCAACGGGAATTCCTTCAAACCGCCGGCACACATAGAGCGGCATCAGCAAGTGGAAATCCTCGTATGTGTGGCTGGCAAAGGTCAGCGGCGCCAGGCACGGCACCTTGGTGGCAATACCGAGTTCCTCGTGAAGTTCGCGCACGAGCGTTTCCTCCGGGGTCTCGCCGGGCTCCACCTTGCCGCCAGGAAACTCCCAGAGACCCGCAAGGTTCTTTCCTTCCGGCCTTTGCGCCAGAAGGATGCGGCCGTCTGTGTCCACAAGGGCGCAGGCAGCAACCAGGAGCAGACGGCGACCTGGAGAGCTCATACAGTCGAATCCTTCTGTCGCCAGTAACGGTAATGATAGGCATTACGGAAGCCGAACTTGCGATACAACGCGATGGCTGCAGCATTGTCGGCATGAACCTGCAGCCAACTGCTTCTTGCGCCACTGATTCGTGCCCATCGAAGCGCAGCGGACAGCATTTCGGTACCGATCCCCTGACGACGGCGCCCTTCGAGCACGGCAAAGGAGAGGATACCCGCAAGATCATTGTCCTGCACGCAAAGTGCCGCCGCAAGCGGGCCATCCGTTGCATGCTCGGAGGTGAAGAACCCCGTCGCAGGACGGATCGCGGTCAGGATCTCGGCGAGCGCAGGCTTCAGAGAGAGATCATCCCCCTGAACGGCAAGAAGTACGTCGATGAAGCGGCCCACATCATGGCTCGGAATATGGTCGAGCGTATCCGGCAGCTCCAGAACAGTCAGGTCAGCCGTCATCACCTGAACGGTCTCGAATGGCTCCCAGCCGGATTGCGCCAACCGTCCAAGCAGAGGCTGGGGTGCCAATGGCGTTTCACGAACCACAAGCGGGCGACCGTAATGCTCGAAGCGCTTCCGGGCCTTTTCGATCCGCACTTCGGCATCATGATAGTCCGACGGGTCGAGCGGCACGACACAGTTGAGCCGTTTGGAGGGATGTCCGCCCGTCAGACGCACCTGCCAGCTGCCATCATAGACCACGGAGGCCGCTGGCCAGGCCCGGAAGCCCACAGCTTCCAGACGGCGCACGAGCGGCAGGTTGCCGTGGAAGGATGTCGCCTGCATCAATCGATCAGCTCCGGTAATCGCCATTGATCGCGACATATTCCTTGGTCAGGTCGCAGGTCCAGACCGTCGCCGTACCATTCCCGAGACCGATATCGGCGCGGATCGAGATGTCTTCCTGCTGCATGACGGCAGTCGTCGCGGCTTCGGAATAGTCCGGATCGCGCTCACCGTTGACAGCTACCCGGATATCGCCGAACCAGATCGCCAGCCGATCACGGTCCGCCATTTCTCCGGACTTGCCGACAGCCATTACAACGCGGCCCCAATTGGCGTCCTCACCGGCAACCGCGGTCTTGACCAGAGGAGAGTTGGCGATGGATAGGGCGATACGCTTTGCAGCTGCATCACTCTCGGCACCGGTCACCGTGACGGCCACCATCTTGCGGGCGCCTTCACCATCGCGCACGACCTGAAGTGCCAGATCCTTGAGGAGGTCGTTCAGCGCATCGCGGAAGGAAACGAGGCGCGGATCATCCGCCTTCTCGACCTTTTTCTGGCCGTCTTCACCCGCCTTGCCTGTTGCAAACAGAAGAAGCGTATCGGATGTGGAGGTGTCGCTGTCGACGGTCACGGAATTGAATGTGGGGCCAACGCCCTCGGACAAGAGCGCCTGAAGGGCGGCGGGCGCGATGTCCGCGTCGGTCACGACGAAGGACAGCATCGTGGCCATGTCCGGCGCAATCATTCCGGCGCCCTTGGCAATACCGTTGATCACGACTGGAACGCCGTCGATTTCGGCGGTACGCGTGGCAACCTTCGGATAGGTATCGGTGGTCATGATGGCTTTGGCCGCTTCCAGCCAGAAGTCACCGACCGCAGATCCATGCATGTCACCCAGTACACCAGCGAATTTCGTGGCATCCAGAGGTTCGCCGATAACGCCGGTCGAAGCCAGGTAGACCTCGTTCGTCTGGCAACCCACCGCCTTTGAGGCTGAGTCTGCCGTCAGCTCGGTCGCGGCCTTGCCCTTCACGCCCGTGAAGGCATTGGCATTGCCGGAATTGACGACGACTGCGCGCGCTACGCCATGGGGCAGGTTCGTGCGGCAGAAATCAACCGGAGCGGACGGGCATTTCGACCGGGTAAACACACCCGCAACAGAAGCGGGCTCATCGAATACCATCAGCAGAACATCGGTCCTGTTCTTGTACTTGATACCAGCGGCGGCTGTTGCCATCCGCACGCCGCGCACAGTCGGCATCTCTGGATAGGTTTTGGGAGCGAGGGGAGAAACAGCTGACGACATGGCTCAGTTTCCAGACAAGGATTGGCTTCCGGACAAGAAAAGGCCCGCCAAAGCGGGCCGGTGCAGGCTTGTTAAGAGCTATTACTCGCTCTTGGTCAGTTCGTCATAGCCCTTGCGCAGATTTTCGTCCACGATTTCCACCTTCTGGGCCTTCTTGGCCTCATCGATGATGGACGAATACTTTTCCTGCATCACGATCTGGCGAACCTGCGGCTCGACCTGGTCGAAAGCTGGCGGCTGGGCATTGCGCTTATCCTCGACCTTGATGACGTGATAGCCGAACTGCGACTTCACCGGGGTCTTGGTGTAGCTTCCCTTTGGAAGCGAGAAGGCTGCCTCTTCGAATTCAGGAACCATGCGGCCCTTGGTGAAGTAGCCAAGATCGCCACCGTCGGACTTGCTGGAATCTTCCGACTTCGCCTTGGCCAGTTCGATGAAGTCCTTGCCGGCATCAAGCTGCTTGATGATGTCCTTGGCTTCGTCTTCGGTCTTCACCAGGATATGACGTGCGTGAACTTCTTCTTCCTTCGGCATCGCTGCGATTTCCTTGTCGTAGCGTGCCTTGACCTCTTCCGGCTTCAGCTTGTCGAACTGATCGCGCAGATAGGCATTGTGCAGTTCGCGTTCCTTGAGGAACACCATGCGTTGCTTGAAATCATCGCTGTTCTGGATTCCGGCATCTTCAGCCTTCTTGGCCACCAGCTTGATATCGATGACCTGCGAAAGCGCCGCGACGGTCTTCTGTTCGTCCGGCAGCTGCTGATACTGCGCGCTCAGATTTGCGATTGCCGTATCGAGGTCGGACTTGCGAATTTCCACCGAACCCACTTTCGCAACGACAGGGTTGTCCTGCGCAGCGAGAGGCGAGTGGAACGTGAACGCTGCGGCCAGGGTCGCCGCTGCGACGAATTTGGAGCGAAACATAAGGTAGGACCTTTCAAGTAAAGCACCGGTTTCAGTCTGCCCGATTCCGGCCATGGCACCTTCAGAAACACCGGATTGTGGCCATTCTGTATCGGCCAGAACCGTTGACATCATTCAACCCCCCTCTTATCTGTCACGCTACTTCGCGTCTAGAACAGTTTCCGGGCGGGTACTGTAATTTGTCTGTGAAAATTTCATCGACTGAAGCAGTAACCAGGAGCGCTCGGCAGCCTGATGCCAAATCGATTCAGAAAGGACCATGTGCATGGTCAGCCTTGGTGCGATTGCACGCAAATTTTTCGGCTCCGCCAACGATCGCCGCGTGCGCGGCTATCGTTCGAGCGTGGAAGCCATCAGCGCCCTTGAAGAGAAGATGAAGGCGCTGACCGACGAGCAGCTTGCAGCAAAGTCGGTTGAATTCCGGCAGGAGCTGGCAAACGGCAAGACGGTCGAAGACATTCTTGTCCCCGCTTTCGCTGTGGTTCGCGAAGCAGCGCGCCGTGTGCTCGGCATGCGACCCTTCGATGTACAGTTGACCGGCGGCATGATCCTGAACCAGGGCGCAATCGCAGAAATGAAGACCGGCGAAGGCAAGACGCTTGTCGCGACGCTTCCGGTCTATCTTAATGCGCTGACAGGGCGTGGTGTCCACGTCGTGACCGTCAACGACTATCTCGCCAGCCGCGACGCAGGCATCATGAGCCGCCTCTACGGCTTCCTGGGATTGACGACGGGCGTTATCGTCCACGGTCTCGATGACGACCAGCGCCGCGCGGCCTACGCCTGCGACATTACCTACGCGACGAACAACGAACTCGGTTTCGATTATCTGCGCGACAACATGAAGTATGATCGCGGCCAGATGGTTCAGCGCGGCCACTACTTCGCGATCGTCGACGAAGTGGACTCGATCCTCGTCGATGAAGCGCGCACGCCGCTCATCATTTCCGGTCCGCTGGACGACCGCTCCGAACTCTACAACACGATCGACAGCTTCATCCCGGCCCTGACACCGGAAGATTACGAGATCGACGAAAAGCAGCGCTCCGCCAATTTCTCCGAAGTCGGCACGGAAAAACTCGAGAACCTGCTGCGTCAGGCGGGCCTTCTGAAGGGCGAGTCGCTCTACGACGTCGAGAACGTTGCGATCGTTCACCACATCAACAATGCGCTGAAGGCACACAAGCTCTTCCAGCGCGACAAGGATTACATCGTCCGCAACGACGAGATCGTCATCATCGACGAATTCACCGGCCGCATGATGCCGGGTCGCCGTTATTCCGAAGGCCAGCACCAGGCGCTCGAAGCCAAGGAAAAGGTGCAGATCCAGCCGGAAAACCAGACCCTGGCGTCCATTACCTTCCAGAACTATTTCCGGATGTACGAGAAGCTGGCCGGCATGACCGGTACGGCTGCAACGGAAGCGGAAGAGTTTTCCAACATCTATGGTCTGGATGTCGTGGAAGTTCCGACCAACCTCCCGATCCAGCGTATCGATGAAAGCGACGAGGTCTACCGGACCGCGGAAGAGAAGTTCAAGGCCATCATCGAAGAGATCAAGGCTGCCCATGAAAAGGGCCAGCCGGTTCTGGTGGGTACGACCTCCATCGAAAAGTCGGAACTTCTGGCGGCCATGCTCAAGCAGGCGGGCTTCGAGAAGTTCAACGTCCTGAACGCCCGTTATCACGAGCAGGAAGCCTACATCGTCAGTCAGGCTGGCGTTCCCGGCGCTGTCACGATCGCCACCAACATGGCCGGTCGCGGTACCGACATCCAGCTTGGCGGCAATATCGACATGCGCCTCGAGCGCGAACTGGACGGCATGGAGCCGGGTCCGGAGCGCGACGCGAAGGAAGCGGCCATCCGCGCCGAGGTCAAGCAGTTGAAGGAAAAGGCACTCGCCGCAGGCGGGCTCTACGTCCTGGCAACCGAGCGCCATGAAAGCCGGCGTATCGACAACCAGCTGCGCGGCCGCTCCGGTCGTCAGGGTGACCCGGGTCGTTCGAAGTTCTATCTGTCGCTTCAGGATGACCTGATGCGCATTTTCGGCTCGGATCGCATGGACAGCATGCTTCAGAAGCTGGGGCTCAAGGACGGCGAAGCCATCGTCCATCCGTGGATCAACAAGGCTCTGGAGCGCGCGCAGAAGAAGGTCGAAGCCCGCAACTTCGATATTCGCAAGAACTTGCTGAAGTATGATGACGTGACGAATGATCAGCGCAAGGTGATCTTCGAACAGCGTATCGAACTGATGGACGCGACGGACCTCACGGAAACCGTCACCGACATGCGTCATGAAGTGATCGAGATCCTGGTCACCAAGCATATTCCAGAGCGGGCATACGCCGAGCAGTGGGATGCGGTTGGCTTGAAGGAAGCGGTTCTGCAACAGCTGAACCTCGATCTGCCTATCCAAGACTGGGTGCTGGAAGAAGGCATCGCGGAAGACGATATCCGCGAACGCATCACAGCGGCTGCAGACGCTGCGGCCAAGGATCGTGCCGAGCGTTTCGGCGCCGAAATCATGACCTATGTCGAGCGGTCCGTTCTGCTCCAGACGCTCGATCATCTGTGGCGCGAGCATATCGTCAATCTGGACCATCTGCGGTCTGTCGTCGGCTTCCGAGGCTACGCCCAGCGTGACCCCTTGCAGGAATACAAGGCGGAAGCCTTCGAACTCTTCCAGGCGCTCCTGGCGAACCTGCGCGAGGGTGTAACGGCGCAGCTGATGCGTGTTGAACTGATGCGTGACGAACCGGAGGCACCTCAGCCACCGCCGGTCATGCAGGTTCATCATCTCGACGCGACGACCGGTGAGGACGAGTTTGGCCAGAACGGCGGCGGCTTCATGGCTGTGGCTGCTCCGGAAGACCGTGACCCCAATGACCCGCAGACCTGGGGACGCGTTGGTCGCAACGAACCCTGCCCTTGCGGTTCCGGCAAGAAATACAAGCATTGCCATGGCGCGTTCGAGCAGGCCTGATACGCAAAACTAAATCGAATGAGCAATATCTGAAAGGCTCCGGTTTCCGGGGCCTTTTTGCATGGCACGGCCTGAAGTAACGTCTGCAAGGGTGATGCACACGAAAGATGTGCCACGATCAGTGTGTTTTTACGAAACAGGATCACGCTTCCTTAACCGTGCACGGCGCAGAATTGGCATATATAATTGCTGCGCCAAGAGTATTGCGTTTTTCATGACAGTGATCGAAACAGCAGAGCGGCTTTTGCCGCTTGGCCTGAAGAACCGGCTGACGCCTTTGCTGCGTCGGCTGGAACCGATCCTGCGTGACGATAGTGAAACGGCGCGCGCCCAGCGTATGGCCCTGATTGCCTTTGCCATCCGCATCATCAGCGCAGCGATCGCCTTCCTCTCCCAGATCATTCTGGCCCGCCTGATGGGCGAATTCGAATACGGCATCTTTGCCTTCGTCTGGGTTCTGGTTGTCGTCTTCGGCAATCTGTCCTGCCTCGGCTTTCATACGGCCGTCATCCGCTTCCTGCCACAGCATCAGAACCGCGGCGAAAGCGAACTGGTGCGCGGCCTGAACTGGACGGCACGCATCGTCGCCATGCTTTCGGCCACGACGCTTGCCGTATCCGGCCTCGTATTCATGACAGTCTTCGACAGTCTCGTACCGGATTACTGGTTGATACCGGTCTTCCTGGGTCTGTTCACGCTGCCGATGATCGCGCTGGGTGACGTGCTGGACGGAACGGCCCGCGCGAACGGCTGGGCCGTCACCGCACTCAGCCCCACCTATATCATCCGTCCATTGCTGATCCTGTTTCTCATGCTTGTGGCCGTGTGGAGCGGTCAGCCGCAGTCCGCTCGAACGGCGATGGAGGCCGCCCTTGCTGCGACCTACATCACCACATTGTTCCAGTTCATCCGGATGACCTACCGTCTGCGTCGCCAGCTCGGCAGGGGCGCACTTTCGTTTGCGCTGATGCCTTGGTTTCGCTTCTCGCTGCCATTGTTCCTCGTCGATGGCATCGGCTTCCTGTTGACCAATGCGGATGTCGTCGTCGTCGGCTTCTTCCTGCCGCCGGATCAGGTCGCCGTCTATTACGCCGCCGCAAAGACCATCGCCCTTGTTCAGTTTGTCTACTTCTCCGTCAAGGCAGCGGCAGCACCGCGCTTTGCCGGCATACTTGCAGAACACGATCAATCATCGCTGGCGCAATTTGCAGCACAGGCAGCCCGCTGGTCCTTCTGGCCGGCTCTGGTGGTCGGCCTTTCCGTTCTGGCGATGGGAGAAATCCTTCTCGGCCTTTTCGGTCCCGCCTTCACCAGCGGCTACCCACTGATGGTCATCTTGTTGGCTGGCATCCTTGCCAAGGCACTCGTCGGCCCGGGCGAAGTTCTCCTGAACATGGCTGGACGCCAGTCTCTCTGCGTTGCCATCTATGCCGTGGTGCTCGCTTTCGCGGTGACGGTAAACATCATTATCGTTCCGCGTTTCGGCCTCTACGGTGCTGCCTCGGCGACTGCAAGCGCCATGATGCTGGAGGCAGTCCTCCTCCATATAGCTGTGCGCAAAAAGCTCGGGATCATCCTGTTCGCCTTCGCCCGCGCGGTGAGAAACCCAATTACGGAAGGAGCATCCCATGGTTGAGCTTCCGCCCCGCGGTCCTTTTCGTCTTGATCTGGACGTCACGCCTCAAAAGCCGAAGCTGTCCATTCCCGAAGCTCCGATCAAGGCATCGGTCGGCAGACCGGGACGGACCTTGTCCATCTATCCGGCATCGATGGGCTATGATCTGCAGGAGGAGTTGGATTTCCTGTCAAACCGCGCCATGGAGCCGAATGTCTTCTTTACGGGACGCATGCTGGCGCCCGCCATGCCGCGCGTGGAGGATCGTCAGGTCCAGTTCGCCCTGATCCGCGATGACAACAACAATCGCAGCCGCATGCGGCTGCTGATGCCCTTCTCGCAGGAGAAGCCAGGCTTTTCGCTGGGTGCTTCCATTATCCGGGCATGGGCGAACCCGTTCGGTCCATTGGGAACACCTTTGCTCGATGCAGAGGATGCGGCTGAAACCCTCGACAATCTGCTCGATGCACTGAGCCAGAAGCAGTTGCGCCTGCCTGACGTCCTCGTCCTTCCAGACCTGCGGCTCAATGGTCGCTTCGCGCAGTTGATGCGCGCGGTCGCGGTAGCGCGAAATCTGCCGGTCAGCATCACCAACACGTTCCAGCGCCCTTTCCTGCAGAGCACGGAAGATCCAGAACTCTATCTGCGCCGAGCAATCTCATCCCACCATCTGCGGGAAATGCGCCGACAGTGGCGGCATCTGGAGCGGTTGGGAACCGTGACCTATGACGTTGCCCGTCAGCCCGACGACATCCGCCGGCGAACGGAGGAGTTTCTGGCGCTGGAAGGCAAGGGCTGGAAGGGTCGCAAACGTTCGGCCCTGATCAATGACCGTTTCCGCGCAGCCTTCGCCCGGGAGGCGATCGGTAACCTGTCGGACATCGACGCTGTGCGTATTCACACGGTCAACCTGAACGGCCGCGCGATTGCCTCGCTCGTCGTCTTTGTCATGGCTGGAGAAGCCTATACTTGGAAGACTGCCTATGATGAGAACTTTGCCGCTTACTCGCCGGGCAAACTTCTCATGATGAAATTGACCGAATGGCATCTGGACGACCTCAACATCCAGCGTAGCGATTCCTGTGCCGTACCGGATCATCCCATCATGAGCCGCTTCTGGACGGAGCGGGAAGAGATGGGAAGTCTGGTAATCGGCCTGAGGGAAAACAGCGACCGCGATGTGCGCCAGGTCGCCGCACAACTTCATCTCTATCGAAACACGCGAAACATGGCGCGAATCCTGCGCGAGAAAATCCTCGGACTTGCCGGTCGGGACGGGTAGGAAAAGCTATCGCCAACGACACATGATCCACCCGTCACTCGGCGAGCCAGAGTCTCAAAATCATTGAAAAACGAAAACAAAGACCTTCAACTGGTTCGATGGTGCCCCGTGCCGGAATCGAACCAGCACTCCTCTCGGAACCTGATTTTGAGTCAGGCGCGTCTACCAATTCCGCCAACGGGGCATCGAAACAGGTGATTTGCGTCTAGCATAGCCAAAAGGCACGGCGCAAGCCGTTGCCAGAATGTTTCCGTCTTGATTTGCGAGAAAGTCACTCACGATCTTTTGCCGTCTTTCGGATGTCCCTGCGGCACCAGAAACATTTACAGCGGCTCTCGACTTGCCTATCAGAACCTCAGCCTTTCCATCCGGAGCTTTTCCATGTCCGCCACCCAATCTCCAGATCTTCGCCGCAGCCTGATGGGCCACTCCCTTGCCCTGGCTATCGGCATGGCGGCAACGGTTGGCACCGCGCTTGGCTTCCAGCACCTTGGCGGATACATTCCCTGCGCGCTCTGCCTGCTGCAGCGCGAACCCTACTACTGGGCCATTCCAGTCGCGCTCGGAGCGCTTGCCACCGCTGTATTTCGCCTTCCTGCCAATGTAACGCGAGGCCTCCTGGGTATTGTCGTGATCATGATGCTGGTGGGTGCGGGCATGGGTATCTATCACTCAGGCGTCGAGTGGGGCTTCTGGGCGGGACCGGCAACCTGCTCCACCACCGCCAACGGGCTAACCACCAATGCCGGAAATCTGTTGAGTGACCTGAACTCGGTTCATGGCCCCTCCTGCACGGAAGCAGCCCTGCGCGTTCTGGGTCTTTCTTTTGCAGGCTGGAATGTCATAGCAAGCATTGCGCTTGCAGCGATCGGCATCCGCGCCATCGTGAAAAAGGCCTAATCCAGGTCAGCCGACGTTACGGCTGAAGCTCGGAATCCCAGTAGAGGTAATCCATCCAGCTTTCGTGCAGGTAGTTTGGCGGGAAAAGTCGCCCGTTATTGTGGAGATCCTGCACGGTGGGGGGATAGGGCTTCTGGGCCGGGAACATGCCTGCCTGCTTTGGAAGTTTGCTACCCTTGCGCAAGTTGCAGGGTGAGCAGGCGGCCACGACATTTTCCCAGGTTGTTTCCCCGCCATGGGCCCGGGGTATCACGTGATCGAAAGTAAGGTCTTCGCGCGAGCCACAGTATTGGCATTCGAATTTGTCGCGAAGGAAGACGTTGAAGCGGGTAAAGGCCGGATTTCGTGTTGGCTGAATGTAGGTCTTGAGACTGACGACACTCGGTAATCGCATCGAGAAGGTGGGAGAGGAAACCGAGTGGTCGTATTCGGCTATGATATTCACACGGTCAAGGAAGACTGCCTTGATCGCGTCCTGCCAGGACCAGAGCGACAAGGGGTAATAACTCAGAGGCCGGTAGTCAGCGTTCAATACGAGCGCCGGCAGGGCCTGCGGGGAGACTGCTATCGTCAACGAACGCTCCTCACCGATTCGGCTTATGTCTATTCTATATTAGGTCCGTTGTTACAGGAATGTGAAGCCCTTTTGATGTCGCAGGGTCAGATTCGCGAATCAGTTGATAGGGATAGCGTTTCGGCCCATACACGTCGCGTAATAGGCCCAGAACAGCAGTGCCGCGACGGCGCGATAGGGTTTCCACCGGGTGGCAATGCTCTCCACCTCTGCGATAGATGGTCGCACCTCGTGGCCCAGAGCATTGCCAAGTGCATGGCCGACGGCTGCACGCAGCGCCACGTCACCCGCCGGAAACACATCGCGCTCGCCCAGACAGAACATCAGATAGACCTCTGCCGTCCACCGCCCAATGCCCTTCAGCGCCGTCAGCTTACCGATCGCCTCGGCCGCTGAAAGCCCGGTCAGGCCATCGAGGTCGAGATCTCCATTGATGATTGCCCGCGCTGCACCTTCAAGCGTCGAGGCTTTCGCACGCGAAAGCCCGAAGCTCGCCACGAGTTCAGGCGAGCAGGCAAGATAGCCTGTGGCCGAATGCGCGCCCTTGTCCACCATGCGCGCCCAGATCGCATTGGCGGCGGTTTTTGAAATCATCTGCGAAACGATGATGTATGCCAATCCCTCAAAGCCGGGTTCATGCAGCCGAAGCGGCACCGGACCAGCCGCGGCAATAACGGGCGCCAGAAGGGGATCGATCTCCACAAGACGGGCAAGACCCTCGTCGATGTCGGCTTCGTTTCGTATCAAATTCATCGTCAGTCTCATCGTTTTCTGTCACAAGGAAGCATGTCTGCGCCTGATCGTCATTCCGTTTTTCGTTTTGCACCTAGCCCGAATGGCCCGCTGCATCTGGGCCATGCCCTCTCGGCATTGCTGAACCGGCAGATCGCGCAATCCTGCGGCGGACGCGTTTTGTTGCGTATCGAAGATATCGACCAGACCCGCTGCCGACCGGAGCTTGAGCAAGCCATTTACGATGATCTTCGGTGGATCGGCTTCGAATGGGAAGAGCCGGTACGGCGCCAGACCGAACACATAGCCTCCTACGAAGCCGCTCTGCGAAAGCTGGAGGATCGTGGCCTTATCTATCCTGCCTTCATGACGCGCGGGGAGGTCAAGGCTCGCGTTGCGGCGGCAGAAGCGCGAGGTGAAGTCTGGCCGCGAGACCCGGATGGCGCACCGCACTACCCGGCGGACGACAGAGCCCGAAGCGCGTCCGAACGCGCCGATCTGATGAAGCGCCATCCCCGCTTTGCCTACCGGCTGGATATGGCGCGGGCGCTGAACGAGTTCTTGGCGCCGCTTGTCTGGCAGGAAACAGGCGATGGCCAGACCGGCACCATCCCGGCCGATCCATCGCAGTGGGGGGATGTTATCCTGTCACGCTCGGATGCGCCCTCCAGCTACCACCTTTCCGTGGTGGTCGACGATGCGGCGCAGGGCGTGACCCATGTCGTTCGAGGCCTGGATCTGTACCATGCCACATCCGTGCACCGACTGCTGCAGGAATTGCTCGGTCTGCCGCAGCCGGTCTATCATCACCACAGGCTTGTACTTGGGGAGGATGGCCGAAAGCTTTCCAAAAGTGCACAGGCAACCGGCCTTGGCAGCCTACGCCAGGCGGGGTTTTCACCGGCGGATATCCGCCGTCTTGTGGGCTTCGTCGAACCGGGGCTCGTTCAAGTCTGAAGCAATGACCTTCTGATAGTCCCGGGCGTGTTTCAGCGTCGAGTAGACGCGGTACTTCATCAGGGCTGCATTCACTTCAGCACCCAGCATGAAGATGACGCCGACCATATAGAGGAAAACGAGAACGATCATCACGGAGGCGAGACCGGCATAGGTCGCCGCATAATTGGCGAATGTCGAGAGATAGGACGCGAACACGAAGGCGAACCCGGTCCAGCACATCAGTGTCAGCAGGATACCGGGCAGAATGTCGATCACCCGGCGGCTGCCGGCGGGCAGAAACTTGTGACACACGATCAAGCCGAGGAAGAGCACGATGACCGTACCGAGCACGCCAAAATTCGAGATGGCCGCTAGCTCGTCCTGAAGCCACGGAAACCGCGTTCCTGCCACGCGTATGGCAATCGGTATCGCGACGAGTACGATGCTGATCGCGGCGAAGATGACGACGGCCACGATCACATAGCCAAGGCTGGTCAGACGCGTCACATACCAGGGTCGGCTTTCCGCAACCCGGTAGGCACGGTTCAGGGAGATCCGCAGCGCCTCGACACCGTTAGAGGCGAAATAGGCGGCGGCAAGAACGGAGATCGTCAGCAAACCGCCGCGCGGAATGTCGAGCACGCGTTTGATTTCCGCCGCCAGCGGCTCGGCAATATCGGACGGCCAGGTATCGAACAGCAGATGAACAGCGGTTACGGAGAACGTATTCGCGCCCAGAAATCCGGCAAGCGCCGTGCCGAAAATCAGGAATGGAAACAGCGCAAGCAAACCCGACAGGGCCACATGGCTTGCCATGGCCCATCCGTCATCGTCGTTGAAATGGCAATAGGCATCATAGAACACCTTGAAGGCAAGGCGATGCCACCGGATCTTCGCCGTTTCTTCTGCCAAGGGGAACTCCGTTGTCACTGCAGGCAAAATATGGGAAACGCGAAGGAAAATGTAAGGGAGAAACGATGCCGGAGCGCAAAAGCATCATCATTACCGGATGTTCTTCCGGCATTGGCGCCTTTTGCGCCCGCGCCCTGAAACAGGAAGGTTGGCGGGTTTTCGCCACCGTCAGAAATCCTGGCCACCTTGCCGCCCTCGAAGCGGATGGCATCGAGGCATTGCTCATGGATTACACGGACCCGAAATCCATTTCTGCGATGGTGGCAGAGGTCGTGCGCCGAACCGGCGGCACCATTGATGCACTCTTCAACAACGGCGCCTATGGCCAGCCCGGCGCCGTAGAGGACCTGACAACAGATGTGCTGCGGCTGCAGTTTGAAACCAATGTCTTCGGCTGGCATGAACTGACACGGCAGGTCATTCCCTATATGCGAGCGCAAGGGTTTGGCCGCATCGTTCAGTGTTCATCAATCCTCGGCCTTGTCCCTTTTCGGTATCGTGGAGCCTATAACGCCTCGAAGCACGCCATCGAGGGCTTGAGCGTCACATTGCGCATGGAACTGGATGGGAGTGGCATCTTCGTGAGCCTTATCGAGCCGGGACCAATCGAGTCGCGCTTCACCGCCAATGCGCTTGCCGCCGTTCAGGCCCACATCGACGTGGAAAATTCCGCTCACGCGGAGGAATACAAGCGCCAGCTTGCGCGGCTGGATGGGTCTGGCCCGGTGAACAAGCACAAGCTGGGCCCGGATGCCGTGCATGAGGTGCTGCGGCATGCCTTGACCGCCCCTCGTCCAAAGCCACATTACATCGTAACGAAGCCTGCGAAGAAGGGCGTTCTGGCCAAGCGCCTGCTGCCTGCAGATCTGCTGTACCGGCTTCTTCGTAGGATGGACTGACAAAGGCAATTCCAGGCAAGACCTTAAACCGGTCTTGCTCCCGCGATTGCCCGAAGACGAACGAGAAATCCGGATCGATGACGCGCCCCAGATCTGACGGGCGCGTTTCACCAGCGACACCTTTCAGGGGGAAGGCTTTAGTACCATGTCGAGTTTCACCACCGTTCTGGCTCTGATCGTCATGGGCCTCGTGGTCCTTGTTCTGATCAAGGGCCTGATGAATATGGTCAAGGGGCAGGACGTAAATCGTTCGAACAAGCTCATGCAGATGCGCGTCATGCTGCAGGCTGTTGCCATCATCCTTATCATGCTGACCCTGTGGCTGACGGGTGGGGGGCGCTGATCATGGTGAAGTTGAACAAGATCTACACCCGCACCGGCGACGATGGAACGACAGGACTGGTGACCGGCCCGCGGCGATTGAAGCATGACCTTCGCGTCGATGCCTATGGCACGGTCGATGAAACCAATTCGCTGATCGGCGTCGCGCGACTGCATACGGGCGCCCATGCCGATCTCGATGCCATGCTCTTTCGCATCCAGAACGATCTTTTCGATCTCGGAGCAGATCTCGCCACCCCGGACACCGGAGAAAAGGTCGAGTGGGAACCGCTGCGCATCGTGCAGTCGCAGGTGGATCGCATCGAGGCAGAGATCGACCAGCTGAATGCAGCGCTTGATCCACTCACCTCCTTTGTCCTGCCTGGCGGTTCCGCTGCTGCCGCCCATCTGCATGTGGCACGCACCGTATCGCGCCGTGCGGAACGGTTGATGGTGGAGCTCTCGAAGGCCGACGGTGAAATTGTCAGCCCGGCTGCACTCAAATATGTGAACCGGCTTTCCGACTTCCTTTTTGTCGCGGCAAGGTACGTCAACGAGGGCGGAAAGGCCGACATTCTCTGGGTGCCAGGCAAGAACCGCTGAGCCCCGAAAACATTGCCGAGCCAATCCTCGATGTCGCTCTTGGAATGGGGGCATGACAATTCCACATCTATGAAAGGCCGAAAACTCTTTGTGTTCGGTGCAAAAATGCGTATCCATGTCGCCCATTGACAATCAGCGGTTCGGGAGAGGCCGCATTTTCCCCATCAGTCGAATTGAGGAAGGAAGTCATGAAGATCCTGGTGCCTGTAAAGCGGGTAGTTGATTACAACGTGAAGATCCGTGTGAAGGCGGATGGTACGGGCGTCGAGCTTGCAAACGTCAAGATGTCGATGAACCCGTTCGACGAAATCTCGGTGGAGGAAGCCCTGCGGCTCAAGGAAGCCGGCAAGGCAGAAGAGATCGTCATCGTTTCCATCGGTCCGGCCAAGGCGGAAGAAACCATCCGCACGGCACTCGCCATGGGCGCCGATCGCGGCATTCTGATCGAGACGGATGAAGCCGTGGAGCCGCTGGCCGTTGCCAAGCTTCTGAAGGGCGTGGTCGAAGCGGAAAATCCGGGTCTCGTCATTCTTGGAAAACAGGCCATCGATGACGATAGCAACCAGACCGGCCAGATGCTGGCAGCCCTCCTGAAATGGGGTCAGGCAACCTTTGCATCGAAGGTCGAGATCGGTGAAGGGTCTGCGAAAGTCACGCGCGAAGTCGATGGTGGCCTCCAGACGATCGACGTGAAGCTGCCCGCTATCGTCACGACGGACCTGCGCCTCAACGAGCCGCGCTATGCTTCTCTGCCAAACATCATGAAGGCCAAGAAGAAGCCGCTCGACAAGAAGTCCCCAGCCGATTTCGGTGTTGACCTCGCGCCGCGTCTCAAGGTTCTGAAAACCGAAGAGCCGGGTGGCCGCAAGGCGGGCATCAAGGTCAAGAGCGTGGCCGAACTGGTTGAAAAGCTCAAAACCGAAGCTGGCGTCCTCTAAGGATACGAAAGGGAGAAACGTAAAATGGCTATTCTTCTTCTCGCAGAACATGATGGCGCAAGCGTCTCTGACCAGACCGCCAAGGCACTGACTGCCGCTGCCAAGATCGGCGGCGATGTGCATGTGCTGGTGGCAGGCTCAGGCGCCAAGGGCGCGGCGGATGCTGCTGCGAAACTCTCCGGCGTATCGAAGGTGCTGCTCGCCGACGATGCCGCCTATGCAAACAACCTGGCGGAACCGCTCGCCGATCTCGTCGTATCGCTCTCCGGCTCCTACGATGTCATTGTCGCTGCAGCGACCGCATCGGCCAAGAACGTCATGCCGCGCGTGGCCGCCCTGCTGGACGTGATGCAGATTTCGGAAATCATCGAGGTCGTCTCAGCCGACACCTACAAGCGTCCGATCTATGCAGGCAACGCCATCCAGACGGTACAGTCGACAGACGCCAAGAAGGTGATCACCGTGCGCACGGCGGCATTCGCTGCAACGGCGGAAGGCGGCTCAGCCTCGGTGGAAGCCATTTCGGCAGCCGGCAATCCGGGTCTCTCCTCCTTCGTGGAAGATGCTCTGTCGTCGTCCGATCGCCCTGAACTGACCTCCGCCAAGATCATCGTGTCCGGTGGCCGCGCGCTTGGTTCGTCCGAGAAATTCCAGGAAGTCATCCTGCCGCTCGCAGACAAGCTGGGTGCAGCCGTTGGCGCGTCGCGGGCCGCCGTCGACGCGGGCTATGCCCCGAACGACTGGCAGGTTGGCCAGACCGGCAAGGTGGTTGCCCCCGATCTCTACATCGCCTGCGGCATTTCCGGTGCCATTCAGCATCTCGCAGGCATGAAGGACTCGAAGGTCATCGTCGCCATCAACAAGGACGAGGAAGCCCCGATCTTCCAGGTGGCTGACTACGGCCTCGTCGGCGATCTGTTCGAACTTCTGCCGGAGCTGCAGAAGTCGCTCTGATCCCAAGTCAACTGAAATAAAAATGCCGCGTCACTGACGCGGCATTTTTTATGCAGTCTTGCAGCTGTGAAAGGTTATGGCGCGCCCGTCTGTTGACGCAGTTCCGCAACGCGTTTGGCAGCGGTTGGCGGCAGCGGCAGGTCGGGATTACGCTCCACGGCATCCAGCAGCACCTCATCGCTGGCCTTTTCAAGCACGTCGATCAGATGTTCGAAAAAGGCATCCGGGTCCATGCCGGGCTGAATGGCAGGAAGAATACGAACCTTGAAATGGCCGGGATAGCGCATCGTGCTGCGGCGAGGCCAGAAAAGACCGGGCTGCATGGCAATCGGCACGACCGGCACCTGTACATCGCGGTAAATCCGCGCGATGCCATAGCGATAAGCGGGCTCTGCACCCGGTGGACGGCGCGTGCCTTCCGGATAGATGATCAACTGGCGGCCTTTGTCCATTTCAAGCTTGGTGCGCCGCATCACATCGACCATGACCTTGCCGCGGGCACCGCGATTGACAGCAATCATCCGCTGTTTTTTGAGATACCAGCCAAACAATGGAATCCAGGTCAGCTCCCTTTTCAGGATGTAGACCGGGTCGCTCATCCATGGCAGCAGGGCATAGGTATCCCAGAAGCTTTGATGCTTGGGCGCGAAAATGCAGCCAGTCTCGGGGATATTTTCAAGCCCCTCGATCTCGAAGGTCGTACCGACGATCTTTTCCATCAGCCAGTGGTTCGATCGTGCCCAGGCTCTAGGCACGGAATAGGCCTTCTTTCGCGGCAGCAGAAAATACACCGGTGTCAGCACGATCATGCGGACAATCAGGTTTGCATAGAACAGGACATTGAAGATTTGCGAACGCAGAGCAAGCATCAGGCGCTTCCGAATGGCAGAATGGCCCGTCCCTACACCATGAGCCGCCGAAGCGAAAGCAGATCCCATCAACCGCCGAGGATATTCAGACGACTCAACGCCGGGGCTGCGTGCTCTCGGTCTCGATTTGCTGCTCGGACCGCAACCCGTCACTCTGGCTGTAGCCAATCACGGCCCGCATGCTGGCCGCTGCCATCTTGGCATATTCGGCCAGCATCAGGCGCAGGGCGTCCGGTTCCGTGAACCAGGCCTTTCGAGAGAGATCGGCATTGATGACCGGATAGGGAATGAATTCCGTTCGATGGTCGCGCCGTCGCAGTTCCAGCAAGGTTCGAGGCATGTGATAGTTGTTCGTTACGACCAGGACGGACCGATAGTCATGGTCGCTGATCCAGCGGGTGATCTCGTTGGCATTACCGATGGTATCGAGTGCCTCGTAGCCGATATCCACGCAGCACCTGAACAGATCGGGCGAGGCCTGTGTCGCGCGACGGATTGATCCGGGAGAAGCAGCCGGATGCGCACCCGAGATCAACAATCTTTGCCCTGCCTTGTCCCGGAGCAGACCGACCGCCTGGTCAACCCGCTGGTATCCTCCGGTCAGCACCACGATGGCATCTGCTTTCACACCATCCGGCGCCTTCAGCGAGGTGACCGTATCGGCAAACCACAGGAACCCACCGAAGAGCAGCGCAATCACCAGAAGCAGAAAAATGCCGATATAGCGTAGCATACGCCGCAAGGGCCCATGTCGACGAAACCATCCGCGCTGCCCCGGTTGCGTTAACATATGTGGAATCCCGGTACTCTGCTTTGCTTCGTCACCTCTCATTTTCCGTAGATAGCCCGAGTTGATTGAGGAAAACAGAGGTAATCATCTCTCACGATGATGGTATGCCATCAGAACGACCCGGATCGGACCGGATCAGGTCAATTTCGTCGATCGTCCGCATCACCGTAAAGCGCGCCGTCAGCGTGGTCAAAAGCGCAATCACGATCATGGTTGCGACAATTCCCAGATATCCGAAAAAATCGATCGTAAAGGTTCCAAACAGCGCCGTTGCCTGGTCGCTCTGCGGCGTAGCCAGAGAATTGCTCTGCCAAAGGCTAGCTGAAGCAAACAGAAGCGCGGCAAGCGCGCCGCCGGCGGCCGATCCCTTCAGGCTGATTTTCAGGAAATGTTTCTGGAATTCGCTGGCCACGAAGCCGCTCTCGGCGCCCACGAAATGCAAGACTTCCACGATATGGCGATTGCCGGAAAGCGCTCCGCGCGTGGCAAAGATGACAGTCAGGATCATGGCCGTGAAAACCAGAATCAGAATGCTCATTCCGATCAGGACCGTCGTATGCGCCATGGAAACGAGCCGGTCCACCCAGGTGCGGTGATCGTCAAGAAAGGCCTGCGGCACCTCCGCCTTGAGCAGATCCCGCATTCCGGCGAAGTCAGGCGGGTTTGCCTCGTCGATGGTGATGATGACGAGGCGTGGGACCGGCAGTTCCTTCAGGTCAAGCCCTGCGCCCAGCCACGGCTCCAGCAGACGCGCGGTCGCCGCATCATCCATGATGGTGCCTTGCTTGGTCCCGACAAAGGTCAGTGCAAGGTCCCGCGCCTTCTTGAGCGCCGCATCCATGTCCAGCCCGTCCTGCGGTTTGATCTGGATCGTGATTTCACGCGAAATCTGGCTCTCCCAGCTCGAAGCGGTGGCTCGAACCATGCTGACCCCGCCGAACGTGAGGCAGGCGAGAAAGGACATGATGGCAATGACGACCATCAGCGCATTGCCCTGAATATTCGACGGCGGCAGGATCGGACCTGTTGGGCGAACCCGCATCTCCGTTCTGCGCCCGCCGGAACTCGAACTAATAGGCGTGGCCGTTTTCTTTTCCGGTTTTGAACCGGATTTCTTCAGCGCGTTTTTCAGGCGGTTCAGGTCATTCATAAATATCGAGCCGCCCTTCGGTCAAAATCATGCGCCGCGCATCCACCTGATCCATCAGCCCCAGATCATGGGTGGCGATCACCACGGCCGTGCCCAGCCGGTTCAGTTCCAGAAACAGGTTGAGCAAACGCCGTGCCATGGGTGGATCCACGTTGCCGGTCGGCTCGTCGGCAAGAAGGATCTCCGGTCGATCCATCAAGGCCCTGGCAATGGCCGCGCGCTGCTTCTCCCCGCCTGAGAGAACCGGAGGCAGCACGTTTATGCGTTCACCCAGCCCCACCCATTTCAGAAGTTCTATGACATCTGTCCGGTAACTCGCCTCATCCTTGCCCCGGACTCGAAGAGGCAGCGCAACGTTTTCATAGGTCGTCAGGTGATCCAGAAGGCGGAAATCCTGGAAAACAATGCCGACTCGCCGGCGCAACATGGGCAATTCAGCGCGTGGTATCTGCGACAGATCCCGGTCGAACATGCGAATCAGCCCGCGTGTCGGCTGCAGCGACATGAAGAGAAGCCGGAGCAGCGTCGTCTTGCCTGCCCCGGAAGGTCCCGTGAGAAACTGGAACGATCGCCGCGGAATATCGAAGGTCAGGTCCCGCAGGATTTCGGGTCCCATGCCATAGCGCAGGCCGACATTTTCGAAATGAATCAATGCGACATCCAGTGTGAGGGTGTTCGTGTTCGGGTGACGATGACTCGACCGTTCGTAAACGGCAAGGGTTGACGGATCCTTTCTCGTCGATGGCAAAGCCTGCCGTCGCCTGATCCGTTTGCAAAGCATTAACCATATAATTTTACGACTGTCAGGATGAGGTTTCAATGCCTGCGGTTCACAAGGCCGTGGATCGAGAGCACGGAGAAAGCCATGGATGCATTCCGCTCACGGCGTACGAAGTCCGAAAACAGCTACGATATCCTGCCTCCCGATTCGATGGGATCAAAGTCAGTCCGTCGTGCCTTGAGCCGCGGCATCGTGGAAGATGCCGAGTTTGTGACTGTGCGCGACAGCGCCAAACAAACATCGCGGGAACAGGAAACCCGTCGCACCCCCTCCGGCTTTCACAATGACAACGCAACCAGAGCGGAGACCGCCCGTCAAAAGCCCGCCAGACGCCCTCATGTTGTGGCTGAAAATCAGCCAGCTCTTTCCCCAAAGGCAAGCCTGATCGAGCGGATCGAGCAGAAACTGATGCAAATGTCGGCGGATTTCTTTTCCGCCGTCGTCGCCTTCATTTTCGTCATGGTCTTCGGCTTTTCCGGCGGCTTCTCGCTGATTTCGACAGACACTCCCAAGGCAGCACAAGGCCTGGACATCACGAATGTCTCGCTCGCCAATCACGATAGCGGCGGCATGCAGATCCTGCAGATTTACGGCATCATTGAAAATCGCGGAACGGTGAGCCGGAAGGTACAGCCTATGCGGGCCGACCTGATGGTGGGAGACAAGGTGGTCTTCACCACGGTCATCCAGCCTCCGGCCCCGGAAATTGGCCAGCACCAAAGCCGCGGCTTCACGGCCCGGATCCCCCATCCTGGTGGAAAAAACCCGCAATTGAAGCTTTCATTCATAGAACCGGGTGCCACAGCCTCCTGATTGTGCTATCCGGAGCCTTGAACGGAGCAGGAAAGGCGCAAGATGGCGCCGCCCCACCTGCTCCTATTTTCGTTTTGGAGATGCGCGCCCGTTCACCGCGAGCAGATCCTGAAAAATCGCACCGGAAGTCCAAGGAGACGCTGATGCCTGTCGTTCGTGGCAAGACTATCGAGCCGCTGTTTACCGCCGAAATGATTGCCGAGCGCAACCGCAGCATGGCAAAGCAGATTGCCGAAGGCCCAACAAAAGATCTGCTGGTGATTGCCGTTCTGAAGGGCTCGTTCATCTTTGCAGCCGATCTACTGCGCGCACTGCACGATACCGGTCTTGCGCCGGAAGTCGAGTTCATCACCCTCTCCAGCTATGGCGCCGGCACCGTTTCCCAGGGCGTTCGGATCGTCAAGGATATCGATTCGGACGTCAAGGACCGCGACGTTCTGCTGATCGACGACATTCTGGAGTCCGGTCGCACCCTTAAGTTTGCGAAGGAACTGCTCTATGAACGCGGCGCGCGCCACGTGACCATTGCCGTGCTTCTCGACAAGAGTGTGAAGCGCAAGGAAAAGCTGGAAGCGGATTATGTGGGCTTCGAATGCCCGGATTACTTCGTTGTCGGCTACGGCATGGATGTCGCCTACGCCTTCCGCGAACTGCCATTCGTCGGCGTCGTCAAGGGCGATGCAGAATAGAACAGAGGCTCGGAAAGACACGGGGCGTTAACCATCAACACCCCGTGCCGGCAAATCTTTACTCCTCGAAAAGGAAAAACAGGTCATCTGGGTCCCGAATTGATGCACGGAGTAACCCAAGCCATGGCCAAGATCCTGATCACCGAAGACGAAGATTCGCTACGCTCCTTCGTTGCTCGCGCGCTCCGTCTCGACGGCCATGAGACCTATGAAGCTGCCGATGGTGCAGAGGGGCTGGAACGTCTGAATGAGGATAGTTTCGATCTGCTCCTGTCGGATATTCGCATGCCGGTAATGGATGGCATCGAACTGGCACACCGTGCCGCCGATCAGTTTCCGCAACTGAAAATCCTGCTGATGACCGGTTATGCCGAACAACGCGAACGCGCCGACGACCTGATGGCAAAGATCATCGATGTCGTTGACAAGCCCTTTGCGCTGCCCGATATCCGCCGCGCTGTAGCGCAGGCCTTGGCAACAGCCTCCCGCGCCGCTTGATAAAGACGGATTAGCTTGAATGGCAGGAAGCCGCGGCCCGTCCGCGGCTCTTTTAGTATGTCGCGCAAAAGTGTGCAGCGGTTTTGCGATGACGACATGCGAAAAACCAAAGAGATAAAAGCGTCAGGAGCGAATCTGAAAGATCGCGACCCGCTTTAATCACCGCGTTTCCAGCAAACGCTCGAGGTAGCGGCGCTCCATGTCATTGAACATCGGATTGCCGATCGTGCCCTGAAGCGTATCGTTCAGCTTTTCGCGAATGGCATCGAGAATGCGTCGCGCCTGCTGCGCATCGATTTCATCCGGCACCCGCAGACGCGTATCCGGCAAACCATCCGTACCGCCCGTTTCGCGACCGAGCGGATCACGACCCTGCTGGTTGCCTTGGCCAGCCTGCCCCGGACCTTGGCCCTGCCCCTGGCCCTCGCCGGGCTGCTGTCCGCGCATGGCCTGCATCATCTGGTTCATCATGTTCTGGGCGCCCTGCCGCAAGGCGTTCAACGCATTGCCCTGGCCTTCCACGGCCTGATCACCCTCGGCATTGCCAAGTGCCTTGCCGGCATTGCCCATTTCTTTCTGGGCCTGACCGAAGTTCTGGCCGGGATCCATACCAAGTTCTTTCAGGCCCTTTTGCAACTGATCCAGCTTCTGGCCGAGCCCCTCCTGCTGCGCCCGCAACTGCTTCAATGCCTCGCGCAACTGCTGCTCGGTCATTTGCTCTGGTTGCTGCTGCCCATTCTGGCCCTGTTGGCCCTGCTGCTGGCCTTGTTGTTGACCTTGCTGGTTCTGGCCCTGCTGATTCTGCCCTTGATTATAGGGCTGGTCCGGGTTGCCGCGCTGCATGCGGTCCCGCAGCGCCTCGTTCAGGCGGTGCGTCTGGTCCATCAGCCGCTGCTGCTCCTGCATGATCTCGCCGAGACGGTCGATCTGCTCACGCATCGGATTGCTTTGCTGCTGTTGACCCTGCTGCGGGCGCTGCATCCGCCCAGCTTGCAGATTGTTCATCATCCGCTGCAATTCGGAAAGCATCTGCTGCGCGGCGTCGCGGTTGCCGGAACGGGCGAGATTTTCGATCTGGTCCATCATCCGCTGCAAATCACGCTGGCGGATCGTATTCTGCGCCTGCATGTTCTGCTGCGACTGCGGCATGTTCTGCATGCGCTGGGCAAGCTCGTTCATGAAGTTCTGCATGGCCTGACGCAGTTCCTGCATCAGCTTTGCGATTTCCTGTTCCGACGCATTGTTCTGCAACGCGTCCTGAAGTGCCTGCTGCGCATCGCGCAATCTGCGTTCCGCCTGCGAGAGATCGCCATCCTCGATACCAAGCGCTATTTCCCACAGATAGGCAGCGGTATCCTTCAACTGCTCTTCCGTTCGGGCAAGCTTCATGCGCTCGCGGGCCGACCGGATCAGCAGATAGTGACTTAGGTTCGGTATCGTTTCGTCCGGACGCAGCGAAAGCGCCTGGTTGAGCGCCAATGCGCGTGGCATCTGTCGCGTATCGAGCGCAAAGACTTGCCTTTGCTCGGCCACGGCTGCGGCCAGAGGCTCCACAAAGCGCTTGCCGGGCATGATCATTTCCACGGGCGCGCTGCGCCCCTCCTGCCCTGCGCCGTCCGTTGCAACGAGCGTGATGCGAACCCGCTTGCCGGCGAGCGGATGTTCCGTCAGATCCCGGCTCGTGGTGCTGCGGATCTCCGGCTCCTTGCCGCGTCGCGGCAGCGTCAGCCGAAATTCAGGTGCAGGAAACAATGGCTTCGCGCCTTCCGCGGGCGGTTCGACTGGCTCTATTTTGGCCTCGGCCTTGACGATCCCGTAATCATCCTTCGCCACGGCCATCACCTCCAGCGCACCGTTGACAGCGCGCCTCGGCGGCTTGTCGAAGGCTATTTCCGGCACCTTGTCCGGAATGACGTCAAACAGCCACTGCTGGCCGTTGACAGAGAGATCGCCGCTTTCATTGATCTTCATGGCATAGGTGCGTGGCGTATTCACGGGGCTAGCGGGCGCGGGGGTCGCCTGTGCTGTCGACTGCGGTTGCGAACCGGGTGCAGTCTGCCCCGGCTTTGCCTGCTCATCCTGCAAGGGAACCGCACGCTGTGCGCCACCCTCCATGGGCAGGAAGTTCACCGACTCAGCGCCTTCGCCACCGGTCACTCGAACGGTCAGCTGCGAATATTGCGGCACCATGATCTTGTCCTGCGTCGGCGACTGGTTGCCGGTCAGGAAGATCGGGGCGCGACCGGTATAGGACGGCGGCGTCAGCCACGCATCGATACGCAGATCCGGGTCGGTCTTGGCGGGCGGAGCAGACGGACTGACGATGTCTGCAACAGAGCCGCCACCATTCGAATAGGAATAGGCAAAGGCCACGAAGACCAGAAGCGCTGGAATGGCGCGCAGCGCATAGCGGTCATGGCTTGCGATATCCGGCTGCGGCAGTCCGGCATCCAGATCCGCAATCCTTTGCGCCATGCGGATCTGGTGTTCTTTCCAGAGCGCCCGGGCGAAGGGGGAATCAAAGGCCGGTTCATCTTCCTGCACGCCCACGGGCTGGTGCGGCAGGTGATTGCGCTTTTCCAGCAGCCGGTCGGCCTCTGCGGCGGCAGGCCAGCGAAGGCGCGAGAGCGGCAGAAGAGATGTCAGGAATGCAAAAATGAAGATGAAGAAGACGGCCCAGCGTGCAATGTCTGGCATAAGCCGGAACAGGCCAAACCACGCGACGGACAGCGCGAGAGCCAGAATGGAAAGCGGGGCGAGAAGCTTGGGCGCCAGCCGCTCGAGGAAGAGAACGAGCCGCGCAAAGAAGCGCTTGGTTGCGACTCGGCGCGCCAAGGCCGGATGCGTTTCAAAGGCGCCCTTGCGGGAAAGGCTCATGCGGTCCGTCTCCTGAAGCTGGCGGCGTCAACCGGCGATTAGCGACGCAACCAGAGCGCCGCCGCTTGGCCAGAAGATACCAGCCTTTGTGGCGAAGACGAGGGGAAGCGCCAAACTTGATGCCGCTTTCCCGCCATTTCTCTGAAATGTGAACGGTCAGCCAGAAAAAACCGCTCAGGCCAGCCAGGCCGGAACACTGTCCAGGCCGATCAATTCCTCATAGGTTCCGCGCGGACGAATGACGTGGAACTCATCGCCCTTGACCAGAACCTCTGGCACCAGCAGGCGGGAATTATAGGTTCCCGCCTGAACTGCGCCATAGGCACCGGCAGAGCCAACCGCGAATAGATCGCCCGGATTGGGCTTCGCCATATCGCGGTCAAGCGCCAGGTAATCGCCGGTTTCACACACAGGGCCAACGACATCGGCCTTGATATGCTCCACATCGGCGGC
Source organism: Rhizobium sp. Root149 (assembly GCF_001427345.1). Lineage (NCBI taxonomy): Bacteria > Pseudomonadati > Pseudomonadota > Alphaproteobacteria > Hyphomicrobiales > Rhizobiaceae > Rhizobium > Rhizobium sp. Root149. The sequence continues at coordinate 44,241 of NZ_LMGD01000022.1, forward strand.
GGGAAGCACGACCGGGCGAATGCCATGATAGGCTTCATAAAGCGTTGGACGGATGAGATCGTTCATCGCGCCATCCACGATGACGAAGGTCTTTTCGCCAGCATCCTTCACGAAGATGACTTCTGTCACCAGAATACCGGCATTGCCGACAATCAGGCGACCGGGCTCAGTCACGATCTTGCAATTGAGGCTTCGCAGTTGCGCCTTGACAATATCGGCATAGGCATCCGGCAGCGGCGGCGGCGAATTGTCTTCGCGGTAAGGGATGCCGAGCCCGCCGCCGATATCCACGTGCTCGATCGCGTGACCGTCAGTTCGCAGCGTCTCGACGAGTTCGCGCAGCAGACGGAACGCATCTTCAAACGGCTGAAGCTCGGTGATCTGGCTACCGATATGCATGTCGATGCCGCTGACATGAATGCCGGGAAGCGTTGCCGCATGGGCATAAACCGCACGCGCCCGCTCATAGGAGATACCGAACTTGTTTTCCTTTTTGCCGGTCGAGATCTTCGCATGGGTGCGCGCATCGACATCCGGGTTGATGCGGAAGGAGACATGCGCCTTGCGGCCCATTTTCTGCGCCCGGACGTTCAGGATTTCGAGTTCCGGCTCCGATTCCACGTTGAAGCAGTAGATGCCTGCCTCAAGCGCCAGATCCATTTCCGCAGGCGTCTTTCCGACGCCGGAGAACATGATGCGGCTCGCCGGAATTCCAGCCGCCAGAGCGCGACGCAATTCACCGCCGGAGACCACATCGACGCCCGCGCCCAGCCGACCGAGCGTCTTCAAGACCGCCTGGTTAGAGTTGGCCTTCATGGCATAACACACCATGGCATCCACATCGGCAAAGGCCTTCGAAAACACCTTGTAATGCCGCTCCAACGTCGCCGTGGAATAGCAATAAAAGGGTGTGCCAACGGCCTTGGCGATGTCCGGAATGGCAACGCCTTCGGCGTGCAGAACGCCGTCAATGTACTGAAAATGGTTCACGGCAATAACTCGGATTTAGAGAAGCGGATCAAGCAGGAAGGGCCGATCCGGAGCCGTATTCTGCTGCGGCTGGCTGCTGTTTTTGCGCAGGTTCTGCTGCTCGATCGGCGTGCTGGGTTTGTCCAGATTGCCCTTTCGGCCACAACCGGTGACAACGATACCAGCAATGCACATCACAGCGGTGATGCGAACGATTACGCGCAAGGTGGACATTCCAAATCCTTCAAAACAGCAGTTTCAGCCTGTTCATAGCGAAGTTCTTGCCGCTTGTGCAGTCACTTCTTCACGTCTTCAGTTGCGTCCGCGCCACCAGGCGATCTGCTTGCGCACTTCCGACGGAGCGGTTCCGCCGAAGCTGGTGCGGCTTGCCACGGAGGCATCGACCGTCAGAACGTCGAAAACATTCTCGGTAATCGCCTCATGGATGGACTTCAGGTCTTCGAGGCTGAGATCGGCGAGATCGCATCCCTTCTGTTCCGCAAGCGCGACGGCGCGACCGGTCACGTGGTGTGCATCGCGGAACGGCAGGCCCGCCTCGCGCACCAGCCAGTCGGCAAGGTCGGTCGCGGTCGAAAAGCCCGAACCGGCGGCAGCCCGCATGCGATCCACACGCACCGTCATGTCACGCACCATGCCAGCCATGGCCGCAACAGCAAGCTCCAGGTTCTCCGCCGCGTCGAACACCTGCTCCTTGTCTTCCTGCATATCCTTGGAATACGCGAGCGGAAGTCCCTTCATGATGGTGAGCAAGGCCACCAGCGAACCGTTGATGCGGCCGGTCTTGGCGCGCACCAGTTCGGCGGCATCCGGGTTCTTCTTCTGCGGCATGATCGAGGAGCCGGTCGAAAATGCATCCGAGAGGCGAATGAATCCAAACTGCGGCGTCGACCAGATGACGATTTCCTCGGCAAAGCGCGACAGATGGACCGCGCAGATGGAGGCAACCGACAGGAACTCCAGCGCGAAATCGCGGTCGGACACCGTATCGATCGAATTGCGGGTCGGCGAACGGAAGCCGAGCGCTTCTGCCGTCATGTGGCGGTCGATCTTGAAGCCGGTGCCGGCCAAGGCGGCGGCACCGATCGGGCATTCGTCCATGTGGTCGATGGCGTGGCGTACACGCGAACGGTCGCGGCCGAACATTTCCACATAGGCCATGCAGTGATGACCGAAGGTAACCGGCTGCGCCGTCTGCAAATGCGTGAAGCCTGGCATCACGGTATCGGCGTGTTCTTCCGCCTTGTCGAGGAGCGCTGTAATGAGGTCCGTCAGCGCAGCATCCGTCTTGACCAGCTCTTCCTTCACCCACAGGCGGAAATCCAGCGCCACCTGATCGTTGCGGGAACGCGCAGTGTGCAGGCGTCCGGCCGCCGGGCCGATCAGCGTTGCAAGGCGTGCCTCGATGTTCATGTGAATGTCTTCGAGCTTGCGCGAGAATTCGAAACGACCCGCCTCGATCTCTGACAGGATCGTGTTCAGACCTTCGACGATCTTGTCTTTATCTTCGCCGGAAATAATGCCTTGTTTCGCCAGCATGGTGGCATGCGCGATTGAGCCGCGGATATCCTGAGCGTAGAGCTTCTTGTCGAAGCCGATGGAGGCGTTTATCTCCTCCATGATGGCATCCGGACCGGAGGCAAAGCGCCCGCCCCACATCTGGTTGGAGGAACCCGCATCCTTCGTGCCGTCAGCCATGATTATCCGTCCTGGAGTCGTAAATGTCGAACAAGAGACCCTTGGGTCTGCCATCCGCCCGCCTGGTTATCGTCGCAGCCATCGCCGGAATCCTGGCGGGTGCGGTTGCGGTATACGTGAAGCATGACCCTTCTGGCAATGCCACAGAAATAGCAGGTGGCCAGTGCGAAGGAGCAATCGAACAGGCAAAGCTTGTCTCTGATCTGGCGACGGGCGAAATCGCGGCCATGAAGGGCGTCGATAGTCCAAGGCCGCTGCAGTCACTCGCCTTCAAAGGACCAGCGGGGCAGGATCTGAAACTGCCGAATTTCGAAGGCAAGACGGTTCTCGTCAACCTCTGGGCAACCTGGTGCGTGCCCTGCCGGGAAGAAATGCCGGCACTCAACAATCTGCAGAAGGCCAAGGGTAGCGATCGGTTTGAAGTCGTTGCCATCAACATCGATACCGGCAGTGATGAAAAGCCAAAGGCCTTTCTTCAGGAAACAGGCGTACACGATCTGGCCTATTACCGGGATAGTTCCATGGGCGTCTTCAATGCGCTGAAAAAGGAAGGCCTTGCTTTCGGCCTGCCTGTCACACTCATCGTCAACAGGAAAGGCTGCCTGATCGGCGCCATGAATGGCCCCGCCCACTGGGATAGCGATCGGGCCAAGGACATGATCGCAAAAGTGTCGGCGCTCTGAAGCGCCGACAGTTTCAGTCGAAAAGTCAGCGTGTTGGAACCGGCACTTCGCCACGGTAATCGTAGAAGCCGCGACCAGACTTGCGGCCAAGCCAGCCAGCCTCGACATATTTGACCAGCAGCGGACACGGACGATACTTGCTGTCGGCAAGGCCGTCGTAGAGAACCTGCATGATGGAGAGACAAGTATCGAGACCGATGAAATCCGCCAGCTGCAGCGGTCCCATCGGATGGTTCGCGCCCAGCTTCATGGCCGTGTCGATCGCCTCGACCGAGCCGACACCCTCATAAAGCGTATAAATCGCCTCGTTGATCATCGGCAAAAGTATGCGGTTGACGATGAAGGCCGGGAAATCTTCTGCAACCGTAACTGTTTTGTCGAGAGAAGCTACGAATTCCTTGGCCTTGGTGAAAGTTGCCTCGCCGGTTGCAATACCACGCACCAGTTCCACCAGCTTCATAACCGGCACCGGATTCATGAAGTGAATACCCATGAAGCGTTCGGGGCGATCGGTTGCGGAAGCAAGCCGCGTAATGGACAGTGACGATGTATTGGTTGCCAACAGGGCTTCGGGCTTCAGAACGGGGCAGACTTGCGCGAAAATCTTGCGCTTGACGCTCTCGTCTTCAGTTGCCGCCTCGATCACCAGATCGGCGGAAGCGAAGTCGTGCACATCGCCAGTCCCACGAATACGGGACAGGGTCGCGCGGCGATCCTCGTCGGCAAGCTTGCCATTGCTGACCTGCCGCGCCAGGTTTCCGTTGATGGTGGCAAGACCTGCCTCGATCCGCTCGGCGGAAAGGTCATAAAGCGTGACTTTGTAGCCTGCCAGAGCGCAGACATGCGCAATGCCACACCCCATCTGTCCCGCGCCGACGATTCCTACATTCGTGATCATGATGCCCCATTCTCATTGAAAGCGGTTTTGAAGAGACCCGCATGTGATGCGCAGCCGTACAACTTGCGTGCACAGATAAGCTTTTGGCCCCTGTACAAGTGATAATGCCCGAAACAGCAATTTACCAGCCCTGTTGCAACGCCGCATGAACAACAAGTCGTATTGTTGGCGCCATGATTAAGATGATAAAAAATCACCTTTCATGGTCCGGGCCACACACTGCGCCACCCCTTCCAGCCAGGCATCGCGAATCCCCATGTCACGCATATGCTCAACTGTATTCGTAACATAGGCGTGGTTTGGGCCGGACTTGCCTGTTGCTCCTGCGATAATCCGGGCCGCCTCATCGATTTCGAGTGAGCCGGCATACTGGGGATGATTTCTGTCGATCACGTAACCCGTCGCGCGAACCTTTCGTCCATCGAGCAACACGAGCGGCAGTGATTTTTCGAGATACACGTTAGTCACCAGCTCTCGCTCGCGAAGATAGGCAAGCACCTCCGGCCAATCGCCTTCAGCCACCCGAAAGGCCACACCCTTGCAGGAACCACCTCGATCAAGCCCCAGCACCAGCCCCGGCTGCTCGGGCGTTCCCCGGTGAACATAGGAGCGAACGCAGAGCGAGCGGCGATAGCCGAAGGTCAATGCATTGATCCGCTCTTGAAAGGCAAAGCCGGGGTTCCACATGAGGGAGCCGTAGCCAAAGACCCAAAATTCGTCCATATCGCACGCCACATCGCATAATCATTTTGCAAAGCACCATTGGAGATCATCATGGCAGCGTCAAGCCGAAGCAACGTGAGTGCAAAGATTTGGGCACTCGCAGCCGGCATTCTCCTGGTGATCGGGCTCTACACGGCCGGATGGTTCTATGCGGCATCAATGCTGAAGGAAAAGACGCTTGCGCTGCTTGGCGATCAGCAGCGCCATGGCGTTACCGCTGTCTGCCAGGATGCAGAATATCGCGGCTATCCGTTCCGGATCGGCCTGTTCTGCTCCAAAGTCTCCATCGATGACAAGACCAATGGCGTTGCTGCCACCTTTGGTGCATTGCGCTCCGCAGCGCAGATCTATCAGCCGAGCCACATCGTCTGGGAACTGGATGGTCCGGCGGAAACCCGCACCGGCACCGGCATTGCCGCTTCTTCGCAATGGGAAAGCCTGCAGTCCAGCCTCGTCACCACGCTGGGCGGTGTGGATCGTAGCTCCACGGTCATCAAGGGTCTGATGACCGGTATCGTTTCGACCCAGACCGCTCAGGCATTCGACGTCAAGGTCGGCCATACCGAGGCCCATCTGCGCCAGAATGGCAACGACCTTGATGCGGCCATCACCCTGCAGGATACGGATGTGACCGCAAAGGGCTCCCCGCAGATCGTGCCGCGCTTCACGGCAGTCGGTGACGTGACGCTTGCCGGAAAAGCGGCCCTGCTCGCCGGTCAGGATCCGGGTCGAGGTATCTATGGCACCAAGGGCGAAATGCGCCGCCTTGGCATCGACCTTGGCAATGGTCAGGCGCTGTCGATCAGCGGGCCATTCTCCGTGGGTGACGATGGCCGCATTTCCGGAAAACTGCGGGTGGAAGTCGACAAGCTGAGCGCCTGGCGTGACCAGATCAAGGCCAGCGCCCCGCAATTGGCCAAGACGGTCGACACGGCCACGAAAATGCTCTCTGCCATGACCGGCGGCGGCGACAGGGCCGCCATCGACCTGACCCTGAACAACGGCAAGGTCATCCTCGGCGGCTTCATCGCAATTGGCGAGATCCCGCCGCTATAACGGCTTCGTATCTCGTCAGGCCTTCGGGTCCAGCGCGTGGCGGCCAAAGTCGGGCGCGTCCACGTCCTGGCCCGCCTGAACGATGGAACGGCGAATGGTACGGGTGCGCGAGAACAATTCGAACAACTTGTCGCCCTCGCCCCAGCGGATTGCCCGCTGCAGATAGGCCAGATCCTCGGAGAACCGCGCCAGCATTTCGAGGATGGCATCCTTGTTATGCAGGCACACATCCCGCCACATCGTGGGGTCTGACGCCGCCAGACGGGTGAAGTCACGGAAACCGGACGCGGAATATTTGATGACTTCCGATTCCGTCACGGTCTCCAGATCGTCCGCCGTGCCCACGATATTGTAGGCAATGATGTGCGGCAGGTGAGAGACGATCGCCAGCACCTTGTCATGATGCTGCGGGTCCATCTCGTCGATCTTGGAACCGAGCGCGATCCAGAAATTGCGCAGACGACCGAGAGCTGCCTCATCCGTTTCCGGCAGAGGCGTGAAAATGCACCAGCGTCCGCGAAACAGGCCTTCGAAACCGGCATCCGGACCGGATTTCTCCGTGCCGGCCAGCGGGTGGCCCGGAATGAAATGAACGCCTTCCGGCACATGCGGTGCCATCTGCGCGATCACGGAGGCCTTCGTTGAGCCGACATCGGTCAGGATCGCACCTGGCTTCAGGTTCGGTGCGATCTGCTCCGCCACGAGGCCGGAAGAACCGACCGGAACGGAGACGATAACGAGATCCGCATCGCGAACCGCCTCTGCCGCTGAGGTCGTGTAGCGATCGCCGAGTGCAAGCTCTTCGGCGCGCTTCAGCGTTTCGGGGCTGCGGGTGGAGATCACCACTTCGCCCGCCAGACCCAGCGCCTTGATGTCGCGCGCAATCGATGAGCCGATCAGACCGATGCCGATGAGCGCGATCCGGTCAAACAGAATGCCGCTCATGCCTTGCCCAGAAATTCACGCATTGCGGCAATCACGCCAAGATTGGCTTCTTCCGAACCCACCGTCATGCGCAGCGCATTCGGGAAACCATAGCCCTTTACGGCGCGCAGGATGTAGCCGCGGCTGGTGAGGAACTCATCGGCGTCCGGCGCGCGCTTGCCATCGACATCCGGGAAGTGGATGAGAACGAAATTGGTCACCGACGGCGTAACAGTCAGCCCCATTTCCTCGAAGGCCTTGGTGAGCTTGGCTAGCCATTCATCGTTGTGAGCGACAGCCTTTGCGATAAATGCCTGATCGCGCATGGCAGCGGACCCTGCGGCAATGGCAGGCGCATTCATGTTGAACGGCCCGCGAATACGGTTCAGTGCATCGAGGATATCGGCAGGGCCGTACATCCAGCCCACGCGCAGTGCGGCCAGACCGTAAGCCTTGGAGAAGGTACGGGTCATCACAACATTCTGGCTGGACGAAACGAGCTCGATACCCGCTTCGTAGTCATGCTCGTGCACATATTCAGCATAGGCGGCATCAAGAACCAGGATCACATTCTTCGGAAGGCCAGCATGCAGACGGCGCACTTCCGCAGCAGGAACATAGGTACCGGTCGGATTGCCGGGATTGGCGATAAACACCATCTTCGTCTTCGGCGTGACGGCTGCGAGAATGGCGTCCACGTCAACGCGGGCCTCTTTCTCCTTCACCGTGACCGGCGTGGCACCGGCACCCATGATCTGGATCTTGTAGACGAGAAAGCCGTGCTCGGTGATGATCGCCTCATCGCCCTGGCCCAGATAGACGTGGCACAGCAGGCCCAGAAGCTCGTCCGAGCCGTTGCCGCACATCAGGTTCGCCGGGTTCAGGCCGTGCGTTTCGGCAATCGCGCCGCGCAACTGGTTCGCCTGACCGTCCGGATAGATTTCCAGATGACCCGCTGTCTGACGAAATGCATCGATGGCGCTTGGGCTGGCACCCAGCGGCGTCTCGTTGGAGGAAAGCTTGAACACGCGGGCCACGCCCGGCGCATGTTCCTTACCCGGCACGTAGGCGGCGATATCCATGATTCCGGGGCGGGGAACGGGCTTCAGCACGGCTGTATCCATGGGACAGGAACCTTCCATAAATTAGACCCTTCGCCCTTAATCCGGTCAGCCGCTTTTGTCGAGGCCAGACGAGGCCGGGGCCGACTTCAACTCAGGCATGACCTCAACTGCGGCTTCTGGTCGTCGGAACGCCCTGTGCGCCAAGCACGGGCACGAAGACGCGACGGGATGCGCGTGCCGCAACGGGAAGCCCCTGATAGAGGCGCTTCTGCGCTTCCAGAATAAGAACGCCCGAAAAGGCAGGCCAAAGCCTTCGACCGACGCGTTCCAGCCCGTGACGAAGCTTGAGGACGGCCCGCACCTTCGACGGCGGAAAGAACAGCGCTTCCGCGCTGGCGGCGGGGGTGAAATTTGTCTCCCGCAGCAGGTTCGTCAGTTGCCGGCGTGAATAGGGCCGTCCGGAACCGAAGGGCGTATGCTCCATGCGCGCCCAGACCCCGCGCCGGTTCGGCACGACGATGACCAGCCGCCCACCCGGCGCCAGCACCCGCCACATCTCTTTCAGGGTCTCGCGCGGATTTTCGGCAAATTCCAGCGAATGCACCATCAGGATGCGATCGATGGAGGAATCCGGCAGCGGCAGCTCCTCCTCGAACACCAGCGCCGTCGAGGAAAGATCGCCGACCGGCCAGTTTACCGCCCCCTGCCCTGCCGGCATGAAGGCAAATGTGCGCTCCGTATCAGCCTTGAAGCGCTCGATATAGGGAACGGCATAGCCCAGCCCCACCAGCCGCTCTTCCGGAAGCCGCGCCCAGAGCGAACTCAGGGCCATACCGATGGAATGCTCGGCAAAGGCACCCAGCGGCGAATGATAGAATTCTCTGAGATCGACAATATCGGCGTGCATTTCCCAAACCTGACCGATGGGAGGTTGGACTTCAAGTCGTCTGTCTCTACATTGTGTCGCAAACAGTGCAGCGCAACGGGTCTGGCGAATGAAACCTCTGGAAATCGAAGTCTTTACATGCCGAAGCGATAATTATGGCGTTCTGGTCCACGATCCCGAAAGCGGATTGACGGCCTGCATCGATGCTCCCGAGGAAGGGCCGATCGTCACGGCAGCGGAAAAGCGCGGCTGGAAGATTACCCATATTTTCACCACCCATCACCACACCGATCACGTCGAGGCCAATCTGGCGCTGAAGGAGCGCTATGGCTGCGAGATCATCGGCCCGATCAACGAAGCGGTTGCCATTCCGGGCCTTGATCGTACGGTCGGGGATGGCGATGAGTTTCAGTTCGGCGAACATCCGGTTCGGGTGTTCGAAACGCCGGGGCACACCGCGGGCCACATCTGTTTCCATTTCCCTGAAGACAAGATCCTGTTTGCCGCCGATACGCTTTTCGCGCTGGGCTGTGGGCGCCTGTTTGAGCGAACCGCCGCCGATATGTGGCATTCCTTCCAGAAACTGGCCGTACTGCCGGATGAGACGGCCATCTACTTTGGCCATGAGTATACGCAATCCAATGCCCGCTTTGCGCTGAGCGTGGACGGTAGCAACGAAGTGCTTCAGCGACGCGCCCGCCAGATCGATGAATTGCGCGCCGAAGGCAAGTTCACGATACCCACCATGATGGGGCTGGAAAAGGAAACCAATCCTTTCCTGCGCGTGGCAGATCCTGACATCCGCCGCCATCTGGTCATGGAAGGCGCCACCAATGAGGATGTTTTCGCCGAACTGCGCAAGCGCAAGGACAACTTCAAGTGACAGCAGCCGAGATCATAGAGACACTCGGCATGCAGCGTCACCCGGAAGGTGGCTGGTATGTCGAAACCTTCCGCGACACGAATGGCGGGCAGCGCGGACACTCGACTGCCATCTACTATCTGCTGGAACAGGGTGAGCGTTCTCACTGGCATCGGGTCACGGACGCAGTCGAAGTCTGGCATTTCTATGCGGGCTATCCGTTGAAGCTTCGGCTGGCAAAGGATAGCGAGAACCCGCGTGAAGCCATTCTCGGTCCGGATCTGCAACAGGGCCAGAGACCGCAGGTCATCGTCGAGGCCAATGAATGGCAGTCGGCCGAACCCATGGGTGCCTTCACCCTCGTCGGCTGCACCGTTTCACCCGGCTTCGAATTCTCGAAATTCGAGATGGCCGAACCCGGCTGGGAGCCGGGCACATAACGTTTATTCAGCGGGGGCTTCGCTTCGCTTAGGCTTCCGCCGGATCATCTCCTTTGCCGCCAGCATGGCACCACCGGTAATCAGCAGGCAGGCGAGACCAATCCTGAGACTTGGTTCCGCAAAGCCGAAGAGCGTGAGGATGAGGGTCGAGAGCAGCGGTGCTGCATAGCTGGCTGCACCCAGAATCTGGATATCGCCGTTTTTCACGCCGTAATCCCAGGCGTAGAACGCAGCGCCGACCGGCAGCAGGCCAAGACCGATCACGGCGGCCCATTCGCTGCCATTGGCAGGCCAGACGGTCGTTTCCAGAGCCAGATGGCAGAGGAAAGAAAGCGCTGATGTGGCGAGGCAGAAGCCGGTCACGACATCGGTGGAAACCGCCTCGAAACGCCGGGTCAACAGCGAATAGCCGGACCAGGTGAAGGCGCAGAGAAAGGCCGCACCATAGCCCAAGAGATAGGCCTGATCAAAATTGAGGCCCGAGCGGGAAATGATGGCGAAGGTTCCGGCAAGACCGGCAATCGCACCGGCCACATGGAACCAGCGCAGGCGTTCACCCGGCAAAAGCGCCGAACCCACCACGATCAGCAGCGGCCAGAGATAGGCGATCAGACCCGCTTCGACCGCCGGGGCATTTCGCAAGGCTGTGAAATACAGCGCGTGATAGCCGAACAGACCGCCAATGCCGATGAGCCAGACCTTTGGCGGCTGCCTCAAAAGCTTGATCCGCTCCGGCTTGACCGCCAGCAGCAAGACGCCTGGCAGGCTGCCGATGGCAAAGGTGATTGCAGCCAGCTGAAACGGTGGCATGGTGCCGGAGGCGGCAGTCATCAGTGCCAGCAGCGACCACATGAGAATGGCCGTAAAGCCAATCAGCGTTCCCCGAACCTTCATCCCCGCCCCTTCGATCTGCCCCATCGGGCGGAACGGGCACAGGCACCCTTAACCGCCGTATTTCGTTGCCGTTACATAGACATCGCCGACCTTGGTCGGAATGCGTGCATAGACGGGAGCGTATACATTAGCGCCCTCTGCCTTTGCAAACCACACTTCCATGCGCTGCTTCTTCAGGAACTCGATATCGCTGCGCCCCTTGCGATAGCCGGCTTTTGGTTCATAGCGCACCTCGCAAACCAGCGCATCGCCCTTGAAACCCTTGGTCGAGAACGGCTTCGAACCCTTTGGCGAAAGCACGAGATCCATGCGCGACTCACCGTCATAAACCTGCATGCGCGATGGGCAGACAGAGGCGCCATCCGGGAAAATCAGACCCGAAATCGGGTCCATGACCGAACGAAGATCCGCTTCGGTGACCGGCACCCAACTGGCCGGGCGCGTGCCCGGTTCAGGCGAAATGGAGGTGGAGACCACATCGCCATTCCGATAACCCACATTGTAGATGCGGGTTTTCTTCCCACGCGTATAGGTGAGTTTGTAGCTGCCGGTCTGCAGCTTCTTGCCCTGCACAACCCCCGTCACATCGGTATCGGCGGAGATGCGGCTGAATAGATTGACGAGCCCCGCAGACTTGAAGGATCCAGCGATCTTGTAGTCTTTCGCGTTGAATTCGCTGGCGAAAGACGCAGTGGCGATCGGCAGCAGGCCAAGCGAGATGTCGTATTCGCTGACATGGCGGATGGAGGCGGGCACCGCCGGTTGCGCAGCCAGACCCAAGGCAGCGACAGTCAGGATGAGAATGCTTCGGCCTTGCTTGAGCATGGTCTACTCTTCAAAAACGGATGATGTTAACAATTCTATAACCTTTGCACTGTGGCAACAAAATAGCGAAGCGAAGCGGCCAAGTGCCGGATTTCTGAGTCATTTAAGGATGTTTGTGCCCAGGAATGACTTGACGGCACCGCCCCCACTGACTATAGAACCGCAACTTTCCAATCAGGACCAGTTGGATCGGCAGGCCGGACTTTGTCCGAAACCCCATTCAATTGCAAAGAAGAACAAAGGTGTACCCATGTCCCGTGTTTGCGAATTGACCGGTAAGGGCGTCCAGTCGGGCAACAATGTCAGCCACGCCAACAACAAGACGAAGCGTCGGTTCTTGCCGAACCTGTGCCACGTTACGCTGATTTCCGATGCTCTCGGCCAGCGTTACCGTCTGCGCGTTTCTGCTCATGCCCTGCGCTCTGTTGAGCATCGTGGCGGCCTCGATGCTTTCCTTCTGAAGGCTGACGAGACCGAGCTGTCCATGCGCGCTCGCCTCCTGCGCCGCCAGATCGTGAAGAAGACGGCTGAAGCCGCTTAATTCACGTTCGCGATAGCGTCCGAATTTCAGTGAAGGCTTGGCGGCTCGTCCGTGCAGGCCTTTTCTGTTGTCTATTGTCGTCCTCCAGCTGGTGGCATCACCCAGGGTAAAAAAATGCAGTATCTGCGCGCGACCTCCATCTACATTGCCCTGATGACGCTTGTCGTCGTCTCGTCGAATTATCTCGTCCAGTTTCCGATGCCCGGCACAGTGTTCGGCATCAATCTGAGCGATCTTCTGACCTGGGGCGCTTTCACCTACCCCGCCGCCTTCCTCGTCACAGACCTGACGAACCGCCAGTTCGGGCCAAAGATTGCCCGCCGCGTCGTGTTCGCCGGTTTCGTGGTCGGTGTTGCACTCTCCTTCTACACATCCATGCCCCGTATCGCGATGGCATCCGGCACGGCCTATCTGGTCGGGCAATTGCTGGATATCTCCGTGTTCAACCAGCTGCGGCGTCAAAGCTGGTGGCAGGCGCCGCTGGCCGGTTCCATGTTGGGTTCGGCGCTGGATACGCTGCTGTTCTTCTCGCTCTCCTTCGCGCCGGTCTTCGGCTTTCTGGGCGCAAATGATGACTTCGCTATCGGCTCCGCGCCGATTCTGGGCGTCTTTGCCACGGAAGCACCGCGCTGGATCTCCTGGGCCATTGGTGACTTTGCCGTGAAGCTAATCGTCGGGCTCCTGATGCTCCTGCCCTATGGCGCCCTGATGAGCGTCCTGAAGCCAATGCCGCCTGCAAAGACTGTGTGAATAGAACTGGCGATTCCGTATTTTCGGAATGGCTTTTGGATCTGTTGTCTAAGAACCCGCGTCCATTTCGGGCACGTTCTCGTATTCACGCGGCAGAACCTGCCCGTGGTGTGAAGGTCAGTTCGGGCCGTATCGTGTCGGGATACGGGGTATTCGGTCGGGGCACTGAAGGCTGCCTCGATATGGTAAAAGAAGGTGACACCTCTCAGCGCCCCGTTCAGCGGTTTATGCCCGCGACTTCGGTCTCTCTGCCTGGAATGGCTGCCGGAAAGGTTTGTTGAAACCTATCGGCTCCCGGTGATCCGGCGGATTGAACCGACAGACCTTCCCGACACCATTCCCCATGTGTGCCACACAGGCACGCCTGACGCGCCAGTTCGGAGATGAAACAACAGGCTGGAATCCGTCGCCTGCCATTTCCCCCGTGTCGCCAGAGGGAGACCATTTTCCGCGAACCCGGACGAGAAGGTTTTGCGTCTTGCCCTTCACGCCCGCGCCGGCTCCGCATCGCCAGCACGCCTGCTGGTGTAACCGTTGCGGAACGAGGGAATTGAAACATGAGTGCGAGGGGGTGGCGGAGTGAGGGGCGAAAAAATTTGGGAAGACCAAGTTTTTTTAGGCTGCGGCGTGACCGATCGGACCTGAGTACCAGACGCACAGTCTCTATCCGGGGCTTAACCCCCCTCTGTCCTGCCGGACATCTCCCCCTCAAGGGGGGAGATCGATCCGTGGTTAGCCCTTCGCTCCAGATCTTGCCCTATCGTGCTTAGCAAAACTCCATCGACGGGAGATGGTGCCCGAGCATCTCGCACAGTCTTTATCCGGGGCTTACCCCCCTCTGTCCTGCCGGACATCTCCCCCTCAAGGGGGGAGATCGATTCGTGGTTAGCCCTTGGCTCCAGATCTTGCCCTGTCGTGCTTAGCAAAACTCCATCGACGGGAGATAGTGTGCGAGCATCAGCCGTTCTGCCGATCTCCCCCACTTCAACGGGGAGATGTCCGGCAGGACAGAGGGGGGTATGCGGCGTCCGCGCCATATGGGCATCGCCCGAACTTACTTCCAAAGGTAAAGCGCCTGATTGCATGCGCATGCACGGAATAAATCCCCCACATCTTGCAATTGCAGATGCAACCTTACTGGCATAGGCTGACCGCGGAACCGGAAGTAACGGGCCGGTTCCGGGGTGTCGAAACCTCTCGTACGTTGGGCTGGCATCCGCTAAACGAGATGTCCTCTCAGTCACCGGTTGGTGGCTGAGCGCTTGAGCTTGGCTTATAAGCTCTCCACCTTCTATGGCTGGGGAGGCCCTGACGCATGTCCAAGGTGCTTGCACCTAAAGGTCGGGGCAGTCGTACGTACGCGATTTTCGAACTCCCCGGCCGCCAGAGGCTTCCAAGTGACTTGGCCTTTGGCGTGCCTTCTCCTCCGTTTCAAACACTGCGTGTTACACGATGCGGCGTGTCGGTGGGCGGGCTTTTGATCGTTCACCGGCTGCCCGCGCTCCACGCCTTGAAGACGCGCAGACCGGGAGGCGTCAAAGCCATGAACGATTACAATCTCGCTGCCGACCTTCTGGCCACTTTCCGAGCCTCGCCAGATATCATCAAGGCGTTGCTGGTGATCATACCGCCTGTCTTCTGTCTGGCTCTTTTGAAACTTCTGCTTTCTGTTCGCACCAGAAAAAGGCCGGTTGTCACTGTGCCAAAGGCAGAGGGTCTGGAAGGCGAAATTCTGCTGCCCGCAATTGACCGGGACCGCCTCCCTGTCAGCCCTATTCGGCCAGACGGAATTTCAGAAGCAGATTGCGCTGGAGGATGGAGTGATTATCGTCCGAAATCAGGATCAGATGCGGGCGGCCATCCGGGCCGGTGACCACATCGAGCCCCTCCATATTGTCGATCTGGTCGTTCTGATCGGCTTCCAGAAGCACCGGCCCATCGATAACGGCACCGGGCTTGATGCTATCGCCCGCAATGCGGCGAATGCGCATGCCGACACCACCGATGAAGCTGAAACGCCGCTCCAGAAGCAGCAGATCGCCGCCGGGCAGAAATGCGCCATCCGTGACATCCCAAGGCTCATCGCGCTTCACCTTGAACTGCCCCTTCAATGGACCTTCAAGGATGGCGGCGTAAAGACGGCCCTGCTTGTCCACGCTGCGCTCGGCAATCGTCAGAACGGCGCCCTTGAGCGGACTTGGCTCCGGTGCCACGACAACCGTTTCCAGAGAGCCATTGCCGCGCAATTCACCTTTGGGGATGAGAATGTCGAGCGTGCGAGACGGTTTCGCCGCTTCAAAACCGGGATCAGGATAGATATCGACGCGGTGCCTTCGCTCGAAACTGACGATAACCTGGCCATCCCGAAGCGTTACGCCTTCGGCATCGATATCGCCTTTGCCGGAGGGCTCGTCACCGCTCGCGTCCCGCATCGCAGTAATTTTCAGACTGGATAATCCGGAAGGCCGACCATTCGCGTCATGATCCAGTTCACCCGTCAGCCAGTGGCCCGTGTCGAGGACGGAGACGAAGCTCTTGCCATCCGGGCGAAAACGAATGCTGGACATGGAGCCCAGCAGGGATTCCTTCGAGGTGAACTCCAGACCTCCGACGAATTCAAGGCCGCCGAAGCGTGTCTCGGTCGATCCCGGCTTGAACGTCGCGATCTGGCGCACCTGCACCGGCGCATCCACCGCTTCCGCCGCCTGCCCTGCCAGCGGGAGAACCAAAGCCAGCCAACCGGCCAGAAGAGCGAGCGGGCGCAACCCGCGCTTCGTCCTAGCCTGCACGGCGCACGCCGCGACCACGTCCACGACCGGAATTTTCATCGAACAATGCCGCCAGCTGCTCGGTCATGGCACCGGCCAGCTCGTCCGCATCCACGATGGTGACCGCGCGCTGGTAATAGCGTGTGACATCGTGGCCGATGCCGATGGCCAGAAGCTCGACCGGCGACTTCGTCTCGATCTGCTCAATGACGGCTCGCAGGTGGCGCTCCAGATAATTGCCCGGATTGACCGACAGCGTGGAATCGTCCACCGGGGCGCCGTCCGAAATCATCATCATGATCTTGCGCTGCTCGGGACGACCGATCAGACGATTATGCGCCCACATCAGCGCTTCGCCATCGATGTTTTCCTTCAGCAAACCTTCGCGCATCATCAGGCCGAGATTGCGGCGCGAACGACGCCATGGCGCATCCGCCGACTTGTAGACGATATGGCGCAGATCGTTGAGACGGCCAGGCGTCGGCGGCTTGCCGCTGGCCAGCCACTGCTCACGGCTCTGGCCACCCTTCCACGCCTTCGTCGTAAAGCCGAGAATTTCCACCTTGACGCCCGAACGCTCCAGCGTGCGCGCCAGAATATCGGCGCAAGTTGCCGCAACGGTAATGGGGCGTCCACGCATGGAGCCGGAATTATCGATGACCAGCGAAACAACTGTATCGCGGAACTTCGTGTCACGCTCGCGCTTGAAGGAAAGCGGTTGCATGGGATCGATCACGAGACGCACAAGGCGTGCCGGATCGAGATAGCCCTCTTCCAGATCGAATTCCCACGAGCGATTCTGCTGTGCCATCAGGCGGCGCTGCAGCCGGTTTGCCAGGCGCCCCACAGCGCCCTGCAGATGGGCAAGCTGCTTGTCGAGGAAGGCGCGCAGACGGTCGAGTTCAGCCTCGTCGCACAGTTCTTCCGCCGTGATTTCCTCGTCGAATTCCTGCGTGAAGATGTTGTAATCCACCTTCTCGTTGAAATCGTCGAATGGCAGGTTCGGACGCTTGGTTTCTCCGGGCGTTTCCGACTGGTCCGCATCGTCGTCGGTCATGTCGTCGTCGGAGATTTCCGCGCCGTCCATTTCGCCTTCGTCGAGCTGCTCCTCCGCGGCCTGGCTTTCCTCCGCCGGGGCGGCATCGGAACCAGCGTCTTCCTCTACCTCTTCGTTCTCGGTCTCGTTGCTGCGCGGCTGCTCTTCATCATCCGGATTTTCCATCTGTTCCGGATCGTTTTCCTCATCGCCATAGTCTTCCGCCATCTGCATGGAGGACAACATGTGGCGCACCAGCTTGCCGAAGGCCTGCTGGTCGTCGATGACCGTTTTGAGATTATCAAGATCGCCCGCAATCGTCTGCTCAAAATACGGACGCCAGAGATCCAGCACCTTGCCAGCGGACGCGGGCGGAGCGGTGCCCGTCAGCTTTTCGCGCACCAGCATGGCCATGGCTTCGCCGATCGGCGCATCTTCCTGCCGCTGCACGCCGGAGAAATTCGCCTTCGAATATTTCTCGGCATTCATGCTGTTGATGTTGCTGGCAACGCCTTCCATCCGCAGCGAGCCGATGGATTCAACGCGGGCCTGCTCGACGGCATCGAACACGGCGCGCGCATCCGTGCCCTGCGGCGACATGGCCGCATGCACGCTCGTATCATGGCAGGCAAGGCGGAGCGCCATGGAATCGCCCAGGCCACGGGTCACGGCCAGTTCATGCGCGGTAGGCCGCTTCGAAAGTTCGGGAAGGCGGATACGATCTCCCGCCATGCCCGGACGTTCATTGGCGAAGGAAACCTCCACCTCGCCATTGCCCGCGATGGAGCGCACGCAACCGGTAATCGCGCGACGCAACGGCTCGGTATCCACCGGTCCGCCAGTCTTCGCCTTGGTGTTGTCGCCGCGGCCTGCCATGCTCATCTACCTTGCTGCCTGCGCTACCTGCCTCTCGGCACTCAAGCCCCGAGAACGATGTTCGCGGCGCTTTCCTTCAGTTCGACACCGAAGGCACGCTGATACTGTTCTGCCACCAGCGTCCGTTCCAGCTCATCACACTTGTTGAGGAAGGTGATGCGGAACGCGAAAGCGACGTCGCCGAAGATCGCCGCATTTTCCGCCCATGTGATGACCGTACGCGGGCTCATGACCGTGGAAAGATCGCCGTTCATGAAGGCAGAACGGGTCATGTCCGCCACGCGCACCATCTTGGATACGGTTTCGCGACCCTGCGCCGACCCACCGAATGCCTTGACCTTGGCGGCGACAATATCGACTTCCTTGTCGTGCGGCAGATAGTTCAGCGTGGTGACGATCGACCAGCGGTCCATCTGCGCCTGGTTGATCTGCTGCGTGCCGTGATAGAGGCCCGTGGTATCGCCGAGGCCGACCGTATTGGCGGTTGCGAAAATGCGGAAGGCGGGGTGAGGACGGATGACGCGGCTCTGATCGAGAAGCGTCAGGCGGCCCGAGCTTTCCAGAACGCGCTGGATGACGAACATGACATCGGGACGGCCCGCATCATACTCATCGAACACCAGCGCCACATTGTGCTGATAGGCCCAGGGCAGGATGCCGTCCTTGAACTCGGTAACCTGCTTGCCATCCTTCAGAACGATTGCGTCCTTGCCGACGAGATCGATACGGCTGACATGGCTATCGAGGTTGATACGCACGCACGGCCAGTTGAGGCGCGCGGCGACCTGTTCGATATGGGTAGACTTGCCGGTGCCGTGATAGCCGGACACCATGACGCGTCGGTTATGAGCAAAACCGGCCAGGATTGCCAGAGTCGTGTCCCGGTCGAAGAGATAGTCGGGATCGAGTTCCGGCACGTAAGGGTCGCCATTCGAATAGGCGGGAACCTGAAGGTCCGTGTCGATGCCGAAGACATCCCGGACAGAAACGGTGGTATCCGGAAGATTGGTTATATCAAGATCGATTTTGCTCATCACCACTCCACGCCGAACCGGCAAAGGTCCGGTCGCAATCCTCTCTGTCATGTTGCCTTGCACCAGAACGGCTTAGCAGAAACCGGACTGCTTTAACAATTGGTAGGCCTGTATCACAGCCCTAAATCGTTCTTCCGAACCGCGATCGCCGCCGTTCGCGTCCGGATGGTGCTTCTTGACCAGTTCCTTGTAGCGGCTCTTGATTTCTGCCGCTGTTGCGGCTGCCGTCAAGCCCATTGTGTCGAAAGCTTTCGCTTCCAGCGTCTTTACCTTGCGAACCGCGGTCTGCGCACCCGCAGACGCACCGCCGTCACGTACGAAACCGAACGGATCCTTCACCCGGTTGAAGCTGGCCGCAGACCCGGATCGCGTAGACGCATGGCGTGGCGCATCCTTCGCCGCCTTGTTGACGCCGATGGTCCAGGTCGGGCGATGGCCGGTGATCGCCTCCTTCTGGTAGCGCGCAATCTCGCTGTCCGACAGGCCGGAGAAATAGTTGTAGCCCTTGTTGTATTCCTTCACATGCTCAAAGCAGAACAGAAAGAACTGGTTCTCGGCGTTGCGTCCCACGGGTGCACGGTGAGCCCCCGGCTTGTCGCACCCGTCCCACTGGCAGGTCGGCGTTTGCGGCGCCGCATCCTGCTCACGTTTCCGGCGCGTCCGGATGCGGTCGAAATATTTGGAATCGAGTTTCATATGGCCACATTATGGGGTGCGGGACGGGTCAGAACAAGAATTGACAAACCCCTTTGTTGCTGCTTTTTGGACCGCCCTTTTTGTACGTTCACACGAGGTTTTGGATCATGTCCGTTCGCGCCCGAATTGAAGCCGTTCTCACGCAAAACCTCGCTCCCCAGCGGCTGGAAGTGATCGACGAAAGCCATCATCACGCAGGTCACCAGCCGGACATGACCGGTACTGGAGAAACGCATATGCGAGTGCGGGTGATCTCGGATCGTTTCACGGGCATGACCCGCCTTGCAAGGCACCGATTGGTGAACGAGCTTCTGAAGC
Organism: Rhizobium sp. Root149; assembly: GCF_001427345.1. Taxonomy (NCBI): domain Bacteria; kingdom Pseudomonadati; phylum Pseudomonadota; class Alphaproteobacteria; order Hyphomicrobiales; family Rhizobiaceae; genus Rhizobium; species Rhizobium sp. Root149. The sequence continues at coordinate 64,200 of NZ_LMGD01000022.1, forward strand.
CGGAGCTGGATGCGGGCCTGCATGCGCTGGCGGTTGAGCCTGCCGCACCGGGTGAAGCGACCCGCTGGTAGCAATGCGACGGTGATTACTGGCCGGGGGGCAGATCTTCCGCCGGCCGGATGCGCAGCTTGGTAATGCGGTTCTTCTCGCGCTTCATGATGATGAAGCGCTTGCCGTGGAAGGTGAAGGTCTGCCGCTCCTGCGGGATCAGCTTTGATTCGTGGATGACGAGACCGGCGATTGTCGTCGCCTCCTCATCCGGCAGACGCCAGTCGAGCGCCCGGTTGAGGTCGCGAATCGGCACCGAACCATCGACGACAATCGATCCGTCTGCTTCCTGACGAACGCCCTGGATTTCCAGATCGTGCTCATCGGCAATGTCGCCGACGATTTCCTCCAGAATATCCTCGAGCGTCACGATGCCCTGAACCTCGCCGTATTCATCCACCACGACAGCAAAATGCATCTTGCGGCGCAGGAAGGCGTTCAGCTGGTCCTTGAGGCTGGTCGTATCGGGCACGAACCACGGCTTCTGAGCGATCTTGCCTACGTCGAGGTCACGCGGCTCCATGTTCGGTTCGGCGAGCGCGCGCAGCAGATCCTTGGCATGAACAATGCCGATGATGTTTTCCGTGGAGCCGCGCCAGAGCGGCATGCGCGTGAACGGACTTTCCAGCACCGTGCGCACAATGACTTCCGGTGGATCATCCGCGTTGATCGCCCGCATCACCGTGCGGTGCTTCATGACGTCAGAAACTTCCAGTTCCTCAAGATCGAGCAATCCACCCAGCCGGTCACGATCAGCCTTGATGACCGAGCCCTCGCGATGCAGGAGGTCGAGAGCGCCGCGCAGTTCCTCATGCGCCGTCAGCATCGACTCCTCGCGAGAGAGATTGACGCCGAACAGAGATAGAATGAAACGCACGATGGCGTTCACCGCACTGGAAAGCGGGCCAGCAATCGCAACGAATATCCGCACGACAGGCGCAACGGTGATGGCAAACCGGTCTGGCGCCGAAATCGCCCAGCTCTTCGGCAGCACTTCCGAGAAGATCACCAGCAGCACGGTCATCACGATAGTGGCAATCGCCACGCCTGACTGACCCAAAATACCTAGGAACAGGCTGGTCGTCAGCGACGAGGCGAGGATATTGACAAGATTGTTGCCGATCAGAAGCGCACCGATCAACCGGTCGCGTCGCTCGATCAACCGGCTCACCAGCCCTGCGCGTTCGTCGCCATTGGCTTCCAGCGTATGCATGCGGGAACGGGACGCCGCCGTCAGTGCCGTTTCGGAGCCGGAAAAAAACGCCGAGAACCCGATCAGCAACAGGATCGAGATCAGCGTCAACCAGTATTCCGCGAGGAAGCCATACAGCTGGTCAAACATTACCGCGCCAAGGTCTCCTTCAGGAAGAGCTCGACCTCCGATGCCGCAACATCATTGGCCACGAAACTCTGGCCGATCCCATGGGTCAGGATGAAGGTAAGCTTGCCGCTCTTGACCTTCTTGTCCTGCGCAATCGCATCCATCAGCACTTCCCTCGGCGGCAGTTCGCCCGGAATATCTGAAATCTCTGTCGGCAGCCCCACGGCCTTCAGATGTGCTTCCACGCGCTTGGCGTCATCGGTGCTGGCAAGATTGAGGCGTGCCGAAAAACGATGTGCCAGAACCATGCCGATGGCGACACCCTCGCCATGCACGAGACGGCTGCTGTCATACTGGGTGGCCGCTTCCAGCGCATGGCCGAAAGTGTGGCCAAGGTTCAGCAGCGCGCGACGGCCAGTTTCGCGCTCGTCCTCCACGACGACATCCGCCTTGGACTGGCAGCTGATGGCAATTGCCTCCGCCCGCGCAGGTCCGCCCGCGAAGACTTCGCGCCAGTTCTTTTCCAGCCACTCAAAGAAGTCCGGCCGATCGATGAGACCATATTTGGCAACTTCGGCGTAACCGGCGCGAAATTCACGCTCGCTGAGGCTATCGAGCGCACTCGTATCCGACAGCACGAGGTCCGGCTGATGGAAGACACCCAGCAGGTTCTTGCCGTGGCGCGAATTGATGCCGGTCTTGCCGCCGACGGACGAATCCACCTGCGACAGAAGCGAAGTCGGGATCTGCACGAAGCGAACACCGCGCCGCACGATGCCCGCCGCAAAGCCCGCAAGATCACCGATCACGCCGCCACCCAGCGCGATGATGGCATCGTTGCGTTCGATGCGGGCCGAGAGCGCCATGTCGCAGACGGCGGCCAGCGGCTCAAGGCTCTTGGTCTTTTCGCCCGGCGGCAATGTCAGCGAGACAGTCTCGACGCCATCGGTCTGGAGGCTGTCCACCAGCCGGTCCAGATACTGGCTTGCGACATTCTCATCCGTCACGATGGCTGCCTTGCGAACCTTCAGGCGCGACGTGATTTCACCACCGGCATGACTGATGAGATCCGGCCCGATCAGGATATCGTAGGCCCGATCTCCCAATGGCACATGAACCACACGCTCGTTTTCACGCGATAATGTCACAGTCACTTCTCAACGCCCCTCGCCCAGCGACGCAACCGCCGCCAGCACTTCATTCGCAACGATTTCCTTGCGCACATCGCGCGATTCCACCGTCAGATCGGATTCGGAATAGATCGGGTAACGCTGGTTCATCAGGTTTTCCAGCGTCTGCTTCGGATTTTCGGTTTTCAGCAGCGGGCGATGATCGCGCTTGTTGACACGCTCCCAGAGAATGTCGAGATCCGCTCGCAACCAGACGGAAACGCCACCGCGCTTGATGACACCACGCGTCCGCTCATTGATGAAGGCGCCGCCACCCGTCGAGATGACCCGCGGTCCGCCTTTCAGCAGCCGCTCGATGACGCGGGTTTCCAGCGCGCGAAACTCCGGCTCGCCATAGCTCGCAAACAATTCGGAAATCGTCATGCGCGAAACGCGCTCGATTTCCACGTCAGTATCGATGAAGGGCAGCGACAACTGCTGGGCGACCATCCGCCCGATGACGGACTTACCAGCTCCCATCAAGCCGATGAAAATGAGATTGCGACGACCGAGAGCCGCGCGCGCCTGCTCGACCAGCGGATTGATGCCGAGGGCAGGCTTCGTGATATCGGGCATCGAATTGGGCATGGGCCTCTCAATAGTCCACAAGATCAGAACCCTATCGACAAATGATTGTTCAGCGTCAAGCACCGGCACAGGGCTTCAGACCATAATCACGCCAAAACTCTCATATCTTGCATGTGGCCTTGCACCTTTGGGCATCAATGCCGATAAATGCGCGGCGACAATCCGGAGCGCTCCATGCCAACACTCTTCCGCTTCCTGTTCACCATTGGCGTCATTGTCGGACTCGTCTATGCGGGACTTTTCGCACTGGCGATCTTCGTGGAACCGCGCGAACGTGACGTGACGGTGCGAATTCCCTCGGAGCGGCTGAACCCTGCCCAGACGCCACCTGCGGCACCGGCAACGCCCGCCACAGGTTCACCATGAGCGATCGCTCCCACGCGCATCTGGAAGCCTTTCTGGAAATGATGAGCGCCGAGCGTGGCTCGGCTGAAAACACGCTGTCTTCCTATGAGCGCGATCTGGATGATCTCTCCTCGTTTCTCTCCGAGAAGAAGACCTCTCTTCTGAAAGCAGACAGCAACGATCTTGGCGCCTACATCGCACACCTTGCAAAGCAGGGCTTTGCTGCATCCTCACAGGCAAGGCGGCTCTCGGCCATACGGCAGTTCTACAAGTTTCTGTTTGCGGAAAACATTCGCGGCGACGACCCGAGCTCCATTCTCGATGCGCCGAAAAAACCGCAGTCCATTCCGAAAATCCTGAGCGAAGCCGATGTGAGTCGTCTTCTGGAGCGAGCGCAGGCAGAAGCATCCGAAGAGGGACCGGGAAGGCTGCTTAGACTTCGGATGCTGGCGCTTCTGGAACTTCTCTATGCCACGGGCATGCGCGTGAGCGAACTGGTGTCGCTGCCGGCAAAGGTGCTGGATCAGGAGGGCCGCTTCCTCATCATCCGCGGCAAGGGCAACAAGGAACGCCTGGTTCCGCTGTCGCGATCCGCCGTGAAGGCGCTGGCAGACTATGCGGACGCGCGGCGCGCGGCGATCGCAGCCGGGGATATCGACAGCCCGTGGCTATTCTCCGCCAGCAGCGAACAGGGCTTCCTGCCGCGCCAGGTCTTCGCCCGAGACCTGAAGAGCCTGGCCGGACGGGCGGGCATCAGGGCCGCGACGATCTCGCCCCACGTCCTGCGCCATGCTTTTGCCAGCCATCTTTTGCAAAACGGTGCCGACCTGCGCGTGGTACAGGAACTCCTTGGACATTCAGATATTTCAACCACGCAAATCTATACCCATGTATTGGAAGAACGGCTCAGAGAAGTGGTTGAAACGCATCACCCTCTTGCAAAAGGCGCGAAAAACCCTGATTAGAGCCCGGGCGGAGCGCGGCACGGCCGCCAAACGATCGGAAAACGGAGCTCATGCATAACGATCTCGACTTCGAAAAGCCCATCTCCGACCTGGAGGCTAAGATCCACGAGCTGAAGAAGCTTGCGGCGGAAGATGAGAGCATCGATACGTCCGAAGAAGTTCAGCGCCTGGAACAACGCATCCAGGAAGCGACACGCGACGTGTACTCCAAGCTGACGCCGGCGCAGAAGACGATGGTGGCCCGTACGGCCCGCCGTCCGCATTTTCTGGACTATGCGAGCCGGTTGTTCACGGAATTCACGCCCCTGGCCGGCGACCGCTCCTTCGGCGAAGACGCAGCCATCCAGGCAGGCCTTGCCCGTTTCCACGGCCAGCCCGTTGCGGTGATCGGCCAGGAAAAAGGCAACGATACGAAATCGCGCATCAAGCACAATTTCGGCAGCCCCCGTCCGGAGGGATACCGCAAGGCAATCCGCGTGATGGAGATGGCGGACCGCTTCGGCCTTCCGGTGATTTCGCTGGTCGATACGGCCGGTGCCTATCCGGGCGTCGGCGCTGAAGAGCGCGGACAGGCGGAAGCCATCGCTCGCTCGACCGAGATGTGCCTTGGCATCAAGGTGCCGATGGTCTCCGTCGTGATTGGCGAAGGCGGCTCCGGCGGCGCAATCGCCATTGCCGCGGCCAACAAGGTCTACATGCTCGAACACGCGATCTATTCCGTCATCTCGCCGGAAGGTGCAGCCTCGATCTTGTGGCGCGATGCGACCCGCGCCCGCGAAGCGGCAACGGCGATGAAGATCACCGCGCAGGATCTGAAGGCGCTGGGCGTGATCGATGACATCATCCCAGAGCCGCTGGGCGGCGCACATCGTGATCCGGAAGCCGCCATCGATGCGACGGGTGACGTGATCAAGGCTGCTCTCGCTGATCTTGGCAAGCTTTCGCCCGAAGCCGTACGAAAAGCACGCCGCGAGAAATTTCTGGCTATTGGCCGCAATCTCTGATGAAATATCGGAAAGATCCGGGAAATCCGGGTCTTTCGCCCTGACCGGGCGCAGCTTGCAAGCATGTCAGCACACTTGACCGTGCTGAAGCGGTTAAGAGAATGTAAAGCTTACCGCTTTATTATCGTGAAAATACTGGGTATTAGGATGAACCTGTACCTGTAGCCCGATTGACGTGATCAGTTCCGATGCGCTTGAAACATATCGCCTACATTCTCCTGATGGCCACCGCGCTGGCTGGTTGTAACGATACGATCGATACGGCCACCATTGACCTGTCGAAGGTCAAGAACAAGACGGAGCAGCCTCTGCCCGACCGCCTCGTTGCGGAAATGCAGAAGCGCAACATGCCGCGCAATTCTCCCATCATGATTCGTGTCTTCAAGGAAGAAGGCAAGATGGAGATCTGGAAGGCGCACGCCGACAACCGCTTCGAGAAGATCACCGATTACGACATCTGCGCCTGGTCCGGCAAGCTGGGCCCCAAGGTGAAGGAAGGCGACCGGCAGGCACCCGAAGGTTTCTACAACCTGACGCCCGCGCATCTGAATCCGAATTCCAAATACTATCTCGCGATCAATACCGGCTTCCCGAACCGTTACGATGCAGCCAATGGCCGCACCGGTTCGAACCTCATGATCCACGGCGCCTGCTCGTCTTCAGGCTGCTATTCAATGACCGATGCGCAGATCCTCGAGATCTACGCCTTCGCGCGCGATGCCTTCAAGGGCGGCCAGTCCAGCGTGCAACTGCAGGCCTTCCCCTTCCGCATGACGGCGGAAAACATGGCGCGGCATCGCACCAGCGAGAATTATGATTTCTGGAAGATGCTGAAGGTCGGCTACGACAATTTCGAGGTGACCAAGCGTCCGCCGGACGTGGGCGTCTGCGGCAAGAAATACGTCTTCAACCAGGAAATGCAGGGAGCGCCGTCTGCCGGTGCCGCCTGCCCGCCAATGTCGACCCCGCCTGCCCTGTCTGCGGCATTGTCGGCTTACGAAAAGCAGTATGAACTGGCCTATGCCAAGGCGGTCGAAAAGCTTGACGGCATGGTGTGGTACGAGCCGACGGAAGCAGAACGCAAGGCCGTGGTTGCAGACAAGCGCAAGGGCAAGGATATCGCCTATGCGCCGACCGGCACATCGCTTGCAGCCGGAAAGCTGGTCAAGCAGGAAGAGTTTGACGTGCTGATGGCCGCTCGCCTGAACAAGGCCGCAAAGCCTGCACCGGGCACGATGCTTGCTTCTGCCCAGCCGGGCGGGGCTGCAGCAAAGCAGGGCCGCGTGACGATGACGGGTTCGGTTCCCGGCCAGCGCTCCACCATGAGCGTAGCGAGCGCCATGGGCACCGGAACTGCACCGCAAGCGGCAGGCCCGATAGCGGTCAGCGCACCGGCAAACGCACCGTCTAACGCACAGTTTGCCTCCATGCAGAAGCAGCCGGGTGCCGGACAATCGTCTGGTAACGCCGCCGCCAGGTCCGCAGGCCAGGTGCCGGTTCCAGCTCAGAACCCGATGGCCTATGCCTCGGTTCAGCAGACGGCCACGCAGGAAGACGCCAAGAAGCCGTTCTGGAAGTTCTGGTAAGCACCTCGATGCCGGGAGAGATCTACGATCTGCGCGGGCTGAAATGCCCGCTCCCGGTTCTCAAGGCCCGCAAGAAACTCTTACGCATGACAAGTGGCAGCGAACTCATCGTTGACACCACGGATCCCTTGGCCGGGATCGACATCCCGCATTTCTGCCGCGAAGACGGTCACATCCTGCTCTCGACCGAGCGGACCGAGGGCGGCCATCGCTTCATTATCCGCAAGGCCTGATCGATAGCCGACTGTCCCGTCGGCCGACCTGGACGATCAGAAGCGCATTCCAGGCACAGCAAGCGGATTATCCTCAAGCGCTGCGCGATCCGGCCGGTCAATCTTCGGCTGGCCCGTAAAGGCCGCGAAAAGATCCTGAACGAATTCCTCCGGCAATCCTTGCGTGATCAGGACCATCCGCGTGCGCCGTTCTGCCCCTTCCGGCCAGCCGGCAAGCCGCTGCGGCGGATGAAAGATGCTCTGCACGCCATGCAGGACCAGCGGACGCTCCGGATTGTCGGAAAGCTGAACGATCGCTTTCATGCGCAGGAGTTTGTCCCCATGCGCGGAGCGCAGCAGATCCACGAACATCTCAACCGCCAGAGGATCGATCGGCTCATCATGGAGGATCGAGAAAGAGCGGATATCCGCGCCATGCCTGTTCACATCATGATGGTGATGATGCCCGTGGCCATGTTCATGGCCGTGCCCGTGCTCATGAGCGTGATCACCATGATCGTGATCGTGATCGTGCTCATGCGCGTGGTGGTCATGATGCTCGTCGCCGTGCTCCCGCTCCTCCTGCAGCCAGCGGGCGACATCTGGCGCCTTGCTTTCGGGATCGTAGAGGCCGTTGACGAGGAGATCGATGGTGCTTGCGGCTGGCAGATCGCCATCGAGAATCTGCGCCCGTGGATTGAGATCGTTCAGACGGCGCAGAACAGCAGAAATGGCCGCAGCATCCGCGAGCGTCTTCTTGGTCAGAACGAGCCGGTCGGCGACCGCCACCTGCTTCACCGCCTCGGGATGGCGCTGAATTGTGGAAACGCCATGCACCGCATCCACAACGGTCACGACGCCATCCAGGCTGAAACTCTGTGCGATGACGGGATTGCCCATGACCGCCTGCATGACGGGAGCGGGATCGGCAAGACCTGTCGTTTCGATCACGACGCGGCGGATAGGCTTCAGGCGACCGGTCTGGATCTGATCCACCAGCGAGGCAAGCGTCTCCACCAGTTCACCGCGCACCGTGCAGCAAAGGCATCCGTTCGACAGTTCCAGCAGCGTATCGCCCGAAGACTCCACCAGGAAGTTGTCGATACCGACTTCGCCGAACTCGTTGATGATGACGGCCGTATCGGACGCAGCCGGATCCTTCAGGATACGATTCAGCAGCGTGGATTTTCCCGCGCCGAGAAACCCTGTGAGAATGGAGACCGGAATAGGTTGACGCGGGGAGGACATCGGCAAGTCTTTCTGGAACACCGTCACAGCGCGGCTGGACGGGGAATGGGAACAGGTACGCTGGCAGGCTGACCCTTCGCGCCTTTTGCAGGCTTCTCGGGCTCCACGACTGGCACAACGCCTGCAAAAGTGAACTGCGGCGGACGTGTCATCTCGTGCACATAGGGCGAATGCAGAACCATGCGACCGGCATCATCACGCCCTTCACTGCGCACCTTTGCCGCCTTCGGATTGCAGATTTGCGCACTGATGTCCACAACCTGATCCTGATCCGGCCCATAGGGAGCAAGCGATGCCAGCGGCACCCCCTCATTGGCAGGCGCCGTCAGCCCCGCCTGCAAAAGTTCGGCGGAATCGTCAGCCCGTCCTCCCAGACTGTCGGATCCCAGCACGACCGAGATCACGCTGCGGCCATTGCGGGTGGCGGACGAGACCTGATTAAAGCCCGATGCACAGATGAAGCCTGTCTTCATGCCGTCGGCACCGTCAAAACGGCCAATCAGCATGTTGAAGTTCGGATATTCCTTGGCACCGGTCGTCACACCTTCCAGCGAGAAATAGCTCTGGTATTCCGGAAAATCGCGCTTCAACTGCAGCGTCAGCACAGCAAGGTCGCGCGCCGTCGTGTACTGGCCCTGACCGGGAAGTCCGTGCGGATTGACGAAGCGGCTTGAACGCATGCCCAGTTGTTGTGCCTGCGCGTTCATCATGGCGACGAACTGATCGTTGGAACCACCGACGGTTTCCGCAACCGCGACCGCGACGTCATTGGCCGACTTCACCATCAGGATCTTCAGCGCCGCATCCAGCGTCATGGATGACCCCGGCTTCAGAAACAGCTTGCTGGGCGGTTGGTCCGCCGCCTTCTTGCTAAAGACGACTGGCGTATCCATGGACACCTTGCCCGACTTGATGGCCTTGAAGGTGACATAGATCGTCATCAGCTTGGTCAGCGAAGCGGGATACCATTTTCGGAAGGCGTCCTGATGCGAGATCACGCGGCCACTGCGCACATCCACGACGATCTTGGGGTTGGCGAGCGCCTGCGTGCTGGCGATGCAGGTCGAGAGAACCAGCGACAGCATGAGGGAGAATGGCTTCGGGAAACGAAGAAGGCGAGTGGACCGGTTCGGCAAGGGATCAGACCTCGTCTGGGACTACGCGTGCGACGTCTTCGCTTGGAACGCGTGAATGAGGCCTAGCAATGGCAAAGATGATTGATTCCGTCAATTCCGCGGCGCAATATGCGCACTTCGATACTATCGTCAAAGTCCTACAGGAAGCGTAATGCCCGTTCTCAATAGAGCAGCCGAACTGCAGCACGAAGTTACCGAATGGCGCCGCCATATTCATGAAAATCCTGGCATTCTTTATGAGGTCGAGGAAACTGCGGCTTTCGTGGAAGCCCAGCTTCGGGCATTCGGCGTTGACGAGATTGTGACAGGCCTGGGACGCACCGGCGTCGTGGGAATCATTCGCGGGCGTCATACCGGTGACGGCGTGATCGGGCTCCGAGCCGACATGGATGCGCTGCCGCTGGAGGAAATTACCGGCAAACCCTATGCATCGAAACTGCCCGGCAAGATGCACGCCTGCGGTCACGATGGACATACGGCCATGCTGCTGGGAGCGGCCAAATATCTGGCAGAGACCCGCAACTTCGCAGGCTCTGTCGCTCTCATCTTCCAGCCTGCCGAGGAAGGCGGCCGTGGCGCGCTGGCCATGGTCGAGGACGGCATGATGGAGCGCTTCGGCATTCGGGAAGTCTATGGCATGCACAATATGCCGGGCATGCCGCTTGGAACCTTCGCAATCCGCAAGGGTGGCATCATGGCGGCCCCGGACAAGTTTTCGATCAAGATCACCGGCCGCGGCGGTCACGCGGCAGAGCCCCATCGCACGGCGGATCCGATCGTGATCGGATCGCAGATCGTCAACGGCTTGCAGATGATCGCGGCACGCAATGCCAATCCGCTGCGCTCCGTCGTGGTTTCCATCACGCAGTTCCATGCCGGAACCACGCACAACATCATCCCCGAGGAAGCCTATCTCACCGGAACCGTCCGCAGCCTGGACGAGCAGGTACGTGATCTTGCCGAAAAGCGGATCCGCCAGATTGCGGAAGGCATCGCGGTCGCCAGTGATGCGATTGCCGAGGTTGACTACGAGCGTTCATGCCCTGTGACGGTCAACCATCCGGAAGAGACCGTCCATGCCGCGCGGGCGGCAATCGATATCGTCGGCGAGACGAATGTGAACACGGAAGTCGATCCCAGCATGGCGGGCGAGGACTTCGCCTTCATGCTGCAGGCCCGTCCCGGCGCCTATATCATGATCGGCAATGGCGATACGGCAGCACTTCACAACCCCGCCTACGACTTCAACGACGAGGCGATCGCCTACGGAATTTCTTACTGGGTGAAGCTGACCGAACAACGCCTTGCGGCATAAGCTCCCGCGCAGCCTCAATCCGGGCTTGTTCCCGGGAATAGGCTGCGGTATGACGAAAGAGCGTGTCCACGTAGCTCAGCAGGATAGAGCACAGGATTCCTAATCCTGGGGTCGGAGGTTCGAATCCTCTCGTGGACGCCACTTCCCCAAAAGAGAGAAGGTACCGAAGCCTGATGTGCTCGATCAAGCTGGCGGTCGCGATGCGCCGCCCCAGCCGAACCAATCGCTGATCAGCCACCAGCCGCCCAGGAACAGGAACGCGGTAAAGGCCAAGGCGCCCAGACCGAATCCCCAGCCGATGAGCACGGTTGCCCCGTCCCGCTGCGCCAGACCTATGCCGATGAGAAAGATGGCAAGTCCCGGAAGCACGTTGCCGAACGGGATGGGAAGCGCGATCAGAACCGCCATGACGAACACGAACAATCCGTGCAGCCGCAGGGCACCATCGCGCGACAACCACGCCATACGGGGCCGCATCCAGCTCTCCAGCCAGGCCAGTTTCGGCACCAGCCACGCCAGCATGCGCTGCAGAAGGCCTTGAGGAAGGGCGGTTCTCGCCAGCCTTTTCGGGAGTAAGAACTCACGCCCGCCAGCAACAAGTTGCAGGGAAAACACGGCAAGTGCGCTTCCGAAGATCATTCCCGCCGGGATACCCGGCGTCGGAATGATCGCCGGAATGGCGAATATCACAAGAACCACCGCCGTAGCCTGGTGGCCCAACCGGTCCAGAAGATCGCCCAGCGTGACGTTTCGTCCGTCGAAAGCCGCAATCAGATCTGCCAGGACAACGGAAATTGGCTTGTGTCCATCAGACAAGATCAAATTCCGTCCAGTTTTCCAGAGAATCCAAATGCGTCAGGCCTGACGCATTTGAGCGGGTACGCGGGGGCAAGTATCTCTTCATGGCAGCGATGTAGTGTCGCTCACGGCAATCCGCCAGAGGCGACGGCGCCCTCGACAGCTACATCTGAAATGACAGCGCTAACACGACCGACGTCAAGATCGATCGCTGGCGCGCAACGCTTCCATGAAGGCCATGCTCTGTTGGCTCAATCGCGCCTCATCCATGAATGCATCAAGACATTCCAGAAGACGTCCACGCCGGCGGGCAACCTCCAACTCGGGCATTGGGCTACGGTTGAAGGCACCAATGCCTGTCAGAAACGCCTGTACTGCCGCACTCAACGACGGGAGCAGGTCAATGAGGTAGACATTCGGCTCCCGGCTGCTCAGGACAGAGCTGATATAGGAAAACAGAGCCTTGGGAATATGGGCAGCATCCTGAAGGTCACACGAAGCGACGAGTTGGCGAACCAGCGCGCCATCAAAATGATCTACGCTCATTGAAATCCCTCAGCATGGATTACGCAAATCGAAAACACATCCACGTTTGAAGCCTTTCATTGCTTCAGTTCTCGCTTCCCGCCCACCTTCACAAGAAAGAGGGCAAGACGATTAAGAGGCACCATTTTACCTCTTGGTAAAAAATTCGGAAAAATATTAGTATTACAAAAGGGGATTATGTCAATAACATACTATCCAGAGGTCTAAACGAAGTGATTCCCGTATCGGAATAAAACATCTTCGCCACCACTGCTCGTTTTATTTTAAATCAAAGCGCCCCAAGATTGTACAATTCAAAGTAACGACTTGGTTCGTACGTGCTCCATTCGAAAGCCGAGGCCCATCAAGCGACCTGCGAGATGAGCCAACAATGGAAAGCGGGCAATATTACGGATGAAGGCAGGAGGGCCCTTTTTCCGCTCCTCATGCACCAACTCCTTGCGGCGATTGGAGCGCATCATCAACTGCAGTTTCTGGGTTGCTTTCGTGGGGAAGAGACGGCGCTTCTCCACAGCCGCGAGATGCGCATCCTGCAGACGATGTCCTGCCAGCGGTTCCGCGAGAATGTTGGCAGCAGCAACAGCATCCTGAATGGCGAGATTGACCCCCACGCCGCCAATGGGAGACATGGCATGCGCCGCGTCGCCGATTGCGAGCAGCCCGGGTTTCCACCACTGCTTCAGCCGGTCGATACGCACCTGCAGCAGGCTGACATCTGACCAGCCTTGAATTTCATCCATCCGCTCGGCTGGCAAGGGAGAAACAGCACGCACCTTGTTGCGGAATTCTTCCAGATCGCGCTGCCGGATCTCTTCGAATGTTTCGCCGCGAACGATATAGCCGCACTGCCAGTAATCGCCGCGATCGATCAGTACGAAGCCCTGTCGCGGACCCGCGTGCCCCATGGTTTGCGCCGGGTCGCCCTCCTGTTTGGACAGCTTCATCCAGACGACTTCGCTGGGACTGCCGAAGCTTTCCACGTCCAGACCTGCCTTTTCCCGAACCACGGAATTGCGACCATCGGCGGCTACGACCAGATCACTCCGCAGCATCAACGTGCCTTCCGCGGTTTCGACCTTGAGGCCCCGAACCCGATGCCCCTCCTCCAGCACCTCTGTGACCCTTGCGCCTGTCAGCAAGCGGAAGTTGGGATAGCGCGCGGCCTGGCTTGCGAGAAAATTCAGGAAATCCCATTGCGGCATGAAGGCGATGAAGCGGTTGCGCACGGGCAGGCGCGAGAAATCCGCCATGGTGATCGTCTGGCCGCCCATCTCGGCCATGAGTTTCGGCGCACGCGTGTGTGGAAGCTTGAGAAGTTCCTCTTCAAGGCCCAGTTCGTAGATCACCTCCAGCGTAGACGGGTGGATCGTATCGCCGCGAAAATCGCGCAGGAAATCATCGTGCTTTTCGAGAACGGTCACATCGACCCCGGCACGCGCCAGAAGAAGCCCCAGCATGAGGCCAGCCGGACCGCCACCTGCGATGGCACAGGATGTGTTCAGAACTTTTTCCACCATGCATGATCTCCCGATTCGCTTGCGACCCGACTCTGCCATCTGGCAATGAAACAGGGGAAATTCAATGCGACTTGATAAGCTCTTGTGAGGGACAGGCGCCGCCTGTAAACGGGCAGGTGAATGAGGAACGGGAAAGAATGACTTCTGCCAGACGCAGCATTTCCATCTTGGGTTCGACGGGCTCCATCGGCACCAATACGCTGGATGTGCTGACGCACCTCGATGAGGCGGACGGTTTCGAGGTTGTCGCCCTGACGGGCGCCGGAAACATCGAGCTTCTGGCCGAGCAGGCAAAGGCGCATCGCGCAAAACTCGCCGTCACCGCCGATGAAAGCCAGTATGTGGCGCTACGCGATCTCATGTCCGGCACCGGTATTGAAGTGGCCGCTGGCCAGACCGGCCTCCTGGAGGCGGCAAGCGCCGAAGCGGACATGGTGATGGCCGCCATCGTCGGCACGGCAGGGCTTGGCCCCACGCTGGCGGCGGCCAAACGCGGCGCAGACATCGCGCTCGCCAACAAGGAATGCCTCGTTTCTGCTGGTGACCTGTTCATCTCAGCCGTCAAAGCTGGTGGCGGTCGTCTGCTGCCGGTCGACAGCGAACACAATGCCATTTTTCAGGTGCTGGAGGAGAACCAGCGCCACGCCATCGAGCGCGTGATTCTCACCGCATCCGGCGGGCCGTTCCGCACCTTTACGCGCGAACAGATGGCGGGCGTGACAGTGGAGACAGCACGCGCGCACCCCAACTGGTCCATGGGCCTGAAGATTTCGATCGACAGTGCCTCCATGTTCAACAAGGCGCTGGAGATGATCGAGGCGAAACACCTCTTCGGCCTCTCGCCGGAACAGGTGGAGGTGATCGTTCATCCGCAATCGATCATTCATTCCATGGTAGGTTATGCGGATGGCTCCGTTCTTGCCCAGCTTGGCTGCCCGGATATGCGCCACGCCATAGGCTATGCCCTGCATTATCCCCGCCGCGGGAAGCTGCCGGTGGAGCGGCTGGATTTCGCCAAGCTCTCTCGACTGGATTTCGAAGCGCCCGATGAGACCCGCTTTCCGGCGCTCCGGCTGGCGCGGCTTGCCATGACACGCGGCGGGGTGCAGGGCGCTGTGCTCAACGGTGCAAAGGAAGTGGCGCTGGAGGCCTTCATTGCGGGCGAGCTTCCCTTCCTCGCCATGGCAGAGATTACCGAAGCCGTCATGGACGAGCTGGCGCATCTGCCGCCAGCAGCAACCATGGATGATGTGTTCGCTGCCGATCTGGAAGCGCGCCACCGGGCGAAGGCGAAGTTACCTTAAGCATTTCCAGGAAAAGTGGCACCCGGTTTTCCGTCTGGAAATGCGTCAAACAGAGCAACTTCAGGCGTTGCGCCGCCGCCCTTCCATCAGGTCGAGAATGGCGCGGGCGGCATCCAGCACATTGGTGCCGGGACCGAAGACTGCAGCAACGCCGGAATCCAGCAGGAACTGGTAATCCTGCCGGGGAATGACGCCGCCCACCACGACAATCACCTCTTCCGCCCCCTTCGCCTTCAAGGCCTCGACGAGCTGCGGCGCCAGCGTCTTGTGACCGGCCGCCAGCGATGACATGCCGACCACTTGCACCTTTTCGGATACGGCAAGCGATGCCGCCTCTTCCGGTGTCTGGAACAGCGGACCGGCAATCACCTGAAAGCCGATATCGCCGAATGCAGAGGCAATGACCTTCGCACCGCGATCATGGCCATCCTGACCGAGCTTGGCGACCAGCATCTTCGGCTTGATGCCCGTTGCCTTGGCAAATTCCGAGAGACGCCCGGTCAGCGTCTGATATTCGGGATCATCCGCATAGGCCGGACCATAGATATCGCTCACCACTTCCGGCACGGCAGAGTGATCTCCGAAAACGGCGCGCATGGCATCGGAAATTTCACCGACACTTGCGCGGGCGCGGGCAGCCTCGACCGCCTTCTCCAGGAGATTGCCCTCTCCGGTTTCAGCGACCTTGGTCAGCGCTGCCAGTGCCTCCTCAACGCGTTTCGGATCGCGCTGGCGACGAATCTGCTCCAGCCGCTTGATCTGCGAATTGCGGACAGCGGTGTTGTCGATGTCGAGAATATCGATCGGCTCTTCATTCTCCAGCCGGTACTTGTTGACGCCGACGATGATCTCCTCGCCGCGATCCACACGCGCCTGCCGCCGGGTTGCCGCCTCCTCGATCAAGCGCTTGGGAAGACCATCAGCCACAGCCTTGGTCATGCCGCCCAGGGCCTCGACCTCTTCGATCAGCGCCCAGGCCTTGTCCGCCAGTTCCTTGGTCAGGCTCTCGACGTAATAGGAGCCCGCCAGCGGATCGACCACCTTGGTGACGCCCGTTTCATGCTGAAGAATAAGCTGTGTGTTGCGGGCAATACGCGCCGAAAACTCGGTCGGCAGGGCAATCGCCTCATCCAGCGCGTTGGTATGGAGAGACTGCGTGCCGCCCAGCACCGCCGACAGCGCCTCATAGGCCGTACGGATGACGTTATTATATGGGTCCTGCTCCTGAAGCGAGACGCCCGAGGTCTGACAGTGGGTGCGCAGCATCAGCGAGCCGGGCTTCTTGGGCTCGAACTCTTCCATGATGCGCGACCAGAGCAGGCGCGCAGCGCGAAGCTTTGCTGCTTCCATGAAGAAGTTCATGCCGATGGCGAAGAAGAAGGACAGGCGCCCGGCAAATTCATCAACGTTCAACCCACGCGCCAAGGCGGCCCGTACATATTCCCGACCATCCGCCAGCGTGAAGGCCAGTTCCTGCACCAGCGTCGCGCCCGCTTCCTGCATGTGATAGCCGGAAATCGAGATGGAGTTGAAGCGCGGCATTTCCTTGGCCGTATAGGCGATGATATCCGCAATGATCCGCATGGAAGGCTCCGGCGGATAGATGTAGGTGTTGCGAACCATGAACTCCTTCAGAATATCGTTCTGAATGGTGCCCGAGAGCAGATCCCGCGAAACGCCCTGCTCCTCCCCCGTCACGATGAAGTTCGCGAGGATCGGAATGACCGCGCCGTTCATGGTCATGGAAACGGAGATATCCTGTAACGGAATTCCGTTGAACAGGATCTTCATATCCTCGACCGAGTCGATCGCCACGCCCGCCTTGCCGACATCGCCGACGACGCGCGGATGATCGGAATCGTAGCCGCGGTGGGTGGCAAGGTCGAAGGCGACGGACACACCCTGCTGACCGGCAGCCAGCGCCTTGCGATAAAACGCATTGCTTTCCTCAGCGGTCGAAAAGCCCGCATATTGGCGGATCGTCCAGGGGCGCCCCGCATACATGGTGGCGCGAGGACCGCGCACGAAGGGTTTGAAGCCCGGCAGGCTTTCCAGATGCTCGACGCCGTCAAGATCTTCCGCCGTGTAGAGCGGCTTCACCGGAATGCCTTCCGGCGTGTTCCAGATGAGCTTGTCCGGTGATGCTTTTAGTTCCTTCTCGGCCAGCACCTGCCAGTCGGCAACGGTTTTCTTGCTCATCGGGCTGATCCTCCAGAGGCCGACATCACAGTCAGCGCGGCGTTGAGATTGACGAAATTGCTACTCAGTAGCATATTGAGCGCATTTTTCACGGGAGCCTTGAGCCATGACCGTAAAAGCATCCGTATCCATTTCCGACCAGCAAGACGCCTTTGCCCGCCGACTGGTTGAAGAAGGCCGCTATTCAAGCGTGAGCGCCGTAGTGCAGCAGGGGCTGGAGCTGCTGCGCGAGCAGACGGAGATGAAGGAAGCGGAATTGGCGGCTCTGCGGGGACTAATCGAAGAGAGAAGCAAGGGGCCTTTCCTGAATGCGGAGGAAAGCAGCCGCCGTATTGATGCGTTGATTGCACGCAAGAAAGCAGAATATGGTTTTTGAGCTGTTCCGGGCCCCTGCAGCGGACCAAGACCTCAACCTGACTTTCGAGCATCTTGTCGAGTCCTATCTCTCTCTTGGAGATGACTTGCAGGACGCCGTTGCACGTGCCGCCGCGCGCTTGAAAGCTATAGACAGTGATATGCTGGCGCTTGTTCGTGCTCCGCACCAGGGGAGTCTGCGGCATCAGATTTCGCCTGGATTGCGACAGGTGACCAAGAATCGCACGATTTTCTATTTCAAAGTCGATGAAGCAAGGCAGGAAGTGAAGGTCTTGGCGGTATTTTTC
This sequence comes from Rhizobium sp. Root149, assembly GCF_001427345.1. Classification (NCBI taxonomy): domain Bacteria; kingdom Pseudomonadati; phylum Pseudomonadota; class Alphaproteobacteria; order Hyphomicrobiales; family Rhizobiaceae; genus Rhizobium; species Rhizobium sp. Root149. The sequence goes on from NZ_LMGD01000022.1 coordinate 82,163, forward strand.
CGTGGCCAAGACCACGAGAAGCACATCCTCAAACGGCTTGGCAAAACGTTCGGCGACGCTTGACCACTTTTCCAAACCGTTAGATCCCATCTTACTCGAACTCCATGATCAGTTCGTCCACCGCCAAACTCTGACCGGCACTGGCGGCAACACGCTTCACCACGCCACGACGCTCGGCTTTCAGCACGTTTTCCATCTTCATGGCTTCGACGGTGGCGAGCGTCTGACCGGCTTCCACCGTGTCACCCACCTTCACCGCGACGCCGGTAATGACGCCCGGCATGGGGCAGAGCAGCATCTTCGAGGTATCCGGCGGCAGCTTGACCGGCATAAGCTTTGCCAGTTCCGCCACACGTGGGCTACGCACACGCGCCGACACATCCATGCCGTTGGCGCGCAGGCGGATAGCAGATCCGACGAGATCCACCTTCACGCCCAGCTTTTGCCCGTTCAGCAGGAAATGCGCGTGCGTCTGGCCCGGATGCCAGGAACCGGCGACCGTGACGCTTTCGCCACCTTCGTTGAACGTGACGACCTGCGCATCCGCACCGCTTGAAAGCGAAACGGCATGGCTGACATCGCCCAGCTGCACCACCCAGTCCTTGCCCACCTTGCGGGCATGGTTGCCGATGGTGCCGGAAATCTGCGCCGCACGGCTCTGCACATGGGCATTGATGACAGCAGCAATGGCGGCCAGTTTCTGCGAGGCACTTGCATCCGGCGTGACACCGGAGAAGCCTTCGGGAAACTCTTCCGCGATATAGGCTGTCGTCAGCTTGCCGGAACGAAAGCGCTCCTGCCCCATGACGGCAGAGAGGAAGGGCAGGTTATGACCGATGCCTTCCACCTCGAAATCATTGAGCGCCGCCTGCATGGCATCGATTGCCGCCTCGCGGGTCTCACCCCAGGTGCAGAGCTTGGCGATCATGGGATCGTAATACATCGAGATCTCGCCGCCCTCATAGACGCCGGTATCGTTGCGCACCACCGTGCCCTCAGCCTGCTTACCCTCGACAGGCGGGCGGTAACGGCTGAGACGGCCAATGGAGGGCAGAAAGTTGCGGAACGGATCTTCCGCATATAGGCGGCTTTCGATGGCCCAGCCGTTCAGCTTCACATCGTCTTGGAGCAGAGCAAGCTTTTCGCCCGAGGCAACGCGGATCATCTGTTCCACAAGGTCGATGCCGGTGACGAGTTCGGTCACCGGATGTTCCACCTGCAAACGGGTGTTCATCTCGAGGAAGTAGAACTTGTTGGCCTTGCCATCGACGATGAATTCCACCGTACCTGCCGAGTGGTAACCGACAGCTTTCGCCAAAGCCACGGCCTGTTCGCCCATGGCGCGACGGGTCTCAGGTGTGAGGAACGGCGACGGAGCCTCTTCGATAACCTTCTGGTTACGGCGCTGGATGGAGCATTCCCGCTCGCCAAGATAAAGGCAGTTACCGTGCTTGTCGCCCAGCACCTGGATTTCGATATGGCGTGGTTCGGTGACGAATTTCTCGATGAAGATGCGGTCGTCGCCAAACGCGCTTTTCGCCTCGTTCTTGGAAGACTGGAAGCCTTCGCGGGCTTCCGCATCGTTCCAGGCAATGCGCATGCCCTTGCCGCCACCGCCAGCGGACGCCTTGATCATGACCGGATAACCGATGGCTGCGGAAATCTTCACCGCCTCATCCGCATCTTCGATAAGCCCCATATGGCCGGGAACGGTGGAAACGCCCGCTTCCGCCGCAATTTTCTTCGAGGTGATCTTGTCACCCATGGCCTGAATGGCACCGACCGGTGGGCCAATGAAGGTTACGCCTTCCTTCTCCAGCGCCTCTGCAAACAGCGGATTTTCCGACAGGAAGCCGTAACCGGGATGCACGGCATCGGCACCGGTCTGGCGGATTGCATCCATAATCTTGTCGATGACGATATAGGACTGCGACGACGGTGCCGGACCGATATGCACCGCTTCATCGGCCTCACGCACATGCAGCGCATTCGCATCGGCATCCGAATAGACGGCGACCGTCTTGATGCCCATTTTCTTCGCCGTGCGAATGACGCGGCAAGCGATTTCGCCTCTGTTGGCAATCAGGATTTTCTGGATCGGCATCGTGTCACCCCTGACCTAAATCTTCAAAAGCACTCGGGAAATTTTTCCGCGCGGCGGCCTCGTTGATCTTCAACAGCGCCGTATAGGATGAGGGATCGAAGCCGCGTTCTGCGGCAACCACTTCCCGTCCGAACAGACGGCCAAGCCGCTCGCCATCCAGATTGCCGCGCTCGAAGGGTTCCGCTCCGAAAAACTGCCACAGCGCTTGCAGGAAACCGGCATCCGCCAGAGCCACTGTCTGGTCCATGGTACGATGGCGCGGCATGGCCGTGAGTTTGGTCACCTTGGAATTGGCGCGGCGCAGTGTGTACTGCCACTGCGTTCCGGGAAGCCCCAGCGGAAAACCGCGATGCTTTGGCATTTCAGGGGTCTTGGCCATGGCTCTAGACCTCAAACACATCTTCGAAGGATTCAGGGAAATTCTGACGCGCTACGCGTTCATTGATCTGCAGCAGCGCCTCGTAGGATTGCGGATCGAAATCCTTGTCGACAGGCACCACTTCGCGCCCGAACAGCAGGCTGAGGCGGGCGGCATCCAGATTGCCGCGCTCAAATGGCTGGTCGCCGAAATGATGCCACAGTGCATGCAGGAAGGCCGCATCGATGCGGTGTTCCTTGGTGCCGGGACGGGCCTTGCGTGGAATAGCCTTGAGCGGTGTCACGCCCTTCGGGTTGGCACGACGAATGGTGAACTGCACGCCGGTGCCCGGCATTCCTCCTGGAAAGCCTCGGTGTTTCGTCATTTCCGGCAGGTTGGCCACGGGCAGTCTCCAGTTGATTCTTATGTGTCGGCGGCCTGCCCGTTCCGAGGAAGAGGCAGGCCAATGTGTATGATCAGACGTTCAGACCGTTGAAGTCGGACGCATCGTGACGCTCAGGCAGGAAGGAACCCGGATCGCCCGAGGCCTTGTTGACGATGCCGCCGCGCTTGACACCGGGACGCGCCGCCAACTGCTTGGCCCAGCGCACCACATGTTCGTATTCAGCGGTTGACAGGAATTCGCCTGCATTCGGATAGGAGGAATCCAGTGCAAGGCGACCATACCAGGGCCAGATCGCCATATCGGCAATGGTGTATTCGCTGCCACCGACAAACTCATTCTCGGCCAACTGCCGGTTCAGCACATCCAGCTGGCGCTTGGTCTCCATGGCGTAGCGATCGATGGCGTACTGGATTTTCATCGGCGCGTAGGCAAAGAAGTGGCCGAAACCGCCGCCGACGAAAGGCGCTGAACCCATCTGCCAGAACAGCCAGTTCATGGCCTCGGCACGGGCCCGCAGATCGCCGGGCAGAAACGCGCTAAACTTTTCCGCCAGATAGACGAGAATGGAGCCGGATTCGAACAAGCGCACAGGCTCGCCGCCGCTTTTCGGCTGATGATCCATCAAAGCCGGGATCTTGGAATTCGGATTGACACCGACAAAGCCGGAACCGAACTGATCGCCCTTGCCGATATTGATGAGCCAGGCATCGTATTCGGCACCGGTGTGACCGGCTTCCAGCAGTTCTTCCAGCAGGATCGTGACCTTCTGGCCGTTTGGTGTGCCCAGTGAGTAAAGCTGCAGCGGATGCTTGCCGACCTTCAGTTCTTGCTCATGCGTGGACCCGGCGATGGGTCGATTGGTGCTGGCAAAGGCGCCGCCATTGCCAGGCTCCCAGGTCCAGACCTTGGGCGGTTCATAGCCGGCTGGCAGGTTCTTTTCCGGCGGAAATTTGGAATCACTCATGGAATTGAAATCCTTGTTTCAAGAGGCTGACGCCGTGGAGGAAGGGCGTAACCCGCAAGATATAAGTGTTCACACTGGATACGCGAGCCTCAAAGCGGGATCGTGTCGTGCTTTTTCCAATGGGTGTTAATCTGCTTGTTGCGCAGCGAGGCGAAAGCCCGCGCAATGCGGCGGCGCGACGAATGCGGCATGATTACCTCATCGATGAAGCCCCTTTCCGCCGCCACGAAGGGATTGGCAAACCGCTCCTCATATTCCTTGGTGCGTGCCGCGATCTTGTCCGCATCGCCAAGCTCGGAACGATAGAGAATTTCGGTTGCCCCTTTGGCTCCCATGACGGCAATTTCCGCACTCGGCCAGGCATAGTTCACATCAGCGCCAATGTGCTTGGAAGCCATCACGTCATAGGCACCGCCATAGGCCTTGCGGGTAATCAGGGTCACCATCGGCACGGTGGCTTCCGAATAGGCAAACAGCAGCTTTGCGCCGTGCTTGATCACGCCGCCATATTCTTGCGCCACACCCGGCAGGAAGCCCGGCACATCCACCAGCGTCAGGATCGGGATCGAGAAAGCATCGCAGAAGCGCACGAAACGCGCTGCCTTGCGCGATGCATCGATATCGAGGCAGCCCGCCAGCACCATTGGCTGGTTGGCGACGACGCCCACCGTCTGTCCTTCCAGACGGATGAAGCCGGTGACGATGTTCTTTGCAAAGGCTTCCTGAATTTCAAAGAAGTCACCCTCATCAGCAATCGCGTAGATGAGTTCCTTCATGTCGTAAGGCTTGGTAGGCGAATCCGGGATCAGGCTATCGAGCCGCATTTCCACCCGGGCCGGATCATCGAAGAAGGGCCGCACCGGTGGCTTTTCGCGATTGTTGAGCGGCAGGAAATCGAACAGCTGGCGTACTGCTTCCAGCGTCTCGATATCGTTTTCATAGGCCGCATCGGCCACGGAAGACTTCTTCGTATGGGTGGAAGCGCCGCCCAGCTCTTCCGCCGTCACGATTTCGTTCGTGACCGTTTTTACCACATCGGGGCCGGTGACGAACATGTAGGAGCTATCGCGCACCATGAAGATGAAATCCGTCATGGCAGGCGAATAAACAGCGCCACCCGCGCAAGGCCCCATGATGACCGAGATCTGCGGAATGACACCAGAGGCCTCCGCATTGCGGCGGAAGACTTCCGCGTAACCGGCCAGCGACGCCACGCCTTCCTGAATGCGGGCACCACCCGAATCATTCAGGCCGATGACCGGCGCGCCGACACGAACCGCCATATCCATGATCTTGCAGATCTTTTGCGCATGGGTTTCAGACAGCGATCCGCCAAGAACGGTAAAATCCTGGGAGAAAACGTAGACCTGCCGACCGTTGATCGTGCCCCAGCCGGTAACGACGCCATCGCCGGCTACCTTTTGGCTTTCCATGCCGAAATCGACGCAACGATGCGTGACATACATATCGTATTCTTCGAAGGAGCCTTCATCAAGCAACACCTCGATACGCTCGCGCGCCGTCAGCTTCCCCTTGGCGTGCTGCGCGTCGATGCGCTTCTGGCCGCCACCAAGGCGTGCCTCTGCCCGCCGTGCTTCCACTTCGCTCAAAACTGCGCGCAATGATGCCTCCCCTGAATTTGTCTTGCTCTTGTATCGCGTTGACCATGCAGGCGAAACATGGATTTTGGTTGAAGAGGTGGCAATGTGTAATCTATAAATATGCAAACTGCATTTTGCGAAGTTGCAAACTCATGGCGATTGGCAAGCTCTATATCGGTCGAAAAGTTCGGGATGTGCGGGAGGCGGCCCGTGCCACACAAAGCCAGTTCGCAGAACGGCTCGGGATCTCGACCAGCTACCTGAACCAGATTGAGAACAACCAGCGTCCCGTATCCGCTGCCGTTCTGCTGGCGCTGGCGGAAAAATTCGGTGTCAGCATTGCTGATCTCTCTTCCGGCGAAGGGGACCGTCTTCTTTCCGCCTTGTCTGAAGCCCTCTCCGATCCGTTGTTTGAAGGCTACACGGGCAGCCTGCAGGATCTGAAGCTGGTGACGCAGAACGCACCTGCCATTGCCCATGCGCTGATTGCCGCGCATCAGGCCTATCGCCGTTCTAGCGAACAACTGGCCAGCATGGATGACCGGCTGGGTCGCGCGGCGCTGAGCGAGACTACGCCCTACGACGAGGTGCGCGACTACTTCCATTTCGTGGACAACTACATTCACGAACTGGATATCCTGGCCGAGCGTCTGGCGGCCGAGATCGGCCTTGGCGGCGGGGACAACCACTCGGCCTTGCAGCACTTTCTGCTCAACCGTTTTGGTGTGCGTGTAGAGCGCACCTCCCTGAAGGACGAACTCATCCGCAGCTTCGATCCAGCCTCCCGTCGTCTCTCGCTGAACGCCTATGCGACGCCCGCCACTCGCGATTTCCAGATGGCGCTTCAGATTGCCCAGCTTTTCGCCGCAGAACCCATTGATCGCGCCGCCCGCGAGGCCGGTTTTCGGACAACCGAAGCGGTGGAAATCTGTCGCATTGGCTTACAGAACTATTTCGCCGGCGCCCTTCTTCTCCCCTACGAAAGCTTCCTGAAACGCGCCCGCGACCTGCGCCATGATCTCGACCTGCTCTCCGCCCATTTCGGCGCGAGCCTGGAACAGATCTGCCACCGGTTGAGCACGCTGCAAAGACCGGGGCAGAAGGGCATTCCCATTTTCTTCGCGCGGGTGGATCGGGCAGGAAACATCACCAAGCGCCACAGCGCCGCCAAGCTTCAGTTCGCTCGCTTCGGTGCCGCCTGCCCCTTATGGAATGTGCATCAGGCTTTCGAAATGCCGGGCCGCATTATCCGGCAACTGGCGGAAACGCCTGACGGGGTGCGATACCTCTGTCTCGCCACCCAGATTACCAAGGGCAGCGGCGGCTTTCGCGCCGTGCAACCGCGCTATGCGCTGGCACTCGGCTGCGAGATTTCCTATGCGGACAGCTTCGTCTATGCCGACGATCTGGATCTCGACAGCCGCGCAGCCTTCGAGCCCATCGGCATATCCTGCCGCATCTGCGAGCGCCACAACTGCCCGCAAAGGGCCATGCCCCCGCTCAAAAGCAGGCTGACGGTCGATCACGACAACCGTTCGATCGTGCCGTATCGGATTGTGTGAACGACAGAAGAAGGATTACAGGAGTTCATCTCCAACATCTGGTTTCGCAGCGGGAACGCGATCCAACACCGCCAGTGCTGCCTGAACATCCCCACGCTCGGCACGCTTTTTCATCGAGAGAATCGCCCTACGATGCCCTATCCCATCGGCGATGAAAGCAGAGAGCAACTGGTTCAATGAAACATTGTCTTCCGCAGCGGCTTGTTTGGCCTCTTCCATGACATGATCAGCCAAGCGAAGTGGATAAGTGCTCATATCATCTTTCTCCTTGTTGCGTACCGCTGCCAGAACTCCGCCGCACGCATCACCGACAACCCGAAGGCATGAACCGCAGGATGCTGAAAGTGTCTGTCGCTGGTGACAATGAGCTCAGCACCTGCTGAGAGCGCGCATTCGATGTAGATGTCGTCTTTCGGATCATCCAGAAACGGACGAAACCGAAAATAGGGTGATACGATGTGCGCCCGACTGAACAGCGCATCGAGAACAACATCAACCTCATTCATACGGAGCGCAGGAGGCTGACCTAAAAGACCAGAACGTTTCACAACATCCTCATATTCCAGAGCAACCGCGGGTGTCAGCGCAAACGCAATTTCGCCCGTGAGCATACAACGCAAAATCTGGTGTGACGCTCCTTGAGAAGAACGCAAGGCAGACAGAAACACATTCGCATCAACGACAATCATGATATCACATGTGATATTGAAAATAAAATATTTGGTATAAAAAAAGGACCGCGTCACCGCGATCCTCATTACCGTTATGCTCTATTGCGCGCCTCAGGCCACCGCACGCGCCAGTGCGCAACGCGACCAGAGCTGGTGCAGCGCACTGACCAGATGCTCGATATCGGCATCTGAATGCAGTGGTGTCGGCGTGATGCGCAGACGCTCGGTTTTGCGTGGCACCGTCGGGTAGTTGATCGGCTGAACATAAATGTCCGAGTGATCGAGCAGCAGATCCGAGATCCACTTGCACTTGGCCGCATCACCCACCATGACCGGCACGATATGGCTCGGGTTCATCATGTGCGGAATGCCACGCGCATCCAGCGAAGCGCGCAGCTTTCGGACGCGATCCTGATGACGAGCGCGCTCGAACGGGCTGTTCTTCAGGTGACGAATGGAGGCGACCGCACCGGCAGCAAGCGCCGGAGGAATGGCTGTCGTGAAGATGAAGCCGGACGCAAAGGAGCGAATGAAATCGCACACGGCATTGGAGCCCGTGATGTAACCACCCATAACGCCGAAGGCTTTGCCCAGCGTACCTTCGATGATGGTGATGCGATCCATCAGGCCTTCGCGCTCGGCAATGCCGCCACCGCGCGGACCATACATGCCAACGGCATGCACCTCGTCCAGATAGGTCATGGCGCCAAATTCATCGGCCAAATCGCAGATTTCCTTGATCGGCGCGATATCGCCATCCATGGAATAGACGCTCTCGAATGCGATGAGCTTCGGAGCCTTCGGATCCGCAGCGGCCAGCTTGGCGCGCAGATCATCCAGATCATTATGCTTCCAGATGACGCGTTCGCACTTGCCGAAGCGAATGCCTTCGATCATCGAAGCGTGGTTCAGAGCATCCGAGAAGATGATGAGACCCGGAATCTTCGCACCCAGCGTACCGAGCGTTGCCCAGTTCGACACATAGCCCGAGGTGAAGATCAGAGCCGCTTCCTTGCCGTGCAGATCGGCAAGTTCCTGCTCCAACAGAACGTGATAGTGGGTGGTTCCAGAAATATTCCGGGTGCCGCCAGCACCCGCGCCACAGTGATCGATCGCCTCATGCATGGCTGCAATCACAGCCGGATGCTGGCCCATGCCAAGATAATCGTTGGAACACCAGACGGTGACATCGCGTTTGCCTTCCGGAGTGTGGCGCGTTGCCCGCGGAAAGTTTCCACGGTGACGCTCGAGATCGGCGAACACGCGATAGCGGCCTTCCTGATGAAGGCTGTTCAGCTCGCCCTTGAAAAATGCCTCGAAATCCATTCTTACACTCCAGAACCTGCACCCCGTTTTGGGTGTTGAGGTTTGTCCCGTCAAGCCTGCAACCAGCGATTCCATGCCACCTGCGGCATTTGGCGCATTTTTTTGAATCATTCCAATATGAATTTATGAAAGCTGTCATAAGAAAAAATTGATTCACATCAAGCAGAGATAAAAAAGGGGCGGTTTTCACCGCCCCAAGTAGTTTTAGGCGAAGAAATTACCCCGCAGCCTGCACCGCCCGCTTCGCCATGACCTTGACGAGATTGGCGCGATAGTCCGGCGTTGCGTGCATATCTTCCATCATCTGGCTCGCATCGACAGTGACAGACGACACTGATTCGGCAGACCAGTTTGCCGAAAGTGCAGCCTCCAGATCCTGTACGCGGAACACGCCATTGGAGCCCGCCCCGGTGACAGCAACACGAACGCCGGAAGCATGCTTAGCGACAAACACGCCGGTCAGGGCATAGCGCGAGGCCGGATTGGGGAACTTGGCATAGCCAGCTTTTTCCGGCACTTCGAAGGTGATGGCCGTGATCAACTCGCCCTCTTCCAGTGCCGTATCGAACATGCCCTGGAAGTAATCGTCGGCCGCAATCTCCCGGCGATCCGTCACGACCGTTGCATTGAGTGCCAGCACGGCGGACGGATAATCGGCTGCCGGATCGTTGTTGGCAACGGAACCGCCGATCGTGCCCATGTGGCGCACATGCGGATCACCGATCATGCCGGCCAGATGGCAGATAGCGGGGCATACGGCCCGAAGCGCCGACGACGAAGCGACTTCTGCATGGGTTGTTGCGGCTCCGATACGCACCTTGCGCCCTTCGACCGAGATCCCCTTCATGCTGGCCACATGCCGCAGATCCACCAGGTCCGAAGGCGCGGCAAGCCGCTGCTTCATGGTGGCGATCAGCGTCATGCCGCCGGAAAGATAGCGGGCCTCATCCTGCGACGACCGCAGCTTCACAGCCTCTTCGACCGAGGAGGCGCGGTGGTAATTGGTATCATACATGCTTGATCCCTCCTCTTATTCGGCAGCCATGCGCGGCTGGGCGGATTGAAGCGCCTGCCACACCTTGAGCGGTGTTGCTGGCATGGTGATCTCCACACCGATGGCATCGGTGATGGCATTGATGAGCGCTGGTGGCGAACCGATGGCACCTGCCTCGCCACAGCCCTTGATGCCAAGCGGATTGCTGGGGCACGGCGTGTTCTGGTGCGAGAGCTTGAACGAAGGCAGATCGTCGGCCCGCGGCATGGCATAATCCATGTAGCTTGCCGTCAGAAGCTGGCCGCTCACCTCGTCATAGCGCACTTCTTCCAGGAGCGCCTGACCAATACCTTGCGCCAAGCCCCCATGCACCTGCCCCTCGACGATCATCGGGTTGATGATGTTGCCGAAGTCATCGGCAGCTACGAACTGGATGATCTCCGTCTTGCCGGTATCGGGATCGATTTCCACCTCGGCAATGTAGCAACCCGCCGGGAAGGTGAAGTTGGACGGATCATAGAACGCGGTTTCCTTCAGGCCCGGCTCCATGCCCGAAGGCAGGTTATGGGCAGTGTAAGCGGCGAGTGCCACCTGGAACCAGGGCAGCGTCTTGTCCGTGCCCGCCACCTTCAACTCGCCATTTTCGATGACGATGTCGCTCTCGTCGGCCTCCATCAGATGCGCCGCAATCTTCTTCGCCTTCATCTCGACCTTGTCGAGCGCCTTGACGATGGCCGACATGCCGACGGCACCGGAACGCGAGCCGTAGGTGCCCATGCCCATCTGTACCTTGTCGGTATCGCCATGAACGATATTGACGCTGGCGAGCGGTACGCCGAGGCGATCCGCAACCAGCTGGGCAAAGGTGGTTTCGTGGCCCTGCCCATGGCTATGCGAGCCGGTGAGAACCTCGATTGTGCCAACGGCATTCACCCGCACTTCCGCCGATTCCCAGAGGCCGACACCGGCACCGAGAGAACCAACCGCCTGCGAGGGTGCGATACCGCAGGCCTCGATATAGCAGCTCATGCCGATGCCACGCTTCTTGCCGCGTCCTTCTGCCTCGGCACGACGCGCGGGGAAGCCGTTCCAATCAGCAGCGTCCATCGCCGCTGTCAGGGATGCGTCATAGTCGCCCGCATCGTAGTTCATGATGACAGGGGTCTGATACGGGAAGCTGCGAATGAAGTTCTTGCGGCGAAGCTCTGCGGGAGAAACGCCAAGCTCGCGCGCCGCCACTTCCATGGTGCGCTCCAGCAAGTACGTCGCTTCCGGACGCCCCGCCCCGCGATAGGCATCGACCGGAACCGTATTGGTGTAGACCGTGCGGACATTGGCATGGATGGCGGGAATGGCGTACTGGCCCGACAACAACGTCGCATAGAGATAGGTCGGCACCGCCGACGAGAAGAGCGACATATAGGCGCCGAGATTGGCGATCGTATCCACCTTCAGGCCGATGATCCGGTGATCCTTGTCGAAGGCCATCTTGACCTTGGACACATGATCGCGGCCATGCGCATCGGTGAGGAAGGCTTCGGTACGATCCGATGTCCATTTCACCGGAACGCCGGTCTTTTTCGAGGCCCAGAGACAGACGATTTCTTCCGGATAGATATAGATCTTGGAGCCGAAACCACCGCCGACATCCGGCGCAATGACGCGCAGCTTGTTTTCCGGCGCGACATTATAGAAGGCGCTCATGACCAGACGCGCGACATGCGGGTTCTGGCTGGTGGTGTAGCAGGTGTAATGGTCCTCCGCCTCGTCATAGACGCCGAGCGCCGCGCGCGGCTCCATCGGGTTGGGCGATAGACGGTTGTTGAGGATCTCGATTTCGGTGACATGCGCCGCTTCGGCAATGGCCTTGTCGGTCGCCGCTCCGTCGCCGATCTGCCAATCGAAGATCAGGTTGCCCGGTGCTTCCGGATGAATCTGTGGCGCACCTGCTTCGAGTGCCGCTACGGACGTGATGACAGCGGGAAGTTCCTCATAATCGACCGTCACGACTTCCGCCGCGTCGCGCGCTTCAGCAACCGAATCGGCCACCACGATGGCGATGGCATCGCCCACATAGCGCACCGTATCCACGGCCAGCGGACGCCAGGCGCCCATTTTCATCGGAGACCCATCCTTGGAATGGATCATCCAGCCACAGATCAGGTTGCCGATCCCGTCGGCCTGCAACTGCTTGCCATCAAGCACATCAATGACACCCGGCATGGCCTTGGCCGCTGAAACATTGATGCCGGTAATCTTCGCATGCGCGTGCGGACTACGCACGAAATAGGCATATTTCATGCCCGGAACGACCATATCGTCAGTGTAGCGACCCTTGCCCGTGAGGAATCTCTTGTCCTCTTTGCGAGCAACGCGCGCACCAATCCCTTCCATACCCATGTCATCTCCTCCAGATGAAAGCGATAGAACAGCATTGAAAGGCCACGGCGAAAGCTGCCATCAGAGGCAGGAAAGATCCGCCGGATGCCGGTTCGAAATCTACTCGGCAGCCTGGCGCGATGCGCCATGCATCTCTTCATTGGCGGAGAGCACGGCCTTGACGATGTTGTGGTAGCCGGTGCAGCGACAGATATTGCCCTCCAGCTCGTGCCGAACCGTCTGCTCGTCCAGATGACCGCCGTGACGATTGATCATGTCGACTGCGGTCATCACCATGCCAGGCGTGCAGAAGCCGCACTGAAGCCCGTGGTGCTGGTTGAAGGCCGCTTGTACCGGATGCAATTCGCCCTGAGATGCAATGCCTTCAATGGTGGTGACGGTGGAACCTGCGGCCTGCACCGCCAGGATGGAACAGCTCTTCACCGATTTACCATCCATATGCACCACGCAGGCACCGCATTGGGTCGTATCACATCCCACATGGGTGCCGGTCAGGCCCAGTCTATCCCGGATGAAGTGTACGAGCAGAGTGCGATCGTCGCACTCACCCGACATCGTCCGGCCATTCACCGTCAACGTCACTTTCGCCATGATTTCCTCCCAAAATCCCCGAACAGGGAACGTGTCTCCTCAAACACGTGGTGTGCATCATTGGTCTTTTTTTAGCAGTGAGCAACAGATAGTTTTTTCCTGCGACATCAAATCAATGAGGATCAATGAAACTTCTTCGGGCAAGCTCTAGACTTCCTGGATTTGAGTCATATCCTCCCGTTCAAGCTGGGTTAATCTTGGCTGGTGTTAGCCTAGACGGGACCGGCCGAAGAGCTGGAAACGATCGTTCAAAGTTGGAGAGAGTAATGAAGAAGGCAATGATGCTTCTCATGGTGGGCGCGACCCTCGCAGGCTGCACCGCCACAGAACGTGGCGCCGGCATTGGCGCGGGCGCAGGTGCCGTCATCGGCGGCCTGGCGACCGGCAATGTTCGCGGCGCTGCCGTGGGCGCTGCGATCGGCGGCCTTTCGGGCGCTGTCATCGGCTCTGTTTCCGAGCAGCCTGGCCAGTGCTACTACCGCGACCGCTATGGCCGTCGCTATGTGGACGCCTGCCCGCGCGGCTACTGAGTTCTTCAGCGGAAGCTCGTTGAACAAAAGATTGGCCCCGGACTCGATCCGGGGCTTTTTGCTGACAGTGTGGCATATAAACGGTACCCTGAGACGCCGTTTGCGGTTACATTAGAAAAATTGAGTATAGACGCTCGCGTCTGAACGGGTGGGAAGAGCCGAACTGATTACGAGCAAGACGATGTGCGTACCGGTCCGCATGATGGCGTATCGGAAAAGAAGTCTCGCAGTTCTTCTGGCGGCGGGAGTAGCCATGACTGTGGGTTCTGCGGAACCCGCCCATGCCTTCAAGCTCTTCGGGATCAATCTCTTCGGCAGCGACGAGGAAGAAGCCGCCGACGTCATCGATCCCGTCCGCTACAGCACCACCCTGAACCTGACGACGGCAACCGGCGACCTGAAGGATCGGCTGGAGACGACGAGTGCTCTCAAGTCGGATGAGAAGCAGCCGGTCTCGGGCGATCTCGGCCTCGTCATCAAGGCGCGCGAAGATCGCGACAGGCTTGTGGCCGTTCTTTATGAAGAGGCACGTTATGGTGCCGTCGTGCGCATAACGATTGCGGGCCAGGAGATCGACAGGCTTCCGCCGGTTCCCGTGTTCGACCATAGCCAACCCGTCCCTGTTGTCGTGACGGTCGAGCCCGGACCCGAGTTTGCACTTGGCAAGGTAACGCTCGAGGGCGATGCAGCCGGGATCGATCCGAAATCCGTAGGCCTGGAACCGGGCAACAAGGCGGGCTCCGTATCGATCATCCAGGCGGGCGAGCGGATCGTTCGCGACCTCAAAAAGCAGGGAAGGCCGCTTTCGAAGATTGGCAAGCGCGACGTCATCGCCGATCATGCGACGAACACCGTCGCGGTGACAATCAGCGCTACAAGCGGGCCTGTCGCACCCTTTGGTACCGTGACTGTACGAGGCTCCGAGGGCGTCGATCAGGATTTCATTCGCCGCTATTCCCGCCTCGACAGACGCGAGACCTATTCCCCCGAACAACTCAAGAAGGCTGGTGACCGATTGCGGGAACTCGGCGTTTTCTCGAGCGTTACCATACGCGAGGCCGATGCTCTGGCGCCGGATGGTTCACTGCCGCTCAGCATCGAGGTTGCTGACGGAAAGTTCCGCTACTTCGGTTTCGGTGCCGAATTCTCTTCCATCGATGGCGCGGGCGTTTCCGGTTACTGGGGACATCGTAATCTCTTCGGCCAGGCGGAGTCGCTGCGGATCGAGGGACAGGTTTCCGGCATTGGTGCGACGACCGACCTCAATACCTTCGATTACTCCGCGGGCATCATCTACTCCGAACCTGGTTTCAAGATTCCGGAGATGACCTTCGATGCGAGCCTGCGGGCAAAGCGCGAGACGCCGGATGTCTATACTGCCAACACGATTACCGCACTTGCGACCCTGACCTACGAACTGAGCGAGCAGGACAAGGTGAAGGGTGGCGGCGAAATTGCCTGGAGCGAGAGCGAAGACGCGTTTGGCCGCAACCGCTACCTGACCTTTTCGCTGCCCATCGAGTTCGAACGTGACGCTCGCGACAACAAGCTGGAACCGACCGAAGGCTATCGCCTGACCGCATCGGCAAAACCAAGCTACGAGACCTATCGCGGCTCAATATTCTCGTCCTTCGAGGGGTCGATTTCCGGATATCTGGGACTGGGCGAAGAGAACCGGGTCGTTCTGGCAGGCAGGCTGTCGGCGGGCACGATCGTCGGCACCGACAATCTGCAGGATATTCCGACCATCAGGCGCTTCTACATGGGTGGCGGCGGATCGGTGCGTGGCTACACCTTCCGGGAAATTTCGCCCTATGATGCGCAAAATCGTGCGCTCGGTGGCCGCTCCTATACGGTGGCGAACCTGGAGGCGCGCGTCAAAATCAACGACAAGATCGGAATTGTGCCATTTTTTGACGTTGGAACCGTTTCCACCGAAATCGCGCCCGATTTCTCCGATATCCGCATGGGCGCCGGAATCGGGGTTCGCTACGCAACTCCATTCGGCCCTCTGCGGTTAGACATCGCATTGCCGTTGAACCGCTATCCGGGCGGAAGCCAATACGGTATCTACGCTGGCATTGGACAATCATTCTGATGTCGCCAAACAACGAGGATCAGGATAAGGAATCCGGGACCGTGCCAAGGATGAACCCGCACCAATGACATCGTCATCGCGTGCCAGAAGCTGGATATTGCGCACCGCGCTTGCCGTGGTGACGATCCTGCTCGTCGGTATCATCGGCTTCGTGCTGTTCCTTGGCTTCGTTCCTGCGGGCAGCCGCTTGGCCGGAAACCTGATCTCCTCCGCAATTTCCTCGCCCGACCAATCCATTTCCGTATCAGCGCCGCAGGGGCTGCTGACGGGCCACCTGAAAATCGACCGTATCGCGCTATCCGATCGCAATGGCGTTTATGCCGAGGCAAGCAATATCCTGGTGGACTGGTCTCCGCTTTCGCTTCTGCGCCGCACTTTTCACGCGGACCGGATCGAAATCGCCGAATTGAAGGCAATTCGCCCTCCGGTTCCGGCGCAGCAGCAGCCCGCAACAAGCTCCGGCAATAGCGGCTTCTCCTTACCTGTGGCAATCGAAATCGATCGCTTCGCCTTGCCGGATATCGAACTTGAGCCTGCGATTACCGGGCGTCGCTTCGAGCTTGCCGCAGAGGGCGCTGCAAACGCGACCGGCGAACGCGTGGCACTGCAGCTTGCCGCGAGGCGCAAGGATGTACCAAACGCACTTGCAAAGACCGACCTCGTCTTCGCGCCGCAGCAGAACGAACTGAAACTTCAGGCCCTTGTTTCGGAACCGCAGGGCGGACTGCTGGCGCGACTCCTGCATTTGCCGGGCGCACCTTCGCTGGCGCTGGCGCTGGATGGACAGGGACCGCTGTCCAACTGGTCCGGGCAGTTGCGTGGCACGGTGGACAACAAGCCGGTGATCAGCATCGATGGTCGGCACGAATTGTCTGCTCAGGGTGTTCATCAGCTTCAGATCCATGGCGGCGGCCAGCTTTCCGAACTTCTGCCCCCGGCATTTCGTCCGCTTTTCATCGGTCGAACGGATGTCAATCTGGGCGCCCTGATCAGCCAGAGTGGGCGGATCGAAATCAAGAAGGGCGAACTGGCAACCGGCTCCATGAAGGTGCAGGCGTCGGGAGCGCTGGATCCTTCCGGTGACAACAGCCTGACCGGCAGCGCGACCGCGACCAATGGCTCGATCAATCTCGAATGGCCTATGCAGCCGCAAGCCGCGCGCTTTGCGATCGATAACCTGAACTTTACACTGACCGGACCGGCTGAAGGATCGCGTTTCAATGCGACGGCGGCGCTGAAGTCTATCAATGCAGCAGGAGCTTCACTGGCTCAGGTGCGGCTTCAGGCGGAAAGCGAAGACCTGAACCTGGTCGAGCAATCTGGCAGCGTTCGCACACGGCTCAGCATCGCCCAGGCGGATTTTGAAAATCCGGATCTGGACCGTCTGGTCCAGGGACCGATCCGGCTGGACGCCCCTATCAGGCTCGCCCCGCCTGCAATCGGTCTCGACGCATCGACCTTTGAGAGCGGCAAGGCATCCGGCACGATCAGTGGCGCCTTCAACACGGCAAAACAATCGGTCACAGGCAATATCCGCATATCGCTGAACCCGACCGGGTTGCCGAGTGCCGCGGCGCGTTACTTCGATGACGGGATCGGTGTCGAAGGCTATGTCGATGGCGTCATCGGCGGCCGGATCAGTCTCGAAAACCTCGTCGTCAAATCCAGCACGATCGAAGGCCACGGCAATGTGCTGTGGGATGGCACGAAACTCAATGCGCATCTGGCCGGGCGCGTGCCAGAGATCGGACGTTTCCAGCCTGATGCCAAGGGCGCAGCAGGCTATGACGTCGTACTGGACGGCCCTCTGAACGCGATCGGCGTCAAGGCGGTCGTAAACTCTGCAGAAGCCCGCTATAGCGGCCGGACGCTGGAGGCCGTCAGCGCCCGCTTCGACGGTACGGTCGGCACGTCTTCCATTGGTGGCATGGCGCTCATATCGGGCCGCGTGGACGGCAAGCCGCTGAAACTCGATACCGAACTACGTCGCGAAAACGGGACCATTCGTCTACCGAGGCTGGCGCTGGATGCGGGCGCGAACCGGCTGAGTGGAAACCTGGCATTTTCTCCTGATTTCCTGCCGCAGGGACAACTGGCTTTCGATTGGCCGGATATCGGTCTTCTTGCTTCACTGGCAGGCCAACAGGCGGGCGGCGACCTTCGCGGCTCCTTGAGCCTCGGCCAGTCGAACGGCAAGATCTCCGCGACGATCAACGCGACGGGTCAATCCGTTTCTTACGGCACGACGGTGATCGAGGGTCCTGCTCTCAACATCACGAGCAAGGATCTGCTTGGACTGTCGGTCGATGGTGTCATTCGCGCGGCCAAGCTGAACGCAGGCGGACAAGTGCTGGCCGACACGGCGCTGACGCTCGCCGACAGGTCTGGCATTCTCGGCTTCAATCTCGCAAGCCGTTATTCCGACGCGCCGCTCGTCATGACCGGCACCTTCGATCGCTCTCATCCGGACGGTATGACACTTGCGCTGGATCGTCTCGAGGCAAAGCCCTCTGGATTGAATCTCGCACTGGCAAACCCGGCGCGGGTGACAATTTCTGATGGTGTGGCAAATCTCGGCAGTATCGTCCTGAACGCAGGCGGTGGCCGTCTCGTCATCGAGGGCAGTGCGGGTCCACAGTTGAATATGGCGCTCCGGCTGAGCGACTTGCCCGCTGCCATCGGGGACGAGTTCCGTCCGGGCCTCGGCGCGGAAGGCATGATCGGTGGCGCAGTCACAGTCTCCGGTGCGGCGTCCAGCCCCGTCATTCGATACAGCCTCGGATGGCAGAACGCACAAATTGCCGAAACGAAGGCGCGCGGCATCGGCGCACTCTCGATCTCCAGCCGAGGACGTTTCCAGAACGGCACGCTGACGCTGGAACAGACGACATTGACCGGCCGCGATGGTCTTTCCATCAATGCGGGTGGAACGGTGGGGACCACGACGCCGCAGAGTCTCGATATCCGCGCCAATCTGGTTTCGGTACCCGCAAGCCTTGCCAATGCTTTTGTCGCCGATCTCGACGCACGTGGTCAACTGACGGGCACCGTCACGATTTCAGGCTCGACAAGCGCTCCTGAAGCCGCCTTTCAGGCAAAGCTCGCCAATGCTTCGGTGGCTCAAACGCGTGCTGCCAAGATAGACCGTATCGATTCCGATCTCTCGGGTCGCTTCTCCGGCAATAGCGTAATGATCGACCGGCTATCCGTGACTGGCGAGCAGGGCCTTTCGGCGGAAGCGAGTGGCACGATTGCCGTGAGCAATGGCAATGCCTTGGGGCTCCAGGCAAAGCTGAATGCAATTCCGGCCAGCCTTTTGAATGCCTTGCGCCCTGACATCGGCGCAGAGGGGGTTCTGTCCGGGACGATCAACGCAAGCGGTTCATTGAGCACGCCTGCCGCTGTCTTTGAGATGGCTGTGAAAGACCTGACGCTCAAGCAGACACGCGATGCTGGAATGACACCGCTTGGCGTGACCGCAAGCGGACGCCTTGAGAACCAGATTCTCAACCTGTCGAACGCCAGCCTCACCGGTGCGAACGGGCTCTCCCTGACAGCCTCAGGCACGGCAGCATTGGCCGGCGACAAGGCGCTCAACATGACGGCAAATATAGCCAATTTGCCGCTTTCACTCGCCGATGTGTTGCGTCCGGGTCTACAGGCCGGGGGCCTGTTGAACGGCTCCATCACGCTGTCCGGCCGCACCGATGCACCCGCGGTTCAATATCAGTTGCAAGGTTCCGACCTTGCAATTGCCCAGAGCCGCCAGACCGGCGTCCGCGACATGACCTTGCGCGCTACCGGCAGCTTCGAGAATGGTACTCTTACCCTCGGCGATACATCCCTGACCGATCCTTCAGGCCTTTCCGTCAACGCCAAGGGGCGCGTCGTCGTGAGCGGCACGCAGGGACCGGCCATCGACGTGAACGCATCGATCGCTGCCCTGCCTGCAGCCTTGGCGAATGCATTTGCGCCCGGCCTTGATGCCGGTGGGATCATCTCCGGCACTGTTTCCTCGACCGGCACCCCGGAAGCACCGATTGCGAACTTCAAGCTGCGCTGGGCAGATGTCGGAACGGCGCAAACACGCACAGCTGGCCTTGCAGGACTGAACCTCGACGCCGACGGACGCCTGGCCGAAGGAATGTTGAGCCTGAATGATGTGCAACTGACGGGGCCGCAGGGACTATCGGCGTCGGCGAAGGGTACGATAGGCCTCGCAGGCGAGCGTCCGCTGGATCTGACCGCCCAGCTTGCCGCACTTCCAGCAAGCCTCGCCAATGCATTCCTTCCAGGTGTGCAGGCATCCGGTCTGGTGTCCGGTTCGGCAAACATTGCCGGAACTGTCGCCTCGCCGTCCGTCCGCTATGATGTTCAGTGGGCTGACGGCGCAATCCGGCGCCAGGGTGACGCCGCAGTCGGGCCTCTTAATCTGCGGGCAGAAGGCTCCTTCTCAAACAACCGCCTGACACTTGGCACAACGCGCCTCACTGGCCCCAGCGGTCTTTCGGTTACCGCTAGCGGTGATGTATCGCTGCCGCAGGGCGGTCAGGGAGCCCCTGCCCTCAACCTCAACGCCGACATCAATGCGCTGCCTGCCAATCTTGCCAATGCCTTCGTGCCGAACCTCGGCGCTTCCGGGATTATTTCGGGGAAGGTTTCCGCGCTTGGCAATGGCAGCATGGGCGCCCGGTTCAATCTTGCCTGGAATGATGCATCGCTTGCACAGACCAGAAGCGCAGGGCTGCAAGGGTTCCGTATCACCACGGAAGGCATGTTCGCCGACAACCGCCTCAACTTCCAGACGATGCTTGGCGGCGCTGGCGGATTGAACCTGTCCGGCGGCGGTAGCGTGGGACTGGCCGGTGCAAAGCCGCTGGATCTGCGCTTTCAGGGCACGCTGCCCTTTGGCCTTCTGGCAAGCCAGCTTTCAGCACAGGGCTTCGTTCCGGAAGGCACGGGCACCATAAACGTGTCGGTCTCTGGAACTGCCTCAGCACCCCAGATAACCGGCAACGCTTCCACCAGCGGAGCCCGCCTCATCGATGTTCGGCGCAATCTGGCTCTCAACAACATCAATGCCCAGGTGAATTTCAATCGCGATCGCGCAGAGATCGCGACAATCTCTGCGTCGCTGTCGACGGGCGGCACGATTTCAGCACAGGGCAGCGTTGGGTTGACGGACGGCTTTTCCGCAGACCTGCGCATTGCATTGAACAACGCCACCTATGTAGATGGAACCTTGTTCAACGCCACCGCCAACGGCAATCTGACGGTGACCGGTCCTTTGCTGCAAAATCCGTCGCTTGGCGGGACCGTGACCCTCACACGCGCAAATATCACGGTTCCTGCAAAGCTTCCGGCCTCGCTTGCGGAAATCAACGTCAAGCATCGCAACACCCCGCCTGATGTGCGAGCTCTTCTTGCTGCACTGGCGCCGAAGGGCGGCGAAGGCACAAAAAGCAATCTTTCCCTCGATCTGGTTCTGAATGCTCCGAACGGTATCTTCGTGCGAGGGCGCGGGATCGATGCGGAACTTGGTGGCAATCTCACCATTCGTGGCTCAGCGTCAGACCCTGTCGTCGCCGGTGGCTTTGAAATGCGCCGCGGGCGTATCGTCATCCTCAGCAAGCGCCTCGATTTCACCAGCGGCAAGATTACCTTTGGCGGCAGTCTGATCCCTGTCCTGGACATGGCCGCCGAAACAAGTTCGAACCAGACGACCATCACCATTACTGTGACTGGTGTCGCCAACGATCCGGACATTGCCTTCACCTCCTCGCCCTCCCTTCCGCAAGACGAGGTTTTGGCGCGGCTGATCTTCGGCCAATCCATGTCGCGTCTTTCGGCCCTTCAGATTGCCCAATTGGCGGATGCCGTCAGCCAGCTTGCGGGCGGTGGAGATAGTTCGCTGTTCCAGACCCTGCGCGGCAAGCTTGGTGTGGACGATCTTGACCTGAAGACCGATGACAATGGCCAGACCAGTGTCTCACTGGGACGGCGCCTGAATGACAAGACCTACTTCCAGGTAGAACAGGGCGGCAGCAGCGGAGCCAAGGCCAGCATCAACCTGGATGTGGGCCGTGGCGTGAAGCTCAAGGGCTCCGCCGGGAGCGGTGGCGGTTCGGCCGGCATCTTCTACGAAAAAGAATATTGAAGGGGCGCATCTACGCGCCGCTCGGACAAGCTTTCCGTGTCCGGATTCAGCATTAAGAAACTATCTTCCTATAATTTTAACGAAACGCCTTCGCGAGACAGAGATCCGTCGCGCTTGAGGCGATCAATTTAACAGCTTGCTGTACTCGCGAGGGGTGGGTGCAGACTTGCAGCAACGCTTAAGGACATCCGGAATGGCGACGATCACTTCCAACAGCTTCAGCGGCGACACTCTCGAAATCATCGCATTCCGCCTTCACGATCAGGAATTCTGCGTGAAGACGACGACGATCCGCGAAATTCGCGGCTGGGCTCCCTCCACGCCGATCCCGCACGCTCCGGCAGATGTCATCGGCGTCATGAACCTGCGTGGCTCGGTCATTCCAATCATCGATCTCTCCTACAAGCTTGGCATGAAGAGCACTGTTGCCAACGAGCGCTCCGCGATTGTCGTCACCGAGGTTCACAATATGGTCATCGGCATGCTGGTTGATCGCGTATCCGACATCCTGACGATCTCCTCCAACCAGATCCAGCCTGTCCCGGAAGTCTCCGCCTCCTTCGACAAGTCCTTCTCCGAAGGCATCATTGCATCGGAGAGTGGTATGATCTGCTTCCTGAACCTCTCCAAGATGTTTAAGGGCAGTGAAATCGACGATCTGGCAGCCTAATTTAGAATTACCGAAAGTATAAAAGGCAGCCTTGTAGCTGCCTTTTATTATTAAGGTTATTTTAAACTTGGTAAACAATGTGTTGATATTACCAAGAGCGTTGGATACGTAACTCCTGAGTTCAGGAGGATGATCCGTTGAGCAAACTGCTTCTGATTCATACCGGTGGCGCGATCGGAATGGCTCCAGGCCCCAAAGGGCTGACGCCGATGCGGGGGCTCGTCGAAAGCGCACTCAGCGCTCGGCTTCCAGCCGATATGAAGCTGGTTGCCAATGTTTTCAGCCCGCTGCTCGATAGCGCGAATGTCGGCCCCATTCACTGGAATGCCATGCTGGAGGCGATCCGTACCCATCCCGGATTGCCGGTCATCATTACCCACGGCACAGACACCATGTCGTTCACCGTCGCTGCCCTTTCCCAGGCTTTGGTGGACGAAGGCAGACGGGTGATCCTGTGTGGATCAGTCGTACCACTTGGCGAAGATGGCGATGCGGAAGCAAACCTGACACTGGCGATCGAAGCTGCCACGCAGGAAGGGGACGGCGTCTTTCTTGCTTTCGGTGGCAAGCTTCTGACTGCCGATGGACTGGTAAAGCATCAAAGCCAGGATACCGTTTCTCTTCGCACCAAGCAGAATGAAAAGCTCGATCCTCCCCGGTTTCGGACCTTCCCGGAACGGCGGTTGGCGATCCTGACACTGACACCCGGAATGCCGGCAGATTTCCTGTCTGCTGCGCTTGCAACCTTGGACGGAGCGGTGCTGCGAGTCTTCGGATCCGGCACCGTCATGGCAAATCCGCTTGTCCTCGACGCGATCAAACAGGCCATTGTCGACGGCAAGCGCATCCGGGCGGTGAGCCAGTCACAGAATGGCGGCATCATTCCGGGCTATTTCGCAGCCGGTGCAGCACTTTGGGATATCGGCGTCGAAAATGGTGGCGATGAAACGCCGGAAGCGGCTCTGATCAAGCTCTGGCTGAACTGACATCATCCTGCGGCTATGCAAAAAGGGCACCTTCATTGAAGACGCCCTTTTGCTGCGATCCAGGCATGCCAGCAAGCGATTGCTCGGTCTCGCTGGCACGACGTGTCTTCGGAACCTCATCCAAACAGCGCGAAGCTGCTTCTCAGCGTTACCCAAACACCCCACAGAAGCGGAAGGCCAACCGCCGCCCAGGCAAGCATGGCCTTGGCATCCAGCCCGCCCTTGCCAATCCCGAAGGAGCCGGTGGGGCCAGCATTGGCTGCCGCCGACTTCGCCTGAAGCGATGCGACTTCCTCATCCGACATGAACCACTTGTCAGACAGTGGCTTGACAAAGGCATTGGCTACGAGGCCGAGTGCCAGCATGCCTGCGAGGATGTACATGGTGCTGGTGTAGAGCGCCGGACCCGGTGCCACGCCAGCGGCGATCTGCGCTTCACGGATGTAGTTCACCACGACCGGACCAACGATGCCGGCCGTCGCCCAAGCGGTCAGGAGGCGTCCATGGATTGCGCCAACGAACTGCGTTCCAAAGATATCGGCAAGATAGGCGGGGATGGTTGCGAAACCGCCGCCATACATCGACAGAATGATGCCGAAGGCAAGAACGAACAGCGCCTTGGAGCCCATCATGGCCAGCGTGGGAGCCAGTGCATAGAGCACGATGCCGAGAATGAAGAAGCAGAAATACGTGTTCTTTCTACCGATCTTGTCGGACATCGAGGCCCAGAAGAAGCGACCGCCAATGTTGAAGAGCGAGAGAAGACCGGTAAAGCCCGCGGCGATTGCGGCAATCTGCGCCTTCTGCGCCGCGTCGAGCTGGGCGAACGCAACACCTGGCTGACCGATCAGGGAACCCGCAAAGATTTCCTGCAGCATGGGAGAAGCCATACCGATAACGCCGATACCTGCCGACACATTGAGGCAGAGCACGGCCCAGATGAGCCAGAACTGCTTGGTCTTGTGTGCATCACGCAGGTGAACGTGGCGGGTCGTGATCATCGAGCTTTTTGCCACCGGCGGGGTCCAGCCTTCAGGACGCCAGCCAGCCGGGGGAATACGATATCCGAACGTGCCGCCCATCATGAAGACAAAATAGATAAGGGCCATGACGACGAAGGTCTGCCAGACGCCCACTGAACCATCCGTCTTGAAGTAGGCCATCAGCAGGTTGGCCAAGGGTGCGCCAATCATCGCGCCGCCGCCGAAACCCATGATCGCCATACCGGTCGCCATGCCACGCCGATCAGGGAACCACTTGATGAGAGTGGACACCGGCGAAATGTAGCCAAGACCGAGACCAATGCCGCCGATGACACCGGCACCAAGCCACATGAGCCATAGCTGATGGAACATGACGCCCATGGCAGCAACCAGAATGCCGCCACACCAGCAGCAGGCCGATACGAAGGCCGCCTTGCGCGGACCGACTCGTTCCAGCCAGCCACCCCAGATAGCGGCCGAGCAGCCGAGCAGCACGAAGAACAGCGTATAGATCCAGCCGAGATCCGCCACGCGCCAGTTGCAGGCGGTGGTGAATAGCGCTCCGGCCAAGGTCAGCGTCGAGCAGCTTGGATCGGTCGTCGGTAGCGCCTTGCTGAGCGGCAGCCAGAAGACGCTGAAGCCGTAGGCCATTCCGATGCAAAGATGAATGGCCAGAGCGGCTGGCGGAACCAGCCATCGATTGAAACCCGGTTGAGCGATGATCCGCTCGCGATCGAGAAGACCGGCCTGCGCCACGCCTCCGCCAGTTACGCCTGCTACCGCCATTGCGAAAACCTCCCTTGCAATGTCAGAACAAAGAATATCGATCCGGCACACGCCCGTGCGCCGGTTCGGATGATGTGACGATACGCACTACGTTGCTCGTCTATGGCTTCGGAAGCCTGCTCCCCGATCCGCAATCCCCACTGCGGATATCACCAGGGAAAAGTCAGGTAGAGCCCGCCGGAATACTTGGTTCCGACAGGGATTCGCCGGCAATCGGTCCGCGACCTCCAGGTGCGCCATGAGCCGCATCCTGGCCGAGGCCGACAGCATTTGTAGTGGCAGCGTTTGGCCGCTTGATCTTCGAGGAGGCCTGGACGACGAGCGGAAGAAATCCGCCAATGCCCTGGTCGATCATCTCGAAGAACCGGCGGCGCATACGCGGTTCCCAGAACTTGTTGATGTGGGTGGCAACGCCATCCACCCGCACCTCTTCCGGCTGCGACAGGAAGAAGGTCGCGATCTGGTTCGCCATCCGAACCAGCTTTTCATCGGTGTGATTAAGCGACATGGGCAGCCTCCCCGGACATGAAACGATCGGGCCTCGTAAACACTTCGAATTCATCTCCCCGGGCAATTCCAATGAGGGTCATGCCCGCTTCATTTGCCGTATCGATTGCAAGCGCTGTGGGCGCGGAAATCGCAATGAGAACCGGACAGCCAAGAATGGCCGTCTTCTGCACCATTTCCACCGACAGACGGCTGGTCACCACCACGGCGCCATCGCGCGCCGCCTCGCCTTCGCGGACGATGGAACCAACAAGCTTGTCGAGCGCATTATGCCGACCGACATCCTCCCGCAACGCTATCAATCCTCGAGCCGGGCGATAGAAACCCGCACCATGCACTGCGCGTGTTTCGCGGTTGAGTTTCTGGGCGTCGCCAAGCATTCGCACTGCCAAGGCAACATGATCGGCGGACAGCCATGGCAAGGGTTCCGGAACCTTCATGACCTGCCGCGCAGCCTGCTCTATGGATTCGATACCACACAGACCACATCCAACCGGGCCTGCCATCTTGCGACGACGCGCGGTCAGCGCATCGGCGGTGCTGTCCTTCAGGGTGATCTGGACATCGATGCCAGCACCAGCTTCGACACTCTCGACGGCGACGATGTCCTCGCTTAAGCGGATGATCTCTTCCGCCAGCGAAAAACCGTAGGCGAAATCCACCAGATCGGACGGGGTCGCCATCATGACCGCATGGGTGGATCCGCCATAGGAAAAGGCAACCGGAACTTCCTCAGGCACCAGACGGGAGGCTTCGGAAAGCCGCCCCTGCCGGAAGCTCAATGCGCCTACCCTGCGGCTCGTCTCTCCCGCCATCAAAGCTTACTCCGCCGCTTCAAGCTTGCCGGCAATCCGGCGTGACTTGCGGCTGAGTTCCTCATATTCCTCCTGCCATTCCGTCGGCCCGTTGGACGGCGAGATTTGCACTGCCGTGACCTTGTATTCCGGACAATTCGTTGCCCAATCCGAGAAATCGGTGGTGATGACATTGGCCTGCGTCGTCGGGTGATGGAAGGTGGTATAGACGACGCCCGGCGCAACACGATCCGTAATCAGCGCCCGCAACGTAGTGTCGCCTGCACGGCTGGCAAGCTTGACCCAGTCACCATCCTTGATGCCACGCTGTTCGGCATCATGCGGATGGATCTCCAAGAGGTCCTCCTCATGCCAGACGACATTGGCCGTACGCCGCGTCTGCGCACCGACATTGTACTGCGAGAGAATGCGGCCGGTGGTGAGAAGCAGCGGAAAACGCGGGCCGGTGCGTTCATCCGTCGCCACATATTCCGTTCGTATGAACTTACCTTTCCCGCGCACGAATCCGTCCACATGCATGATGGGCGAACCGTTGGGAAACTTCTCATTGCAGGGCCATTGGACCGAGCCCTTTTCCTCCAGATAGGCATAGGAGACACCGGCAAAGCTTGGCGTGGTGGCCGCAATCTCGTCCATGATCTCGGATGGATGGCTGTAGGCCCATTTCAAGCCCATGGCCTGAGCCATCTTCTGGGTTACTTCCCAATCCGCATAGCCGTTCCTTGGCGTCATTACTCGGCGTACGCGGTTGATACGACGTTCGGCATTGGTGAATGTGCCATCCTTTTCCAGGAAGGTCGAACCCGGCAGGAAGACATGCGCATAGTTGGCGGTTTCGTTCAGGAACAGGTCGTGCACGATGACGCATTCCATGGCCGCCAGTCCGGCAGACACATGCTTGGTATCCGGGTCAGACTGAAGAATATCCTCGCCCTGGATATAGATGCCCTTGAACGTACCTTCGACGGCGGCATCCAGCATGTTCGGAATGCGCAGGCCCGGCTCGTTGTTCAGCGTAACGCCCCAGAGCTTTTCGAAGGTCTCGCGCGTGGCATCATCCGAGATGTGGCGATAACCGGGAAGCTCGTGCGGGAAGGAACCCATGTCACAGGAGCCCTGCACATTGTTCTGGCCACGCAGCGGGTTAACGCCCACGCCCGGACGACCGATATTGCCCGTGGCCATGGCAAGGTTGGCAATCGCCATGACGGTGGTTGAGCCCTGGCTGTGCTCAGTCACGCCGAGACCGTAATAGATCGCGCCATTGCCACCCTTGGCATAAAGACGCGCGGCTCCACGCAGGTCTTCTGCCGGCACACCAGTGAATTTCTCTGTCTCTTCCGGAGAATGCTGCGCTTCGGAGACGAAGGCTGCCCAATCCTCGAATTCGGACCAATCGCAGCGTTCGCGAATAAACCGTTCGTCGAACAGGCCCTCGGTGACGATGACATGCGCAAGCGCCGTCAGCACTGCCACATTGGTACCGGGTTTCAGCGGCAGGTGATAGGAGGCTTCGATATGCGCAGAGCGAACGAGATCGATACGGCGCGGATCGATGACGATCAGCTTCGCGCCCTGACGAAGGCGCTTCTTGAGGCGCGAACCGAAAACCGGATGACCGTCTGTTGGATTGGCGCCGATGACGATCACCACATCCGTATGTTCGACGCTGTCGAAATTCTGCGTGCCCGCCGATGTACCGAAGGCCTGGCCCAGACCATAACCGGTTGGCGAATGGCAGACACGGGCGCATGTATCGACATTGTTGTTGCCGAAACCGGCGCGGATCAGCTTCTGGACGAGATAGGTTTCCTCATTCGTGCAGCGCGAGGATGTGATGCCGCCAATGGATTCTCGACCATACTGATACTGGATGCGCCGGAATTCGGACGCAACATGGGCAAAGGCTTCCTCCCATGTC
Organism: Rhizobium sp. Root149; assembly: GCF_001427345.1. Taxonomy (NCBI): domain Bacteria; kingdom Pseudomonadati; phylum Pseudomonadota; class Alphaproteobacteria; order Hyphomicrobiales; family Rhizobiaceae; genus Rhizobium; species Rhizobium sp. Root149. The sequence continues at coordinate 110,593 of NZ_LMGD01000022.1, forward strand.
ACCTCGCGCCACGGGTCGGAAATCTTTTCGCGGATCATGGGATTGAGGATACGGTCCTTATGGCTTGCGTAACCATAGGCGAACCGACCCTTGACGCAGGAGTGTCCGCGATTGGCCTTGCCGTCTTTCCACGGCACCATGCGCACCAGCTCTTCACCGCGCATTTCAGCCTTGAAGGAGCAGCCCACACCGCAATAGGCGCAGGTGGTCACAACGGAATGTTCCGGTTGGCCAATCTCGATAACGGATTTCTCAGTCAGCGTGGCTGTCGGGCATGCCTGTACGCAGGCCCCGCAGGAGACGCATTCCGACGAGAGGAAGGCTTCATGCGCGCCGGGGGATACGCGACTGTCGAAGCCACGACCTTCAATCGTCAGTGCAAACGTACCCTGAACTTCCTCGCAGGCACGAACGCAGCGAGAGCAGACGATGCACTTGGAAGGGTCATAGGTGAAATAAGGATTGCTCTCGTCCTTCGGCATCCATTGCGCGTTGACCTCGCCCACCGCCGAGCGCGCCTTGACGTGATTTTCACCCTCATAGCCGTAGCGCACGTCGCGAAGACCCACAGCGCCCGCCATATCCTGCAACTCGCAATCGCCATTGGCGGCGCAGGTCAGACAGTCCAGCGGATGGTCGGAGATATAGAGCTCCATCACGCCCTTGCGGATCGCCTTCAGCCGCTCCGTCTGCGTGTGAACCACAAGTCCGGCAGCAACGGGCGTCGTGCAGGAGGCGGGGGTGCCATTCCGGCCCTCCACCTCGATGAGACAGAGGCGGCAGGATCCGAATGCATCGACCATGTCGGTCGCGCAGAGTTTAGGCACCTGGATACCGGCCTCCATGGAGGCCCGCATGATGGAGGTTCCGGCTGGCACCGTGACCTCGCGACCATCGATGGTCAGCGTTACCATCTCGGTGGATCTGGATGCGGGTGTACCGTAATCGATTTCAGGAACGAGGGGCATGGCGCTTACCTTTCCGCCGTCATCCTCGGGCTTGTCCCGAGGATCTGCTGCGTCTGAATATTGAAAGCCGGTTCAGCCGGGAACGTCGCCCGCGTGGAAAGCTCGGTAGATCCTCGGGACAGGCCCGAGGATGACGAAAGAAAACCGTCACTCATTCTGCCGCCTCCCTCACTGGTACAGGTGCAAAATCTTCCGGGAAATGTGTCAGCGCACTCATGACCGGATAGGGTGTGAAGCCGCCGAGTGCACAGAGCGAACCGAACTTCATGGTGTTGCAGAGATCTTCCAGCAGCACCTTGTTCTTCTCCGGCTCGATGCCGCGCGCGATCTTGTCGACCGTCTCGACGCCACGCGTCGAGCCGATGCGGCAGGGCGTGCACTTGCCGCAGCTTTCGACCGCACAGAACTCCATGGCGAACCGCGCCTGCTTCAGCATATCCGCCGTATCATCGAAAACCACGACACCAGCATGACCGATCAGGCCGCCTGCCGCCGCAAAAGCCTCATAATCGAAAATTGTCTCGAAGAGCGAAGGCGGGAAGTAGGCGCCCAGAGGCCCGCCGACCTGAACGGCCTTGACCGGACGCCCGGAGATCGTGCCGCCACCGATTTCGTTGATCAGCTGGCCAAGCGGCAGGCCAAACGCGGTCTCGTAAAGCCCGCCATGCTTCAGGTTACCGGCGAGCTGGATCGGGATCGTCCCATGTGAACGACCGACGCCGAAGTCACGATAGAAGGCGGCGCCCCGATCCATGATGACCGGGATCGATGCAAGGGACATAACATTGTTGACGACAGTGGGCTTGCCGAACAGGCCCTGAAGCGCGGGCAATGGAGGCTTGGCACGTACGACGCCTCGCTTGCCTTCCAGGCTGTTCAGCAGGGATGTTTCCTCACCGCAGACATAGGCACCGGCCCCAACGCGCACCTCCATGTCGAATGCGTAAGCGGATCCTAACACCGACGAGCCAAGAATGCCTTCCCGGCGGGCGATCTCGATTGCCTCGCTCATGGTCGCAATCGCATGCGGATATTCGGACCGGGTATAGATGTAACCCTTGGTCGCTCCGACCGCTATGCCCGCGATCACCATGCCTTCAACCAGGACGAAGGGGTCCCCTTCCATGATCATCCGGTCTGCGAACGTGCCGCTATCACCCTCGTCTGCATTGCAAACGATGTATTTCTGGTCGCCGACAGCATCTGCAACCGTCTTCCACTTGATACCGGTCGGGAAGCCTGCACCACCTCGACCACGCAGGCCACTATCGGTCACCTGTTTCACGATGTCTGCCGGCGCCATGGCAAGCGCGTTGGCCAGACCCTTCATGCCCTGGTAATGCCGGTAATCCTCCAGCGACAACGGATCCGTCACACCACAGCGGGCGAAGGTCAGCCGCGTCTGACTCTTGAGGAAAGGGATCTCCTTGGTCAGCCCATGAGACAGCGAATGATCTCCGCCACTCAGAAAATCTGCATCGAAGAGTGAGGCCACGTCGGACGCTTTTACCGGTCCATAGGCGACGCGGCCCTGGGAGGTGCGGACCTCAACCAGAACTTCCAGCCACAGCATGCCGCGCGAACCGTTGCGGACGATACGGACATCCACGCCACGCGCGGCAGCTTCCTTCTCAATTGCCGCAGCAACCCTGTCAGCACCAACAGCCAGGGCGGCAGCATCGCGAGGAACGAAAACGGTTACACTCATCGGCGTGCCTCCGTCAGGATTTCGCCAAGACAGTCTTCGTCCAGGCGGGCATAGACATCGCCATCCAGCATCGCGGCAGGGGCTTGCGCACAGAGGCCAAGACAGAAGACCGGCTCGAGCGTGATCGCACCGTCCGAAGTCGTCCCATGCCAATCCACGCCCAGCTTTGCCTTGATCTGCTCCGCCAGAGGCTCGCAGCCCATCGACTGACAAGCCTCGGCGCGACAGAGCTTCAGCGTATGCCGTCCGGCAGGATGATCGCGAAAATCGTGGTAGAAGGTGACGACCCCGTGAACCTCGGCCCGTGACAGGTTGAGAGCTTTGGCGATGATTTGCTTTGCACTCTCTGGAATGAAACCGAATTCAGCCTGTACCTTGTGCAGCACAGGAAGAAGCGGCCCTTCCAGATGGCGACAGCTTTCAACGATCTCGGAAACCCGTGTTGCCTCATCGACGGCAACGGCACGAATGTTCATCAGTCAGTCCTCCCAAACCGACAAGACCCAAGTCGCTCCAGAGAGCTTCCTGTTAAGTCGGCTCGCTCATCTGCGACGACGTATATTTGTCTTTTGCGAAGAATGGCGAATTTGCCGACACTAGGTCAATAACGGCTTTCCGTCGCTCGATAGGAGATTTCTATCGAAATCCGATGCTGCAGCGCGCAATCGCGCCTCGTGCAGCAGGGCAGAGACCAGCGGAGTATGTGGTTCGCGATGCGTTGCGACCAGCCCAACCAGATGTTCGGCATCTGGCTCGACGATCGGAACCATTCGGATCTGTTCCGGAAAACCAAAGGATTCCGCGACGTTACGCGGCATGATCGACGCCCATTGACCGGTCCTGATATGGGAAAACAGCACGATCATCGAATTCGATTCAAGCGTTGGCTTGGCCCAGACACCAGCTTCTGCCATGTGCTTGTTGATGATGCGGCGGTTTTGCATATCCGGCGTCAATAGGCAAAGCCGAAGAGCGGAAACCTCTTTCCAGGTCACCGATTCCTGGTCTGCCAGTGGCGTTCCTGTTGCGGCAATCAGGTGATACCGCTCCGAATAGAGCGGAACCGTCGTCACGCGGCCAAGCGGTTCATTGTCGAGGTAGGTGATGCCGGCGTCGATCTCGAGATTTTCCAGCTGACTGAGCACCAGGAGTGACGTGCGCGACGTGACAGAGAACGTGACTGCCGGATGGCGCGCCTGAAATGGCTCCGTGAGGCGTGGCACCATGGCCAGCGCCGTGGGAATAACGGCAAGCCGGATATGACCGGCGAGACCTTTCCGCGCGGCCCGCATCTCTTCGCGCATGGTGCGGGTATCGCTGACGATCCGTCGCGCCCATTCCAGCACGCGCTGTCCCTCGGGTGTAAGGCCCTGATAGCGGGAACCGCGCACGACGAGAATGACGCCCAGTTGGTCCTCAAGCTGGCGAATGGCCGCCGAGAGCGTGGGCTGGGAGACCCCACACTCCTCCGCGGCGCGACCGAAATGACCAGCACCGGCCAGAGCAATGAAGAATTCGAGCTTATCGATCATGCCTCTCAGGACCCCATTCGCTTGCTGCCGCAACAGTTCCACACGGTGCCAGGATCGACAACAGAAGAGGTGTCTACTTTCGCGCTACAATGCGAGCTTTCCAGACAAATCCTTCAACATCTGGGCACTTCTCCTGAGCCCTTCCCTCTCCTCGTCGTCCAGGTCGGGATGAAGATCAAGGTGGACCCCGGCCCGACCGATCACGCGCGGCAAGGAGAGCGTGACATTCTCGATGCCCTCGACAACGTCTGTGGTGGTCGAGACAGAGAGGATCGCCTGCTGATCCTGCGCTATGGCTTTCACGATCCGGGCCAGGCCCCCACCAATCCCGTAATAGGTTGATCCTTTGCCTTCAATGATGCGATAGGCCGCGTTACGGACATCGTGATCGATTGATTGACGCAGGTCCTGCGTCAGAGGCCGGCCGACCTGTTCGGCGAAAGCACTGAGCCCGATGGAACCGGCCCGTGCATTCGACCACGTCAACACCTCGCTGTCACCATGTTCCCCCAGCACATAGGCGTGCACGGATTGTGGGGAGATGCCGAGATGACGGCCGATGAGGCTCCGGAAGCGCGCCGTATCCAGAATGGTTCCAGACCCGATGACCTTGCTTCTCGGCAGGCCGGAAAGCCGTGTTGCGACATGCGTCATGATATCGACCGGGTTCGACGCGATCAAAAGGATAGGATCAGAAACCACAGCCAACACGGCGCCGACGACAACACGAAATACCTCCGTATTCCGTTCGAGGAGGGCAAGACGCGTCTCACCCGGCTTCTGGCTGACACCGGCTGCGAGGATGACCATGTCGGCGCCTTCCAGCGCGTCATAACCGCCGGATGTGATCTTGGTCGCCGAATGGAACGGAGTTGCGTGGGAGATATCTTCTGCCTGCGCCAGCGCAAGTGCCCGGTTCTGATCGACGAAAACGATCTCGCTGGCGGTCCCTGCGAGCGCGAGCGCAAAACCTGCCGCACTGCCGACCATGCCTGCACCCACGATGCCGACTTTCATGCCCTACCTCTCCTGCTAACTATGGGGATAGGTACACGAACAGCGGCAGATGACAACCAAAGGATGGATAGTGCTTTCGCTCACTTCCTCCGGTGCGGAACTCAACGGATAACCAAACGGGCTCTACTGGCGTCTCTCAATGAAGTGAATCCGTCCAAATGAAAAAGGCGGCCCAATGGACCGCCTTTCCAAAAATCAGACTTAACTTCGCACTTCAACCAGGCAGAATCGAATGGTTGAGATGCGTGAGTTCGGCCAGCATGTGCTCGAGCTTCGTGCGATGCTCATCCGTGGGCGCATCCGAGATATCGGCGCGCAGAGCTTCAATCCGCTGCTGGAAGAGATCGCGATTTGCGTCTTCCTGGGCAACAGCAGACTCCGCCAGCACGGTGCAGCCCGAAGGCAGAATGTCCGCGAACCCGCCGAACACGACGTACTTCTTGACCTGGCCAGAGACCAGCTTGACGGTCAGCACGCCTGGCTTGATCGTCGTCATCGTTGGCGCATGCTTCGCCAACACGGTCATCTCACCGAGAGTTGCCGGAATGATGACTTCCGTCACCTTTTCCGAAACCAGCAGGCGCTCGGGAGACACCAATTCAAAATCAAAAGAGTCGGCCATGACGGTCCACTTCTCCGGGCGTTATGCAGGATGGAGAAGCGCGCCCAATCAGGGCGCGCCTTCCGTCGATGACATTAGGCAGCAGCTGCCAGCTTCTTCGCCTTCTCGATGGCTTCCTCGATGGAGCCAACCATGTAGAAAGCAGCTTCCGGCAGGTGGTCGTATTCACCGTTGACCAGACCCTTGAAGCCCTTGATCGTGTCTTCCAGGGCCACCAGCTTACCCGGAGAACCGGTGAAGACTTCAGCAACGAAGAATGGCTGCGAAAGGAAGCGCTCGATCTTACGGGCGCGGGCAACCGTCATCTTGTCCTCTTCGGACAGTTCGTCCATCCCGAGGATGGCAATGATGTCCTGAAGCGACTTGTAGCGCTGCAGAGTCGTCTGAACCTTACGGGCAACTTCGTAGTGCTCTTCACCGACAACCATCGGGTCAAGCATACGGGACGTGGAGTCCAGCGGATCCACAGCCGGGTAGATGCCCTTTTCAGCGATCGAGCGCGACAGAACGGTTGTTGCGTCCAAGTGGGCGAACGAGGTTGCCGGAGCCGGGTCGGTCAAGTCGTCGGCAGGAACGTAGATGGCCTGAACCGAGGTAATCGAGCCCTTCGTCGTGGTCGTGATGCGCTCCTGCATCTGGCCCATGTCTGTTGCCAGCGTCGGCTGATAACCAACGGCCGAAGGAATACGGCCCAGGAGAGCCGACACTTCGGAACCAGCCTGCGTGAAGCGGAAGATGTTGTCGACGAAGAACAGAACGTCTTGGCCCTTGTCACGGAAGTCTTCAGCGATCGTCAGACCCGTCAGAGCAACGCGTGCACGTGCGCCCGGCGGTTCGTTCATCTGACCGTAAACGAGAGCAGCCTTGGAGCCTTCGCCACCACCATGCTTGTTAACGCCAGACTCGATCATTTCGTGATAGAGGTCGTTTCCTTCGCGGGTACGCTCACCCACCCCGGCGAAGACCGAGTAACCACCGTGCGCCTTCGCGACGTTGTTGATCAGTTCCATGATGAGAACCGTCTTGCCAACGCCGGCGCCGCCGAACAGGCCGATCTTACCGCCCTTGGCGTAAGGAGCCAGAAGGTCGACGACCTTGATGCCCGTGACCAGGATCTGGCCTTCCGTCGACTGTTCGACGTAAGCCGGAGCTTCCTGGTGGATGGCGCGGAGCGTGGACGTGTCCAGCGGACCAGCTTCGTCAACTGGCTCGCCAATGACGTTCATGATACGGCCGAGCGTCTGGTCACCAACCGGAACCGAGATCGGAGCGCCTGTGTCCTTGACCGGCTGACCACGAACCAGACCTTCGGTCGAGTCCATAGCGATGGTGCGGACAGAGTTTTCGCCGAGGTGCTGCGCGACTTCGAGAACAAGGCGGCTGCCATTGTTGTCTGTTTCAAGCGCATTCAGGATCGGCGGCAGGTCGCCATCAAATGCGACGTCAACGACGGCGCCGATAACCTGCGTCACCTTGCCGAGGGACGAGCCCGTTGCGATAGCCATGATTCTTACCCTCTTTGTTCCTTAGAGCGCTTCCGCGCCCGAAATGATTTCGATGAGTTCCTTCGTGATCTGCGCCTGACGCTGACGGTTGTAAGACAAGGTCAGCTTGTTGATCATGTCGCCAGCATTACGTGTCGCGTTGTCCATGGCGGACATCTGCGCACCGTAGAAGGAAGCGTTGTTTTCCAGCAGGGCACGGAAAATCTGCACCGCGATGTTGCGCGGCAGCAGTTCTTCCAGGATCTCCTGTTCGCCCGGCTCGTACTCATAAAGTGCAGCAGTCGCTGGCACTTCCGCCTGATCGAACTTGGCCGGAATGATTTGCTGCGCCGTCGCCACCTGCGAGATGACGGAAGCGAAGCGGGCATAGAACAGCGTTGCGACGTCGAACTCGCCGGCGTTGAAGAGGGCCAGAACCTTCTGGGCCACTTCATTCGCCTGTACGAAGCCAAGCTGCTTGACTTCGCGGAACGTGACGTAGTCGACAATGTTCTCACGGAAGCTGCGGCGCAGGATATCGTTACCCTTGCGGCCGACAGTCAGGATCTTGACGGTCTTGCCTTCCGAAAGAAGCTTCAGCGCATGGTCACGAGCCAGACGGATGATGGAGGAGTTGAAACCTCCAGCCAGTCCGCGCTCGCCCGTGGCAACGATCAGCAGGTGGGTCTGGCTCTTGCCGGTACCGGTCAGCAGCAGCGGTGCCTCTGCGCTATTGGCAGAGGCGGCGCTGAGGCCGGCAAGAACGCGGTTCATCCGTTCCGCATAGGGGCGGGCCGCTTCGGCCGCCTCTTGCGCACGGCGCAGCTTCGCCGCGGCGACCATTTTCATCGCCTTGGTGATCTTCTGCGTCGCCTTGACGGAGGCGATCCGGTTTTTCAGATCCTTAAGTGAAGGCATCCGTTATCGGTCCTTGAGCTTGTCCGTTCAGGCGAAAGTCTTGGCGAAGGAATCCAGCGCCGACTTCAGCTTTGCACGGGTGTCGTCAGACAGCTGCTTTTCCGCACGAATAGCGTCGAGGATCGACTTGCCGTCGTTGCGGAGGTACGCGAGCAGGCCCTGTTCGAACTTGCCGACCTGGTTGACAGGCAGCTTGTCGAGGTAGCCGTTGACGCCAGCGAAGATCACTGCAACCTGCTCTTCCGTCTTGAGCGGAGAGAACTGCGGCTGCTTGAGGAGTTCCGTCAGGCGTGCACCACGGTTCAGCAGGCGCTGCGTGGAAGCGTCGAGGTCGGAACCGAACTGGGCGAAGGCCGCCATTTCGCGGTACTGGGCCAGTTCACCCTTGATGGAGCCGGCAACCTGCTTCATGGCCTTGATCTGCGCAGCAGAACCAACGCGGGAAACCGACAGACCGACGTTAACGGCCGGACGAATGCCCTGGTAGAACAGGTCGGTTTCGAGGAAGATCTGACCGTCGGTGATCGAGATCACGTTCGTCGGAATGAACGCCGAAACGTCGTTACCCTGCGTTTCGATGACCGGCAGAGCCGTCAGCGAACCAGCGCCACGCTCGTCGGAGAGCTTGGCAGCGCGCTCGAGAAGACGCGAGTGCAGATAGAAAACGTCGCCCGGATAAGCTTCGCGGCCCGGAGGACGACGCAGCAGAAGCGACATCTGACGGTAGGCGACAGCCTGCTTGGACAAGTCGTCGTAAGCGATGAGAGCGTGCTGGCCGTTGTCACGGAAGTACTCGCCCATTGCGCAACCTGCGAATGGCGCAAGATACTGCATCGGAGCCGGGTCAGAGGCAGTCGCGGCAACAACGATCGAGTACTGCAGAGCGCCACGCTCTTCCAGAACCTTCACGAACTGCGCAACAGTCGAACGCTTCTGGCCGATAGCCACGTAAACGCAGAACAGCTTGTCGTTCTCGGGACCATTGTCGTGGATTGCCTTCTGGTTGAGGAAGGCGTCGAGAATGATCGCGGTCTTGCCGGTCTGACGGTCGCCGATGACCAGCTCGCGCTGACCACGTCCAACCGGGATCAGGGCGTCGATAGCCTTGAGGCCCGTCGACATCGGCTCATGAACCGACTTGCGCGGAATGATGCCCGGAGCCTTCACGTCAACGCGCGAGCGGCGCGAAGCGTTGATCGGGCCCTTGCCGTCGATCGGATTGCCGAGTGCGTCGACAACGCGGCCGAGCAGTTCCGGACCAACCGGAACGTCCACGATGGCGCCAGTCCGCTTGACGGTGTCGCCTTCCTTGATGTCGCGGTCGGAACCGAAAATAACGACACCGACGTTATCAGCTTCGAGGTTGAGCGCCATGCCGCGGATGCCGCCGGGGAACTCGACCATTTCACCGGCCTGAACATTGTCCAGACCATAAACACGGGCGATACCGTCACCTACGGAAAGAACCTGGCCGACTTCGGAAACCTCAGCCTCCTGGCCGAAGTTCTTGATTTGATCTTTGAGAATTGCGGAAATTTCCGCGGCGCGGATATCCATCAGCCAACCTCTTTCAGTGCAAGCTTAAGCGTGGAAAGTTTGGTGCGGAGAGACGTATCGATCTGACGCGAACCGACCTTGACGATCAGCCCACCCAGGATCGACGGATCAACGGATACGTCGAGAGTGACATCCTTGCCCGTTACGCCCTTCAGCGTCGATTTCAGTTCATCTTCCTGCGCCGAAGAAAGCGCATGGGCCGAGACAACCTCGGCAGTCACTTCGCCCTTATGCTGGGCGACGAAGTCGCGATAAGCGCGGATCATGCCCGGCAGGGCAAACAGGCGGCGGTTGCCCGCAACGACCTTGACGAAGTTTGCAACGAGACCGGAAATTCCAGCCTTGTCGCAGAGGGCCGCGATTGCACGCGCCTGATCTTCCGAAGAGAAGACCGGGCTGGCAATCAAACGCTTGAGATCATCGCTCTCGTCGATCATTGCCTGAAAACGGTCAAGATCGGCGCGCACTGAATCGATAGAATTCGACTGCAGAGCAAGCTCAAAGAGCGAAGAAGCGTAGCGTTCCGCTACGCCGGAAGTCCGATGGGATGTGTCAGCCACGGGCACGAATTCCCTGATTTCTATTCAAATTACCAGCCAGTTTTCGGAATTCAGGCAAGCATCTGAATTTGCTTCTTTTTCTCAACACGGCCAGAGGCCCCCCTCCGCCGTTCTCCGAAATTCGCGGTTCGTCTAGCATAGGAGTTCAACAGGCGCAACACGCCGAAGGGCGCAAATCGCCTGAGAGGCAAGGCGTTAAAACGATTTTCTCGCTTTTCACAGCGTCGGGTTCCCTTACCGGACGATACCTCTCAAATGCCTTGCTTAGAAATAACCGAAGACATAGCCCAATGGCAGAGCCGCAATCACAATCTGGGCGAGAAGCTGTACAATATTTCTAGCGGTCACGCCCCGATCAAAGATCAGTGAGATGAGCCGCCCGAGTGCCGCCACTCCGGCAGAAACGCCAAGGGCCAGATAGGTCCAGTCCTGAGCCAGAAAAAGCGCCGTCAGGCCAAGGCCAAGCTGCAAACCGCCATTGGACCGGATCGCCGCATAACCTTCAGGTGTCACTTCTCCGACGGTAAATCCAAAAAGCTTGAGCGCCGTTGAAGGCAGGGCGAACTGAAGGAGGCCATGGAGCGCAAGAAGACACGCACCCAGATAGGCCAGCCGTTCAGGAAGTTCGGTTGGAAAGTAAAGTTCCATGTCATCCTGCCATGTTTCACGAATCGCAAGCCTGCGAAATATCAGGGGAAGCCCGGATTTTCAAAGAAAGCTTTGTGGATCCACATCCAGCTGAACCTGAACTGAGCCGCGTGCCTTCGGTCCGCTTGACAGCATCGCCCTCAGAAAGCCCTGCATGTCGCTGTTGCGGCGTCCGTGCACCAGCAGACGGAACCGGTGGCGCCCACGTACGATGGCAAGTGGCGCCTCGGCAGGTCCAAGCACGGTGACGCCAGACATCTTCGGCGCAGCGTTACGAAGTCCTCGCGCATGTGTTTCGGCATCGAGGCGCGTGTCGGCGGAAACGATGATGGAGGCGAGGCGCCCAAAGGGAGGTAGCAATGCCTTTTCCCGCTCGCCGATCTCGCGCTCGTAAAACGCCGAGGCATCGCCTGATGCGATTGCCTGCATGACAGGATGCTGCGGTTGATAGGTTTGCAAGAGCCCGTAGCTCTTCAGACCGGTTCTCCCGGCGCGACCGGTGACCTGACTGAGCAGCTGAAACGTGCGCTCGGCGGCGCGCGGATCGCCATTGGCAAGGCCAAGATCCGCATCGACAATCCCGACAAGCGTCATCAGAGGGAAGTTGTGACCTTTGGCAACGAGCTGCGTGCCGATAACGATATCCGCCTCCCCCTTGGCGATGGCTTCCAGTTCCAGCCGCATGCGCTTCACGCCACCCAGGAGATCGGACGACATGACGATGGTTCGGGCATCGGGAAAATGACGCTCCACTTCCTCGGCAATCCGCTCGACGCCCGGACCGCAGGCGACCAGGTGATCGAAGGTGCCGCATTCAGGACAGGCCTCCGGCGTTTTCTCCGAATAGCCGCATTGATGGCACTGGATCTGGTTGCGGAACCGATGCTCAACCAGCCAGCTCGAGCATTGCGGACACTGGAAGCGATGCCCGCACACACGGCAGAGCGTCAGCGGCGCATAACCACGCCGATTGAGAAACAGAAGCGCCTGCTCCTTCTTCTCGATCGTCTTTCCGATGGCCCGCAGCATGACGGGCGAGAGAAAGCCGCCCTTGGCAGGCGGATGCCGCCGCATGTCAACGAGATGCAGGTCCGGCATGGCCGCATCGCCAAATCGCGTCGGCAGATGAACGACATGATATCGACCGCTCTGGCCGTTGACCTGGCTTTCGACGGACGGCGTGGCAGACACAAGAACGATGGGAAATTTGCCAATGCGGGCCCGCACCACGGCCATGTCGCGCGCATTGTAGAAGATACGGTCTTCCTGCTTGTAGGCGGGATCATGCTCCTCATCGACAACGATAAGACCAAGCTCCTCAAAGGGAAGAAAGAGAGCGGACCGCGCTCCGGCCACGACACGCACCTCGCCGGTCACGACACCGCGCCACACTTTCTCACGCATGCGGGGCGCAAGATCTGAATGCCACTCGGCAGGCTTGGCACCGAAGCGGTCCTGAAACCGTTCGAGAAAGCTGGAGGTCAGCGCAATTTCCGGCAACAGGATCAGAACCTGTTTTCCCAGACGCAGGGCTTCGGCAATTGCTTCGAAATAGACTTCCGTTTTCCCCGACCCGGTCACGCCATCGATCAAAGAGGCCGAGAAGCCAGCCGTCTGAACCGCTTCCACCAGCTCGGAGGCGGCCTGCTTCTGCGGTCCATCGATCCGCGGCGCGACATAGTCCGGATCGGGAACGGCAACGACTGGCGGCGGCGGAAGAAAAACAGTTTCGAACAGTCCCTGTTTCACCAGACCGTCCACGACGCTCAGCGAAACACCGGCAGCATGCGCAAGGCCGCTCCGCGTCCAGGGAATGTCGTCTTCCAGCGTCTGAAGGACGCGTTGACGCGCCGGGGTTACGCGATCAGGTTCACCGCCTGCGAACCGCAATGCCTCGATCATCGGCTCTGGTTGCAGTGCCGCAGGAGCACGGATTGCCATGCGGGCCACCAGTCCGGGCGGAGACAGTGTATAAGCCGATACCCATTCAATGAATTCCCGCATGTCTTTCGTCAGGGGTGGACAATCGAAAACCTGATCGATCGCCCGGAGCTTCTCCGGATCCAATGCCTTTTGGTTATCGCGCACCTCCGGCTCGTCCCACACGACACCAATGTGCTGGCGCGGACCGATCGGCACCTGCACGACAGAACCGGCTTCGACCGCCATGCCTTCCGGCACGGCATAACTATAGGCTTCCGGCACCGGCAGAGGCACCAGAACGGGTACAACGCGCTTGGACGCCGGTGTGTCAAACAGGGCGCCGAACAGGCTATGCGAATCTTGCGTCATCGGGCTGGACCATGCCCCGAAGAAGAACAAAAGGGAACCATGACAAGGCCGCTTTTTCCACCGGGGACTGGGGATCGACACAGGCAGCAGCGACAAATCCTGCATGCTTAATCAAATTGTAATGCTCAATTGTGACTCTGCGAGCCAATGTCGGACACATACGGAGCGACGATGAACGAGATCCTCATTCTGGCGACGCCCGAACTTCTGGACCATCGGCGGCAATGGCTGGACAGCCTCGCCAACGAGAAACGCTTCTCTGAAAGCACGCTGACGGCCTATGAGCGGGATACACGTCAGTTCCTCCAGTTCCTGACCGTCCATTTCGGCGACCCACCGGGCCTCGCCGAGATTCATACACTGCGCACAGCCGATCTCCGCGCTTTTCTGGCACAACGGCGAAGGGATGGATCGGGTGCCCGGTCCCTTGGGCGTCACCTCGCCGGTCTGCGGTCGTTCCTGCGCTATCTCGAGCGAAAGGGCCTTATCAATGCAGCGGCCGCTGGCGCCATCCGGGCGCCGCGCCAGCCCAAATCGCTGCCCAAGCCCCTCACCGACCGGCAAGCCCTTGAAGTGGTCAGCACACAGGCGCAGTTGCAGGAAGAGGGTTGGATTGCCGCGAGAGATTCAGCGCTCCTGACACTTCTCTATGGCTGTGGCCTGCGCATTTCCGAAGCCCTTTCGCTGACCCCTGCCGACTTGCCACCGGACGCAAAATCGATCCGGATTACCGGCAAGGGAGGCAAGACCCGGCTCGTTCCGCTGCTGGAGATCGTTCTGGATGCCATCGCGCGGTACAAGACGCTTTGCCCTTTTGAGCTGGAGGCAGAGAAACCACTGTTTCGTGGCGCACGGGGTGGACCGCTGCAGCCCGCAATCATTCAACGCGAAATGCAGAAGCTGCGCGGAGCCTTGGGCCTGCCGGACAGCGCAACGCCCCACGCCCTTCGCCATTCCTTCGCATCACATCTTCTGGCCGGCGGTGGCGATTTGCGAACGATCCAGGAATTGCTGGGCCATGCCAGCCTTTCCACCACCCAGGTTTATACCGGCGTGGATGCCGCTCGTTTGCTGGAAGTCTATGACCGTGCGCATCCGCGCGCATGAATTCTATCGATTCCTGCGCGGATGATCACGCGGCCACGGCATTAACCATATCCGTTAAGACTGCAGCGATCTTGGGACACTAGGGTAACGACCATGAACACGCGCGCACCCCATTTCTTCGTCCTCCGTCGTCTCCTGACCCGGGGTCTGCATCAATCCGTCATCAGCAGCGGTGCCCTCGGCATGATCGCCCTGATCCACGTATTGGCCCTGATTTCCTTCTTCGTCGTGCTGGGTTTCGCCGCCCAGGCAAGATCGGCAGAGGACATTTGCCGGGGTAGCAATCTGCTTAGCGAGATGGAGCGAACTGATCCGGCACGTTACCGATCCATTCAGGCCGAAGGCGCCGAGGTGGCAAACGGCAAGGGTGTCTTCTGGAAGGTCGAGAAGCCGGGTACCGCACCGTCTTGGCTGCTGGGCACCATGCATGTGACGGATCCGAGCGTCCTGAAGATGCCGACAGGTGCGCCCTATGCGCTCTCCAAGTCCAAGGTCGTCATCATCGAGTCCGATGAAATCCTGGATGAAAAGAAAGCCATGGCGGGCATGCTGGCGCGTCCGGAACTGACGATGATGATGAATGGAAAATCCATCCAGGATTTTCTCGCGCCGGAAGACAAGGCAAAACTGGAGACGGCTCTCAAGGAGCGAGGCATACCGCTGACGGCCGTATCACGCATGCAGCCATGGATGCTTTCCAGCTTTCTGGCACTGCCGGCCTGCGAGCTCAGCCGGAAAGCAAAGGGCGCCGCATTCCTGGACAAAAAGATCGCCGACGACGCGATAAGGGCCAATATCCCGGTCAAAGGCCTTGAAACCATGCAGGAGCAGCTCTCCGCAATGGCGTCTATCCCGACCGACTTCCATATCAAGTCGCTGATCGAGATGATCGAGCTTGGCTCGAAGATGGATGATGTCAGCGTCACGATGCGCGACCTGTATCTGGCCGGCGACATTGGCATGACGATGCCGATGCTGAAATCGCTGGCCCCCGACGGAGCCGAAGGCGAAGGCTATGCCGAATTCGAAGAACGGATCGTTCGTCAGCGCAATCACACCATGGTGGACCGCGCACTTCCCATGCTGAACGCAGGCGGAGCCTTCATGGCCGTTGGAGCGCTGCATCTGGTGGGTGACGAAGGCCTTGTTGCTCTGTTGAGAAAGCAAGGCTTCACCGTCACGCGAGCCGATTGATACTAGAGCACTTCCGGCAAACTCCGGGTCAGTTCTGTTTCTCGATTGGCGCGTGCGATCCGGTGGTGAAACGGGTGAAGTTCGATGCTCCTGCATCGGGTAAGACCGGTTCGCCATCGGGCGTCCGCCAATCGGAAACCCGAAGGGACGGGCGCTTTTGCGCCGAGACCGGCGCCGAGCCACTCGACCGTATCAAAGGATATGGCCATCGTGTCTCGGCTTGATCTCGTCACAAAATCGCTCCGTCAGAATGACCCCGAGTTTACCGAAAGTGCTCTAAACACCCCGCGTCATTCGAGCCAGAACATTGGTCTTCCAGTAGAACTGATGAACCAGTGCGCCGGCAATATGCGCGCCAAGCAGAAGCCACAGAACCACCTTCAGCACGTCGGCATGCAAGTCACCCGCTGAACCGATATTGAAGTAATAGGCTGCAGCACCACTCAGCGGCATGGCAAGAAGTAGCACGTAAAGTAATCCATGCGTCGCCTGTGCCACGAGTTTGAGCAGCGGTGGCTCTTGCGCGGGCGGCTGCGGCGCGCCCTGCACCAAGCGCAGACCAATGCGCACGACAGCCAGCACCAGAATGGCGATGCCGACGTAAGCGTGAATATTCGCACTTGCCAGATCATCCGGCGTCACAGTCTGGCCTCGCTTCACCAGGTGGTGCCAATGCTCCATGCCTTCCGTGAAAAGCAGATTGAAGAAAATCAGCGCTGCCATGCCCCAATGGAGCGCCCGCTGGGGGATTGAATAAGAAGCCGGGTCCATACATCACCTTTTCAAATGCAGTCGATGTCTCTCAGAGCCAGAACCAGACGCCCAGCGCCGGGAGGCGCGGAAGATTGGTTGGCTCCAGCAATCGGGTTATGGCCGTAAAACCTGCAATCTGGCTGAACGCAGAACGCAAAACACCCCGCCTGCGTGAGCCGGCGGGGTGTCTGACATATGACCTTCGATGAGGCCGGTCGATTACATGTGGAGCGGCTTGAAGAACGTGGCCAGGGCCGCTTCCTTCACGGCTTCGGACATCGTCGGGTGCGCGTGGCAGGTACGACCCAGATCTTCGGACGACCCGCCGAACTCCATCAGCACGGCTGCTTCGTGGATCATTTCACCAGCACCGAAGCCGATGATGTGAACACCCAGAACGCGATCCGTTTCCTTGTCGGCCAGAACCTTCACGAAGCCTTCGGTCGCCTGCATGGCGCGCGCACGACCATTGGCCGTGAACGGGAACTTGCCAACCTTGTAGGAAGCACCGGCGGCCTTGAGCTCTTCTTCCGTCTTGCCGACCGAAGCGACTTCTGGCTGGGTGTAGACAACGCCTGGAATGACATCATAATTCACATGGCCATGCTGACCGGCGAGAATTTCAGCCAGTGCAACGCCCTCGTCTTCCGCCTTGTGTGCCAGCATCGGTCCCTTGACGACATCGCCAATGGCATAGATGCCCGCAACATTTGTGCGGTAGTGAGCATCGATCTCCACACGACCGCGGTTATCGAGAGCAACGCCTGCCTCTTCCAGACCGAGGCCAGCCGTGTAGGGCTTGCGGCCCGTGGCAACGAGGACGACATCGGCATCGATGGTCTGCGCTTCACCGCCCTTGACAGGCTCGAAGGTGACCTTTGCGCCAGCTTCCGTCTTCTCGACGCCAGTGACCTTGGCACCGAGATTGAAGGTGACGCCCTGCTTGCCGAGGATGCGCTGGAACTGCTTGGACACTTCGCCGTCCATGCCGCCGAGGATCGTGTCGAGATACTCGACGACCGTTACCTTCGCGCCGAGACGAGACCAGACGGAACCAAGCTCAAGCCCGATCACGCCACCGCCGACGACAACCATATGGCCCGGCACCTTTTCGAGCGCGATACCGCCCGTAGAGGACACGATGACTTTCTCGTCGATCTCGACGGCAACGCCCGGAATGCCAGCCACATCAGAACCGGTCGCGATGACGATGTTCTTCGTCTCGATCTCCTGGACCTGACCATCGGCGCCGGTGACAGAGACCTTGCCAGCGGAAACGATCTTGCCGGTGCCGATGAAGCTGTCGATCTTGTTCTTCTTGAACAGGAAGGCAACGCCATCGACGTTCGCCTTTACGGTCGCGTCCTTGTGGCCCATCATCTTTTCAAGGTTGAGGGTTGTGCCAGACACTTCGACACCCAGATCCGCCATGCCGTGTTTGGCATGCGCGAAGACTTCGGAGGCATGCAGCAAGGCCTTGGATGGAATGCAGCCGACATTGAGGCAGGTACCGCCAAAGGTCGCGCGCTTTTCGACGACGGCCACCTTCATGCCGAGTTGTGCTGCCTTGATTGCGCAGACATAGCCGCCAGGGCCCGTACCGATAACGACCAGATCATATGCCATTGATCAAATTCCTCTGCTTAAGACGGCTTATCTGCCGCCGCTCACGTTCATGATTGTGCCAGTCACATAGGATGCCTGAGGAGAGAGCAGGTACAGGACCGCCTCCGCCACTTCATCTGCCGTTCCGGCGCGTTGCATTGGCACGCTGGGTGCCAGATCTTTTGCGCGATCCGGCAGCCCACCGGATGCATGGATATCAGTATCGATAATGCCGGGGCGGATTGCATTGACCCGCACACCCTCGGCAGCAACTTCCCGCGCAAGGCCTACGGTAAACGTGTCCACCGCGCCTTTGGCAGCGGCGTAATCCACATATTGACCCGGACTGCCGAGAACCGCCGCCATCGAGGACAGATTGACGATGCTGCCGCCCTGCCCGCCATGACGCGTCGACATCCGCTTGACCGCTTCAGAAGCACAACGGATCTTGCCCACTACATTAATCGCAAACATGCGGTCGAGCCGCTCGCGTGTCATCTCATCGACGCGGGCCGTTTGATCGACAACGCCTGCATTGTTGACCAGGCCGTCGAGCCTGCCGAATCTCTCATCAACCGCACGAAAGATCGCTACTATCCCGTCTTCAGTGCCGGTATCGCCCTGTACAATTTCGGCGGCCCCACCCAGGTTACGGATCTTCGCAGCAACAGCATCTGCTGCCTGAGCATTCGAGACGTAATTGATGAGCACGGACCAGCCCTGTTCGGCAGCCTTCAGCGCAACCGCAGCACCAATACCCCGGCTTCCACCCGTGACCAGCAGAACTTTTTCGTGTGCCATCATCGCTCCTACAGACTGGGTTCTAGACTATCAGTCCGACGACCATCATGGCGATGCCGAGCAGCGAGACCATCCAGATCAACGAGCGGACTTTTGGAATACCTTGAAGGTAAAGCGGGATGTAGGCGATGCGCGCCAGGAACCAGACCCATCCACCGATCAGACCGATACCGCGAGCATCGCTGTAAAAGGCCAGAGCCAGGATCAGTGCCACGACGGCTGGATAGGTTTCGCGGTAATTCAATGAGGCACGCTCGGCGCGACCGGCGATCGGAGCCTTGGGCTTCAAACCTTCATCGCGCGGACCGGCATTCCATTTCGGTCCCAGTTCACGGGTCGCGAAGAAGCCTTGCAGCATGACATGAACGATCAGCAGCACGACGCTGCAAACCAGAAGCGCCATGTAGGGCGTTGCATGCGCAGCGATCGGATCCATTCTGTCTACCTCGTTTTCGGCGTTCGAACGACCATGAAGCGCGCAGCAGGCGCAGCTTCTTCGATATCAGACAATCGAATTGAGAATGACGAGACGCCCGCGAACACTCTTCGCGGGCGTCTTATTCAAAGATCAGAGATCGAGAACCAGACGTTCCGGATCTTCCAGGCTTTCCTTGACGCGAACAAGGAAGGTCACCGCTTCCTTGCCGTCAACGATACGGTGATCGTAGGACAGCGCGAGATACATCATCGGACGAATGACGATCTGGCCACCGACCACGACCGGGCGATCCTGGATCTTGTGCATGCCCAGGATACCGGACTGCGGCGCATTCAGGATCGGCGAAGACATCAGCGAACCGTAAACACCACCATTGGTGATGGTGAAGGTGCCGCCCTGCATGTCTGCCATGCCCAGCGAACCGTCGCGTGCTGCCTTGGCGAGACGGCCGAGTTCCTTCTCGACGCCAGCAATCGACAGCTGGTCCGCATCGCGGATGACCGGAACGACAAGACCCTTGTCCGTGCCGACAGCCATGCCGACGTGACAATAGTTCTTGTAGATGATGTCCGTGCCGTCGATTTCGGCGTTGACGGCTGGCAGTTCCTTCAGGGCGTGCGTGACAGCCTTGGTGAAGAAGCCCATGAAGCCAAGCTTTACGCCGTGCTTCTTTTCAAAAACGTCCTTGTAACGGTTACGCAGGTCCATGACCGCCTTCATGTCCACCTCGTTGTAGGTGGTCAGCATGGCAGCTGTGTTCTGCGCATCCTTCAGGCGCTTGGCGATCGTCTGGCGCAGACGCGTCATCTTCACGCGCTCTTCGCGAACGGCATCGTCCGTGGAAGACGGTGCGCGCGGAGCGGCAGCAACCGGAGCCGGTGCGGAAGCCACCGGACCCTTGGCGATCGCCGCCAGCACATCGCCCTTCAGCACCTGGCCGCGCTTGCCGGAACCATCAACATCAGCCGTGTTAATGTTGTTGTCAGCAGCAAGCTTTGCCGCAGCCGGAGCAGCGGGCATCGAGGACGTTGCGGGTGCAGCGGCGGCGGCAGGCTGGGCAGCCGGGGCCGGAGCGGCCGCCGGGGCAGCGGCAGGCTGAGCCGAAGCAGAACCGGCAGCACCTTCGGCAATCTGGCCGAGCAGCGCGCCGAGACCAACGGTCTCGCCGGCCTGAGCGACGATTTCCGTGAGAACGCCGGATGCCGGCGCCGGAACCTCGACAGTAACCTTGTCGGTTTCCAGTTCGACGATCGGCTCGTCAGCCTTGACCGTGTCGCCCACCTTCTTGAACCAGGTGCCGACGGTTGCCTCGCTGACGGATTCGCCAAGAGTAGGGACGCGAATTTCGGTGGCCATGATCTGTTTCCGTTTTAAATCCGATATCGTGTTTTACGAGTGAAGGCGGGGCGGCTGAAATCAGCCGCCGAGCGCGTCTTCGAGGAATGCTTCAAGCTGTGCGAGGTGCTTGGACATCAGGCCCGTTGCCGGAGAAGCGGCTGCCGGACGACCCGTGTAGCGAACGCGCTGGTACTTGGCGTCGATATGCGCCAGAACCCATTCGAGATACGGATCGATGAATGCCCATGCACCCATGTTCTTCGGCTCTTCCTGGCACCAGACCATTTCGGCATGGCGGAAGCGGGACAGCTCGTTGATGAGCGCCTTGGCCGGGAACGGATAAAGCTGTTCCAGACGCAGCAGGTAGATGTCATCAATGCCGCGCTTTTCACGCTCTTCCAGCAGATCGTAATAGACCTTGCCGGTGCACATCACGACGCGGCGGATCTTGTTGTCCTTCTGGAGCTTGATCGGGCCGTCCTTGATCACTTCCGCATCATCCCACAGCAGACGGTGGAACGAGCTTTCGCCCGCCATTTCCGCCAGCGAGGACGTTGCGCGCTTGTGGCGCAGCAGCGACTTCGGCGTCATCAGGATCAACGGCTTGCGGAAATCACGCTTCAGCTGACGGCGCAGGATGTGGAAGTAGTTAGCAGGCGTCGTGCAGTTCGCGACCTGCATATTGTCTTCTGCGCACATCTGAAGCCAGCGCTCGAGACGTGCTGAAGAGTGCTCCGGACCCTGACCTTCGTAGCCGTGCGGCAGAAGGCAGACGAGACCGGACATGCGAAGCCACTTGCGCTCACCCGACGAGATGAACTGGTCGAACACGACCTGCGCACCGTTGGCGAAGTCACCGAACTGGGCTTCCCAGAGCGTCAGGGCGTTCGGGCGCGCCAGCGAATAGCCGTACTCGAAGCCGAGAACCGCTTCTTCCGAAAGCATCGAGTTGATGACCTCGTAGCGGGCCTGGTTGGGAGCCAGGTTTGCCAGCGGAATGTAACGCTCTTCCGTGTCCTGGTCGTAGAGAACCGAATGACGCTGCGAGAAGGTGCCGCGCTCGCAATCCTGACCGGACAGACGAATCTTGTGGCCTTCCGTGACCAGCGAACCGAAGGCCAGCGCTTCCGCCATCGCCCAATCGATCCCTTCGCCGGTCTCGACCATCTGCGAACGGTTTTCCATGAAGCGCTTGATCGTGCGGTGCGCGTTGAAGCCGTCCGGAACGGTCGACAGCTTGCGACCGATTTCCTTGAGGCTCTTCATCGGTACGGCCGTCTTGCCACGACGCTGCTCGTCGGCATTGTCAGCCGAACGCAGGCCGGACCACTGACCATCCAGCCAGTCGGCCTTGTTCGGCTTGTAGCTCTGGCCAGCCTCGAATTCCTGCTCCAGATGGGCACGCCAATCGGCCTTCATCTTCTGGAATTCGCCGTCCGTGATCAGACCCTCGGCAATCAGACGCTCGGCATAGAGTTCCGTCACCGTCTTGTGGGCGCGAATGACCTTGTACATCTTCGGCTGCGTGAACGCGGGCTCATCGCCTTCGTTGTGGCCGAAGCGGCGGTAGCAGAACATGTCCACAACAACCGGCTTGTGGAACTTCATGCGGTATTCGGTTGCGATCTTGGCCGCGTAGGTCACCGCTTCCGGATCGTCGCCGTTGACGTGGAAGATCGGGGCCTCGATCATCTTGGCAACGTCGGACGGATAGGGCGACGAACGGGAGAAGGCCGGGTTCGTCGTAAAGCCGATCTGGTTGTTGATGATGAAGTGCATCGTGCCAGCCACGCGGTGACCGCGCAGGCCGGACAGGCCGAGAATTTCAGCGACGACGCCCTGACCGGCAAACGCCGCATCACCGTGGATCAGCAGCGGCAGAACCTTGGCGCGCTCCTTGAGCGGAATGATGTCGCCATCCCAGCTCTTGGTCAGCATGTCCTGCTTGGCACGCGCCTTGCCCATCACGACCGGGTTGACGATTTCCAGGTGCGACGGGTTGGCCGTCAGCGACAGGTGAACCTTGTTGTTGTCGAACTCACGGTCAGAGGAAGCACCGAGGTGGTACTTCACGTCGCCGGAACCTTCGACTTCATCCGGCTTGAAGGAACCGCCCTTGAACTCATGGAACACGGCGCGGTGCGGCTTGTGCATCACGTTCGTCAGAACGTTCAGACGGCCACGATGCGCCATGCCGAGAACGACTTCTTCCAGACCGTCCTGACCACCGCGCTTGATGATCTGCTCAAGAGCCGGAATGAGCGCTTCACCACCGTCGAGACCGAAGCGCTTCGTGCCCTTGTACTTGACGTCGATGAACTGCTCGAAGCCTTCGGCCTCAATGAGCTTGGACAGAATTGCCTTCTTGCCGTTCGCCGTGAATTCGACGCCCTTGTTTGGGCCTTCGATGCGCTCCTGAATCCAGGCCTTTTCCTCCGGGTTGGAGATATGCATGAATTCAACGCCGAGCGTCGAGCAGTAGGTCCGCTGCAGGATCTCCAGCATCTCGCGGATCGTGGCATATTCCAGACCCAGCACATTATCGATGAAGATCTTGCGGTCGTAATCGGCTTCCGTGAAGCCATAGGCGGTGGGAGACAGCTCGTTGTAATCTTCGACCGGTGCGGCAAGGCCAAGCGGATCGAGCTTTGCATGCAGGTGGCCGCGCATGCGGTAGGCGCGGATCATCATGATGGCGCGAACGCTATCACGCGTTGCCTGCAGGACTTCCGTCGCATCCACTGGCTTTCCGGCGGCGGCTGCGGTTGCCTCGGCCTTGGCCTGAACCTTCTTTTCGATGGCCTTCTCGACGACCGGCCAGTTTCCATCAAGCGCGGAAACCAGTTCGCCGTTTGCCGGAATAGGCCAGTTCCTGCGCTGCCAGGAGGCGCCCTTGGCGGCCTTCTTCACGTCTTCCGGATTATCGGCAAGCGCCTTGAAAAAGGACTGCCATTCCGGACCGACCGAATTGGGATCGTCCTCGTACTTCGCATAGAGCTGCTCGATATAGGCAGCATTCGCGCCGTCGAGGAACGAGGTGATAAGGAACTGCTCGTTGGCTTCTTGCCGTGCCATGGTGCTACCGCGGACGTAACGCCCGCCTCCTGACGTAATCTTGAAACCGGATCTTCAAGCGCCGGTTATCGCTTTCATTCGTAGTGCCGCGGGCGTAACTGCGGAACAGGCCCTTTTTGCGGCTGAGGCAGGCGAACCATCGACTGATTCGCCTGCCTAAAGCTTGATACTCGCAACTTATCTGGCGTTAGCCCTTGAGGACTTCAACCAGTGTCTTGCCGAGACGTGCCGGAGAAGGCGAAACCTTGATGCCAGCTGCTTCCATGGCAGAGATCTTGGATTCCGCATCACCCTTGCCGCCGGAGACGACAGCACCGGCATGACCCATGGTGCGGCCCTTCGGAGCAGTGCGGCCTGCGATGAAGCCCGCCATCGGCTTCTTGCGGCCCTTCTTGGCTTCGTCGATGAGGAACTGAGCCGCATCTTCTTCGGCCGAACCACCGATTTCGCCGATCATGATGATCGAGGTCGTGGCTTCGTCCGCAAGGAACATTTCCAGCACGTCGATGAACTCGGTGCCCTTGACCGGGTCGCCGCCGATGCCGACAGCCGTCGTCTGGCCAAGGCCTTCATTCGAAGTCTGGAACACGGCTTCGTAGGTCAGCGTGCCGGAGCGGGAAACGATACCGACCGAACCCTTGCGGAAGATGGAGCCCGGCATGATGCCGATCTTGCACTCTTCCGGTGTCAGGATACCCGGGCAGTTTGGTCCGAGCAGGCGCGACTTCGACTTGTCGAGCTTCGCCTTGACGCGCACCATGTCCGCAACCGGAATGCCTTCGGTGATGCAGGTGATGAACGGGATTTCGGCGTCGATCGCTTCGATGATGGCGTCCGCTGCACCTGCTGGCGGAACATAGATCACGGTCGCGTCAGCGCCGGTCTTTTCCTTGCCTTCGACAACGGAGGCAAAGATCGGCAGGGTTTCACCCTTGGAACCGGTCCAGTTGCTGCCGCCCTTGGACGGGTGGATGCCGCCGACCATCTGCGTGCCGTAATAGGCCAGCGCCTGTTCGGTGTGGAAGGTGCCGGTCTTGCCGGTCAGGCCCTGTACGAGGACCTTTGTGTTCTTGTTTACAAGAATGGACATCGAATAGGTTCCTCAGATTAGCCGTTGATCGCCGCGACGATCTTCTTGGCCGCATCGTCCAAGTCGTCAGCTGCGGTGATGGCAAGGCCGGATTCGTTCAGCAGCTTCTTGCCGAGTTCGACGTTCGTGCCTTCGAGGCGGACGACGAGCGGAACCTTGAGGCCCACTTCCTTCACGGCGGCAATCACGCCTTCCGCGATGACGTCGCACTTCATGATGCCACCGAAGATGTTGACGAGGATGCCCTCGACCTTCGGGTCAGCCGTGATGATCTTGAACGCAGCCGCAACCTTCTCCTTGCCGGCGCCACCGCCGACGTCACAGAAGTTTGCCGGCTCCTTGCCGTACAGCTTGATGATGTCCATGGTTGCCATGGCAAGGCCCGCGCCGTTGACCATGCAGCCGATGTTGCCATCGAGAGCAACGTAAGCCAGATCCCACTTGGACGCTTCGATTTCCTTGGCGTCTTCTTCCGTTTCGTCACGCAGTGCGCGAACGTCTTCGTGGCGGAACAGAGCGTTGCCGTCGAAGGAAACCTTGGCGTCGAGAACGCGCAAGTTGCCGTTGGTCATGACGATCAGCGGGTTGATTTCGAGAAGGGCCATGTCCTTCTCGACGAAGGCCTTGTAAAGCGCCGGGAAAAGCGACTTCGCATCTTCAGCAGCAGCGCCGTCGAGCGCGAGAGCGGCGGAAATCTTCGCCACATCGTCAGCCGTTACACCCGTTTCCGGGTCAATGGCGATCGTGTGGATCTTCTCGGGCGTATCATGCGCAACCGCTTCGATATCCATGCCGCCTTCCGTCGAAACGACGAAGGCAACGCGGCCAACAGAACGGTCGACCAGCAGCGAGCAGTAAAGTTCGCGAGCAATGTCGGCACCGTCTTCGATGTAGAGACGGTTGACCTGCTTGCCGGCTTCGCCCGTCTGCGCCGTCACCAGCGTGTTGCCGAGCATGTCCTTGGCGTGGGCGACGACTTCGTCGATCGACTTTGCAAGACGAACACCACCCTTGGCGTCAGGGCCGAGTTCCTTGAACTTGCCCTTGCCGCGGCCGCCAGCATGGATCTGGCTCTTCACGACATAAAGCGGGCCCGGAAGCTGCTTTGCAGCTGCTGCGGCTTCGTCTGCGGAGTGAATCGCCACACCCTGGGCGACCGGCGCACCAAAGCCCTTCAGAAGAGCCTTGGCCTGATATTCATGAATATTCATCGTCTGGTCCTTAAATCCTGGTCCGCGAACGGATTACTTCAGAGAAGGAGCGATGTTGGTGCAGGCTTCGCAGAGACCGGCGACAGCACCGACGGACTTTTCGAAGGCTTCCTTCTCGTCCTTGTTCAGGTCGATTTCGATGATGCGCTCAACACCGCCAGCGCCAATGATTGTGGGTACGCCGACATACATGTCGTTGACGCCGTACTGGCCGGAAAGATGTGCGGCGCATGGCAGAACACGCTTCTTGTCCTTGAGGAAGGACTCAGCCATTTCGATGGCCGATGCAGCAGGTGCGTAATAGGCAGAGCCGGTCTTCAGCAGGCCGACGATTTCCGCACCGCCGTCACGCGTACGCTGAATGATCTGCTCCAGACGCTCAGCCGTAACCCAGCCCATCTTGACGAGGTCGGTCAGCGGGATGCCGGCGATCGTGGAGTAGCGAGCGAGCGGCACCATAGTGTCGCCGTGACCACCCAGAACGAAGGCCGTCACGTCTTCAACGGAAACGTTGAATTCTTCAGAGAGGAACAGGCGGAAACGAGCGGAGTCGAGAACGCCAGCCATGCCGACGACCATGTTCTTCGGAAGACCGGAGAACTTCTGCAGAGCCCAGACCATTGCGTCGAGCGGGTTGGTGATGCAGATGACGAAGGCGTTTGGTGCGTACTTCTTGATGCCGGCGCCGACCTGTTCCATGACCTTCAGGTTGATGCCGAGCAGGTCATCGCGGCTCATGCCGGGCTTGCGGGCGACACCAGCGGTCACGATGCAGACGTCTGCGCCTTCGATGGCCGCATAATCGCTGGCGCCGGAAAGCTTGGCATTGAAGCCTTCAACCGGACCGGACTGGGCGATATCGAGACCCTTGCCCTGCGGAACGCCGTCGGCGATGTCGAACAGGACGATGTCGCCCAATTCCTTCAGGCTGGCCAAATGCGCCAGCGTGCCACCGATCATGCCGGAACCAATAAGTGCAATCTTCTTGCGAGCCATTGAGATGCTTCCTCTCTATTCGAAGGCACGGCCGGCATGAGACCTGTCGACCGATCTGGGCATCCGCATAGCTCTAATACTTGAAATTGGCAAACGATTATTTTGGAGCCAGTATTTTCAATCGGTTAAAGCATTAAATTCTTACGTAAACGTAAGATATTTCGTCATGATTCCGTCAGATTTGTTTATGCTTTTCCTGATGAAGTACCAGATAATCAGGGCTACGCATTTCGAAGAGACGAGAAACCGTGCGGTCGAACTCGAAGCCTTCGGTGCCATGACGTTCCAAGAGCAGGGATTCCGCAGGTGCTTCCGCTGTGATGAACACCCGGACCGTCCGATCGTAGAATGTATCGATGAGATTTATGAAGCGCTTGGTTTCGTTGCGCTTGTTGAGACCGAGCCGCGGCACGCGCTCGATGAAGACGATATCGAAGCGCTTCGCAATCTCCAGGTAATCGGCAGCACCAAGAGGCTTTTCGCAAAGATCTGCAAAACTGAAACGGGCAACGCGCCCGACCGCGCAGGGAACGGGGATCACCCGCCCTTTGCGCGGAATTTCCGTCACTTCGATCTTCCTGCCATCGGTGATCTGATGCCAGGCGGATTCCATCGCTGCTTCCGAGCGTCCATCAAGCGGTGAAAGATAGACCGGCAGGCTCGCTGTTTTCTCCATCCGGTAATCGGTCGGTGAATCCAGCGTCACCACATCGACATACTGCTTCAAGAGCTCGACGAAGGGCAAAAACAGCGAACGATTCAGGCCGTCCTTGTAGAGATTATCCGGCGCGACGTTGGACGTTGTCACGAGAATGCAGCCAAGCCGGAACAGTTCGGTAAAGAGGCGCCCGAGGATCATTGCATCGGCAATATCCGTGACGGAGAATTCATCGAAGCAGAGCAGTTCCGCCTCGGCAAAGATGCTGGCGGCAACCGGCGGAACCGGATCCGTTTCCTTCGTTTCCCCATTCTTCAGCTTCTGCCGGTGGGCATGGATCCGTCCATGCACATCCGCCATGAATTCATGAAAGTGGCAGCGTCGCTTGGCGGCAACCGGAGCCTTGGCAAAGAACATGTCCATCAGCATGGTCTTGCCCCGACCCACCGAGCCGTGAACATAAAGACCGCGTATGGCCTGATCCGAGCGCTTGCTCTTCTTGGCGAACAGCCAGCCAAGCGCGCTCGTCTTTTTCGCCGGGACGCGACTGCGCAACTGCGAAAGTACCCGGTCCAGATGACCGGCAACAGACAACTGCGCCCTGTCAAGTTGCAGCGAACCGGCAGCCGTAAGGCTTGCCAGTTCATCAGTCACGCTGTTGTTGTAATCAGGCAGTTTGGCCATGCATGTTGCTCATTGCGCCAACCAAACCAGCAATCTCAAACGTCATCGGACAAACACGGCCAGAGCAGGTCCAGCAAAAGTGCGTCAGCGGTTTTGCGTCCGGACTGCGTAAAGCAGAAGTAGAGAGCATTTCAGGCGATCCCGTTTTACCGAAATGCTCTAGTCGGATGCCCAATGAGACGGCAAGCGGTGGCGTTTGTCCGATCTGATCAGATTTGCTTATCGGCTCAGGCTGATCGCCTGGCCGGAATTCGTTGTGCCGTCAAAACGTGTATCGGCGCTTTTGTAGACGCGGCCGATGACATCACCATTGCGGTTCTTGAACAGCACGTTCTTGCCGGAGACTTCCCATGAGCCCATGGTGGTGAGTTCGCCCGCACAGCCACGCGTGCCGCCGCGCGAACCACTGCCGAGGTTGGTGAGCGTGAGGAACATGTCGCAGCTCGTTCCGCCGCTATTGACACGCCAATTGCCGACCATCGACTCCTTGGTCACGTCAAGCGCAGTAGCAGGTGCCTGCCCACCGCCCGGCGGCAGGGAAGCAACGGCTGTACCTGCTGCGCCATTGTTGGGGGCTGCCGGGAACTGCGACGGATCCGACGCACCCGGAGGAGGCAACTGGTTGGCCTGTACCGATGGAACCGGCTGCGCCTGCAGGGGAGCGGGGCCAGGCAGATTGCTGTAGGGGCTTGAAGAGGTTCTCTGGCAGCCGGCCAAGGACACTGCGACCAAAACGCCGGTCACCACATATCTGAACTGCATCATTAAGCTCCCAAATCTCCGCTTCGCTCAACCGACACCTGTGCGGCGCACAAGGATTATCGCTGATGATTGTCTCAAATCAAGTCATTGCGCATGAATGAACCATGCATTCACGCGGTTACCTCGCCCAAATGGTACATTTGAGGGCGAGGTCAACCATGAAGACAGGACTAGATGCGGCGCTCGACCATCATCTTCTTGATCTCGGCAATTGCCTTGGCGGGGTTTAGACCCTTCGGACAGGTCTGCGCACAGTTCATGATGGTGTGGCAACGGTAGAGGCGGAAGGGATCCTCGAGATTGTCGAGACGCTCGCCCTTGGCTTCGTCGCGGCTGTCGATCAGCCAGCGGTAGGCCTGCAGAAGGACAGCCGGACCGAGGTAACGGTCGCCGTTCCACCAGTAGGATGGACAGGAGGTCGAGCAGCAGGCGCAGAGAATGCACTCATAGAGACCATCGAGCTTCTGGCGGTCTTCATGGCTCTGCTTCCACTCCTTGGCAGGAGTCGGCGATACCGTCTTCAGCCACGGCTCGATCGAGCGATGCTGCGCATAGAAATTCGTCAGATCCGGCACCAGATCCTTCACCACCGGCATATGCGGCAGCGGGTAGATCTTGACCGTCCCGTTGATGTCGTCCATGCCCTTGGTGCAGGCCAGCGTGTTGGAGCCATCAATGTTCATGGCGCAGGAACCGCAAATGCCTTCACGGCACGAACGGCGCAGCGTCAGCGTCGGATCGACCTTGTTCTTGATGTAGAGAAGCGCATCCAGAACCATCGGGCCGCAATCGTCGATATCGACGAAATAGGTATCGATCCGCGGATTCTGGCCATCATCCGGATTCCAGCGATAAATGCGGAATTCGCGAACATTGGTAGCACCGGTCGGCTTCGGCCAGACCTTGCCTTCGGTCATCTGGGAGTTCTTTGGAAGAGCGAGTTCAACCATTTTTGGACCTTCGATCCTCGGCGGTAACCGCCTGACTGTTCATCTTGATATAATCATTCGGCGCCCATTGCGCCAATGCTGCATTTGCCATCTTCCAGGGCTTGCCATCGGTGGCAGACCACAGAAGCAGAAGTCTTTCCAGGCCACGGCGCACTGCCATCCAGACATTGCGTCCTGGCGGAGGCACCCGATCCGCCTTTTTGGCAGCGCGATCGGTCGCAATGACGCTCGCCGCACCGGATTGCATCACGACCCACGGCGACAGATCAGCGATCTTCAATCCGTGCCAGGACGGCGCCCAGAGGAAGTCATCCGCCGGCATAAGCACATCACCGATACGATCCAGCAACCGCTGCGCTGCCTTGCGCGTCAGCATGTAAGCGGCTGCCCCCGAACACGGACGCAGAGAACGCACAAACGCCCGATCTCCGGCATTGCCGAGTCTCAGCGCTTTTCGCGCACCCGGCCGATAGATGCCCTCAAGCTTGACGATGTCCGCATCGAACCCCTGCCGGAGCAGAGCCTCGATAGCGGCCTCGAACCCTTGCTGCGGCACGGCATCGTCTTCGAGGATGATGCCGTGGTCGAATTCGGATTCCAGAAACGTTCGCCATGCCAGAATGTGACCGGCCAGGCAGGCCTCCTCCGTCAGCATGAACAAGCGGTTGCGATGCGCGTTCCATCCCAGAGCATTGGGCGGAACCCGCAACGGCAAACGTCTGACCGCCAGAACCGCTGCCGGGTCAAGCCGGGCGTCGATCCCCGCAATCCTCTGCAAGGGCCATGGCAGGCTGCCGAACCCTGCCTCGATCTGCCGCCATCGATCCGGCGACCGATCGAGATTGATTGCGAACAGGCCGAGTGGCCTCCCACCAGAAGCGCTATTCACTGTTCCGGGAAAGGAGACCACCATGCTCATCGATCAGTACACACGCGCCTTTGGCGCGATCTTCGCATCATCGATGCCGTCGGCAATCAGGTCTGTGTGCACCGGACGATAGTCCAGCTTCACGTCACCGTTGTCGGCAACCCAGGCCAGCGTATGCTTGCGCCAGTTTTCGTCATCGCGACCGCCCATCGGACCATCCTTGTAGTCCTCACGGGCATGCGCGCCGCGGCTTTCCTTGCGGGCTTCCGCGCCATAGACCGTTGTGATGGCATTGGCCATCAGGTTCTGCAGTTCCAGCGTTTCCACCAGATCCGAGTTCCAGATCATCGAACGGTCGGTGACCTTCAGATCCTTCATTTCGGTCCAGATTGACGAGAGACGCTGGCAACCGCTTTCGAGCGATTCCTGCGTCCGGAACACGGCGGCGTCTTCCTGCATGGCGCGCTGCATCTTGTCGCGAAGCACCGCCGTCGGCGTGGCACCGGAGGCATGACGCAGACCGTCGAAGCGATCCATGATCTTGTCGCAGGCAGCAACATTCAGAGCCGGGATCGGCTCATCGCGATTAACGACCTGCGCTGCACGGATGGCAGCGGCGCGACCAAAGACCACGAGGTCGATCAGCGAGTTGGAGCCGAGGCGGTTTGCACCGTGAACCGATGCGCAGCCGGCTTCGCCAACGGCCATCAGACCGGGCAGAATACGATCCGGATTATTGGAGTCGGCGTTCAGCACTTCGCCCCAATAGTTCGTCGGAATGCCACCCATGTTGTAGTGGACCGTCGGCAGAACCGGGATCGGCTCACGCGTCACGTCAACACCTGCAAAGATCTTCGCGCTCTCGGAAATGCCCGGCAGACGCTCGTGCAGTACAGCCGGATCGAGGTGGTCCAGATGCAGGAAGATGTGGTCCTTGTTCTTGCCAACGCCACGGCCTTCGCGAATTTCCATCGTCATGCAGCGAGACACGACGTCGCGTGATGCCAGATCCTTGGCGGATGGGGCATAGCGCTCCATGAAGCGCTCGCCTTCGAAGTTGACGAGGTAACCGCCTTCGCCGCGTGCACCTTCGGTGATCAGGCAGCCTGAACCGTAGATGCCGGTCGGGTGGAACTGAACGAATTCCATGTCCTGAAGCGGGAAACCGGCGCGGGCCACCATGCCGCCGCCATCGCCCGTGCAGGTATGGGCAGAGGTCGCCGAGAAGTAGGCACGGCCATAACCGCCGGTCGCCAGCACGACCATCTTGGCTGCAAAACGGTGGATCGTGCCATCATCGAGGTTCCAGGCCACGACGCCGGTGCAGCGACCGTCATCGGACATGATCAGATCGAGCGCGAAGTATTCGATGAAGAATTCCGCATTGTTTTTCAGCGACTGGCCATAGAGCGTGTGCAGGATGGCGTGGCCCGTACGGTCAGCGGCCGCGCAGGTACGCTGCACCGGCGGACCGGCGCCGAAGTTCTGCATGTGGCCGCCGAACGGACGCTGGTAGATCTTGCCTTCCTCGTTACGCGAGAACGGCACGCCATAGTGCTCAAGTTCATAGACCGCCTTCGGCGCTTCCATGACCATGTACTGCATGGCATCCACGTCGCCCAGCCAGTCGGAACCCTTCACGGTGTCGTAAAGGTGCCACTGCCAGCTGTCCGGCGTCATGTTCTGCAGCGAGGCCGCAATACCGCCCTGCGCCGCAACCGTGTGGCTGCGGGTCGGGAAGACCTTGGTGATGCAGGCCGTCTTGAAGCCCTGCTCGGCCATGCCGAGTGTGGCGCGAAGACCGGCGCCGCCAGCGCCCACGACAATCACGTCATAGGAGTGATCGACGTAGGTATAGGCCTTGCCGTTCTGCGCAATAGGTGTGATCGAAGCCATTGGATGTTATCCTGCGAATGCGATCTTCAGGGCGGCGAAAAGACAGAGTCCGCCGGCCAGAAGCGAAAAGAAGGAATTGAGGATCAGAAGCGCAAACTTCGTGCCTTCGGTGTGGATGTAATCCTGAATGATTTCTTCCATGCCGAGCTTCATGTGGACGATCGAGGCAATGATCGTCAGCGCATTGATCGTCGCGATGAACGGGTTGGACAGGGCTGAAACAACCTCTGCGTAGGGCTTGCCCGCATACATGATCAGGAAGCCGACATAAAACAGCAGAAGCGGAACCAGCGCGATCGACGTTGTCCGCACTTTCCAGAAGTGCTCCGTGCCGCTCTTGGCGGAGCCAAGCCCGCGAACCTTGCCGAGTGGAGTACGCATATCCATAAGGTGTTTCCTTACCGTACGATCAGAACCACGATCCACACGAGAACCGTGAGCGCGATCGAAGCAACCAGATTGGCCTTGGCGAGCTTTGTCGAGAATTCCTTCTCGAAACCATAGCCCAGATCCCACATGATGTGGCGAAGGCCACCCAGAAGATGATGCAGCATGGCCCAGGTGTAACCGAACAGGATAAGCTGTCCTACGATGGAACCGAAGAACCAGTTCACCTGATTGAAGGCGTGCTCGCCGGAGGCGGCGGCAACGAGCCAGGCGGCCACCAGAACCGTGCCGAAATACAAGGCGCCACCGGTAATGCGGTGGACGATCGACATGGCCATGGTAGGAATAAAACGATAGACCTGAAGGTGCGGCGACAGTGGCCGCTTGTTTGTTACATTCGCCATCATAATCCTCGCGGCGTTCGTGCGTGATTGAAACGGGCACGGTCCCGGCGCAGCATGCTCACCATAGAGTATGTGCATCGCATCATCGGCTGATTTACCCATCGATTTGGCATATCACAAGCCGGATTCAGAAGGTTTTTAAATTTAATCGATTGTGGAGACAGCGCATTCTGTCGCAAGCATCATGCTTCCCATCGCCTCTTTCTACGATCGAGCGAGATGACGGGTTGATCAATGCAACTTTCTGCCAATACTATGGTTAACTTACTCTTAAATTCGAGAGGAAAAGCCATGATGGCTGGACTGATAAAGCATGCGCTTATTGTCGCAATCTGCCTGACAGCGCCGCTGGCAAGTGCGCGGGCAGATACGGTCTGGGGATCTTCACCCAATTCCCTCGCAAAACAGTCTGGTCCGTCGGATCGTCACGGAAGCTGGACGAACCACCGTTCACCGCGAAACGAATATCGCTTCAGCGCTCAGAATACCTATTATTATCAATCCGGCCATCAGCGGCGTGACGTCGTAGGCGGCAACGGTCTGCCTTCCTACGTCCGCGGCCTCGGCACATTCGCAGGCGGGCTGAGCGCCGTTCGCTTCCGCGGAAACGGCATCTACTTCTTTGCAGATGGCATCGGGAATGGGAGCGCCCCTGATGTTGGCCCTGGCGCCAAGATCATCACTGTGTCCCCGACGGGCAAGACAAATGGGAAATCGGCCTGCGCCATGGAACACGGGGTCTGCGTGGTGCGCGGCTCGCCGTAATCACTCGGAAGGCAGAAATCGCCAGACCGTCGTGCGCTTGATCTCGCTGTCTTCCAGCGCCCGCGTAACCGGCACTTCATAGGTGCCGAGCTCCTCCAACCGCCGCTTGGGGAGGTAGTAGCGACCGGGATCGCCGACGATGATATCCTTTCCCTGCGCCAGAAGCTCATCGAACCAGACGGTTATGCGTGCAGCAAATTCGCGATCATAGAAAACGTCTCCCGCAAGCACGACATCCTGATCGATTGCGTGTCCCACCAGATCTTCAGCGGAGAAATCAAGCTCGACGCCATTGACCTCAGCGTTCAGCGCAATCGCACTTTTCGCCCAGGGGTCGATATCGACAGCCAGTACGGAGCTCGCTCCAGCCATGGCCGCCGCTATTCCCACCAGCCCTGAGCCCGAGGCAAAATCGAGAACAGACTTGCCCGACACACAGTCCGGATGATTGAGCACATGCCGCGCGAGCCCCTGCCCTCCCGCCCAGGCAAAGGCCCAGAACGGCGGCTGCAGACCTATCTGCTGCAGCTCATCCTCTGTTTTCAGCCATAGATCATGCGCTTCATCGGCAAGATGCAGGCGTATCTCCGGCACATGCGGCGGCGCCGTCAGGCTTGTATTGGCAAGGATGAACTCAACCGGGTCGGTTTTCAGGCGTCACCTATTCAGAAGGAGAAAGCGGCGGATTATCGAGCCCGCCCATCCGGCAAACCTCAAACCACTCCTCTTCCGTCACGGGCTGCACGGAGAGCCGCATGGAGGTGACGAGAGACATCTTGGCGAGCTTCGGGTTCGCCTTGATATCCTTGAGCGAGACGGGCTTCGGCATATCGCAGACGGCGCGTATATCCACGCAGTCCCAGCGCAGATCGCCCTCGGCAGTCGAATCCGGATGAGAAAGCGTGCAGACCTCGGTTATGCCGACGACCTCCAGCCCCTCGTTGGAGTGATAGAAGAAGCCTTTGTCACCAATCTTCATGGCCCGCATATTGTTGCGCGCCAGATAGTTGCGAACGCCGGTCCATTCTTCGCCTTCTGCGCCCTTGGCCTTCTGCATCTCCCAGGACCACTTGAAGGGTTCGGACTTGTACAGCCAGTAAGCCATGCCGCTTACGCTCCCGGCTTGTTGAAGACCCAGTTATAGGGCTTCACCTCGACAGAGGAAAACAACCCAGCCTTGGCATAAGGATCGGCATCGGCAAGCGCCTGCGCCTCCTCAAGCGTCTCCGTTTCGACAATGATCAGGCTGCCATTCGGCTTGCCTTCAGCATCCAGAAACGGACCGGCGATCTTCAGGATACCCCTTTCGTTCAGCGCATTGAGGTGATCGAGATGCGCCGGACGCGTCTCCATGCGCACATTCAGGTGGCCGGGTTTATCGGTGCAGAGAAAGGCGAAAAGCGCCATGGTTCATGCTCTCCTGTCGAAAAATCATTCGGTTGTAATGGGGCGGCTCATCAGCCGCTCCAGCGCAGTGGTGACATCCAGCCTGCCCTCGATGATGGCGGCAACTGCATCGGTGATTGGAAGCTCGACGTGATGGCGCGAGGCAAGATCCGAGGCAATCGCGGCGGTAAACGCGCCTTCCACCAGCGCACCACCAGCCATATCCGCCGGATGCCCCTGCCCCAGCGAAATGCCGAAGCGCAGGTTGCGCGATTGGTGGCTGGTGCCGGTCAGCACCAGATCGCCCAGACCGGAAAGGCCGCGGATCGTCTCTCCCCGACCGCCAAGCGCTTCCGCAAGGCGGGACATTTCCGCAAGCCCTCGCGATATGAGCGCGGCTCTCGCCGATTCACCCAGGCCCGCTCCCTCTGCAATGCCGCAGGCAATCGCCAGCACGTTCTTCAGTGCCCCACCCAATTGAACGCCAATCGGATCGGCAGAGGCATAGAGCCGGAAGGTGCGACCGGAGATAACCCGCGCCAAGCGCTCCGCCAGAGCCGGATCGGCAGCAGCGACGGCCATTGCAGTCGGCAGACCGCGGGCAATATCCGCCGCAAAGCCTGGACCGGAGAGAACGGCAGCCGAGTGATGCGGCAATTCATGGCCCAGCACCTCCGTCAGCAAACGGCCCGAAGAACGCTCGATCCCCTTGGCGCACGAAACGATGATGGTCTCGGACCGGATGTAGGGCCCATAGTGGCGTGCCGCATCCGCATGCGCCTGGGAGGGCATTGCAAACAGCACGATGCTTGCCTCTTCCAGCGCATCGGGCTCAGCGGAAAAGACAAGATTATCTGGCAGCGGCACGCCGGGAAGCGCTGCATTGTGGACCCGATCATTGCGCAGATCCGCCATCAGGGATGGATCCCGCCCGATCAGGGTCACCGGCACGCGGCCTTCCAGCGCCATCACCGTTGCCAGCGCCGTTCCGAAACTTCCTGCTCCGACAACGACGATGTTTTCCCGTTCGCTCATGCCTTTGCTCCCCGCTTGCCGGACCCGATGAGGGCGGCCGCTTCATTGTCGAGTGGCCAGCGAGAGCGCGGAGCAACAGAAATCGGATCGGCGGGAAGACCCGCCGCCATACGTTCCAACCCGGCCCAGGCAATCATGGCGGCATTATCGGTACACAGGTTCAATGGCGGCGCGATGAAGGCAAAGCGATGCTCGTTGCACAGATCCTGCAGCGTGGATCGGATAACCTGATTGGCCGCCACGCCGCCCGCCACCACAAGCGAAGGCTCGGAAAGCGCGGGAAAACGCTCGCGAAAGCGCGCAAGCCCACGTCCGATCCGGTCCTTCAAGGTTCGTGAGATGGCGCGTTGGAAGGAGGCGCAGATATCGGCGATATCCTGCTCAGTCAGTGGCTGGATGGCGGTTGCCGCCTGCCGCACCGCCGTCTTCAGACCCGAAAACGAAAAATCGAGCCGCGCTTCCCCGACCAGAGGACGCGGAAAATCGAATCGCGTGGAATCGCCGGTGCGTGCTGCTTTCTCCACCGCCGGACCGCCGGGATAGGGAAGCCCAAGAAGCTTGGCTGTCTTGTCGAAGGCTTCGCCCAAGGCATCATCAATCGTCGTGCCCCAGCGCTCGTAATCGCCAACGCCCTTCACCAGCACGAGTTGGGTGTGACCGCCGGAGACGAGCAGCATCAGATAGGGAAAACCGAGACCATCCGTCAGACGTGCCGTCAACGCGTGGCCTTCCAGATGGTTGACCGCATAGAGTGGCTTGTTGGCTGACATGGCAATCGCTTTGCCGGTCATCAGCCCCACCAGAAGTCCGCCGATAAGGCCCGGACCGGCCGTCGCTGCAACCGCATCCACATCTGACAGTTTGATACCTGCGCGGGAGAGAGCTTCCTCGATCAGGCCATCAAGAGCCTCGACATGGGCACGCGCCGCGATTTCAGGCACCACGCCTCCGAAAGCGCTGTGCTCTTCCAGCTGCGACAAAACGACATCGGAGATAATCTCGCCGCGCCCGTCCTCATGGCGCACCACAATGGAAGCAGCTGTCTCATCGCAGCTTGTTTCGATGCCGAGAATGCGAAGAGGGCGTGTCATAAAGGCCAGACGTCTTTGGATGAATTGCGATGCGGGCGAAACCCGTTTACGAAGCTATCGCGTAACAATGGATGACGACAGATGCAAACAAAACCTTTCCGCATTGGCACCCGCGGCAGCCCGCTGGCACTTGCACAGGCTTCCGAAACGCGCGCCCGCCTGATGGCTGCGCACAACCTGCCGGAAGAGATGTTTGAGATCGTCGTTCTCTCCACCAAGGGTGACCGCATCACCGACCGGTCGCTGGCGGAAGTCGGCGGCAAGGGGCTGTTCACCGAAGAACTGGAGGCACAACTCCTGACCGGAGAGCTGGATTTTGCCGTTCATTCCTCCAAGGACATGCCGACGCTTCTGCCTCCCGGGCTTGAGATCTCGGCCTATCTGCCGCGCGAGGATTTTCGCGATGCCTTCATCGGTCGCACGGCACCGACGCTGATGGAACTGCCAGAAGGTGCAACCATCGGCTCATCGTCGCTGCGCCGCCAGGCCCTCATTCGCCGCCGCCGTCCGGATATCTCGGTCATCATCTTCCGCGGCCTGGTGGAAACGCGCCTGCGCAAGCTGGAGGAAGGTCAGGTGGATGCCACGCTTCTGGCACTCGCCGGATTGAATCGTCTGTCCATGCCGGATGTTGCCACCGAATTGATGGACCCGGCCGAATTTCCGCCAGCACCGGCGCAAGGCGCGATCTGCATCGAAAGCCGCATCGGCGACCGGCGTGTGCTGGAACTGCTCGACGCGATCAATCATCGCCCCACCTGGGATGCCGTTTCCTGCGAACGCGCCTTTCTCGCCGCACTGGATGGCTCCTGCCGCACACCCATCGCCGGCTATGCGGTTTGCGATGGCGATAACCTGAAGTTCTCCGGCCTGATCCTGACACCGGATGGCACGAAAGAGCACGCTGTTCAGATGGAAGGTCCGCGCATCGATGCGGGCACCATCGGCGTGAAGGCCGGAACGACGGTGCGGGAAGCGGCTGGCACAGGTTTCTTCGAAGGCTGGGTGTAGTGGGATATGCGGGTATTGGTGACCCGACCACGGCAGAGTGCTGAACGCACGGCAGAAAGACTGCACAAGCTTGGTCATCAACCTCTCATCCTGCCGCTCACACGCCCGCATCATCTGCCTGAAGACGCAGGAAAAGCGCTCGCTCGCCCCTGTTCTGCGCTGGTCGTCACCAGCGCTGAAGCTGTGCGGGCGATTTCCAAACTCGACCTTTCCGCATATTTCGGCGTTCCGGTCTTTGCGGTCGGCTCTGCAACGGCAGATGAAGTGCGTCACGCCGGATTTCGCACCGTCACGGTTGCAGATGGCACCGGCGAAGGCCTTGCCCGTTTGTTAATTGACCTCAAGCGTCAGGATCTTCTCTATCTGGCAGGGCATCCGCGTTCACCGGATCTTGAACAGGGCCTCACCGCTGCGGGCATCCGCTTCTCCACCACCGTCTGTTATGAGATGCTACCGCTTGTCTGGATACGTTCTGAGGTGCAAGTGCTGGAAACAGCTCCCGATGCGGTCCTTTTGTATTCAAGCGAAGCAGCGCGGCTGTTCATGGAGCAACCATTGGTTAGGGATAATCCTGACTTCTGGCAAAACTGCCGCGCCCTGTGCCTCAGCGGTAAAGTTGCCCGCAGCCTTGGCGAAGCGACGAAAATGAAGGTTTCGGTTGCCAGCCTGCCAACGGAAGAGGCGCTGTTCGCTCTCCTTTCTTGAACAACCGGAACCAAAATCCCTCGAGCCCCTTTCCATCATCCATCCGGCTGACTAGTTTTGAGCTGGAACAGTTCTAGAAGAGGTTGCCATGGTTTCGGATAAGCCGCCCCGCCGCTCCCGTTCGGGAAAGACCCCAGTCACACTTGATCTGGCGGCCGAGGACAAGGGCATCATCGCCGAACCCGTGCGCGCCAATGACACGGACGAGCCGACTGCGAGCACACCGGTCGACCCCGTGGCCGACCATGCGACCGCCGACGCCATCACGCAAACCACGTCGGCAGCAGACGATGCGCCCGCACAAAGCGCCCCGGCATCAGGCGAAGCAACCGCTCCCGACGCACCACCGGCCAAACTCGGGTCAGAAGCCGATCCGGCCTCTTCCGCCGGCGCGCCAGCGACATTGAATGACACGCTGAAGCCTGCGGACATCGCCTCCTCCGAGCAAAATCCGTCGCCCTTCAGTCAGGCAGCGGAAACACAGCCTGAGGCTCCTGTGTCGCCAGCATCGTCGACGACTGCGCCTCTGGCTTCCAATCACGCAGGCGAGACCTCGAAAAAATCACCCTCCACATCTGCCATGATCGCCGCTGGCATTGCAGGCGGTCTTGTTGCGCTTCTGCTTGCCGGAAGCATGCAGTATGCGGGCATTATTCCCGGTCTCGGCCCGCAAGGGCGTGGCGATGCAGCGGCTATCGACCAATTGCGTCAACAGGTCGCCGCTCTCCAGACCGCCAAGCCTCCGGCAGATCTGACCGCGCGCATTGCGGCACTTGAAAAGAACGGTGGCGGAAATGCTGAGCTTGCCCAACAGGTGGAAAG
Organism: Rhizobium sp. Root149; assembly: GCF_001427345.1. NCBI lineage: Bacteria > Pseudomonadati > Pseudomonadota > Alphaproteobacteria > Hyphomicrobiales > Rhizobiaceae > Rhizobium > Rhizobium sp. Root149. Next base: position 150,932 of record NZ_LMGD01000022.1, read on the forward strand.
CCTGCAGCGAGATCTGGCCGCGGCAAAATCCGCCAGTGCCGCCATGGGCGATAACAGCGCCAAGCTTGGCCAGCGCATGCAGGCGCTTGAACAGCGGATCACCCAGCCGGGCCGGGAGCAGGCCATTGCCCGCGCACTGGCTGCGGCAGGGCTGAAGGCCGCAACGGACAGAGGCGGCTCGTTCAAGGCTGAACTCGATACCTTTGCGAGCGTGGCAACCGACGATCCGGCAGCCTCGAAACTGCAAGCCTACGCGGACAAGGGTGTACCGACTCGCGCCGATCTGGTCCGCCGCTTTCCTGCCGCTGCAAATGCCATGATCGATGCCATTCACCAGCCCGCCGCTGAGGAAGGCATAGCAGCGCGCCTGATGTCGAGCGCCATGCGCGTAGTGAAGGTTCGTCCGGTTGGAGATGTCGACGGCGATACGCCGGAAGCGCGCGTGGCCCGCATGGAAGAGCGCATCAAGAATGGCGACCTGAAGGCCGCAGCAGCGGAGTTCAACGGCCTGCCGGATGCAGCAAAGCAGGCAGCCTCAGCCTACAAACAGGCACTCGATGCGCGCATAGACGTGGATGAACTCGCTGCCGGGACGCTGACACGTGCCATGGCTGCCAGTGGTTCGAACGGTTGAGGAGCATCTGAATGATCCGTCTGTTTATCTTCGCGATCGTTACTCTTGCCCTCGGTTGGGGCTTTTCCTGGCTGGCAGATCGCCCCGGCCTGATTGCCATCACCTGGCAGGACCAGTTGATCGAGACCAGCATCATGGTTGCCGCCACGGCGCTGGTTGCACTCATCGGCGCGGTCATGTTCGTCTGGTGGCTGATCCAGACAATCTGGACCTCTCCGCATTCGGTGCGCCGCTTCTTCCGTGCGCGCAAGCGGGATCGCGGCTATCAGGCGCTCTCGACCGGCCTTATTGCCGCCGGTGCTGGCAACGCGCTTCTGGCGCGCAAGATGACCGCTCGCGCCCGTGGCCTGTTGCGGGCGGATCAGGAGCCGCTCATTCACCTGCTGGAAGCGCAGACGGCGCTCATCGAGGGTCGTCACGAGGAAGCCCGCGAAAAGTTCGAGCGAATGGCCGATGATCCCGAAACGCGGGAACTGGGTCTGCGCGGCCTTTACATGGAAGCGCGTCGGCTGGGCGCCAACGAAGCAGCACGGCAATACGCGGAAGCAGCCGTCGAGAATGCCCCCTATCTGCCCTGGGCCGCTGAGGCGACCCTCGAATACCGCTCGCAGTCTGCGCGATGGGAAGAGGCCATTCGCCTGCTCGACCAGCAGAAGGTGGCCAATGTCATCGAGCGGAAGCGGGCAGACCGTCTGAAGGCCGTGCTTCTCACCGCCCGCGCCACAGAACGGCTCGAAGGCGACCCAAAGGGGGCAAAAGACGATGCAAATGCCGCTTTGAAGCTCGCGAAGGATCTTGTTCCGGCGGGCATCATCGCCGCCAAGGCTTATCTTCGGGAAGACAATCTGCGCAAGGCTGCAAATGTCCTTGAGGGTCTCTGGAAACACCAACCCCACCCGGATGTGGGCATGCTCTATCTCCGCGCCCGTCCCGGCGACAGTGCGGCGGATCGTATGTTGCGCGCCGAGCGGCTGGAGAAGCTCAAACCCAACAACCCGGAATCGCTTCTGATCATGGCGCAAGCCGCGCTGGACAAACAGGATTTCAAACTTGCGCGCGAAAAGGCGCAAGCAGCACTTCGTATGGATCCGAGAGAAGGCATCTATCTGCTTCTGGCCGATATCGAGGATGCAGAAACCGGTGATCAGGGCCGCATTCGCCACTGGATGGCGCAGGCGGTTCGCGCCCCGCGCGACCAGGCTTGGGTGGCAGATGGTTTTGTATCGGACCATTGGCTGCCGGTCTCGCCCGTGACAGGAAGGCTTGATGCGTTCGAATGGAAGCGGCCCTTCGGACAGCTCGAAGGTCCGGTCGAGGAAGGCACAGTTACAGCCGAAACGGCCATCGCAAATCTTCCGCCGGTCATCGCTCAATCGAGCACAGGGGAGCAGGCACCTGAACCCGAACCGTCGACGGTATCTTCAGCCATCAAGCCGGCACCACAAAAGCCGGTCAAACTGGAGGTCATCCAGCCTTCCGCCGCAAGTCCCGCCCATTCAAAGCCCTCGACCCCACCCGTGGAAGAGATAAAGGCGCCGGATCCGTTCAACGGTCGTCCGCCGGATGACCCAGGCGTCAAGGATGAAACGGCTTCCACTTCAAGCGCAACCAGACTGCGGCTGTTTTGACCATGCTGATGTTCGAACGAATTCAGGAATTTTTTCAGGAACTCGGGGTTGGGCGTCCGGATGATGCCTATTCCCCGGACGATCCGCGCGTGGCCTTCGCAGCCCTCTGCTTCCAGGTGATGGAGGCCGATGGCTCCATTTCAGACAAGGAGAAGCTGCGCCTGGAAGATATGCTGCGCGAACGCTACCAGCTGGACAAGTCGCATCTCGATAGCCTGATGGAAGCAGGGCGCTCCGCAGGGTCGGAAGCGGTTGACTATTATCGTTTTACCTCCGATCTTAAGCGACATCTAAATCCCGACGAATGCGTCGCACTGATCGGAGCCCTCTGGGATCTGGTCTATGCCGATGGCGAGCGCAGCGAGATGGAGGACCATGTGATCTGGCGTATTGCCGATCTTCTGGGGGTTTCGGCGCGGGATAGAGTAACGGAGCGGCAGAAAGTGGCGGCTCGGACGGTAGGAAAGGATGCGGGAGGAGATTAAGGATTGGTCGTCGATGCTGATGGTGCCTAACCGTCGAACTGAAAAGCAACCCATTCTCGTCGTTCTGCATCAGGAACGCTCTTCTCCCGGTCGCGTCGGCCAGATGCTGACGGAAAAGGGCTACCCGCTTGACATTCGCCGACCAGTCCTCGGTGATCCGCTACCCGATACCCTAGCAGGTCACGCAGGCGCGGTCATCTTCGGCGGCCCGATGAGCGCCAACGATCCGGAACCTTTTGTGAAGACAGAGATCGACTGGATCTCGGTTCCCCTGAAAGAAAACAAGCCCTATCTCGGAATCTGTCTCGGCGCACAGATGATGGTGAAAAACCTGGGCGGAAATGTTGGTCCGGACCGGGAAGGCATGACCGAGATCGGCTGGTATCCCATCCGCCCCACGGCGCATGGCCGCCTGCTGATGGACTGGCCATCCATGGTATACCATTTCCATCGAGAAGGTTTCGATGTCCCACGCGGGGTCAAGCTTCTGGCAGAGGGCGATGCTTATCCGCATCAGGCCATCCGCTATGGCGAAAATGCCTGGGGCGTCCAGTTCCACGCAGAACTGACACGGGCCATGATGCACAGCTGGGTGGTGCGCGGCGCATCGCGCTTCACCATGCCCAATGCGCAACAAGGCCGGGAGCATCTGGAAGGCCGGATGATCTTCGATGCACCGTTACGCGCATGGCTTTGGAATTTTCTCGATCTCGTCTTCGACAAGCCAGCTTTTGAGACGGCGCAGCCCGTCAAACCGAACCTGGAAAGCGTATAGGCGCTATCGATCGCTCGGCGCATCGAGATTATCGATCCGACGCAGTTTCGGGAAGCCGATCGCCCAGATAATGGCAACCGCCAGAGTTCCGAAACCGCCGACCACGACCGCCGGGACAGCGCCGATCAAATGCGCCATTGTGCCCGCACGGAATTCGCCAAGCTCGTTCGACGCACCGACAAAGACCATGTTCACGGCGTTCACCCGGCCGCGCACCTCATCCGGCGTCCACAGCATGATGAGGCTCTCACGCACATAGACTGAGATCATGTCCGACGCACCCATCAGCATCAGCGCGGCGATCGAGAGCCAGGCGACTTGCGACAAACCGAATACAATGGTCCCTGCCCCGAACAGTCCGACGCCGACAAACATCAGCAGGCCCGCATGGTGACGGATCGGATAGGCAGCCAGAAGCACGGCGACAACAAGCGCCCCGATGCCGGGAGCTGCGCGCAGCAAGCCTAGACCCCATGGTCCGAGCGCCAGAATATCCCGGGCGAACACTGGCATGAGAGCAACAGCACCGCCCAGCAGAACCGCAAACAGATCGAGCGATATCGCCCCCAGCACCACCTTTTCGCTGAAGATGAAGCGGAAACCTGCAAGGATCGTGTTCCAGCTGACCGCCTTCGACGCCGTGCGCTGGTTCGGCTTCGGGATGCTGATGATCAGCACCATTCCTGCCGCCATGAAGAAGAGAGCGACGCTGTAAGCGGCAACCGGGCTGACACCGTAAAGCAAACCTCCAGCGACAGGCCCAAGGATCGAGGCCGTCTGCCAGGAGGAAGAGTTCCAGGCAATCGCGTTGGGCAGGTCCGCCTCCGGCACAAGGTTCGGCGCGAGCGACTGTACGGCGGGCCCCATGAAGGCGCGCTCTATGCCGAAAACCACCAGGATCCCGAAAACAGGCCAGGGCGAGAAACTATGCGTCAGGGTCAAGCCCAGCAAGGCCGCCGTGCATAAACCACCAATCCCGAGGCAGATCGCGACGATGGCGCGTCTGTTGTAGCGATCGGCCACGGAGCCCGTCACGAGGATCAGCAAAGGCGACGGCAAGAACTGAAAAAGGCCGATGAGCCCGAGATAGAGAGCATTGCCGGTCACATCATACATCTGCCAGCCGACGGATACGCTGACGATCTGGATCGCAAAGGCTGCCAGGAAGCGCGAGAAGAAGAAGCGCGCATAGGCGGAATGCCGGAATGCGGCAAAGCGATCAGCTGAGGCGGTAATGGACATGGATGCTTGGCTTTCGCAACGCTCCCGACAGAAACGGAACGCCGTTCACTATGATTCGCAATGGGCCGAGGGTCAGCCCTTGTGGCTTAAGTCGTCAATAGCTAAATGTCTGTCAACCGAGAAATGGAGATATGAATGCTCGCGCTGTTTCAGACCATCGATCTGGCTTTGAACCTTTATACCTGGGTCCTGATCCTCAGTGCCATCTTCTCGTGGCTGTTTGCGTTCAACGTCATCAATTCGAGCAACCAGGTCGTCAATACCATCGGAACGATGCTGTATAACCTGACCGAACCGGCCTTGCGCCCCATTCGTCGCTTCATGCCGAACCTCGGCGGTATCGATATCTCGCCGGTGATCCTGCTGCTCATCATCTTCTTCCTCCGCTCGCTGCTCTGGACATCCATCGCTCCGATGTTCATTCGGTGAGCGACGCAGGCCATCCGGTCAGTGCCTATGCTGACCACATTCGGCTGAGTGTGAGGCTGACGCCCAATGCCTCGCGCGATGCCGTGGAGGGGCGAGAGACCGGCGATGATGGCGAATGCTGGCTGCGCGCCCGCGTGACTTCGGTCCCGGAAGATGGCAAGGCCAACAAGGCGCTGGTCCAGCTGCTTGCCAAATGGCTTCGTGTTCCGAAATCCTCGATCTCATTCATTTCCGGCGAAACATCGCGCAAAAAAATCCTCCGGATCGAAGGCGACCCGGAGGATTTGCAAAGCAAGATCAAGAGCCTTCTGGCTGACTGATCACTTCTGTGCGTTGTAACGCTCGATCGCTTCGACGATCAGCCGCTTGGCAACCGTCACATCCTGCCAGCCACCGATCTTCACCCACTTGCCGGGCTCCAGATCCTTGTAGTGCTCGAAGAAGTGTTCGATCTGCTTCAGCGTGATTTCCGGCAGATCGGTGTAGTTCTCGATCTTGTCATAACGGCGAGTCAGCTTCGGCACCGGCACGGCAATGATCTTCTCATCCTTGCCGCCATCGTCTTCCATGATCATGACGCCGATCGGGCGAACATTGATCACGCAGCCCGGGATCAGCGGACGTGTGTTGCAGATGAGAACGTCCACCGGATCGCCATCTTCAGACAGCGTATGCGGCACGAAGCCGTAGTTCCCCGGATAGGTCATCGGGGTGTAAAGGAAGCGGTCAACGATCAAAGCGCCTGCATCCTTGTCCATCTCATACTTGATGGGATGGCCGCCGACTGGCACTTCTACGATGACATTCACGTCGTCCGGCGGGTTCTTGCCGATCTTGATCGCATCGATACGCATGGTTCTCCCCGAGTGCGTTGAATAGTGACGCCTCGATACTGGGAAAACCGCCGCATTGCAACACGACCATGTGCGAAGAAGCGGCTTTGAACCGCTGCAGTGTCAGGACCAGACGAAGCCCAGCTTTCGCAGGTTCACCTCGCCAAAACCTTCCATGCCTTCGACCATATCCTGGCCTCCGTGCCGACGGAAGAAACGCACGGCGTGCTCGCTGTCTTCAAGGCACCAGACCACGAGACCCTTGCAGCCCAGCGAGCGCAGAAGACGGCAGGACTCGCCGAACAGCTTGCGGCCCATGCCGATACCCTGAAACTCAGGACGCAGATAGATTTCGTAGATTTCCCCGTCCTGCGGCAGCGCCCGTGCGCGATTGAGACCAACCGTTGCATAGCCTGCAATCGTACCGGCAACGTCCAGCACCAGCAGCGTTGCCGGTCCCCGTGTCGCCCGACGCCACCAGGCTTCACCTCGACGCTCCAGCATCTCCGTCAACTGCCTGTGCGGAATGAGGCCTGCATAGGCTTGAGACCACGCTTCCCGGTGAACCTCGGAAACCGCTGTCGCATCGTTGGGTTCTGCGCGTCGGACGTCAATGGTTAGTGTCTTCATGACCGTGCTCACTCATGTCTGACGCAATCCAGGTGCGCCGCACGCCTCATCCGTGCCCCATGAAGTTAACGCATTCTTAACCTTCCCCACAAGACGGGAGCGACCACTGCCCACGAAAAAGGGCCCCGGTTGATACCGAAGCCCTTCCACAATTCAAACCTGTCGAAATCGATCAGGCGATCTTCTGCTTCTCGAAACGCTTGCGATCATTCGGATCGAGATACATCTTGCGCAGACGGATCGACTTTGGCGTCACTTCCATCAACTCGTCGTCCTGGATCCAGGACAGCGCGCGGTCCAGCGTCATGCGGATCGGCGGCGTGAGCTTGACGGCTTCGTCCTTGCCGGCAGCGCGGATGTTGGTCAGCTGCTTGCCCTTCAGTACGTTCACTTCCAGATCGTTGTCGCGGGAGTGAATGCCGATGATCATGCCCTGATACACCTTTTCACCCGGCTCGATGATCATCGGGCCGCGATCTTCCAGGTTGAACATGGCGTAGGCAACCGCTTCACCGGAACCGTTCGACAGAAGAACACCGTTGTTGCGGCCAGCAATGGCACCCTTGAACGGCTGGTAGCTGTGGAACAGGCGGTTCATGATCGCGGTACCACGCGTATCCGTCAGCAGTTCCGACTGATAGCCGATAAGACCACGGGTCGGTGCCAGGAATTTCAGGCGGATGCGGTTGCCGCCGGAGGGGCGCAGTTCCGTCATTTCGGCCTTGCGCTCGGACATCTTCTGCACGACCACGCCGGAATGCTCTTCGTCGACGTCGATAACGACTTCTTCGATCGGCTCCATCGTTTCACCGGTTGTTTCGTCCTTGTGCATGACGACGCGCGGACGCGACACGGCCAGTTCGAAGCCTTCACGACGCATGGTTTCGATGAGAACCGCGAGCTGCAATTCGCCGCGACCGGACACGAAGAAGGAATCCTTGCCTTCGGCTTCTTCGATCTTCAGGGCGACGTTGCCTTCGGCTTCCTTCAACAGACGGTCGCGGATGACGCGGCTCGTCACCTTGTCGCCTTCCGTGCCAGCCAGTGGGCTGTCATTGACGATGAAGGACATGGTGACGGTCGGCGGATCGATTGGCTGGGCCGTCATGGCTTCCGTGACCGACGGATCGCAGAACGTGTCGGCAACAGTTCCCTTGGAAAGACCGGCGATGGCCACGATATCGCCCGCATGGGCTTCGTCGATTGCCGTGCGCTCGATACCACGGAAGGCAAGGATCTTGGAAATACGACCGGTTTCGATCGTCTTGCCGTCCTGACCCAGAACCTTCACAGCCTGGTTCGGCTTGATGGAACCCGACGCGATACGGCCGGTGATGATACGGCCGAGGAAGTTGTTGGCTTCCAGGATCGTGCCGATCATGCGGAACGGGCCTTCTTCGACGGTCGGCTCCGGCACGTGCTTCAGCACGAGATCGAGAAGCGGTGCGAGACCCTCATCCTTCGGGCCTTCCGGATTGAAGTTCATCCAGCCATCACGGCCCGAACCGTAGAGGATCGGGAAGTCGAGCTGCTCGTCCGTTGCGTCCAGGTTGGCGAACAGGTCGAACACTTCGTTGATGACTTCCTCATGGCGGCCATCCGGACGGTCGATCTTGTTGATCGCCACGATCGGGCGAAGACCAACCTTCAGAGCCTTGGAGACAACAAACTTCGTCTGCGGCATCGGGCCTTCGGAGCTGTCGACCAGCACGATTGCGCCGTCCACCATCGAGAGAATACGCTCGACTTCACCGCCAAAGTCGGCGTGGCCGGGGGTGTCGACGATGTTGATGCGAACACCCTTCCACTCGACAGAGGTCGCCTTGGCAAGAATCGTGATGCCGCGCTCTTTTTCCAGGTCGTTGCTGTCCATCACGCGTTCTGCAACGCGCTGGTTTTCACGGAAGGAGCCCGACTGTTTCAGGAGTTCGTCGACGAGGGTCGTTTTCCCATGGTCAACGTGCGCGATGATCGCGATGTTGCGTAGTGCCATATCAAAAATCTCTGAAGCTGCGGCGCTTGAACCATCAATAATGAGAACGCGCCAATTTTCGTTGGCGCGCTCATAGCCTGTTTTTCGCAAACGCGAAAGGGGGCGGGACCGGAACAGTTAATTCCAGCCCGTCAACCCGCTTAAATCATGCCCTGCGAACCGGATCGAGCGTCACCTTGTAGAGTTCCACGTCGTCACGGTCCATCAGCCGTACGGTCAATTGCTCGGTCTGGCCGTCCACGTCCACAAGGCCAAAGAACTGCAGACCGGCGGATGGCGGCAGGTTCTGTCCCTGTTCGGCGGTCGGTGCCTTGATGAACTTCAGCTCAGGCCCGAACGTCGTGTCGAGGTCGTTCGGGCCGAATGTTCCCGCATGCAGCGGACCGGAAATGAATTCCCAGAAGGGTTCGAAGTCCTGGAACTTGGCCTTGTCGGGATTGTAATAGTGGGCTGCGGTGTAGTGCACATCCGCCGTCAGCCACACGGTGTTGGAAATCCCCGCCGTCTTGATGAAGCGGAGCAGATCGGCGATCTCCAGTTCGCGGCCCTTCGGCGCGCCATTGTCACCCTGGGCAACCGCTTCCGTACCCTTCCGGTTGGCAAAATCATCCCAGACGATGACACCGAGCGGCATGTCAGCCGCTATGATCTTCCACGTGGCCTTGGAGGCGGAAAGCTCCTGCTTCAGCCAGGCCACCTGCTGCTCGCCCAGAATGCGCGATTCCGGCGTCTGCTCCGTCTCCATGCCGTCATGGTTCGAACCGCGATAGCTGCGCATATCAAGGAAAAAGACATCGACCAGCGGCCCATAGGCGATCTTGCGATAGACCCGGCCCGGTTCGGCGGGCGTATAGCGGATGGGCGACATTTCGTGGAAAGCACGGGCGGCGCGCGCCGTCAGCAGGGAAACGGATTTTTCCTTGTAGCGGTCATCCGCCATCAGGTTCTTGCTGGATGACCAGTTGTTGACGACTTCATGATCGTCCCACTGGTAGAAGGTCGGACAGACGGCGGAAAGCTCCCGCACATGCCGGTCCATCATGTTGTATTTCCACTGGGCGCGGTATTCGTCCAGCGTCTCTGCCACCTTGCGCTTTTCGTCGATCAGCACCGTGTTTTTCCATGTGGTCCCGTCCTTGAAGGCGACCTCATCCTTCATCGGGCCATCGGCATAGATCGTATCGCCCGAATGGATGAAGAAATCCGGCTGATGCCGCGCCATCGTCGCATAGGTCTTCATGCCCGTCTCGTCGATACCCCAGCCCTGACCGGCCGTATCGCCCGACCAGACGAAGCGCACGGAACGGCGCGAAGCCGGCGCCGTGCGGAAACGTCCAGTGATCGGCTCGGAGACGCTGTTTATGTGAGCAAGGTCGGCTGCAACGAAACGATAGAAAATGTCCTGATCGGACGGCAGGTCGGCCAGCAGGCGCTTCACGGCAAAATCCGTCTCGGCCAGCGCATCCATCGGCGCAAGTCGCACCGGGTTCTTGAAGCTCTCGGTGGTCGAATACTCCATCATGATGCGCGACGGACGATCGACACGCGTCCAGATCATGCCGGATGACATATCGACATCGCCCGACTGTACGCCATGGGTGAAGGTCGGGCGGTCGGCGCTACGGGCGTAGAACGGAACAGCAAGACCGGAGCCTGCGACGAGGCCGGTTGCAGCTGTGGAAACGAGGAAGGAACGGCGTGACACCTGTCCGAGTGTGTTGCGCATGAAACTCTCCTGGAGCTCGATGGATGGAAGCGGTCGGTACGAAAACTCGCTGACCGGAACCCACCATGCGCACGTGTCAGATTCATCATGCCTAAATGAAGGTTTGTTGATGTTTCCGTGACGGAGATCGAACTCCGCCCCGGAAACGCTATTACGATGCCTCAGGCGTCGCTGCCAGAAAGTTCTCCCACCATGGCAAGGCCCTTCTTCTTCAGCATGGCCTCGGGATCCGGAAGCTTGCCGCGGAATGCCTTGTAAGCCTCTTCCGGATCGATGGAGCCACCAACGGAATAGATGTTGTTCTTCAGCTTGCGCGCCATGACGGGATCAAACGCATTGCCTGTCTCCTCGAAGGCCGCAAAGGCATCCGCATCCAGCACTTCCGACCACATGTAGGAATAATAGCCAGCCGAATAGCCGTCGCCAGAAAAGACATGCTGGAAGTGCGGCGTCGCATGGCGCATGACGATCGAGGACGGCATGCCGATCTCAGAAAGAACCTGAGCCTGCACCAACATCGGATCGTCTACCGCTCCACGCGTATGGAAGGCCATGTCCACCAGGGCCGACGAGGTGAATTCGACCGTATTGAACCCGGCATTGAAGGTGCGAGCCGCCAGCACCTTGTCCAGCAGCGCCTTTGGCATGGGTTCACCGGTCTCGTAATGAACGGCATAGCGGGTGAGAATCTCCGGCACCGTCAGCCAGTGTTCGTAGAGCTGCGATGGAAGCTCGACGAAGTCGCGCGAGACACCCGTGCCCGAAACGGAAGGATAGGTCACGTCCGACAGCATGCCATGCAGACCATGGCCGAATTCGTGGAACAATGTGCGTGCATCATCCAGCGAAAGAAGCGCAGGCTTGCCGGGCGCGGGCTTCGCAAAATTGCAGACATTGTAAATGATCGGCAGCTCGCCCTCGGCACCGTTCTTCAGAGGCAGCTTGTGCTGGCTCTGGAACGAACTCATCCAGGCACCCGAGCGCTTCGAGGAGCGAGCGAAGTAATCGCCAAGGAACATCGCCTTCAATGTTCCCTCCGCATCGCGAACCTCGAAGACACGCACGTCTGGATGATAGGCGGCGATGCCCTTCGTTTCGGTGATGGTGATGCCGAACAGGCGATGCGCAACGTCAAAGCAGGCTTCGATGATCTTTTCGAGCTGCAGATAGGGCTTCAGTTCCGATTCGGAAAAATCGAACATCCGCTCGCGCAGCTTCTCCGCATAATAGCGCCAGTCCCAGGGCTGAACCTTCCCGTTGATGCCATCTTCCGCCATAAGCCCTTGCAGCGACGCCTCTTCTTCTGAAGCCTTGGAGCGCGCTTTGGCCCACACCTTCATGAGCAGATTGTTCACATTGGCGGGCGTCTTCGCCATCGTATCATCCAGCTTGTAGGCGGCGAAATTCTCGTAACCCAGCAGCTTGGCCTTTTCGAGCCGCAGCGCCAGCACCTGCCGGACGATGGCGACATTATCCCGCTCGCCACCATTCTCGCCGCGCTTCACCCAGGCATGAAACGCCTTCTCGCGCAGGTCGCGGCGGCTGGAAAACGTCAGGAATGGCTCGATGATCGAACGCGACAGCGTCACCGCATAGGCACCTTCAGGCGCGCTCCGCTCGCGGGCGGCAGCCGACATCGCATCCTTCAGGAAACCCGGAAGACCGGCAAGATCCTGCTCATCGGTCAGAACCAGCGACCAATCCTTCTCGTCGCCCAGAACATTCTGGCCGAACTGCGCGCCAAGGCCCGCCAACGTCTCATTGATGGAAGCCAGACGCTCCTGCTGTTCGCGCGAAAGCTTGGCACCGGCGCGCACGAAACCTTTCCAGTGGCGTTCCAGGACGCGCATTTCCTCGACGGTCAGGCCAAGCTCCTGGCGCTTTTCCCAAAGGCTGTCGACGCGGCGAAACAGGGCCTCGTTCATGGCGATGCGCGAATAATGCCGGGACATTTTCGGCGCGATCTCCCGCTCCAGGGCCTGGATTGCATCATTGGTATGAGCGCCTGCGCGGTTCCAGAACAGCGCCGATACGCGCGACAGCTCATCGCCCGCAATTTCAAGCGCCGTGATCGTATTCGAGAAACTCGCAGCCTCTGTATTGTTTGCGATCGAATCGATTTCAGCATCATGCAGTTTCAACGCAGCATCGAAGGCCTGTCCGAAGTCTTCGTCCCGCACACTCTCGAAGCGTGGCAGACCGTTCGGACCGCTCCATTCGACAAGAGCCGGGTTGATTTGCGAAGCCATAGTCATCGATCGATTTCCTTCTTGTGAAGCATGCCATCATCCTCGCCAAAATGGCGATTCTGGGAAGCGGAACAACAAGGAATAGAAGAAATATTAACTAATTATTGACAGTTGACCGATTCGTAACTGGCGCTAGTGTGCGGCATGCTATCCAAATGATGATGGATATGGCCGACGTGGAAATCACTTCCCTTCACTGGTCGAGCGGTTTGTTTCATCGCGATCAAACCCGTGACGCCAGGGCAGAAAAACCGCAGTTCTCCGTACCCTCGGAAGCAACACCTGCTTTCGAGGTGCCTGCCGTTGACGAGAAGGCACTGGATTATTCCGCCATAGCACCGAGACTGCTTCGGGAAGTTGCCCTTCAGCACTATGTTGCGGGCGACATCGACCAGAACACCTACATCGCGCTGGCGCAAGAACTGCCCATGCAGATTTCCGATACCGCCGGAAACGTTCTCGACCTTTCGTCCGTCACCGATGACACGGAGTTCGACTTCGCGGCCTATTACACGGATCAACGCGAACTGGCCATTTCGCTGGGCGATGATGAAAAGGCGGCGACGCTGACCTCCGTCCTTAAATTTCTGAATTCCTGAACTTCTTTCGGCCAGCGGCTGTCATATAATCCCTATTGGTGATATTAAGTCATGCTTATTATCGCGGGTCAGGGCATGACAGACAGTATCGGCATTCACGGTTTGGGCTTCCTGTTGATCGACAGCGCACGCTGGTTGAGGCTCGCGTTCGAACGCCGTATCGCAGAAGCTGGCTTGGGCATTACGGCTGGCGAAGCAAGGACAATCCTCAACCTGCATGCCATGCAGGCCTGTCGCCAGATGGATCTGGCACAGCGCATGGGCGTAGAACCCATGACCGTCTGCTCGTTTCTTGATCGTTTGCAGAACCTCGGCTTCATCGAACGGCAGACAGACCCGACGGACCGGCGCGCCAAGCGCGTCACGCTGACCGAGCGCTCGCAGCCCTTGATCGCAGCGTTGGAAGAAGAGCTCGATCATCTGCTGACCCAGGCAACACAGGGATTGGATGCTCAGGAAACATCGGCCCTGAAGCGCGCGCTTCAAATGGTGATCACCAATTTGCAGGGCGAACTTGCCAATTCGGTGGAAGAGGCGAAATCAGCCTGACATGCAGGATATCACAAGGCCCACTGCCGTGATGAGCGAACGGCGCGTGACATTCGTCGGCGCGCTTCTGACCACGCTCGGGCCGATTTCCATGGCCATCTATACGCCCGCCATGCCGCAACTCGTGCAGGCTTTCGGCACGACGGAAGCCGCGATCAAACTCAGCCTGTCGCTCTTCTTTGGCGGCTTTGCCGTCGCACAACTCGTGGCAGGCCCGCTGTCGGATGCGCTTGGCCGTCGAACGGCAACGCTGATCTTTCTGGCGATCTATCTGATCGGCTCTGCGCTCGCCTTCGTCGCGCCAACGGTGGAGGCGATCCTCGTTGCACGCCTCGTGCAAGGAATTGGCGCCTCGGTAGGCGTCGTGATTGGTCGGGCAATTGTTCGCGATCTCTATACGGGCGCCAATGCGGCACGTATTCTCAACATGATCGGCATCTTCCTGGCCATAGGTCCGGCCCTTGGCCCGACACTCGGAGGCCTTGCGCTCGCCGCCTTCGATTGGCATGCCGTTTTCGTCCTGATGATCGCCTTCGGCGTGGTAGCGACAGCCTGTACCTTTTTCCTGCTGAAGGAAACGGTCGTCCCGGACCCCTCACGGCTGGAACCGAAACAGTTGATCGGGAACTACGCGGAAGTGGTTCGAAAGCCGATCTTCCTTGCAACCTCTCTCGTTCTCAGCGGCACCATCGGCGCGCTTTACGCACAAGCGACCATGCTGGCCTTCATCCTGATCAACCGCGTAGGGCTGACACCGACCCAGTTCGGGATAGGCATGCTGATGCAATCCGGCTTCTTCCTGCTTGGCTCGATCACGCTGAAGATGCTGTCTGCCAGACTGGGCAATCTTGTCTGTGCGAGAGTGGGGATCATGCTTTGCGGCATCGGCGCAATTGTCATGGCGCTTTCAGTCGCGTGGCTTGAACCGTTTTTCCTGTCGATCATGGGGCCGGTCGCCATCTGCGCCTTCGGGCTGGCGCTCGTATCGCCCTATGTCGTGACAGTCGGAATGGCGCCCTTCCCTCATATTGCCGGGTCCGCCTCCGCCCTGACCGGCTTTCTGCAGATGGCGGGCGGCTTCGTGGGCGGTTTTCTCGCCGCATCCCTGGGCGATCCTCTGACGGCGTTCGGGATCATCATCCCTGCCATGGAAATCATGGCCTGCGCCGCATTTCTCTGGCTGACCTATCTTCTGAAGCACCAGAAGGCATAGAAAAACCCGCCTCCAACACTAAAGGCGGGTTAAGGATTCTCGCGAAATGGAGGCGTTATTTGCCGAGATTGCGCTTGGCCAGCGTGCGAAGACGCAGAGCATTGAGCTTGATGAAGCCCGCCGCATCCTTCTGGTCGTAAGCGCCCTGATCGTCTTCGAAGGTCACGAGCTTGTCGGAATAAAGCGACTTGGCAGACTCGCGACCGATGACCATGACATTGCCCTTGTAGAGCTTCAGCGTCACTTCGCCTTCCACATGCTCCTGGCTCTTGTCGATCAGAGCCTGCAGCATTTCGCGCTCCGGCGAGAACCAGAAGCCGTAATAGATCAGCTCTGCGTAGCGCGGCATGATCTCATCCTTCAGGTGCGCTGCACCACGATCGAGCGTGATCGATTCGATCGCGCGATGGGCCGAAAGCAGGATCGTGCCGCCGGGGGTCTCGTAAACGCCACGGCTCTTCATGCCGACAAAGCGGTTTTCGACCAGATCGAGACGACCGATGCCGTTGTCGCGGCCGTAGTCGTTCAACGTCTTCAGAACCGTTGCCGGACTCATCTCCACACCGTTGATCGAGCAGGCATCACCCTTGCGGAAGCCGATCTTGATGGTGGTTGCCTGATCGGGTGCCGCTTCTGGCGAAATCGTGCGCATATGCACGTATTCCGGCGCTTCCTGTGCCGGGTCTTCCAGAACCTTGCCTTCGGAGGACGAGTGCAGGAGGTTGGCGTCGACAGAAAACGGTGCCTCGCCCTTCTTGTCCTTGGCAACCGGGATCTGGTGCTGTTCAGCGAAGTTCAAGAGATCTGTACGGCTCTTGAAGGTCCAGTCGCGCCATGGCGCGATGATCTTGATATCCGGGTTCAGCGCGTAGGCCGAAAGCTCGAAACGGACCTGGTCATTGCCCTTGCCGGTCGCGCCATGCGCGATTGCATCGGCGCCAGTCTTCTTGGCAATGTCGATCAGGTGCTTCGAGATCAGCGGGCGGGCGATAGACGTGCCGAGCAGATAAATGCCTTCATAAACGGCATTGGCGCGGAACATTGGGAAGACGAAGTCACGGACGAATTCTTCGCGCACATCCTCGATGAAGATTTCCTTGATGCCCAGCATCTCGGCCTTCTTGCGCGCAGGCTCAAGCTCTTCGCCCTGACCGAGATCGGCCGTAAAGGTCACGACTTCAGCGCCAAGCTCCGTCTGGAGCCATTTCAGGATGATCGAGGTGTCGAGACCGCCGGAATAGGCAAGGACGACTTTCTTTACGTCTTTCGGGAGTGCCATATCGAAAACTTCCGTCTGGAGGGGGCGGTTTGACCGGCAAATCCGCCTTCAGGTTTTGAATGGCGGCACTTTTAGCGAGTTTGCGGCGCGGTTCAAGTGCAGGCAGCCAGATGGCCGGAACTTCGCTCGTTCCGTTGAAACGGCACGTAAAGGCCCCATATGCCTTTGCCGACCCTATCGTTCGAAGAGGATCACCATGAGCATTCAACATCCTGCATTTGCGAAGGGCCATGTGGCCGTCATCACGGGTGCCGCCTCCGGCATCGGCCTTGCTGCGGCCCAGGAGTTTGCACGAAACGGTTTGTGTGTCGTGCTGGCAGATCTGGAGGGCGACAAACTCGATGAAGCCTGCCGAGATGTGCAGGCTCTGGCCGAAGGCGGCGAGGCCGATGTCGTGGCAATCGCGACCGACGTGTCGAAGCCGGAACAGCTCGAATCCCTGGAACGGGCTGTCATCCAGCGGTTCGGACGCGTCCATGTCCTCATGAACAATGCAGGCATTCAGCCGGGCAGCAGCCTGTTCGGGCCACAGGCCAATTGGGATAGCGTTTTCGCCGTCAACCTGATGGGCGTCATTCATGGAACCCGGATTTTCGCCAACGACATGATGGCGCATAACGACCCGGCGGTGATCATCAACACCGGCTCGAAACAGGGCATCACGACGCCACCCGGCGACCCGGCCTATAACGTGGCAAAGGCAGGCGTGAAGGCGTTTACCGAGGCGCTTCAGCATGAGCTGCGCAACACCGAAGGCTGCCATGTCGAGGCTCATCTGCTTATTCCGGGCTTCGTCTACACCGGTCTGACAGCAAACGGTCGAACAGAAAAACCCTCCGGTGCCTGGACGCCGGAACAGACCGTCGACTTCATGCTGAAAAGCATCGAACGGGGCGACTTCTATATTCTCTGCCCGGACAACGACGTGGACCGCCCGACAGACGAGCGCCGGATTGCCTGGGCCGCGGGCGATATCATCGAAAACCGCCCGCCCTTGTCGCGCTGGCACAAGGACCACGCTGGAGCGGCAAGCGCCTTCATCGCCAAGCGCTGATTGGCAAATTAGGCAAGGCAGGATAAAGCTTCGGAACAATCACTGTTCCGAGGCCCACCCCCATGGATTTTCTGCCCAGCGCCGCCACCCTGATCACATTTACCGGAATGTGCCTGCTGCTGGCCATCACGCCCGGTCCGGACATGACACTGTCCATCAGTCGCGCGCTTTCCCAAGGCAGCAAGCGCGCACTTTATGTGGTGCTTGGAACGACCATCGGCATCATGATCCATACGCTGCTGGTCGCCTTCGGCGTTTCGGCGCTCATCACCGCTTCGCCAACAGCCTTCTTTCTGCTCAAGACAGGCGGCGCAGCCTATCTGCTGTGGCTCGCCATACAGGCCGTTCGCTATGGCTCGAACCTGAAGGTGGAGGCCGTCGAAGGCGAAAAGACATCCGTCTGGAGCAATATCTCGACAGGTCTCTGGGTCAATCTGCTGAACCCGAAGGTCATCATCTTCTTCATGACCTTCCTTCCGCAATTCGTGACGGCAGGGGATCCGGCGGTAACGCAGAAGCTGATTTTCCTCGGCTTCTTCTTCATCTTCGTGGGTAGCCCGATCAACGTCCTGGTGATTTTTGCCGCCGACCGTCTGGCAAAATGGCTGCAGGCCAATCCGAAGATCCTGCGCGGCATAGATTACACCTTTGCCGGTGTATTCTCGGTCTTTGCTCTCAAGATCTTCATGACACAGGCAAAGTGAGGATAAGGGCTAAGTGACGAGAAAGGGATAGGAAGGCGGAAGACCCGCCTCGCCGCCTTATCCAATCAGCAGTTCGTCGTCGTCCAGCTTCTGGCCACGGATCTTGCGGAACATCTCGATCAGATCTTCCACCTGAAGATCCTTGCGACTGTCTCCGGACACATCGAGAACAATTTCGCCGCCATGCAGCATTACAGTGCGGTCACCGTAATCCAGCGCCTGACGCATGGAATGCGTCACCATCAGCGTCGTCAGTTTGCGTTCTGTGACCACCTGATCCGTCAACTGCATGACGAATTCCGCCATTCCGGGATCGAGCGCCGCCGTGTGCTCATCTAGCAGCAGCACGTCGGACCCGGCGAGCGTTGCCATGACGAGCGATACCGCTTGACGCTGCCCGCCGGACAGAAGATCCATGCGGTCCTTCAGCCGATTTTCGAGCCCCAGGTTTAGCGAGGCAATGCGCTCCTTGAAGAATTCCCGCCGCTTCGAGGCGAGCGCGGGCATCAGACCTCGCACCTTGCCACGCGCCGCCGCCAGCGCCAGATTTTCCTCGATGGTCAACGCGCCGCAGCTTCCGGCCAGAGGATCCTGAAACACGCGCGCCACCTGTCCGGCACGCGCTGCCGTCGGCTTGCGGCTCACATCGACGTTGCCGATCGTCACGCGGCCTGCCGTTGGCAGAACATCGCCCGCCAGCACGCCCAGCAGCGTGGATTTGCCGGCACCATTCGAGCCGATAACGGTCACGAAGGACCCGGTTTCGATGGTGAGATCAATCTTCTTCAACGCCTGCTTTTGCAGTGGCGTGCCGCGACCGAAAACCACCTGGATATCGTTGAGCGAAATCATGCGGCACCTCCCGAGCGACGCAGGCGCGGCAGAATGAGGGCGATGGCAACCAGCACGGCCGTGACAAAGTTGAGATCGGAGGCTTTCAGACCCAGCGCATCGCTGGACAGCGCAAGCTGGATCGCCAGACGATAGGCGATAGAGCCAAAGACACAGCCAATCAGCGCCAGAAGAATGCCACGGGCACCCAGCAGCGTCTCACCGATGATGACGGCAGCGAGGCCCACAACGATTGTTCCGACGCCGGACGTAACGTCAGCAAAGCCGTTCGTCTGCGCAAACAGCGCGCCGCCGAGAGCGACGAGCGCATTGGAGAGCGCCATGCCAAGATAGATCTGGCCGCCGGTGTTGACACCCTGCGCCCGCGCCATCCGGGAATTGGCACCGGTTGCCCGCATGGCAAGGCCCGCATCGCTTTCCAGAAAGCGCCAGACGAGAAGCACCGCGACGATAACCAGCAGTCCGACAAAGATGGGACGCACGAGATATTCCGGCACGCCCTGCCCGAAAAAGGGCGAAAGCATCGTATCCTGGTTCAGCAGAGCGACATTCGGTTTGCCCATGACACGCAAATTCACGGAGAAAAGCGCAATCATCGTCAGGATCGAGGCGAGCAGGTTCAGGATCTTGAAGCGCACATTCAATGTGGCCGTCACCAGACCGGCAGCCGCACCGGCCACCATGGCAACCGCAGTCGAAAGCCACGGGTCGAGACCACTGATGATCAGCACCGCAGCAACAGCGGCACCGAGCGGAAAGGATCCGTCCACGGTGAGGTCCGGAAAATCGAGAATGCGGAAGGCGAGATAAACCCCGATCGCGACGAAGGCGAAGACGAGGCCCAGTTCGACAGCGCCCCAGAATGCAATTTGGCTCACAGTCAAGTCCTTGATGGGCAGGAGGAAGAGGCCTCGGGTAAGGACCCAAAGCCTCCTCTGAGGTCAATTATTCGATGATCTTGGTCGCGCGCTTGGTGGCAGTTTCCGGGAAGGTGACCCCGATTGCACTGGCAGCCTTCTTGTTGAGAACGAGATCGGTACCGACAGCAACCTTGGCCGGAATGTTACCCGGCTTTTCGCCCTTCAGAACCTTGACGACGATTGCACCCGTCTGCTTGCCGACATCGAAGTAGTTGAAGCCAAGCGCGGCGATGGCGCCACGAGCCACGGAATCCGTATCGGCGGCATAGAGCGGAAGCTTCGCTTCTGCGGCAACGCCGGCGGCCGCTTCGAACGCGGAGACGATGGTGTTATCGGTCGGCACGTAGATGACATCCGCCTTGCCAACCAGCGCACGCGTTGCGCCCTGCACTTCGGCAGATTTGGTCGCAACCGATTCCACAACCTTCAGGCCAGATTTTTCAGCAGCAGCCTTCAACGCAGCAAGTGTCGAAACGGAATTGGCTTCGGCGGAATTGTAGATATAGCCAATGGTCTTCGCGTTTGGCGTAATTTCCTTGATCAGCGCCAGATGATCGGCAACCGGCAGCATGTCGGAAAGCCCGGTCACGTTGCGACCCGGCTTTTCCATGTCCTTGACCAACTGGGCGCCAACCGGATCCGAAACGGCAGTAAAGACGATCGGAATATCGCGTGTTGCCCCGACGACAGCCTGCGCAGACGGTGTGGAAATCGGCACGATGACATTGGGAGCATCGCCCACGAACTGGCGTGCGATCTGCGCAGCCGTTCCAGGATTGCCCTGTGCCGACTGATAGACAAACTTGAGGTTCTCGCCTTCCTTGTAACCCGCTTCCGCAAGAGCCTGCTTCACGCCATCACGAGCGGCATCAAGCGCCGGATGCTCGACGATGGCAGTCACGGCAACGGTCACATTTTCCGCATGGGCGGGAAGGATAAAAGCAGTTGCGGCTGCAAGAGCCAGGATCAGGCGGCGCATGGGTGTCCTCCGGTTGTTGTCATTGCGGCTGTCTTTTAGGCCGCAAGACAACCGGAGGAAAGCGGTTTCACCTCACCTTTGCGCGATATCTGCACAAATTTGCCGCAGTACGCCTCAAGAAGGAGCACATTAGAAATCGCTACAGCAATTTGTTACAATCAATCGTCGTCTTCGCCATGACCGGCAATCATCATGGCCTCGAAGGCAAGCCGCTCCGTCTTGCGCATGCGTTCCGATTCGGACTTCAGCTGTCCGCAGGCTGCAAGGATATCGCGACCACGCGGCGTGCGGATCGGTGAAGCATAACCGGCCTGATTGATGAAATCGGCAAACTTCTCGATCGTCGCCCAGTCGGAGCACTGGTAATTGGTTCCCGGCCAGGGGTTGAACGGAATGAGGTTGATCTTTGCCGGAACACCCTTCAGCAGCTTGATCAGTTCCTTGGCATCTTCGAGACTGTCGTTGACGTCCTTCAGCATCACATACTCGAATGTGATACGGCGCGCATTGGAGAGGCCGGGATAGTTGCGGCAGGCTTCGATCAACTCCTTCAGCGGATACTTCTTGTTGATCGGCACCAGCATGTCGCGCAATTCGTCACGCACGGCATGAAGAGAGATGGCGAGCATCACGCCGATCTCGTCACCGGTGCGATAGATTTCCGGAACGACGCCCGAGGTCGAAAGCGTAATGCGGCGCTTGGAAAGCGAGAGGCCGTCTCCGTCAGAGGCGATCAGCAGCGCGTTCTTCACATGCTCGAAATTGTAGAGCGGTTCGCCCATGCCCATCATGACGATGTTGGTGACCTTGCGATCCCCCGTTGGCACGAAAGCGCCCGGTGGCGTATCCGCACCAGGGAAATCGCCCAGACGATCGCGCGCCAGCAATAGCTGGGAAAGAATTTCTTCCGAGGTCAGGTTGCGGACCAGCCGCTGAGTCCCCGTGTGACAGAAGGAACAGGTCAGCGAACAACCAACCTGGCTGGAAATGCACAGCGTGCCGCGACCTTCTTCAGGGATATAGACGGTCTCGACCTCGACCGGACGCCCGGCACCGCGCGGTGGAAAACGCAGCAGCCATTTGCGGGTGCCATCATTGGAAACCTGTTCTTCCACGACTTCCGGACGGGCAATGGTGAAATGCTGCTTCAGCATTTCGCGCATGTCCTTGGCCACATTCGTCATGGCATCGAAATCGGAAACACCGCGAATATAGAGCCAGTGCCAGAGCTGGCTCACCCGCATGCGGACCTGCTTGTCCGGCACACCCTTTTGCCGCAGGGCGTCCGCCAACTGCTCACGTGTCAGACCAATCAGTGAAGGTTTGCCGGACAAAAGATCCGGATTGGCAACCAAAGGTGCCTTCACGAGATCCGCAACTGCCATCACGTTGGAAACAGTCATTCCAAAAATCCTATCCGAGCGGGCCAAATCATAACCCGGTTGCGGCCAGCCTGCCAGATGCGCAGCCAGACGCATTGCGTGACCCGATGTCGTGTGTGAAATGCGAACGAGTTCCGCTCCGCGCAATGGGAATTCACAAGAACCCCCGCAGATTGGCTCGCAGGGCCGCGCTTTAGCACTGTTTTGACCATTCGTCACCCCCAACGCAAAAAGGCCGGAACAACCGGCCTTAAAGCAAAAAACAGGAATAGAGGCTTACTTGCAGGTTTCGATCTGCTTGAGCGCCTGGGAAAGGCCTGCCAGCGAATAGGAATAGCTGGTGCCTGTTCCACGCAGCGAGGTCGCCTTGACGGTCATGTTGGAGCCGGTCTTCATGGCAGCCACGAGGGCGGGCTCTTCGGCAGCATTCTCCACCCAGGCAGCCTTGTCCTTCACGAACATCACGAAGTTCTTCTTGTCGATCGTGACATTCACCTTGGAGTCGGCCTTGAGGGGGTAGCCCATCATGGCCTGCGGCTCGTAGGAAATGTTCTGACCCGGACGCTGGGAGATGATGAAGAAGATATCGCCATGATCAACGCTTGCCGGCTCCTTCGATGTCGGAACGGACAAGACATAGCAGACGGTGGAATTGCCGGACTTGTAGGAATAGGCGCCCCAGGCCTTGAATTGCTGGATACGCGTCGGAGACGGTGCCTGCGCTGCAGCGACACTTGCGCCAGCGAGCAAGAGGGTCGACGCGATGGCGATCTTCTTAAGAAACATGTTGTCCTGCCAGTGTTCTGATGAAAGGCCGACCGCACGACATGGCCGGGCCTCAGGGGTCGCGATCAGTTAGACTTTGACTTAATTCTGGTTACCAAACCGTCAACGCCGCCTTCAATAAAAACAGCTATCCCGGCTCGAAAGGCTGATCACGAACCAAACCGAGGCATTTGCCTCCATTATGTCCCGTAATCTCTCCCGCTTACGAAAGATGCGATGATTAGGGCAGGAATTTGACATCATGAACCGGCAGCACGAACGACGCCGAAAATGGAACCTTCGTCAGGGTCTGGAGCCGTCCGATGTCGTCGCCTCAGCCGTGGCGGGATCGGCGGCGAGAGCCTCATCGGCGGCCTCATAATGACGATCCTTGATGTGCGTCTGTATCATCCGGAAAGCGGCCGCCAGAACAGCCACATCGTCCGTAAAGCCGACCACCGCCAGGAAATCCGGCACGACATCGATGGGGAGGACGAAGTAGCCGAGGGCTGCAAGCAAGACACCACGAACACGCGCGGGCGTTGCCGGATCCGTTGCACAATAATAGGCAGCAACCACATCACGGCTGAACGGAACATAGCGGGCGGCACGCTTCATTGTTGGCCAGAACTTCGAGCGGACGGACTTTTCCCGTTTGGTTTGTGTCGCTTCGTCACCGGGAAGCAGAATCTCGCCAATCTCGACATCGTCCATCGTGATCTCCGCTGAAGCCTTGCAAGTGCCTCCTATATGGGTTCGCCCATCCCGGCATTCAAATCCGGTGCATGCCGGCCTGCTCCATGGCCTGAGCCAATTTCACGTCCAGCTCCGTCACGCCCTGGGCATCATGAGTGGTGAGCGTCACATCCACACGCGAGTAGACGTTGAACCATTCAGGATGATGATCGAGCTTTTCGGCAACCAGCGCGCTTTGGGCCATGAAGCCGAAAGCTTCCACGAAATTGCGAAATTTGAAGGTCTTGGAGATAGCGAGCCCGTCCTCCCGCAGCTTCCAGCCAGACAGGGAGGCAAGTGCCGTTTCGATAGCTTCCGGCGTAAGTCTCGATCTGGCCATAGGATCAGTACACGCTGCTTTCGCTGGCCAGTTCACCAGCCGCGTAGGATGCCAGACTTTCCTGAAGCGGAAAAACCTCTTCCGTCAGATAAGGCCCGCCGCCAACCGATTCCTTGGACGACATCAGCACGAAACGCGGAACGGTGAATGACATTGTATGAAAGTTTCCGCGCCCTGACAGGTACTGGACTACGTCGTCCAGCCGGGAGTTTTTCAGGCGTGCCAGCGTCACATGCGGCGTAAACTTGCGCGGATCCGGCGCAAGCCCCACGCGCATGCAGATGCGGTCGATCTCGCCTTGCAAGGCCTGAAGTTCCGGAGATGGAGAGACGCCAGCCCAGATCGAATGCGGCTTCTTCGATCCGAACGCACCAATTCCCGTCAACGTCAGCTGGAATTCCTCGCGATCTATACGATCCAGACGATCGACGATCTCATCGGCAGTCCGTCCGTCGACGTCGCCGATGAAGCGCAAGGTGATGTGGTAGTTATCGACATCGATCCAGCGCGCTCCGGGCAATCCGCCCCTCAGCAGGGAGAGGCTGAGGGCAATATGGCGCGGGATTTCGAGGGCGGTGAAAAGTCTCGGCATACGCGAACCTCCTCGAATCTAATGCAGTATCAACAGCGGAACACGCAATTGCGTTCCGTGCAAGCCGCTTTTTTTGCCCTGCAAAAATCACCTGTGGGCGGGAAGCGATTTTATAAAACTTTCAATGGTAGGAAGACTGCGCTCGACAATGACAGCAATCCCTTTTGCATTGGGATGCATGCCATCCTCCAGCTGAAGATTTGCCTGCGTCACGACTCCATCCAGGAAGAAAGGATAGAGCGGCACGCCATATTTCTGTGACAGCCGCGGATAGATGCTGTTGAAGCGATCCTGATAGTCCTTGCCGAGGTTTGGCGGCGCCAGCATGCCGGCCAGAACCACCGGAATATTGCGCTCCTTCAGCCGCGCAAGCATGGCATCGAGATTCTTCTCGGTCTGGTCCGGCGAGATACCGCGCAGGGCATCATTGGCACCCAGCTCGAGGATCACACCCTGTGTGCCGTCCGGGATAGACCAATCGAGCCGCGCAAGACCTGCCGATGTGGTATCGCCGGACACACCGGCATTGGTTATCGTGACGTCGATCCCCTTGGCCTTCAGTGCCGCTTCAAGCTGTGCGGTGTAGGACTCATTCTGGGGCAGTTGATAGCCGGCCATCAGGCTGTCGCCAAAACCCACGATCTGCAGGCTTTCTGCCCGCGCAGAACCGAGGCCGCCGAGAACGGTCGAGATGATGACAATCACGTGAAGCAAAGCCGCTTTGAATTTCATGAACCCACTTCCTAGATTGGTCAGGTTGCCGCGAGGCGACAAATCCTGCTGAATAAGATTTTTCCGCCTCGATATAGGACCGATTTTCGTGAGCAACACCATCATCGAATTGAAGAAGGCCGATTTGACCCTGGGCAGTGCTGCCGCCTCGGTCCACGTTCTGAAAGGGATCGACCTCAAGATTGATGAGGGTGAAGCCGTTGGTATCGTTGGCCCTTCTGGATCGGGAAAATCGACGCTTCTGATGGTCCTTGCGGGTCTTGAGCGGCTTGATTCCGGCGAGATTCACATTCGCAACACGCCGCTTCACAATCTCGGAGAGGATGCGCTGGCGGATTTCCGAGGCCGCAACATCGGTATCGTCTTCCAGTCGTTCCATCTCATTGCCAATATGACGGCGCTTGAAAACGTCGCCGTGCCGCTGGAACTGGCCAATGTTTCCAATCCCTTCGATATTGCCAGGCGAGAGTTGACGGCCGTCGGTCTCGGTGAGCGGCTGAACCATTATCCAGGGCAGCTTTCCGGTGGCGAACAGCAGCGTGTGGCGATCGCCCGTGCCTTGGCGCCCTCACCGGCCGTTCTCATCGCCGATGAGCCGACAGGCAACCTGGATACGGAAACCGGCAAGCAGATTGCGGACCTTCTTTTCTCCAAGCAGACGGAACGCAAGATGACGCTGCTGCTGGTGACCCATGACAATGCGCTCGCCGCCCGTTGCTCTCGTCAGATCCGCGTCCGCTCGGGCGAGATTGCAGGCGACAGCCGGGAACCCTCCAAGCCTGTGGCGGCATTTGCATGACTGCGGCAAAACTCCCTCGCTTTTCCATTGCGTTGAAACTAGCCTTGCGCGAATTGCGCGGCGGCCTGTCGGGCTTCTACATTTTTCTCGCCTGCATTGCTCTCGGCACAGGCGCGATTGCTGCGGTGAATTCGGTATCCCGTGGCATTACCGATGCCATTGCCAGTCAGGGCCAAACCTTGCTGGCAGGCGATATCCGGTTTGAGCTCAACAATCGTCTCGCCAATGATCAGGAGCGCGCCTTCCTCGAAAGCCTCGGACAGGTTGCTCTCTCCACTGGCCTTCGATCCATGGCTCGGATGCCGGACGGTTCTCAGCAGGCTCTTGTCGAGGCGAAGGCCGTCGATGGCGCCTATCCGCTCTACGGCACCGTTGAAACCGAACCGAAGGCCCCGCTGAAAGACCTCCTCGCCAGCGCTAATGGAAGCTTCGGGGCCTTGGCTGCGCCGCTTCTGCTGGAGCGGCTGAACGTGAAAGTGGGCGACGAACTACTGCTCGGCAGTGTTCGACTGCGCATTTCAGGCATTCTGGTCACCGAGCCGGATGCCCTGTCTGAAGGTTTCGGCTTCGCGCCGCGTCTTCTTCTGTCGCAGGAAGCGCTGCAGGCATCGGGCCTTATCCAGACCGGGAGCCTGGTCGAGCACGCCTACAAGATCAAGCTGAATGATCCGTCGATCCGCAACACGCTGGGGGCGCGTGCCAACCGCGAGTTCCCGGCAGCGGGCTGGTCCATCCGCACCGCCGATCGCGCCGCACCGTCACTGACGGAGAATGTTGACCGGTTCTCGCAGTTCCTGACATTGGTGGGCCTGACAGCGCTCATCGTTGGCGGTGTGGGCGTTGCCAATGCCGTGCGCGCATTTCTGGATTCAAAGCGTACCAGCATCGCCACCTTCAAGTGCCTTGGCGCCCCTGCTTTTGTCGTAACCCTCATCTACCTGTTCCAGATCATGCTGATTGGCTCGCTGGGCGTGATCATCGGTCTGGCGCTTGGTGCGGTCGCTCCCTTTGCGGCTTTCGGCTTCCTTCGCGAATTTCTGCCGATTTCCGCCGACGCCACCCTCTATCCCGGAGCGCTCGCGCTGGCCGCCGCCTTCGGCCTGCTGACGACCTTTGCCTTTGCGGTCCTGCCGCTTGGCCATGCACGTGAAGTGCCTGCCACAGCGCTTTTCCGCGAACAGAGCTTCGACCAGACCAGATTGCCGTCCTGGCCCTATCTGCTGGCAGCGGCCGTCGCGCTCGGTGGTCTTGCAGCCCTGGCGATCTTCGCCGCAGATGACCGTCGCCTTGCCCTGATATTTCTTGCCGCGGTTGCCGGTGCCTTCGTGCTTCTGCGTCTTGTTGCAGCAGCCATCTCCGCACTTGCCCGCCGCAGCCCACGCGTCAACTCGCCTGCCTTGCGACTTGCCATCGGCAATATTCATCGCCCCGGCGCTCTCACGCCGTCCGTGGTGCTGTCGCTCGGTCTCGGTCTTGCGCTCCTTGTCACCCTGGCCCTGATCGACGGCAATCTGCGTCGCCAGCTGACCGGTGCGATGACCCAGAATGCGCCGAACTTCTTCTTCGTCGACATCCAGAGCAATGAGAAGGAGGGCGTGGTCGAAACCGTCAAGCGATTGGCGCCGGACGGAAAGATCGTTCAGGTTCCCATGTTGCGCGGGCGGATTCTCGCCTTCAACGGCCAGGATGTTGCCCGGATGAATGTGCCGCCTGCCGGTCGATGGGTGCTGCGCGGCGATCGCGGATTGACCTATACCCAGAACCTGCCGGAAGGCTCCAGCCTTGTGGAGGGAACCTGGTGGGACAAGGACTATAGCGGCGAACCGCTCGTCTCCTTCTCGGAAGAGGAAGGCAGGGAGCTTGGCCTGAAACTGGGCGATACGGTCACCGTCAATGTTCTGGGCCGCAACATAACCGCCAAGATTGCCAATTTCCGCAAGGTCGAATGGCGCTCGCTGTCCATCAACTTCGTGATGGTCTTCTCGCCGAACACCTTCAAGGGTGCACCTCATGCCTGGCTGGCGACCCTGATGGACAGTACCGCCACACCGGCCAAGGAAGGCGAAATCCTGCGCGCCGTGACCACTGCCTATCCAACTGTCACCACTGTCCGCGTGAAGGACGCGCTTGATATTGCAAGCCAGTTGCTCGGTCAGCTGGCCACCGCCATTCGCGCGGCTGCCGCCGTCGCACTGGTCGCCTCCGTCCTCGTTCTGGCGGGCGCGCTCGCCTCGGGTAACAGGGCCAGAACCCATGATGCGGTCATCCTCAAGACACTGGGTGGCACCCGCTCCATGCTGATGCGTGCTTTCAGTTACGAATACATGATCCTTGGCTTCGCAACCGCGGTCTTTGCGCTGGTGGCGGGCGGAATTTCCGCCTGGTTCGTCGTCAGCCGCATCATGAAGATGCCAGCAACTTTTCTGCCGGATGTGGCAATCATGACGGTGATCGGTGCACTCGTCCTCACGGTCGGCATCGGACTCGCTGGCACCTGGCGCATCCTCGGACAGAAGGCGGCACCGGTTCTGAGAGAGCTTTGACGGACAAGATCGGCGGATTAAATTTTTGTCACCTCGCGGAATGGGGCGCAAAGGGCTTGAACCATTCCGGCTAAGCTCGCATATTTGGATCATGCTTGCTGAGCTCCGCAGCGGCGACCGGGATGTTCCCGACACCGTAGCAACACCGGAGCTTGAGAGGACAAACTGATGTCTGACCGTTTCAACTACGACAACCGAGCAGTACGCGGCGGCGTGCAGTCCGGCGCGATGATTGATGAAGGCCTTCGCTCCTACATGCTGAAGGTCTACAATCTCATGGCCTTGGGCTTGGCGATCACCGGTATAGCGGCTTATGCCACCTTCGCGCTTGCCACCACCAGCCCCGCCTTCGCAACGGCAATCTACGGCTCGCCGCTTCGCTGGGTCGTGATGCTGGCACCGCTCGCCCTCGTCTTTTTCCTGAGCTTCCGCATCGATAAGATGAGCGTTGGCGCGGCACAGACGACATTCTGGATCTACGCTGCGTTGATGGGTCTTTCCCTGTCGTCGATCTTCCTGGTCTACACAGGCCAGTCGATCGTGCAGACCTTCTTCATCACGGCAGCTTCCTTTGGTGCCCTGTCCCTCTTCGGCTACACGACGAAGCGTGACCTGTCGGCCATGGGCTCGTTCCTGATGATGGGTCTGTTCGGCCTGATCATCGCCTCTGTCGTCAACATCTTCCTTGCCTCTTCGGCCCTGGGCTTCGCCGTGTCCGTCATTGGCGTACTGATCTTCGCCGGTCTGACGGCCTATGACACGCAGAAGATCAAGGAAATGTACTATGTCGGTGATGATGCTTCCGTGGCTGGCCGCAAGGCAATCATGGGCGCCCTCACCCTCTACCTCGACTTCATCAACCTCTTCATGTTCCTGATGCAGTTCCTCGGCAACCGTAACAACTGATCAGTCGGCATTCTGTGCGAAAGGCGGTCTTCGGGCCGCCTTTTTTATTGCCCGCGGTCCGGACGACATGCTGCCAGGAAACCATTGTCGCGAGGCAGCGCTTCGAATTCCGGGCAAAAAAAAGGGCCAGCGGAAAGCCGCGGCCCATAAAGTTGTGAAGGTTAAAACCTCCAGAGGGGAACAGCTGCTGCGGCGGAACTGGGAGGAAGACCGCCATGTGCATCAGCTGTGAGCGTTATGCTGAATTTTTGATCGTTTGGAAAACATTTATTGTGCAATGCAGCTATGCAAAATCATTCAGTTTTGCAACGCAGCAAAATTCTCCTGGATTGGCGTGCGCATGTTTGCCGTCTCGTCCTGCAGCCATTGGATGAAGGCGCTATTCTTTCTGTGGTTCGGTCGTTCCGATCGAACGGCATAGCTGTAACCGCTTTCTACAAATCCCCACGGAGCGATGAGTTTCCCGGATCGAACCTCTTCTCCGATCAGATGAAGCGGCGCGATCATTGATCCGAGGCCATTGAGGCATGCCTCAATCGTCAGATGATAGTGATCGAACATTCGGCTTGTCGTCCTTGTCGGACCCAAGTCCCTGCCCGTCAGCCGCCCCCATTCCGTCCATGCGTGAGGACGTGTCTGTGTTCCAAGGCGCGGGAGCGAGAGCGCCTTTTGCTCGTTTGAGATATTCCGCTCCTGAAGGTTTGACGCAAAGACCAATCCCACCAACTCGTTGAACAGGGGAAGACATTCTGATCCCATGGCCTCGTCGGGAGGGAGGATCAGGATCTCGACATCAACGCTGCGGTTGATCCGTTGGCCGTCCGTCGAGAGGCAGACATCATAGTTTGGATAGAGCTGTGAAAAATTGGAGAGCCGCGGGATCAGCCATCGCATGGCCAGTGTCCCGATGCAGGCAACATCCAGAACACCCGTGTCCCTGCGCGAAATGGCCGCCACGGCGGCGTCGATTTGCTCGAAGGCGTCGGACAGCGAGGTAGCAAACGCCTGCCCTTCCGCCGTCAGCCTGGGGCGGTTTCGGTTTCCCTCGAATAGCCGGATACCGAGGAAGGTCTCCAATTGCGCGATGTGCTTGCTGATCGCTCCGCTGGTTACGGACAGTTCTTCGGCCGCGTCGCCATGCCTGCCGCACCTGGCTGCAGATTCGAAGGCCCGAAGGGCAACGAGAGGAAGCTTTCGATTTATGGTCACGAATAAAACTCACAATATGAAGAAATTTAGTCAGTATACGACGGTTACAAATTGTGGGAATAGGCCGCCTGTGTCGTGGGGACGGCATTCAATACTTTTGTCGATAACTTTCGGTCGGTCTTTTACGGAATGATTGTAAAGAAAAGTCGAATAGCTTGGGGGAGCTATGCCATTCTATTTTGCCTATGGCTCCAATATGGATGTCGAACGTCTCGAAACTGCCCGTCTCAATCCTGAGGGCGTTCGGTCGACCCGTCGAATGGCAGGGCGCCTGACGGGATACCGGCTCACCTTCAACAAGCCGTCCGCCTATTTCATCGGGGCGGGGGCCGCAAATCTCGAAGCCAGTGCGGACGCACATGTCTACGGCACGCTCAACGAGATGCCGGAGGCCGGACTTGAGATCCTTGATCGCTATGAGAATGTGGCACTCGGTCAGTACGAGCGTGTTTCCGTTCAGGTCGAAGAACTCGTTTCAGGTCAGTTGGTCGATGCGGTGGCCTACA
Source organism: Rhizobium sp. Root149 (assembly GCF_001427345.1). Lineage (NCBI taxonomy): Bacteria > Pseudomonadati > Pseudomonadota > Alphaproteobacteria > Hyphomicrobiales > Rhizobiaceae > Rhizobium > Rhizobium sp. Root149. The sequence goes on from NZ_LMGD01000022.1 coordinate 182,214, forward strand.
TCGCCTTCAACAATATCGACGACACCATGAAGCCGCGCCGTGGCTATATGAACCATCTTCTTGCCGGTCGAGACGTTCTCCCGGCAGACTGGATCGCCTACCTGAATTCCATCCCGCTCATTGCCGAATAGTCCCGTTTCTTCTTGTCTACTTGAATTGGATATTGACATGACAATCGTTGCCCGGTCGCTTGCTGCGATCAAGCCATCCGCGACAATTGCCATCACCCAGATGGCGCGCGTTCTGAAATCCAGCGGCGTCGATGTCATCTCGATGTCGACCGGAGAGCCGGATTTCGACACGCCGGACCACATCAAGGATGCGGCTCATGACGCGATCCGGCGTGGGGAAACCAAGTATACGCCGGTCGCCGGCATTCCGGAGCTGCGTCAGGCGATCGTGGCCAAGTTCCAGCGTGAAAACGGCTTGAGCTACCGCGTTGACCAGACCATCGTTGGAACGGGTGCCAAGCACATCATCTACAATGCGCTGAGAGCCAGCCTGAATCCGGGCGATGAAGTCATCATTCCAGCGCCATACTGGGTGTCCTATCCCGAAATGGTGGCAATTTGCGGAGGCGTGCCGGTGACTGTACCGACGCGCATGGAATACAATTTCAAGCTCCAGCCGGATGATCTGCGGCAGGCCATTACGCCCCGCACGAAATGGGTGTTTCTGAACTCACCATCCAATCCCTCGGGAGCCGCCTATACCCATGACGAGCTGAAACTCATCACCGATGTCCTGAAGGAGTTTCCGCATGTCTGGCTCCTGACGGACGACATGTACGAACATCTGGTCTATGGCGACTTCCAGTATGTCACGGCGGCACAGATCGAGCCGTCCTTGCTGGACCGTACGCTGACGGTCAACGGCGTTTCGAAAGCCTATGCCATGACTGGCTGGCGTATCGGCTATGCGGCTGGTCCGAAGGAGTTGATCGACGCCATGATCCTGCTCCAGGGACAGCAGACATCCGGCACGAGCTCCATTGCGCAATGGGCCTCCGTCGCTGCACTCAATGGCCCGCAGGACCATCTCGATGTGTTTCGTGAGGCCTTTGATGAGCGACGCCAACTGATTACGTCCATGCTCAACCAGGCCAATCTGTTGAGCTGCCTGAAGCCGGAAGGCGCCTTCTACGTCTTCCCTTCCTGCGAGCGCACCTATGGAAAGACAACTGCCGGTGGGCGTCTGATCCAGAATGACGAAGATTTCGTCAGCGCACTTCTGGAGGAAAAAGCCGTGGCGACCGTTCACGGCAGTGCCTTCGGTCAGCCCGGCAATTTTAGGCTTTCTTATGCGACTTCGCTGGAAGAGGTCAGGCGCGCCTGTATCCGGATCCAGGAATTTTGTGGCGACCTCCGTTAAGAGATTATTTTGATGACAATTCTGGGAATTTCCTATCTGGCCCTTGGCCTCTACTACTGGACCATGTCGGTCACGCCGGGGCCAAACAATGTGATGCTCACTCTTTCGGGCGTCAACTTCGGCTTCAACCGAACCTTGCCTCATATCCTGGGCATCGCTTCGGGTTGCGCAGTCCAGACCTTTCTGTTGTGCCTTGGACTCGGCTTCATCTTTCATGAGTTTCCGGTCATTCAGCAGGTTCTGAAGTGGGCAGGTGCCGCCTATCTGATCTATCTGGCACTCAAGCTGGTCGGCGCCAAGGTTGCAAGCGGCGTTCAGGCGCCGCCACGACCTCTCACCCTGTTCGATGCGGCTTCTTTCCAGTTCATCAATCCCAAGGCCTGGGTGAAAGCAACGACGACAGCCACCATCTTCATGCCGGAGGGTACTCCCATCCTGGCGTCCGGACTTGCAATCTTTTCACTTTGTACATTGGTCAATATTGCGTCCTCTTCCCTTTGGGCCGGCTTCGGCGTCGGTATCCGCAAGCTTCTGTCCAATCCGAAAATGCTGCGTGCATTCAATCTGTCGATGGCCGCCCTGTTGATCGGCACAGCTGTCTACGTCGTTCTTTCCTGATTTTTTTAGCGTCTCCGTGACTATTTTGATGATTATCAGATCGGAGACGCATTCTTCTTTTTCATATTATTCATTTTTAGAGAATCCCCATGAAGATCGCGATTTTAAGCCATGTCGATCCTGGCTTTCTGGATGAAATATTATCGGACAATATTCTGTACAGGCCGGACGTTTTAAAAAAGGGGAAACGTTGCTTTCAACGTTTTCTAAAGGAAAACGATGTTTGCGCCCTCGTGATATCGGGCTTTCTCCCGGTCGATTTTCTTTCCGAGTGGCGCTCCAGGGACAAGCCGCGCGGGTTGGTGGTGTTCGTTGGCACGGGCGGCTTCGAAACAAATATGCAGCCCGTCGCGGAAGAGAATGCGCCTTTGCCGGTCACGCCGGATACGGATCAGCCCGCTCCTGTGCCGAGGCGAAAACAGTGCATCGCTTCCAGCCTGAACATTCAGGTACGTCAGGCCGAAGGTATCGTGTCAGCTCTGACCTGTATCGAGAAGCAGTGGATCGACCAGAGACCAGTGAATGCCATCGTGCCGATGGGCAGAAAATCCAATCGTGAGCACGTCACCTTCGTTGGGGCGGGGCTCGTCAACCTGATCAGTGCGCATTTCGCCGTCCGTGTCGGCATGTCCGTGCGCATCGTCGAAGCGGCGCCGGATCCTCGACATGGCGAAGACTGGACCCGCTATGGATGCAGTTCGGGCGGTGCGAATGCCCGTATGTTCACGCTGTCGGAAATGGATAATTACAATTGCCGCCATGCCCATCAGGATATGAACTGGCAATTCTCTCGAAGCGTTGCCCAGAATGGCTGGAATGTCTGTGACGCTGCGCGCCTGTCCGGCGAGGAGAAGACCTGGATCGACGATTTCGAGCGAATCCCGAGTTGGTTGGCTGAGTCCTATAATCAGGACATCTTCAAGTTCAGCCGTGAAAGCAAATCTCTTTGGGAACAATGGATGGAGGAAGATCCGGAGCTGTTTTCAGACAGCGTGACGACGCGCGATATTCTGCGAATTTATTCCGACGCCGATCACCTTCAGGCGTCGCTCGCACGGCAGGACAGGATCGGCGCAACCATTCGCGCGGTTTCCATTGGAGACATAGCCGACGAACAGCCGATCCTTGCCGCAGCTGTGGATCGTGGTCTTGTCGCCGGCGGGGTCTATGTTCATGGATTTACAGTGAACGTCCATCGGTTCATTGCGGCGCTGATTGAACGGCTTGAGACAGGGGGCGTTGCCTTCGACTGGCAGACGCGAATGGTGTCCATCGAGCAAGGAACAGGCGGAACTGTCGAAGGTATCAGTCTCGAGAGCGGCGAAGTGGTCCGGGGAAACATTGTCATTTCGCCGGGCGCCTACGGCAACGGCGTTTTGCATGGAACCTCGGCGCATCGCCAGATTGCTGGCGTTCTGGGTGCCTGGCTCACCGTGCCCGACCGGGAGGGCGGCCTCAGGAATTCGCTGAAGCTTGCACGGAAAGGCCATATCGTGGAAGACGCGAATGTGACGGTGGCACTGGACGAAAACGGGGAGCGCGTCGCGATCATCGGTTCCGGCTACGGTTTCACCGGCTTTGACCCCTACAACATCGACCAGGACCTTCTCGGCCGCATCTATTCCGGCATTCGGGATACTGCCCGTCATTATTTTCCGGAAAGCTACGCGCAGAGCGTGGCGGAAGGGTCACTTGATCGCAGTCTGAAATACTGCGTTCGACCCTGGACACCCACGGGTCTCGGCGTGTTCGAGGCCCTGCGAGCGGCAAATGATGACAAGCTGATCGTCGTTGGCGGGCACAATACAGGCGGCTTTGCCCAGGCTCCAGCGACCGGCATGGCGGTCATTGCCTCCATTCGCGGGCGTCAGCATGACATGCATCGCGATTACAGGCCCAACCGCTTCCGTTCCTTTCTCAGCGCATGAGACGGCTGGAAACGGCTGACGGCACTTTCGAACTCATGCAGCTGGAGGGTAGCCGGGATGGGCCACATCTCTATCCACTGTTTCACGCAGACGGCGGGCAAGAGGTCTGGACCTATCTCCGCGACGGCCCGTTTCGAACGATGGACGAATACGTTCGGCATCTCGATGGCTTCGCCGGGCGTCATGGTCTTCTGGCGTTCGTTGTCCGAGAAGCCGCATCCGCGAGGCCGGTCGGCATGTCTCTCATCATCCACATCAGCGACAGGACAGAGAGTGTCGAGATAGCCTATGTCCTCTTTGCTCCAGACGTTCACGGCAAGGGCGTTGCCTTCGCCGCGGTGCAGGCCTTGCTGGATTACATTTTTCAGGATCTCGGCAAGATGCTCTGCATCTGGAAATGCGACAGCCTGAACGCGAAATCTGCAGGTTTGGCGCGCAAGCTGGGATTTCGACAGACGGAAGAGATCAAGGGCGATTTCGTCGTGAAAGGCCGTCTGCGCGACAGTCTCGTGTTCCAGATGCAGGCGCAAGACTGGCAGGCGCAGGATCGGTCCTTAAGAGGCTCAGGCATGCGGTGATGCCGGAGCCATGGGTCGCAAGTGCCATTATCCGGCTTTTCGCTCGGAGAGCATACGCCCGACGATGATGACCAGAACGCCTGCCAGTGCCAGGCAAACGGAGAGGAAGAACATCGGCGCGATGGTGCTTCCCGTCGAATCCTTGATCCAGGGTACGACGTTCTGGGCAATGAAGCCGCCGAGGTTACCGACCGAATTGATGGCGGCGATCCCGGCTGCGGCTCCGGCCCCTTTCAGGAAACGGCCCGGCAGGCTCCAGAAGACCGGTTGTCCGGCAAAGATACCGGCCGCGGCGATGCACAGAAGCGCAAACTGCAGGATCGGGGCTGAAATGACTGCCGAGAGGGCGAGGCAGATCGCGCCGATGAAGGCTGGACCGACGATGTAGGGCGTCTTGTTCTCCGTCTTGTCCGCCGCGGAAGGAATGATCCAGAGCGCCAATGCCACGATCAGCCAGGGGATGATGTTGATGACGCCGTTCATGGTGTTGGAGACGCCGAAGCCCTGCACGATGGTGGGCAGCCAGTAGCTGAGCCCGTAAGCAGCCAGCGGAAAGCCGATATAGCAGAGCGACATCAGAAGAACGCGCGGATTGATCAGCGCCTTGAAGCCATTGTCGGCATGTTCGTCCATGCCTGCATTTTCCTGTGCCAGACGGTCAGCCAGCCATTGCTTTTCAGCATCGGTCAGAAATTTCGCGCTCTGCGGCGTATCGTCCAGATAGAGGAACGTCGCGATGCCGGCGATGACCGCAGGAATACCGGTTGCGAGAAACACCCACTCCCATCCGGCCAGCCCCAGCACACCATCCAGATCCAGCAGCATGCCGCCCAGCGGTGCGCCAAGTGCGTTGGCAAAGGCGCTGAAGATCATGAACAGGCCAACCATGCGGCCGCGATAGTCCTTCGGGAACCAGAGCGTCAGCAGATAGAGCACGCCGGGGAAAAAGCCTGCTTCCGCAACACCCAGCAGAAAGCGCAGGATGTAGAACATCGTCGGGCTCTGGGTGAAGGCGAGCGCAATGGTGATGAGACCCCAGGTCACCATGATGCGGGTGAACCAGACACGCGCGCCGAAGCGGTTCAGGAACAGATTGCTCGGCACCTCGAACAGGAAATAGCCCACGAAGAACAGCGAGGCACCCAAGCCATAGGCATATTCGCTGAGACCCAGCGCATCCACCATCTGCAGTTTTGCATAAGATACGTTCTGCCGGTCGATATAGGCAATGAGATACAGAAGGCCGAGAAAGGGCATAAGCCGCCAGGTGATCTTCGCGATCAGCGATTTTTCAGAAACCACGGGGTTCCTCCAGAAAATGCGAAACAGGGAAAGAGGCTCCCAAGCCTTCCGGTTGCACATAGAGGATAGCCCTCGCGAAACAAGATTGTTTATCAGTTTCGCCAGGAAGAAGGGGCACACGGCATCCGCTGTCGCTCGTGCTTCATGTTGCCCGCGGCTTCGAAAACTGCTAGATAACCGGTCATGGGATCGAAATTCGGATGTCTCGCGAACCAGTTTATCGTGCTGCAGGACCACAAGCGTCTGCCGGCACGTTTCTTCGCGCGCATTTCCGGTGCTCTGAACAGCCGACTTCGTAGCGTCTGACACTTCGTCGTCGGTGGCCGATGCTGCCGAATTCATATCCCCTCATTTCCAAAATCAAATGGATGGCAGCCATGAGCGCACCTCGTACTCTCTATGACAAGATCTGGGATGATCACGTCGTTTCGACCGATGAAACCGGCACCTGTCTTCTCTACATCGACCGTCACCTCGTGCATGAAGTGACGAGCCCGCAGGCATTCGAAGGTCTGCGCATGGCGGGTCGCAAGGTGCGCGCGCCCGAAAAGACGCTGGCTGTGGTAGACCACAACGTTCCCACGACCATGGATCGCTACACAGGCATCCAGAACGAGGAAAGCCGCATCCAGGTGGAAGCGCTGGCCCAGAACGCCCATGACTTCGGCGTCGAATATTACTCGGAAAAGGACAAGCGCCAGGGCATCGTCCACATTGTAGGGCCGGAACAGGGCTTTACTCTTCCGGGCATGACCATCGTTTGCGGCGATAGCCACACCTCCACGCATGGTGCCTTCGGCGCTCTGGCGCATGGCATCGGCACGTCGGAAGTCGAGCATGTTCTCGCCACACAGACGCTGGTGCAGAAGAAAGCCAAGAACATGCTGGTGCGTGTGGATGGCAAGCTGCCGGCTGGTGTTACCGCCAAGGATATCATTCTCGCCATCATTGGCGAAATCGGCACGGCAGGCGGCACCGGCCACGTTATCGAATTCGCAGGCGAAGCCATCCGTTCGCTCTCGATGGAAGGCCGCATGACGGTCTGCAACATGACGATTGAAGGCGGTGCCCGCGCCGGTCTCATCGCGCCGGACGAAACCACGTTCGAATACATCAAGGACAAGCCGCGCGCGCCGAAGGGCAAGGCCTGGGACATGGCGCTCGACTACTGGAAGACGCTGCATTCCGACGAAGGCGCGCATTACGATCGCGTCGTCGTTCTCGATGCCGCCAACCTGCCGCCGATCGTGTCCTGGGGCTCGTCGCCGGAAGACGTTATTTCCGTTCAGGGCGTCGTGCCGAACCCGGATGATATCGCCGATGAAACCAAGCGCACGTCCAAGTGGCGCGCACTTGACTACATGGGCCTGAAGCCGGGCACCAAGATCACCGATATCGCGGTCGATCGCGTCTTCATCGGTTCCTGCACCAATGGCCGTATCGAAGATCTGCGCGCTGCTGCAAAGGTTGTCGAAGGTCACAAGGTGGCGTCCACCGTATCCGCCATGATTGTTCCGGGTTCCGGCATCGTGAAGGAACAGGCGGAAGCCGAAGGTCTGGACAAGATCTTCAAGGAAGCCGGTTTCGAATGGCGCGAGCCGGGTTGCTCCATGTGCCTGGCCATGAACGACGACCGCCTGAAGCCGGGTGAGCGTTGCGCCTCCACCTCGAACCGCAACTTCGAAGGCCGTCAGGGCTATAAGGGCCGCACGCACCTCGTTTCGCCTGCCATGGCCGCCGCTGCTGCCATCAAGGGCCACTTCGTGGATATCCGCGAGTGGAAGTAAGCGTCTAACTCTTCAGTCTGATTGACCAAATGCCGGGTTCGGAAGAGCCCGGCATTTTTGTGTGTCGGCAAAACGATCCCCTGCCGCTTCGCCTTTCGGCAGCAATGTCTGGTCGACGTCCACGTCCCAGATTCGTGTCATCGGCCTTAGCTGCCGTACCCATGCCTCCGGTTTCTGTCTTCCCCTGCGCCACCAGAGCAGCAGATGCAGCAGGCCCAGCACGAAGACCGGCGGCACAAGCAGCCATAGCGCCTTAATGACATCGGGTGAGGCCCGAAAGGTGGCGAGCAGGTCGGCAGCGAGATTATAGTTGTCCATGCAATGTACGCCTCACCGTCTATGTGCGGGCAGCAGGGTGAGCGAACAAAAGCTCGCCCACTCGCACGCCGCATCATGTAACACGCAGTGTTTCAAACGGAGGAAAGGCGCGCCAAAGGCCAAGTTGCTTGGAGGCTCTGGCGGCCGGGGAGTTGGAAAGCCGATAGTAAACGACCGCCCCGACCTTTAGGTGCGAGCACCTTGGACATGCGTCAGGGCCTCCCCAGCCATAGAAGGTGGAGAGCTTATAAGCCAAGCTCACGCACTCAGCCACACAAGAATGGCCGAGAGGGCATCTTACGAAGAATGCCAGTCGTTACTATAGGGGTTTCCACGCCCCGGAACCGGCCCGTTATTTCCGGTTCCACAGTCAGCCTATGCCGCCAAGGTTGCGGCTGCAATTGCAAGATGTGGGGGATTTATTCCGTGCATGCGCATGCAATCAGGCGCTTTACAGGTGATGGGTAGGCCTGTGGAAGTCCCGCCAAATCTTTGCAGCGGTTCTGAAAATCTTGAAGCAATAAGAAAGCAGACCTGAACCTCGAGATATGTGCACCATGTGTCGCGTGGATCATGGCGCGTGCATGCTCTTTGACATTCCGTTTCTTCTCGCCGTTCCTGCTGTGGACTGGAAATAGCGGCCATTTTCCGCCATATAGGCGCAAAGATGTGGGCTTGCCCGCAAGACCAAGGTGGCGTCGATGGCTGATACGGTAGAATTCGCGAAGATGAACGGGCTTGGCAACAAGATCCTCGTCGTCGATATGCGTGGCCGCAAAGATCGCGTTACCCCGGAAGCGGCCATTGCGCTGGCTGCCGATCAGGCCACGAACTTCGATCAGATCATGGCGATCCACGATCCGAAGCTTTCCGGAACGGATGCCTATATCGACATCGTCAATTGCGATGGCACGCGGGCGCAGGCCTGCGGCAATGGCACCCGTTGCGTGGTGCAGGCGCTTTCCGCTGAAACGGGTCGCAAGGCCTTCACCTTCCAGACGCTGGCGGGAATCCTGAATGCGCAGGAGCATCAGGACGGCACCATTTCCGTTGATATGGGCAAGCCGGTGTTCCAGTGGGACAAGATCCCCCTGTCGGAAGAATTCCACGATACCAGCCGAATTGAACTGCAGATCGGACCGATCGATAATCCCGTGCTGCATTCGCCTGCCGTCATGTCCATGGGCAATCCGCATGCCATCTTCTGGGTGGATCGCGACCCGATGACATTCGAACTGGAGCGTTTCGGTCCTCTGCTCGAGAATCATCCCATGTTCCCGGAAAAGGCCAATATCACGCTGGCACAGGTCATCTCGCCAACGGAAATGGTAACCCGCACTTGGGAGCGTGGCGCGGGCCTCACGCTTGCCTGCGGCTCCGCTGCCTGTTCCGCAGGTGTTTCCGGTGCGCGCACAGGCCGAACTGAACGCAAGGTGGATATCATTGTTGCCTCCAGCCCAAATCGCGGCAAACTTTCCATTGAGTGGCGGGCCGACGATCACGTCATCATGACGGGACCGGCCGAGTGGGAATGGTCGGGCAATCTCGATCCGGTTTCTGGCAGTTTCACACGGGATCCAGAGCCTGAGGTGCAGGCGCAGTGAGCGGTGTCGAAGTCATCACCTTCGGCTGCCGTCTGAACACTTACGAATCCGAGGTCATGCGGGCAGAGGCGGAGAAGGCGGGGCTGAACAATGCCGTGCTCGTCAACACCTGCGCTGTCACCGGGGAGGCCGTGCGTCAGGCGCGCCAAGCCATTCGTCGTGCCCGGCGGGAAAACCCGCATGCCCGCATCATCGTCACCGGTTGCGCGGCGCAAACGGAAGCCGCCACCTTCGGCGAAATGCCGGAAGTGGATGCCGTTCTCGGCAATGAGGAAAAGCTGAAAAGCGCCTCCTACCGCGCCTTGCCGGATTTCGGCGTGTCAGCCGAAGAGAAGCTGCGCGTCAACGATATCATGAGCGTGAAGGCCACCGCCCCGCAGATGGTGAAGCACATAGACGGGCATGTGCGCGCCTTCATTCAGGTGCAGAACGGCTGCGATCATCGCTGCACCTTCTGCATCATTCCTTATGGCCGCGGCAATTCCCGCTCAGTGCCCATGGGGGCCGTCGTCGATCAGGCGCGCAAACTGGTGGCGGAAGGCTATCAGGAAGTGGTGCTGACCGGCGTGGATGCCACCAGTTACGGTGCCGATCTGCCGGGAACCCCGACGCTTGGGCTTTTGGCGAAGACGTTGTTGAAGCAGGTGCCGGAGATCTTGCGGCTGCGGCTTTCATCCATCGATAGCATCGAGGCAGACAGCCATCTGTTTGACCTTCTGGCCGATGAGCCGCGCTTCATGCCGCATCTGCACCTCTCGCTCCAGCATGGCGATGACATGATCCTGAAGCGGATGAAGCGGCGGCATTCCAACGCCGATGCATTGGCTTTCATCAATCAGGTGCGCAGCCTTCGCCCGGATGTAAGTTTCGGTGCCGATATGATTGCGGGCTTCCCGACCGAGACGGACGAGATGTTCGAGAATGCGGTTCGTCATGCGCAAGACTGTGGGCTTTCCTTCCTGCATGTCTTCCCCTACAGCCCGCGACCCGGCACACCGGCGGCGCGCATGCCGCAACTGGATCGGGCGCTGGTGAAAGAACGCGCGGCACGAATGCGGGCCGTTGGCGATAAGCTTCTCCTCTCCCATCTCGACAAGATGGTCGGGACGCGCCACATGATCCTTGTGGAGCAGAGCGGATTTGCCCATACGGAAAACTTCTCGCTGGTTGCAGCTCCCGGTTTGAGGCCGCGCGATATGGTGCCGGTGAAGATGACCGGTCATAACGGCAAACATCTGACAATGCAGGTCGACGCTGCCGCTGCGGCGTGACGGAACGGAACATTTTATGGCGCTGGGGTTCATCAAGAAGGTCTTCTCGTTCGGCAAGGACAAGCCTGCGGAGGAGAGCAAGGCATCGGAAGCTCTGACGGCTGACGACAAGGCGTCCATAGAGGCGGAGCTTGAGCCGCATTCGCGCGAAGAGGACCTCCCGGTTTCCCCGGTCGATCCTGTCGCCTCCGTCGAGATGGAAACCGCAGGCGGCCCCGCTGATGACGCGGCAGAGGTTGATGAGCCGGTGTTGCTGGCCCCTGCCGAACTTCCGGGTGAACTGGGCCTTGTCCCGCTTTCGCTGCTAGAGGCTGAAGCTGAAAGCTCTGATGGCGATCAAAGCCCACCCCCCTCTGTCCTGCCGGACATCTCCCCCTCAAGGGGGGAGATCGACTCGCCGCGAAATGACCATCCTCTCGTTGATGTTGCGGATGCTGAACCGCGCTTACAAGTAGGTGGTTCTTCCCCTAAGCAGGATGTAGGACAATACAGAAGCCCGGAATCGATCTCCCCCCTTGAGGGGGAGATGTCCGGCAGGACAGAGGGGCGTAACGACACGGTTACCCCAACGCTGTCCGAACCCGTCCTTCCCAAAGGCTTCGCCACTCGCAAGGAAGCCGCCCCGGTCGAAGCTGCGCCAGAGGTCAAACTCTCCTGGTTCCAACGGTTGCGCGAGGGGCTTTCGCGCACATCCGCGCAACTGACCGGCCAGATCGCGGCTCTCTTCACCAAGCGCAAGCTGGACGAGGCGACGCTGGAGGAGCTGGAAGACCTGCTCATTCAGGCGGATCTTGGCGTGGAAACGGCGATGCGCATCACCGATACGCTGTCGTCCGAACGCTATGGCAAGGATGTGACGGGTGACGACGTGTCGCGCATCATGGCGAGCGAAATCACCAAGGTTCTGAAGCCGGTGGCCAAGCCGCTGGAACTGGATCTGTCCCACAAGCCGCATGTCATTCTCGTGGTCGGCGTCAATGGAACGGGCAAGACCACGACCATCGGCAAGCTTGCGGCCAAGCTGTCCGGCTCAGGGCTGAAGGTTATGCTGGCGGCAGGCGATACGTTCCGCGCGGCTGCCATCGAGCAGTTGAAGATCTGGGCGGATCGTACGCGCTCGGAATTCATCGGCACCAAGCTTGGCGCGGATGCGGCAGGCCTTGCCTATGACGCCTTCGAACAGGCCAAGGCGAAGAAGTGCGACGTTCTGATTATCGATACGGCTGGACGTCTTCAGAACAAGGCCGAGTTGATGGCTGAGTTGGAAAAGATCGTCCGCGTTCTGAGCAAGCTGGACCCGGATGCGCCGCATACCGTCCTCCAGACCCTTGACGCAACGACCGGCCAGAACGCAATGAACCAGGTGGAAATTTTCCGCAACGTGGCTGGCGTCAGCGGTCTCATCATGACCAAGCTGGACGGAACAGCGCGCGGCGGCATTCTGGTGGCCATTGCCGCCAAGCACAAGCTTCCGGTCTATTTCATCGGTGTTGGCGAGGGGATCGACGATCTTGAACCCTTCGAGGCGGAAGATTTTGCGCAGGCAATTGCGGGTGTGTCGCATTGATGCCACAGAAAACCGCTTTGCACCTATTCTTTCAACACCTTCATAAAGACGCGCCCCATGCCAAGCCTTGAAAGCGATACGACGCCGACGCGTCAGGAAAAGGAACATCCGGGCCTGAAGCTCGCGCTGGAACTCGGGCCTTTGCTTGTGTTCTTTTTTGCCAACTTGCGGGGCGAATGGCTGGTCTCCAAGTTTCCAGCGCTCTCAGCGCTAGGCGGACCGCTGCTGGTGGCGACGGGCCTTTTCATGGCGGCAACGGTTATTTCGCTGATCGTCTCCAAGATCGTTTTCAAGCATTTGCCGGTCATGCCCTTCGTCTCCGGTATCGTGGTCATGATCTTTGGCGGCCTCTCCATCTGGTTGCAGGACGAGACCTTCATCAAGATGAAGCCGACCATCGTCAACACGCTGTTCGGCGTTACGCTGCTGATTGGCCTGTTGTTCGGCAAATCGCTGCTGGGCTATGTCTTCAACGCAGCCTTTCAGCTGACGGATGAAGGATGGCGCAAGCTGACTCTCCGTTGGGGCATTTTCTTCCTGTTTCTTGCCGTGCTGAACGAAGTGGTCTGGCGCAATTTTTCCGACGCCGTCTGGGTCAACTTCAAGGTTTGGGGCACGATGCCGATCACCATTGCCTTCACGCTGGCGCAGATGCCGCTCATCATGAAACATTCGCTTGAGCCGAAGTCCGAGGATGGAAAGTGAGCACGGCGGACGCCTATCCCGCCCGCAACGGCAGCAGCGGCCATTACTGGTTTGCGGTCGCGCTCATCATTCTGCTGGCACAGATCATCGCCGAGCATTTCATGGGGCGGGTGTGGATCTGCACCTGCGGCACTGTGAAGTTGTTTGAGCCGGGCGTGAACACGCCGGGCAATTCCCAGCATCTGGCGGATTGGTACACGCCGTCGCACATCATCCATGGCTTCCTGTTTTATGGCCTCGGCTGGCTGGTGCTGCGCAAGGCTTCGTTTGCCAAGCGTCTCACGCTTGCCACCTTCATCGAAGCGGCCTGGGAGCTTCTCGAAAACTCCCCCATCATCATCGACCGCTATCGATCCGCAACCATGGCCATCGGCTATGAAGGCGATAGCATCCTGAATTCGGCCATGGATACCATCTTCATGGCGCTTGGCTTTCTGTTTGCCGCACGCATGCCGGTCTGGGTCACGCTATTTGTCGCGATCATTTTCGAGATCTTCACCGGCTGGCTGATCCGCGACAACCTGACCCTCAACGTGCTGATGCTCGTTTATCCGCTCGATGCGGTCCGGGTTTGGCAGGGGGCGCTGTAAAGCATTTCCAGCAAAAGTGTGCAGCGGTTTTGCGTCCGGAAATGCGTCATAACAAGGAGTTGGATCAGACTTGCGGCGTCAGGGCCTTCTCGATGGCGGGCAGTAGATCCTGGCTGACGCTGCGCTCATCGAAAGGCCCGACGCGCTTGTAGAGGATCGTGCCATCCGGAGCGACGAGATAGCTTTCCGGAATGCCATAGACGCCCCAGTCGATCGCGGCCTTGCCGTTCGGATCAACGCCGATGGCGTTGTAGGGATTGCCGAGTTCGCCCAGGAAACGCAGCGCGTTGTCGTTGCGATCCTTGTAATTGATGCCGACGATAGTGATCCGGCTATCCTTCGCGAGCTCCTTCAGGAGCGGATGCTCCTGACGGCAGGGTACGCACCAGGACGCAAACACATTCACCAGTGTCAGCCTGCCTTTGATGGCGGCATCGGTCAGCGCAGGCGTTTGCGATCCTTCCAGCGGTGGCAAGGCAAGTGAAGGCGCGTGTTTGCCGATCAGAGCCGAAGGAATGGCAGACACATCGCGTCCATTCACATCCTGATCATACAACATTTTTCCCGCCACTGCGGCAAAGCCTGCGAAGATCACCAGCGGGATCAGGGCAAAGCCATAACGTCCGAGGCCACGCTTTTCCGGCGTTTCCTCCGTTTGAAGGGGAGCCGTCATGCCTGTTTGCCCTCAGTCACGGGAGGAGAGGACCGACGACGGATACCGGCGGCTTCCAATTCCGCCATTTCCCTTCGGCGGGCGCGACCATCCAGAAGGGTCCAAGCTATAACGGCAAGCGTAATCAGCGCCGTCACACCATAGGAGGTATAGATATAGAAAGCGTGGCTCATCTATCATACCTCCCGGCTTGCGTTACGGGCTGCCAGACGCCGCTGGGTGGCAATGCGACGACGCCAGATCTCATTGCGCATGGCCGTGATATGCAATGTGAAGAACAGCAGCGTGTAAGCAACGGCCATAACCAGCAGCGGACGCAAAAACTCTCCGTCGATGGTCGGTCCATCCATGCGGATGACACTGGCTGGCTGATGCAGCGTGTTCCACCAGTCCACCGAGAACTTGATGATTGGGATGTTCACAAATCCCACGAGGATCAGCACCGAAGAAACCCGCGCAGCCTTGGACGGATCGTCCATGGCGCGGTTCAGCGCGATGATGCCGAGATACATCAGGAACAGGATGAAGACGGATGTGAGCCGCGCATCCCACACCCACCACGTGCCCCACATGGGTTTCCCCCACAGCGAACCTGTGATCAGCGCGATCAGCGTAAAAGCGGCACCAAGCGGAGCTGCGGCCTTATGGGAAACATCGGCCAGCGGATGACGCCAGACCAGCGTGCCAATGGCCGACAGCGCCATGACGGAATAACACATCATCGACAGCCAGGCCGCAGGCACATGGATGTACATGATCCGCACCGTATCTCCCTGCTGGTAATCCCCCTCAGTCGTGAAGGCGAGGTACAGCCCGGCTGCGAAGAGCAGACAACAGAGGCCCGCCATCCACGGCAAAAGGCGTTCCGCAAGCGCGAGGAACCGCGTCGGGTTGGCAAGGTCGCTGAATTTGCGGATGGCGAGGCTTTCGGTCATGTAATCCTTTTAGGGGTGGCTCCCCGTCTTTCCTTGATTCTAGTCAATCCCCGGCATTGCGCAACGCCAGCGCAGCACCGAGCGGGCCAATGACGGCAAAAAACATCGTGATGGCAACAAGAATCAGAAAGGGCGGCAGGAAGGGTGCCGGATCTTCCACCGCTGCATAGGATGCGCTGACGCCAAAAATCAGCACGGGAATCGTCAATGGCAGAACGAGGATGGAAACCAGAAGCCCCCCTCTCGGGAGTGTGACTGCCACTGCCGCCCCGACAGCGCCGATGAAGGCCAGCGCCGGAGAACCGACCAGCAGGGTCAGCATGACGGCACCGATCGCCACCTCGCTCATATTCATGAACAGGCCGAGCAACGGAGAAGCGATCACCAGTGGCAGAATATTGGCCAGCCAATGCGCGAGGCACTTCACCAGAACTGTCAGCACCAGCGGATGCTCCTGCATCAAGATAAGATCCAGCGAGCCATCGTCGCGATCGGCCTGAAACAGCCGGTCAAGACCAAGGAGTGCAGCAAGCAGCGCGCCGATCCAGACGATGGCGGGACCAATCCGCGATAGAAGATTGAGATCCGGCCCTACCCCGAAGGGAATGACCGCCACCACTGTCAGGAAAAACAGGATACCGATCAAGGCGCCGCCGCCAGCACGGAAAGACAGTTTGAGATCGCGAAGCAGGAGGGCGATCATGCTTCCGCTCCTTCCATGGCCGCAAACCCAAAGCCCTTCATTTCCAACCGCCTCACATCAAGAAGCTCAAGCGGCTGATGCGTGGCGGCAAGGATCATGCCGCCCCTGGCCTGATGTTCGCGCATGAGCCGTGCCAGCAATGCCTCGGCGTTGATATCCAGTGCGGCTGTCGGCTCATCGACAATCCAGACCGGTCGGTAGGCCACCAGAAGCTTGGCGAATGCCATGCGGCGTTGTTGCCCGGCGGAAAGATAACCAAAGGGGAGATGTAATACCTGTTCAAGCTCGACCGCACGCGCTGCTTGCGCAATTGAACAGCCCCTTCCGCCCTCAGCATCACCAAAAAACGACTGCCAGAAGCTGAGGTTTTCCCGCACGGTCAGTTCCATTTTCATGGCGTTGCGATGCCCGAGATAATGGCAGGCTTCGGCAAGCCTGGAGGCTTTTCGGGTCTGGTCATACCAAAGGCTGAGGCCGCCGGAAGCCGGCTGAATCAGACCCGCGGCGACCCGCAGCAGCGTCGTTTTCCCCGACCCGTTCCGGCCGGTGAGAAGAAGGGCCTCACCCGACTGCAAGTCGAAGGAAATATTAGAGAATATGAAATCTTCACCGCGCTGGGCGGAAAGGTTTTCGGCGGCAAGCCGCATCGGTTCGCACCTTGTTCATTCTGTTGCGGGAAGACCAGAAAAAAATCGTTTCGATAGCCATTGATGGTCTGGAACACTTCTTAGAAATTATCTATAAGCTTCGCAACCACGCCAGCGGCCGGCGTGATTTTCACTTTGCGCCGGACCTGAAGATTTTTCTTCTCGT
The DNA here is from genome assembly GCF_001427345.1 of Rhizobium sp. Root149. Taxonomy (NCBI): domain Bacteria; kingdom Pseudomonadati; phylum Pseudomonadota; class Alphaproteobacteria; order Hyphomicrobiales; family Rhizobiaceae; genus Rhizobium; species Rhizobium sp. Root149. The sequence goes on from NZ_LMGD01000022.1 coordinate 198,977, forward strand.
GCGGACAGCGGAAATGGTCGTACCCGCATCCTGATGTGCATGAAGTGCATAGGCGTCCGCACGCGCGTGTTGGCTCTTGATATCAGCGGGGTTACTTCTCGTGTCTAAATCTCTCGACAGCTTCAATTGCCGGTCCGTTCTGACCGTCGATGGCAAGGATTACGTCTATTACAGCCTACCGAAGGCAGAGGCCAATGGCCTGCCGGGCGTTTCCAAGCTGCCCTTCTCGATGAAGGTTCTTCTGGAAAACCTGCTGCGCTTTGAAGACGGCAAGTCGGTCACCAAGGAGCACATCCTTTCGGTTGCCGAATGGCTGAACAACAAGGGTAAGGTCGAGAACGAAATCGCCTATCGTCCGGCTCGCGTTCTGATGCAGGACTTTACCGGCGTTCCCGCCGTTGTTGACCTCGCTGCCATGCGCGACGGCATCAAGGCCCTCGGTGGCGACCCGGAAAAGATCAACCCGCTCGTTCCTGTCGATCTCGTGATCGACCACTCGGTTATCGTTGATGAGTTCGGGACTCCCAAGGCGTTTGCCCGCAACGTTGAACTCGAATACGAGCGCAACGGCGAACGTTACCGCTTCCTGAAGTGGGGCCAGCAGGCGTTCAAGAACTTCCGCGTCGTTCCTCCGGGCACAGGTATCTGTCACCAGGTGAACTTCGAATATCTCGGCCAGACGGTGTGGACGAAGGAAGAAGACGGCGAGACCATCGCTTATCCTGACACCTGTGTCGGCACCGACAGCCACACGACCATGATCAATGGTCTGGGCGTTCTGGGCTGGGGCGTTGGTGGTATCGAAGCGGAAGCCGCCATGCTCGGCCAGCCGGTTTCGATGCTTCTGCCGGAAGTCATCGGCTTCAAGCTGACCGGCACGCTGAAGGAAGGCGTGACCGCGACCGACCTCGTTCTGACGGTTGTCCAGATGCTGCGCAAGAAGGGCGTGGTTTCCAAATTCGTCGAATTCTACGGCACAGGCCTCGACACGCTGCCGGTTGCCGACCGCGCGACGATCGGCAACATGGGTCCTGAATACGGCGCAACCTGCGGCTTCTTCCCGGTCGATTCCGCCACCGTTGGCTATCTCGACATGTCGGGCCGCACGAAGGACCGTATCGCTCTCGTTGAAGCCTATTCCAAGGCTCAGGGCATGTGGCGTCAGGGCGATGGATCCGACCTCGTCTTCACCGACACGCTGGAACTCGATCTCGGCGACGTCGTGCCGTCCATGGCTGGTCCGAAGCGTCCGGAAGGCCGTCTGCCGCTCGAAACCATTGCTCCGAACTTTGCAACCGCTCTCGAAGGCGATTACAAGAAGCCGGGTCAGCTCGATACGCGTTGGGCTGTTGAAGGCACCGATTTCGATCTCGGCCATGGTGACGTTGCAATCGCCGCCATCACGTCCTGCACCAACACTTCGAACCCGAGCGTTCTGATTGCTGCTGGCCTTCTCGCCCGCAACGCTGTTGCCAAGGGCCTGAAGTCCAAGCCGTGGGTCAAGACCTCGCTTGCACCGGGATCCCAGGTTGTCGGCGAATATCTTGAGAAGTCCGGCCTGCAGAAGGAACTGGACGCGCTCGGCTTCAACCTCGTCGGTTTCGGCTGCACGACCTGCATCGGCAACTCCGGCCCGCTGCCAGCACCGATCTCCAAGACGATCAACGACAAGGGCATCATTGCCGCTGGCGTGCTCTCCGGTAACCGCAACTTCGAAGGTCGTATCTCGCCGGACGTTCAGGCGAACTACCTGGCTTCCCCGCCGCTCGTGGTTGCCTACGCTCTCGCCGGTACTGTCCAGAAGGACCTGACCAGCGAGCCGCTCGGTGAAGACCGCGATGGCAACCCGGTTTACCTGAAGGACATCTGGCCGACCTCCGCCGAAGTGCAGGAGTTCATCCAGAAGTACGTGACCCGCGAACTGTTCGAGACCAAGTATGCAGACGTCTTCAAGGGCGACGCAAACTGGCAGGCTGTGCAGGTTCCGGAAGGGCAGACCTATGCTTGGGACGACCAGTCGACCTATGTGCAGAACCCGCCTTACTTCGTCGGCATGCCGAAGCAGGCTGGTGTCGGCACCGACAACATCGTCAACGCCCGCGTTCTCGGTCTCTTCGGCGACAAGATCACCACCGACCATATTTCTCCGGCCGGTTCGATCAAGGCGCAGTCCCCGGCTGGTGCCTACCTGCTCGGCAACGGCGTATCCGTTGCTGACTTCAACCAGTACGGTACACGCCGTGGCAATCATGAAGTGATGATGCGCGGCACGTTCGCCAACATCCGCATCCGTAACTTCATGCTCGGCCCGAACGGCAAGGAAGGCGGTTACACCGTCCACTATCCGTCCAAGGAAGAGATGTCGATCTACGACGCTGCCATGAAGTACAAGGCCGAAGGCACGCCGCTGGTCATCTTTGCAGGCGTTGAATACGGCAACGGTTCTTCGCGTGACTGGGCTGCCAAGGGTACCAACCTGCTCGGCGTTCGCGCTGTCATCGCGCAGTCCTTCGAGCGTATTCACCGCTCGAACCTGGTCGGCATGGGCGTTATCCCGTTCGTCTTCGAAGAGGGCACGAACTGGCAGACGCTGGACCTGAAGGGTGACGAAACGGTCACGATCGAAGGTCTCAACGGCGAAATCAAGCCGCGCGAGTGGAAGACGGCCAAGATCACCTATGCAGACGGAACGGTGAAGGAGATCAAGATCCTCTGCCGCATCGACACGCTGGATGAAGTCACCTACGTCAACAATGGCGGCATCCTGCAGACGGTTCTTCGCGATCTGGCTGCCTGATCGGCTCTGGATTGCGCTACTCTAGAGGTGGCGCAATCTTCTGGCCTGATGCAGGGTTCACCGTCTGGAGAAGACGAAATTCAAGGAAGCCGCCGGACAGGCCTTGTCCGGCGGCTTCTTTATGCGCAAATCTGCACATACAACTCTCACCCGCTTGTGACTTCCGCTTGATGGAGGTTGGGGGGTAGGTTGCAGACCAGACCCGCTTCTCATGCCCCAAAGACACCATGCGCAACACACAAGTCCATCATCGGCATACAGTGACATCCGCCTTCTGGCTCACCGTCAGCCTTCTGGTTGCAGGTACCGCATTGGCGGGCGACATCTCGTCTCCGAAAGGCGTGGTGGAACTTTTTACGTCGCAAGGGTGCTCCTCCTGTCCGCCCGCCGACGCCGCCCTGAAGCAGATCGTCGATCAGGGAGATGTGGTGGCGCTGTCTTACCACGTCGATTACTGGAACTATCTTGGCTGGACCGATACGCTGAGCTCCAAGGAAAATACGGAGCGCCAGTATGGCTATGCGCACAGCATGGGCCGCAGCGGGGTCTATACGCCACAGGCCATCATCAATGGTCGGGCGCATGTCAAAGGCACCGATGTCGCAGCAATCAATGGGAAGATCAGCCAGTTGCACGGCGAGGGCCAAGGCCTGACCGTTCCGATCACGGCCCGAATGAATGGCGAGGAAATGGAAATCTCCATCCCGGCCGGCGAGGGTCGAGCAGACGTGGTTGTCGCCTACTTCACCAAGAAGGAGGCAGTCACCGTCGAACGTGGCGAGAACAGCGGGCGCCAGATGGAATACTGGCATAATGTCTATGATGTTCAGACAGTGGGCATGTGGGAAGGCAAGGATCTGAAGATCACCCTGCCTGCCAAGGCCATGGGTCGCTCCAAGAAGGATGGATGCGCGATCCTTCTCCAGGCATCGGGGCCGAAGGGCGAACCTGCTGCGATCATGGGTGCCGCCGTCTTGATGGCAGGACGAAAGCGTCCCCAATAGCGATACCTTTGCAGAGAAAAAGGTCCGGCCCGAAGCGTCGGGGGCTGGGGGTAAGGTCAACGCCTGGGACCGGACCTGATGGCGCTGTGCGCCAACTGCATGACACCAATCTGACGCGCGATTCGGGCGCGGGTTTGTTCGAATTCAGGCGGAAAACGGCATTTAAGAAAAAACAAATAATGCGGATAGCAGCGCTGAAACTCCGTCGGGCAGAATGCGTTAGCCTGTCGAACGCGCTTGCTTTTTGGCAGGCGTAGGGCACACTGTCACGCAGCCGTCATCAAAAACGGCCTTGGATTGAGGAGCTTTGATGAGCGATCAGCCAGAGACAGGAGGGCGGCTTTCCAGTTCGGATGGCGCCAACGTGATCGAACTCAACCAGTACCGGCAGAGCACTGACGCCGTCCCCGTGATGTTCCATCGCCGGGAACTGGATGCCATCTTGAGAATTTACGGTCGCATGGTCGGAGAGGGTGAGTGGAAGGACTACGCCATCGATCAGTTGCGGGATCGGGCAGTCTTTTCAGTTTTCAAGCGTTCGGGGGAGATGCCCCTGTACCGGATCGAGAAGAATCCCAAGCTCGCGGCCAAGCAAGGCGCCTTCAGCGTTACCAATACGCATGGCATGATCCTGAAGCGTGGCCATGACTTGCAGCAAGTCTTGAAAGTCTTCGACAAGGTATTGAAGCTGATCGACTAAAGCATGTCACGCAAAAGTGTGCAGCGGTTTTGCGAAAACGACATGCGATAAAACAAAGAGTTAAAGCGTCAGGAGCGAATCTGAAAGATCGCGACAAGCTTTAGAACGTCAGCCCCCGAAAAGTGTACCAGGATAGGCGCCAAGATCCGGCGGTGTTGTGGTGCCAGCCCCCAGTTCCCGCTGCATGAAGACCGTATCGAGCCACTGGCCGTGCTTGAACCCGGTCCCTTTCATGGTTCCAACCATTTGGAAGCCGAGCGCTGCATGCAGGCCGGCAGAGGCAGAGCTTGCGCCGCCGATGACCGCTGCCATCTGCCGGAACCCGAGACCTGTACAGCGTTCAATGAGTTCCTTCAGGAGCACCTTGCCTAAGCCGCGACCTCTGGCGAGGGGCGAGAGGTAGATCGAATCCTCGACCAGCCAGCGATAGGCAGGACGGGTCCTGAAAGCTGAGGCATAGGCGTAGCCGAGAAGCGTGCCGTCGGCATCTTCGGCCACCACATAAGGATACCCCTTCTCAGTTATCGCCCTGAAGCGCTGCAGCATTTCCGCCTCGTCTGGAGGCGTGATCTCGTAGCTGGCGCTGCCGTTCAGGACGCTATCGCGATAGATGTCTGTGATGGCGGGTATATCGGTGGGGCTCGCGTCGCGCAGATGATAGGTCATATCAGTTCAATCCGGATAAGGTCTTGCCTTGATAAGATCCATCGAGACTGAACTGCAACAAAAAAGGCGAGCCGAAGCCCGCCTTTTAAATCCAGAATGCGCAGAACTATTATTCTGCTGCACCTTCCGAAGCTGCTGCAGCGGCGGCTTCTGCTGCTGCCTTTTCGGCGGCGAGAGCCTGTGCTGCTGCAACCTTTTCAGCTTCGATACGTGCACGCTCTTCAGCAGCGGCAGCGCGTTCAGCTTCGTTGAGCTTGCGGGCGCGAGTGTTGGTGTTCTCGACGATACGCGCAGACTTGCCGCGACGGTCGCGCAGGTAGTACAGCTTCGCGCGACGAACCTTACCGCGACGAACGACTTCAACGCTGTCGACCAGCGGAGAGTAAACCGGGAATACGCGCTCGACGCCTTCGCCGTAGGAGATCTTGCGAACGGTGAAGCTCTCGTTGATGCCGCCGCCGGAGCGAGCGATGCAAACGCCTTCATAGGCCTGAACACGGGTACGGTTGCCTTCGCGAACCGTTACGTTGACGCGGAGCGTATCGCCAGGAGAGAATTCCGGCAGCTTGCGCTTGGCTTCGATCTTGGCAGCCTGTTCGGCTTCCAGCTGAGCAATGATATCTGTCATGTTAACCTCTAGGTTCTTCTGAAACGACCAGAGCGCTCGACATCGGACCTTCGGACTTGCCTTGGAGCCGTGCTGTGAACCAAAAGAGGGAGTTCACAAGCAGGAGCGGATTCGCCATTCTTTGTTACGGTCAACGGGAGAAACTCCCATGTCCGCGTGGGCCTTTACACCACCAATCGCCATTTGTCACCCCTGTCGCGCAGGAATCTGAATTCAAGATCATCCTGATATGGCCTTGCAGCACGACCCAGCAACCGATAAGCCGCTCGATCATCAGGTTGCAAGGGAGGGCACCGGGTGTCGATTTCAATTATTGTCTTGCTGTTTGTATCCGGTTTTCTGTCGGGAGCGGTCAACGCCATTGCAGGTGGCGGCACATTCCTGACCTTTGGCGCGCTGACACTTGCAGGCCTGCCGCCGATTTCGGCCAATGCGACCTCGTCCATCGTGCAGTTTCCCGGCTATGTGACATCGACGTTTGCCTACAAGACCGAGTTGATGAAACGCTGGCGAAGCGCCGTCGCCCTGACTATTATTTCGGCGGTCGGCGGGCTCGCGGGCGCCCTCATCCTTCTGGCACTCGACAATCCGTCGTTCCGCGCCATGGTGCCTTGGCTGCTGGCGGCGGCAACGGCCATCTTTGCGGCCGGTCCGCTCTTGAAGCCCAAAGCGTCTGCGGAACGAACCGGCACATCACCGTCCTCGGCCATTGGCCAGTTTCTGACCGCAATCTATGGCGGTTTCTTCGGTGCAGGCATGGGCATCATGATGCTGGCCGTGCTGGGCCTGACAACCGGCGGAAGCTATCATCACCTCAACGCGCTGAAGAACCTGCTCGCCATGGTGATTGCCGCTGTCGCCATCATCGTCTTCGTCGGCGGCGGCGTCGTGGGCTGGGCGCAGGCCGTGATCATGATTCCCGCAGGCGCTGCCGGTGGCTATGCGGGGGTCTGGCTCGCGCGGCGGGTTCCGCAAACCATCATGCGCATGCTGGTGGTTGCTGTCGGCACAGCGCTGACGATCTATTACTTCGTCACCGGCTGAGCGTCTTGCTTTAGGAGATCGGGCCTGCGCGCCTTTGTCAGCGCCAGTGCCTGTTCATGGCGCCATTTGTCGATCGCCGCATGGTTACCGGATGTCAGCACGGACGGGATGGCAACGCCTTCGAATTCCTGCGGTCGCGTGTAGTGCGGATGTTCCAGCAAGCCAGTCTCAAAGCTTTCATGCGTGCCGGACAATGCATTGCCCATAACACCGGGCAGAATGCGCACGACGGCATCCAGCACGGTCAAGGCCGCCGGTTCGCCGCCGGACAGGATGTAATCGCCGATCGAGACCTCTTCGAGCTGGCGACCGTCGATAACCCGCTGATCCACCCCCTCGAAACGACCGCAGACGATGACGACGCCCTCGCCTGCCGCCAGCTCTCGCACCCGTTCTTGAGTCAACGGCTTGCCACGCGGACTCATCAACAGGCGCGGACGCGAATCCTGAGCGAGCGAATCGATGGCTTGCGCCAGAATATCCGGCTTCAACACCATGCCTGCGCCGCCACCGGCTGGCGTATCATCCACCGTGCGATGCTTGTCTTTGGCGAAATCGCGGATCTGAACCGCTTCCAGCGACCAGTCGCCCCGCTCCATGGCCTTGCCGGAGAGGGAATAACCAAGATGGCCGGGAAACATTTCAGGATAGAGCGTGAGAACCGTTGCGTGGAACGTCATGACCCAGGCTCAGTCCCGCTTCTTTTTCGGCGGTGACTTCTTCTCAGAAGCATCCGGCTTTCCATCGGGAATCTCGCCCTTCAGATCCTCGTCCTCCGGCAGATCGATCAGACCGGCGGCAACCGGATCGACCAGAAGTTTCCCATTTTCCAGATCGATTTCCAGCACAGCGGCTTCGGTGAAGGGAATAAGCGTCGGGCGCTTGTTGGGTGCCTTCAGCTCAAGGAGATCGCCAGCACCGAAGTCGAAAACGCTGCTGACCACACCATAACTGATGCCATCGGCATCGACCGCCTCGAGGCCTTCAAGATCGGCATAGAAGAACTCATCATCATCCAGTTCCTCATCGGGCAGTTTTTCGCGATCGATGAAGAGCTCCAGCCCGTTCAGCGCTTCGGCGGCATTGCGATCATTGATGCCGCGAAAGCGCACGATGACGACATTTTTGGCTTCCCGGATTTCCAGAATTTCGAAGACCCTGCCATCCTCGCTGTGAAGATTGCCATAATCACCCAGCGCCAGCGGATCTTCCGTGAAGGAGCGCACCCGCACTTCACCGCGCAAGCCCTGCGCCGCACCGACGGTCGCCATGAGGATGGGGTTTTCGAGCTTTGCCATGGTTTTATCCTGCCTGTCTTCGTCACTGCTCTAACCCGGATCAATGATCTTGAAAACACAAAGACCGGAAAAACAAAACGGACGACATGTCGCCATGCCGTCCGTTCTGTCAAATCTGAGGTAGACGCTTATTCAGCAGCGGCTTCAGCGGCCTTCTGAGCCTTCTCGGCAGCGCGCTCCTGAGCCTTCTTGCCCGGCTTGCCCTTTTCAGCGTTGTTGCGAGCAGCGCGCTCTGCAATGCCAGCTTCTGCCATGAAGCGCAGAACGCGGTCGGTCGGCTGTGCGCCCTTGGCAACCCAGGACTTGATGCCTTCAACGTCGAGCTTCACGCGCTCAGCATTGTCCTTCGGCAGCATCGGGTTCCAGGAACCGAGCGTTGCGATGAAGCGGCCATCGCGCGGCGCGCGGGCATCGGCGACAACAACGTGGTAGTAAGGACGCTTCTTGGAACCACCACGGGCCAGACGGATCTTCAGGGACATTTCAAACTCCTTCAGTTTTTTCGGTAAGGGCCGTCTTCTTCGACGGTCCTGTTGTGTTTCAGGCCGCGCTCAGGCGGTCTTTTCAGTGACACCGCCGTGTTCGGCAGCAATGGCTTCATGATGACGGATGACTTCCTTGATAATGAAATTCAGGAACTTCTCCGCAAAATCCGGATCGAGCTGCGCATCCTTGGCAAGGCGGCGCAAACGCTCGATCTGGTATTCCTCGCGCGCCGGGTCTGCCGGCGGCAAATCGAACTGGGCCTTCAGAATGCCCACTTCCTTCGTGCAGCGAAAACGCTCGGCCAGCATGTGCACAAGTGCCGCGTCGATGTTGTCGATCGACTGGCGGTACTTTCCGAGCTGTTCTTTGACCTTTGGATCAACCATGGCTTTGAGCGCCTCCCCTCACTTCTTCTTCGGAAAGCCGGGAAGACCCGGCAGGCCACCCAGACCCGGAAGTTTGCTGCCCAATCCTGGCATACCGCCGGGAAGACCCGGCATCGAACCCGGCTTAAAGCCTGCGGCTTCCGCTTGCTTTGCCAGCGCTTCCAGTTGCTTGGGGTCCATTTGCGACAGATCAGGCATACCGCCCATACCACCACCAAGGCCACCAAGACCCATCTTGCCGGCCAGACCGCCCATCATCTGTTTCATGATGCCGCCTTTGCCCTTGCCACCCATAGCCTTCATCATGTCCGCCATCTGGCGGTGCATCTTGAGAAGCTTGTTGATTTCGGCGGCATCGGTGCCGGAGCCGGCGGCGATACGCTTCTTTCGGCTGTGCTTGAGAAGATCGGGATTGGCGCGTTCGGCCTTCGTCATCGACGAGATGATGGCAAGCTGGCGGTCAAACACCTTGTCGGTCATGCCGGACGCTGCGAGCTTGTCCTTCATGCCCGCCATGCCAGGCATCATTCCCATGATGCCGCCCATGCCGCCTAACGATTTCATCTGCTTCAGCTGCTCGGCCAGATCGTTCAGGTCGAACTTGCCCTTGGCCATCTTTTCGGCCATGGCGCGCGCTTTTTCGGCGTCGATATTTTCGGCGGCCTTTTCAACCAGCGAAACGATATCGCCCATACCGAGAATGCGGTCGGCGATACGGCGCGGATGGAACTCGTCGAGTTCCGACATCTTTTCGCCGATACCGATGAGCTTGATCGGCTTGCCGGTGACAGCACGCATGGACAGAGCGGCACCGCCGCGGCCATCGCCATCCATGCGGGTGAGAACGAGGCCGGTAATGCCGACGCGTTCATCGAAGTTACGGGCGAGGTTGACGGCGTCCTGACCGGTCAGCGAATCCGCGACCAGCAGAATTTCGTGCGGCTTGGAGCGGGCCTTGATCTCGGCCATCTCCGCCATCAGCGGCTCGTCGATATGCGTACGGCCTGCCGTATCGAGAATGACGACATCATGACCGCCGAGCTTGGCAGCCTGGACGGCGCGAGAGGCGATATCGGTCGGCGACTGGCCAGCAATGATCGGCAAAGTATCGACGCCCGTCTGAACGCCCAGCTGACGCAACTGCTCTTGCGCTGCCGGACGGCGCGTATCGAGCGAGGCCATGAGAACTTTCTTGCGGTCGCGATCCGTCAACCGCTTGGCGATCTTGCCGGTCGTCGTGGTCTTACCGGATCCCTGCAAGCCTACCATCATGATGACGACCGGCGACGGTGCGTTCAGGTCGATCGAAACGCCTTCCGAACCCAGCATCTCGATGAGTTCGTCGTGAACGATCTTCACGACCATCTGGCCGGGCTTGATCGACTTCAGGACGGAGGCACCAACGGCCTTTTCACGAACGCGATCGGTGAAGGAACGAACGACTTCCAGCGCCACGTCCGCTTCCAGAAGCGCACGGCGAACCTCGCGCATGGCCGCCGAGACATCCGCCTCGGAAAGCGCGCCACGGCCGGTCAGTCCACTCAAGATGGAACCAAGACGGTCCTGGAGGTTTTCGAACATCGTTTCATCCTTCTTGACGTTGCACAGTTCTGACTGGTGCAAACGTCGGGTCTTTGCCGCCGAAAAACAAGACGCAAAGCCAAACGACACCCGAGGGCGCCACGCGCTGTCGGGTGTTGACCTCCGGGATCTCTTTATACCTTTACGGGTCCCGGTCGGCGGCTAAAGTTCTTGAAACTTTCAGCAGATGGCGGGCTTAAACAGCAACTGGCCCGCAAAGTCAAGGCTGCCGGGGGTTTTTGCCATCTAGACCTGTCTGCACAATCAACCGACTGTGATGCCGCTGATCCGACATGCCAGCCTATCGTAACGCTTCTTGATAGGTTCAACCGGGATACCTATAGATTTTATTATGAAGCGACGCAATTTCCTGAAATGGTCAGCAATCGGCAGTCTCGCGCTTTTGGGCGGCGGGCTTGCAGCAGGGAGAGCCATGGCAGCCAACAAATATTATACGGGGCCGGTGTCCGACCATTTCGACGGAACGCGCTTCTTCAATCCCGGCGGCGAAGCGCCCAAAGGCTTTCTCAACCTTCTGAAATGGCGCTTCAACGGCAAGAGCATAGACTGGCCTGATGCCTATCCAAGCCCGTTTGCAGGCGCAAAGCCTGAAAAGCGGGTGACAGGGAACCGGATAGTGGTGACCATGGTCGGCCATGCTTCCATGCTGATCCAGGTTGCTGGCTTGAACATCCTGACCGACCCCGTCTGGTCGGACCGTACCAGCCCGGTGTCATTTGCAGGCCCGAAACGGGTGAACGAGCCGGGCATCAGGATCGAAGATTTGCCGGCTATCGATATCGTCATCGTCACCCACAATCACTACGACCACCTCGATATCGATACGCTGAAGCGTATCCACGCCGCCCATCGTCCGCGCTACATCACGCCTCTGGGCAATGACAAGATCTTCGGCCCCGAACTGGATGATCCGCGCATTACGGTCATGGATTGGGGCTCGAAGGATTATGTCGGCAAGAATGTGTCGATCCACTGCGAGCCATGCCATCACTGGTCGGCCCGCGGGCTTGGCGACCGCAGCATGGCGCTGTGGGGTGCTTTCGTGATCGAGACACTGGCGGGCAAAATCTACCACGTCGGTGATACGGGCTTCCATGAGGGCGTCAACTACAAGGCGGCGCAGGAAAAGCATGGTTCTTTCCGTCTCGCCATTCTGCCGATCGGCGCCTATGAGCCACGCTGGTTCATGAAAGCGCAACACCAGAACCCGGAAGAAGCGGTTGCTGGAATGCAGCTCGCCAAGGCTTCTTACGCCATTGGCCACCACTGGGGTACGGTAAAGCTCACCGATGAAGGCATTGAGGAGCCGCTGGCGGCACTGCGCAATGCACTTGCAGCAGCACAGATCAAGCCGGAGCGGTTTCGTCCGCTTCGCCCGGGCGAAGCCTTCGACGTGCCGGAAGCGTAAGACCCTACATATGTTAGAATATTTCAATCTTTAAGCGATGTAAAAATTTTATGATCGCGAAAGATGCATCGTTGACTCTTGCCGTGCTTGGCTTCAGAATCCTGCGCATTCACCAGGGGTGTCCCGCAAGGGGCTGAGATTCCGCTGGGCTTGGCTTTTAGAGGCCAAGCAGCGCGGTGACCCGTTGAACCTGATCCAGTTCATACTGGCGTAGGGACGGTGCACGCGCGATTTCTACAGGGCCATGTCTGCCTTGTCTCGGCGTCTATCCATCTTTCCGGCTGACGTGACTGGATCTCCAAACCTTAAACCTTGGAGTTCCACGATGAACATTGCCCCGAATTTTCCCCGACTCGATGTGACAACTGGGCCGCTTCCCGCTTCAACCAAGATCCATGTGAGCGGCGAACTGCACCCTGACATCCGGGTGCCGCTTCGCCAGATTGCCCTGCACCCTACTTCCGGCGAACCACCGGTGAACGTCTACGATTCATCCGGCCCCTACACTGATCCGGCTGTCGCAATCGAGATCGAAAAGGGCCTGCCGCGCCTGCGGGAAAACTGGGTCGCGGCACGCGGCGATACGCAGCTTTACGACGGACGCGAGGTGAAACCGGAGGATAATGGTTTTGCCAGCGGCGAGCGGTTGACGCCCGCTTTTCCCGTGCAGCCGAAACCACGCCGCGCGACGGATGGCAAAGCGGTAACGCAGTTGGCTTACGCGCGGGCAGGCATCATCACGCCTGAGATGGAGTTCGTGGCGATCCGCGAAAATCTTGGGCGGAGGGCCCTCAAGGAAAAACTGGAACGCGACGGCGAGAGTTTTGGAGCCGCCATTCCCGACTACGTGACGCCGGAATTCGTGCGGCAGGAAGTGGCGCTGGGTCGCGCCATTATTCCCGCCAATATCAACCACCCGGAACTGGAGCCGATGGCGATTGGCCGCAACTTTCTGGTCAAGATCAACGCCAATATCGGCAATTCCGCCGTCACCTCCTCCATGGCCGAGGAAGTGGAAAAGATGGTCTGGGCCATCCGCTGGGGTGCCGATACCGTGATGGACCTTTCTACGGGCCGGAACATTCACAACATTCGCGACTGGATCATCCGCAATGCGCCGGTTCCGATTGGTACTGTGCCGCTCTATCAGGCGCTGGAGAAGGTGGGCGGCATTGCCGAAGACCTGACCTGGAACGTGTTCCGCGATACGCTGATCGAACAGGCGGAACAGGGCGTCGATTACTTCACCATTCATGCAGGCGTTCGGCTTCACTACATTCCGCTCACCGTCAGTCGTGTGACGGGCATCGTTTCCCGCGGCGGCTCCATCATGGCCAAGTGGTGCCTGCATCACCACAAGGAAAGCTTCCTCTACGAGCATTTCGAGGAGATCTGCGACATCTGCCGTGCCTATGATGTCTCCTTCTCGCTGGGCGATGGCTTGCGTCCCGGCTCGATTGCCGATGCCAATGACGCCGCGCAGTTTGCAGAACTGGAAACGCTGGGCGAATTGACGAAGATTGCCTGGGCGAAAGATTGCCAGGTGATGATCGAAGGTCCCGGCCATGTTCCCATGCACAAGATCAAGGAGAACATGGACAAGCAGTTGAAGGTGTGCGGAGAAGCTCCCTTCTATACGCTTGGGCCGCTGACGACGGACATCGCCCCCGGCTACGACCACATTACCTCCGGCATTGGTGCGGCTATGATCGGCTGGTACGGCACCGCCATGCTGTGCTACGTCACGCCAAAGGAACATCTGGGCCTGCCCGACCGGGATGACGTGAAGGTAGGCGTCATCACCTACAAGATTGCCGCCCATGCAGCCGATCTCGCCAAGGGACATCCGGCAGCACAGGTGCGTGACGATGCACTTTCCCGTGCACGCTTCGAATTCCGCTGGGAGGATCAATTCAACCTCTCGCTCGATCCGGAAACCGCCCGTTCCTATCACGACGAGACCCTGCCGAAGGAAGCACACAAGGTGGCGCATTTCTGCTCCATGTGCGGGCCGAAATTCTGCTCGATGCGCATTTCGCACGATATTCGTGCCGAAGCACAAAAGGAGGGGCTGGAAGCCATGGCGGCGAAATTCCGTGAGGGCGGCGATCTGTACATGCCTGTTGCGGAATAAGGACCAGTTCGGACCATGACAATTCTGATCAAGGGGGCCGGCGTTGCCGGTCTCGTACTTGCCTATGAACTGCGCCGCCGCGGCCTGAACGTGGTTCTGAACGATTCGGCGCCACGGGCCGGTTTGGGCGCATCTCACTATGCGGGCGGCATGCTTGCCCCCTGGTGCGAACGCGAAGCAGCAAACGAGACCGTCTTCGATCTCGGATTATCTGCTGCCGACTGGTGGGAGCAAGCACTGCCCGGCATGGTCCATCGGCGGGGCACGCTCGTGCTGGCACTGAACCGCGACCGCGCAGAACTCGAAAGGTTTGCCAAGCGCACCCATGGCTATCAATGGCTGGATGAAAAGTGCATTGCAGCGCTCGAACCGGCTCTGGCAGGACGCTTCACCCGAGCACTCTATTTTGCCGGAGAGGCGCACCTGGATCCGCGGAAAGCCCTTCTCGCACTGGAAGAAAAGCTGGTGAACGCAGGGGTGACGCTTTCCTTTGGCCAGCCAATGACATCCCCCTTGCGTCGCTTCTCGAAGATTGTGGATTGCACAGGTCCATCTGCCATCGGCAACATCAAGGGGCTGCGCGGCGTACGCGGAGAAATGTTGATGCTGGAGACACAGGAAATCCAGTTGACGCGCACCATCCGTGTCTTGCATCCGCGCCATCCCGTCTATCTCGTCCCGCGCGGCGAGGGTCAGGTGATGCTGGGTGCAACCATGATCGAAAGCAATGACGCAGGGCAAGCTTCGGTTCGATCTACCATGGAGCTTCTGAATACCGCCTACGCATTGCATCCTGCCTTTGGCGAGGCCCGCATTCTGGAAACGGGTGCCGGCGTGCGTCCTGCCTTTATCGACAACACGCCACGCATTGTAAAAACCAAAGACGGCATCGCCATAGCCGGGCTTTATCGTCACGGCTTTCTTCTGGCACCGGCACTGGCCAGACAGGCAGCGGACATGATGCAACGCGACCGGCGGAAGGGGGCCGCATGAGGGTGATCGTGAATGGCGAGACTTTCGTGATTGGCTCCACAAACCTCGCAGACCTGTTGCAGGAACTGGAATACGAAGGCGAGTGGCTGGCAACGGCCGTGAATGCAGAACTTATCCATCGCGAAGAGCGCGAGACCTTGGAACTGAAACCGGATGACCGGATCGAAATTCTCTCACCTCGACAGGGAGGCTAACGATGGCATTAACGCTCTATGGAACAACGGTCTGTTCGCGCCTGCTGCTTGGCACCGCACGCTACCCCTCCCCGCAGGATCTGTCGGCTGCGGTGCGCCAATCCGGTACGGAGATCGTAACAGTTTCGCTCAGAAGAGAGACGGCAGGCGGCCGAACCGGCGGCGCATTCTTCGAGCTCATTCGCGAACTCGGCGTGCATGTGCTGCCCAATACGGCGGGATGCCATACGGTTTCAGAAGCGGTTCTGACGGCAAAGATGGCACGCGATCTGTTTCGCACCAGCTGGATCAAGCTGGAACTGATCGGCCATCAGGATACGCTGCAGCCGGATGTTTTTCAGCTGGTGGAAGCAGCAAAGATTCTGAGCGACGATGGTTTCGAAGTGTTTCCCTACACGACTGACGATCTGGTGGTGGGAGAACGATTACTGCGGGCGGGCTGCCAAGTGCTGATGCCCTGGTGCGCGCCCATCGGCAGCGCCATGGGGCCGCAGAACATCCCGGCACTTCGGTCCATGCGCGCCGAGTTTCCCGAGGTTCCGCTGATCGTCGATGCTGGTATGGGGCGTCCATCGCATGCAACGACCATGATGGAACTGGGCTACGATGCAGTTCTTCTGAACACAGCCGTCTCCGGGGCAGGCGATCCCGCCACGATGGCAAGAGCCTTCGCATTGGCAATAGAGGCGGGAAAACTTGGCCATGATGCAGGCCTTCTGGAGCCCCGAGACATGGCTGTGCCTTCCACGCCATTGATTGGCAAGGGTGTGTTTGCGTGAGGGACTGGAAAGGTACTGTCATACGAT
The DNA here is from genome assembly GCF_001427345.1 of Rhizobium sp. Root149. Lineage (NCBI taxonomy): Bacteria > Pseudomonadati > Pseudomonadota > Alphaproteobacteria > Hyphomicrobiales > Rhizobiaceae > Rhizobium > Rhizobium sp. Root149. Next base: position 215,123 of record NZ_LMGD01000022.1, read on the forward strand.
TGACATAAATGGACTGCGGTCACAGTGTTGGGGGAAATCACTGGTTCCCCGATGCCCGCAATTCCAAGCTACCCATCATTTTCCGTGGCTTTCGCATGAGCCCCGCCGTCATAGCTCTGGCACTGACGGCAGCCGTCATGCATGCCAGCTGGAACGCGTTCCTGCGTTCCGGTGCTGACCGGCTATGGTCCATCACCGTTATGGGTGTGACCGGCATCGCCGCGACGCTGCCGCTCATCCTCTTCTATTTTCCGCTGCCCAGCCTGACAGGCTTCGGCTTCATCCTCACCTCATCCCTGCTACAGGTGGCCTATAGCGTGTTCCTCGTCTTCGCCTATCGGCTGGGCGATCTCGGTCAGGTTTACCCCATCGTGCGCGGCTCGGTGCCGCTGTTGGTCTCACTTGGAACTTTTCTCCTGACGGGTCAGATGCTGAGCTTCAGCCAGCTTATCGGCGTGTCACTGGTGGCCATCGGCATCATGAGCCTATCCATCGGGCGGCACCGGGCACCAACTTCCTCCATCCTCTGGGCACTTTTGACCGGCGTGATCATCGCAACCTATGCCACGGTCGATTCCACGGGTGTGAAGCATTTCGATGACCCGAAGGCCTATGCGGCCTGGGTGCTGTTTACCTACGGCGTATTGTTGATCCTGGCCTATGTAATGATGCGCGGAAAGTTCACCATGAACCTTTCCGACCGCGAATGCCGCAAGGCGCTGCTGGCGGGCATTTTCGTACTGATCGCCTATGGTGTCGTTATCATCGCCTACTCGATGGGACCGGCCGGGCCGATCACCGCCATTCGCGAGACAAGCGTTGTCTTCGCCATGATCATTGGGCGGCTATTTCTGGGTGAAACACTCACGCCCAAGCGCATTATCGCCTGCCTGATCGTGGCGGCTGGGGCGATTGCGATTGGAAGATAAAACAATTCCCAGCAAAAGTGGGAACCGGTTTTGCGTCCGGGATTGCTTGGAACAAGGGTAAGAAAGCTCCGCACTCAAACGAGCGCGGAGCCTTGAGGCATAGGGATTATACAGCGATCTTGCCGCCGCCGATCTTGGTGATGGCGACAACCGCCGGACGAGTCGGCATATCCGGCTTGAAATCCGGCCAGCGGGTGGAGAGATCCTCGTAATAGGACGGGCGGCCATGGCCTGCCCAATCCTCACCGCCATCTCCCGGATGCTGCACGGCAACGAAAGCCGTCTCATCGTCCGGCGTAAACAGCGGGCCGCACATTTCCGCACCGACAGGCACGCGGAAGAACAGCTTGGAAGTGGCGCGGGCTGAACCTTCCGTATCGACGGCCCACAGACCATCGGTCCGGCCGGTGCCCTTCGGGCTGTTGCCATCCGTGGCAACCCACAGACGACCGGCAGAATCCACCGCACAGTTGTCTGGCATACCGAACCAGCCGTTCTTGGTGGTTTCCGTCGAGAAGGTGGCACCGACTGCGGCGACGGAGGGATCCCCACACTTCAACAGAACTTCCCATTTACCGGCTGTGGCGGTGAAATCACCATCGTTCTCAGTGATCTCGATGATGTGACCGAAGGCGTTTTCCGCGCGCGGATTGGCGGCGTTGACCTGATTGGCCTTGCGCTTGGTGTTGTTGGTCAACATGACATAGACCTTGCCGTTGACGCCGTTCGGCTGAATGTCTTCCGGACGGTCCATCTTGGTGGCACCCAAAAGATCGCCCGCCTTGCGGGTCTCGATCAGAACATCGGCCTGGCTCTTGAAGCCGTTCGCTTCCGTCAGCGGACCCTGACCGTGGATGAGCGGCATCCACTGCATGGAACCGTCTTCGCCGAACTTGGCGACATAGAGCGTGCCCTTGTCGAGCAGGTCCATATTGGCCTTGCGATCAGCAGGGTTGAAAGTGCCATCGGTGACGAACTTGTAGACATAGTCGAAGCGCTCATCGTCACCGAGATAGAAGACGACCTTGCCATTATTCGCCACGATGCTTTCCGCACCCTCGTGCTTGAAGCGACCAAGAGCCGTGCGCTTCTTGGGCGTGGAGGTGGGGTCCATGGCATCCACTTCCACAATCCAGCCGAAGCGGTTCGGCTCGTTCGGCTCCTTGGAAAGGTCGAAACGGTCGTAGAAATTGCCCCATTCGTAGGAGCCTTCCGGCACGCCATAGCGCTTGTAGTTGGCGGCTTCCGCGTGGCCTTCCGGCAGCTTGCCCTGGAAATAACCGTGGAAGTTTTCTTCCGCCATGATGTAGGTGCCCCACGGGGTGACCCCGCCCGCACAGTTGTTCAGCGTGCCGAAAACTTTGGTGCCAGTCGGATCGGCGGCAGTCTTCAGGCGGTCATGACCCGCAGCCGGGCCGGTGATCTGCATCGGCGTATTGGAAGTGATGCGGCGGTTCAGCTTACCATCGGCAATGACCTGCCACTTCCCGCCCTCCTTGCGAATTTCAACGATGGTGCCGCCATGAGCCGCCATCTCCACATCCACCTGCTCCTTTGAAAGCTTGTTTTGGCTAACCTTGCCGTCGACGATCTTCACGAGGCCCGGAAACATCAGATGCGGATTGGTGTATTCATGGTTCACCACCAGCAGACCATGGGTGGAGGAGCCTTTGAGCGGAATGAAGCCGACATAATCATTGTTGTAGCCGAACTGCTTGGCCTGCGCCTCTGTCGACTGCTTCAAGGGGTCAAAGCTCGGCGCGCCCGGCAGAACCGCATCGCCCCAGCGCAGCAGCACATCTGCATTATAGCCTTCCGCCACGTGATGCTTGGCGTCGACGCCAGCCTCGATCTCGTTGAAATTGAAAGCAGAACCGGCTTTGCCTGCCGCCCGCGCCTCATCGGCGCTCATCAGCGCAACAGGGCTGACGGTTGCGGCGATGGCAGAAACAGCAAGCGATCCCTGCAGGAAGTTGCGGCGCGAAAACCGCTTCGAGATGATTTCACCCATCGTGGCGTTGTCGCTGGCATTATGGCCTTCGCCATCGGCCTCTTCCAGAAGCGAGGTCGGAAAGAGGTTTTGCGTCACATGTTCGTTCATCGAACCGTCTCCTGATTGTTCTCTTTTAGAGGTGTTCCAATCTAGGCATGTCATGTTTCAGGGATGCGACAGTTTCCCCAGACCTCCTCCCTCAAGGTTTCTATAAAACCCGCACCCTCGTCCCCTTAACGATATGTGGCAGAAGTCGCTGCATGTCTTTCAAGGACACTGCGATGCAGCCAGCCGTCGGCTCGTAGCCCGGTCGAATAAGGTGGAAGAAGATAGCCGAACCCCGGTAACGGGCCCGCGACCGGATGTTCCAGTCAAGCACCAGACAGATATCGTACAACCCGTCCTTGCGGCTCATCTCTTCGTGACTGGGTTTGAAAGGCGCCCTGACGAGCCGATTGTAGCTGGGGTGACGTGGCTCATCGCACCACAACATGGATTTTGCGATGCGTCGCATAGGCAGCGCAGTCCTCAAACCCTTCAGCCGATCTCCCCGCAGGAACCCATAAAGTACCTGCATCTCGGCTATGGGCGTTGCCCCATCGCCCTCCCGTTTGCGGCTCGTGCGACCGGACCTTCCGATGGCCGCAGGCACCGTCACATTGCCGAATGACACCATGGCGCGGGAGCGACTGACGGGGCTGTGATGTACCGTGATGATGGCGCCCTTGCGGTTGGCCTTTTTCCCACCCATTTTCTCTCACACAGAATTGCTTTGGATATGATTTCAGTCGGAATCATAGCATGATGGAAGATGAATCGAAGCCTGCCGAATTTCTTCGGCGATCAAACCAAGGAAGGCGTAGATATCGATGGCAGCGCGGACTGTACTGCTGGTGGATGATGACAACGATCTGCGTGAAACGCTGGTCGAGCAACTTTCACTGTACGAGGAATTCAGCCTCCTGCAGGAAGCCACGGCAACAAAGGCCATGGCAACCGCCAAGGCAGCCCAGGTCGATCTTCTGATCATGGATGTCGGCCTTCCCGACATGGATGGTCGCGAAGCCGTGAAGCTGATGCGCAAGGGCGGCTTCAAGGCGCCGATCATCATGCTGACCGGCCATGATACGGATTCCGATACCATCCTGGGATTGGAAGCGGGCGCCAATGACTATGTCACCAAGCCGTTCCGCTTCGCCGTGCTTCTGGCCCGCATGCGCGCACAGCTTCGCCAGTATGAACAGAGCGAAGACGCCACCTTCACCGTCGGTCCTTACGTCTTCAAGCCGAGCCAGAAACTTCTGACCACCGATGACGGCAAGAAGATCCGCCTGACGGAAAAGGAATCGGCGATCATCCGCTACCTCTACCGCGCAGGCCAGAAGGTCGTGACGCGCGATATTCTTCTCGAAGAAGTCTGGGGCTACAATTCCGGTGTCACGACGCACACGCTTGAAACCCACGTCTATCGTCTTCGCCAGAAAATCGAACGCGATCCTTCCAATGCCGAAATTCTCGTGACAGAGAACGGCGGCTACAAGATCGTGCCCTGAAGGTGAATTGAAATGGCGCTCAGCGATGATATCCAGCTTCTGGCCCAGGTGCCGCTTTTCCAGGGGCTGGACAGCGATCAGCTGCGACTGATCGCCTTCGGTGCAGAGCGTCGCAACATTCAGAAGGGTCAGGCGCTATTTCGCGAACATTCGCCAGCGGAATGCGCCTTCGTCGTCTCTCGCGGCCATTTCGACCTTTACGTTGAAAGCCGATCTGGCGAACTTGAATTCCGGGATCGCGCCGGTCCCGGAACACTTCTCTCCGAACTTGCGCTTGTGACCATGGTGGAGCGCAAGTTCACGGCCATCGCCTCGGACGATGGTGAAGTGGTACGCATTCCCCGTACGCTGTTTCATCGCCTGCTGGAGGAATATCCGCAGGTCGCGGGACTGATGGAATCACGCATTCGCCAGAACATTGTGGATCTGGCGCTGGCCGCCACCCGCATGGCGGGACGGTTTGGGTGAGAGTTGTAGGGCATCATAAGTACTCGGCATAAACTGCCGCAGTGTAGCGACTTGCACTTGACCTCGTGATGCCTTCGGCTACTGATGACAGTATAGTAACAGCTCGCACTATTTTAATCCGATCCAATGTTGGCCATCGAGTCCTGTCGAAGGATGGCCAACTTCCGCACGGCAGGCGGAGGATCATATGCTTCTTCTAAAAATTACTTTGGTTCCCTTTTTCCTACTCGTTCTCTCACTTGCTCAGCGATTGTGGGGATCGTCTATAGCGGGATGGTTGGGAGGCCTACCCGTTGTAGCAGGCCCAATTCTTTTCTTGCTAACCCTGCAGCAGGGAGAAGCGTTTGGCGCGCAGGCATCAACAATTTCCCTGGCGGCCATTTTTGCCTCAGAGATGTTCAATCTCACCTACGCCCGGAGTAGCCGTATGTGGTCTTGGAAACTCTCTTTGCTTTTCAGTCTGCTCAGTTGGATTTTCGCAGCAACCATACTTGCTCTGCTGGCTCCAACGCTCCCCTATGCAATGCTGCTGGCTGGTTTGTCAGTGGTCACGACCCCGCAACTTCTGCCTGCCAACAGTACCATCCAGTCTACGGCATACCCGCAAGGTGGAGATGACCTTAAGAGCAAGATAATAATAGGAACATTTCTGACTTTCATCATTACCGGAATATCGCCGTTCGTCGGGGCAGACTGGAGCGGAATTCTGGCCGTGTTTCCTTTGCTGGGCCTCGTCATGTGTGTTTCAACGCATCAAAGGTATGGAAGCGATCAAGTCATACTTATGGTGCGCGGCATGGTATTTGGGCGATATTCGTTTGCTGCCTTCTGCATCTATCTATCTTTCACCCTCACACATCAAACGCCCTATATCGCCTTTACATTGGCGTGCGCCATTTCAATTGTCGTGCAAGCGACAACTCGGTTTCTGATGTCAAAAGAAAGGTTTATCAAAACTTGAACGTTGCAGTCACAGGAACATGGTCTGAGGGGCGGTTCCAGCCGCGGGCTTCTTTCAGGATTTCGATTTTTTCGAGGAAGGGGCCGAGATCGGGGGAGGACCAGATGTGGTCCAGCCTGCGGCCGCGGTCTGCTGCTTCCCAATCCTTGGCGCGGTAGCTCCACCAGGTGTAGAGCTTTTCGGATGCCGGAACATGCTGACGCATAAGATCCAGCCAGCCGCCCTTTTCCATCACTTGCGTCAGGCCTTCCGTCTCGACCGGCGTATGGCTTACGATCTTCAGCATCTGCTTGTGCGACCAGACATCATGCTCCAGCGGCGCGATGTTGAGATCGCCGACGAGGATGGAGGAAACGCCGGGGGATGAGGCCTTCAGCGCCTTCATCTCTTCAACGAAATCCAGCTTGTGGCCGAATTTAGGGTTGATGCTGCGGTCCGGCTCGTCGCCGCCGGCGGGCACATAGAAGTTATGGATACGGATGCGGCGAGAGCCGCGCTCGAAGATCGCCGAGATGTGGCGCGCATCGCCCACGCCGCAGTAATCCTGACGATGATCTTCGCTCAGCGGCACTTTTGAAAGAATGGCAACGCCGTGATAGCCCTTCTGGCCGTGCAGGATGATGTGCTCGTAGCCCATCTTCTGCAGCGGTTCGAGCGGGAACTCCTCCGCGCGGCACTTGATTTCCTGCAGGCAGAGAATATCCGGCTTTTCGCGCACGATGAACTGCTCGACGATCGGCAGCCGCAGGCGTACCGAATTGATGTTCCAGGTGGTGACGGAAAAGCTCATACGAAAAAACCTCGGACGTTACGGGCCGAGGTTTAGGCTGTTTTGATGGTCGAGGGCAAGGGTACAGAAATTGCCATTTGCAGCCCGCCAGCCGAAGCCGGAATTTCTGATGGCGTGGCGAAAATGGTGATTTCGAGAACCGGAGCGGAGCGTACTTAAAGGTACGTTAGCACCGGAAGCACAGAAAGTGCCATTTGCAGCCCGCCAGCGGGAATTCCTAGAGCTTGTGGACTTCGTTATAGGGAATGGTGAATACCTTATCGTCGAAACGAACGCCGTTCTGGACGTTGTAGATCATGACGGAGGTATCCTTGCCCTGCACGTCGGTGATCGTCCATTGACGCAGGTCGAAAGTCTTCGGGTCGAACATCATGGTGATGGTCGAATCGCCGAACACGGTTTTGTTGCCCAGCACGATGGTGACGAGATCTGACTCCTGCTTGACGTTGCGCACCATCTGGTTTGACAGATCGATCTTGTTGGCCAGCAGCAGGCTGAGCGGCGTCTTGGAAAGCGGGTAGATGTCCCAGGTCTTGAGCTTCAGATTACCGATGACAACGTTGTCACCATCCGAGATCACGCGGATCGGAGACGGATCCTCGAAGTTGAAGCGCAGCTTGCCGGGACGTTCGATGAAGAATTTGCCGCCGGTCTGCTCGCCACGCGGACCGAACTGCACGAACTCACCCATCATGGTCTTCACCGATGAGAAGTGATCGGCAATCTTCTGCGCGGCTGCAGCACCCACGGCGTCCTGTGCCAGCGCTGGCAGACCCGCAAATGCGGTGACACCGAGGCTCGCCAGGCCGATCATGAGGTTGCGACGATCAAGAACTGCGGGGGACACACGGGTCGACATGTTTGTTATTCTCCTTCACCTGCCTTTTCGCCAACAAAGGCGGCGTCTCTATGACGCGACATAGCGATTGAACCTTGAGCCAGACCTGTTCCCCTCACATTTTCGAGCGGGAGCGGATACTGCCGAGCCACGGGAACGGCTGAACTTCATCCGGGTTCCCGGCGAAATCGAGGATTACCGATCGATGATATCGGCTTCCGTCGGCACGAGGATCTCGCGCTTGCCCGCATGATTGGCGGGCCCGATCAGGCCTTCGTTTTCCATTCGCTCGATCAGCGAGGCAGCCCGGTTATAACCGATGCCCAGTCTTCGCTGGATATAGGACGTGGAAGCCTTTCCATCGCGCAGGACGATAGCGACCGCCTGATCATAGGGATCATCGGAATCGGACAGGTTGCCGGTTTGGGCTGGACCGCCACCGCCCTCATCGTCCTCGTCATCATCCGCCGTAATGGCATCAAGATATTGCGGCGCGCCTTGTGTCTTGAGGTAGGAGACAATCTCTTCGACCTCCGTATCGGAAACAAAGGGGCCGTGAACGCGCTGGATCCGCCCGCCGCCCGCCATGTAGAGCATATCGCCCATGCCGAGCAGTTGTTCGGCACCCTGCTCGCCCAGAATGGTTCGGCTGTCGATCTTGGAGGTAACCTGGAAAGAGATGCGCGTCGGGAAGTTGGCCTTGATCGTGCCGGTAATGACATCGACCGACGGGCGCTGCGTTGCCATGATGACGTGGATGCCCGCCGCACGCGCCATCTGCGCCAGACGCTGGACTGCACCTTCGATGTCCTTGCCCGCCACCATCATCAGATCGGCCATTTCGTCTATGATGACGACGATATACGGCATGGGCTTCAGGTCGAATTCTTCCGTCTCGTACATGGCCTCGCCCGTCTGGCGGTCGAAACCGGTCTGCACGGTACGGGTCAGCACTTCGCCCTTGGCAATGGCCTGCTCCACGCGGCTGTTGAAGCCATCGATGTTGCGAACACCGATCTTGGACATCTTCTTGTAGCGCTCTTCCATCTCGCGCACGGTCCATTTCAGCGCAACGACCGCCTTTTTCGGATCGGTGACGACCGGCGAGAGCAGATGCGGAATTCCGTCATAGACCGACAGTTCCAGCATCTTGGGATCGATCATGATCAGGCGACACTTCTCCGGCGAAAGGCGATAAAGCAGCGACAGGATCATGGTGTTGATGGCAACGGATTTACCAGAACCGGTGGTCCCCGCGACCAGAAGATGCGGCATCTTGGCAAGATCGGCGATGACGGGCTCGCCGCCGATGGTCTTGCCGAGCGCCATGGCGAGCTTCGCCTTGCTGCTGTCGAAATCCTGGCTGCCGATCAGTTCGCGCAGGAAAACCGTTTCACGCGTCTGGTTCGGCAGTTCGATACCGATGGCATTGCGGCCCGGGACGACTGCGACGCGGGCAGCAATCGCGCTCATGGAGCGGGCAATGTCGTCAGCCAGGCCGATGACGCGGGAGGACTTGATGCCCGGAGCGGGCTCCAGCTCATACAGTGTCACCACAGGGCCGGGACGCACATGGATGATCTCGCCCTTGACGCCGAAATCCTCCAGCACACCTTCCAGCATGCGTGCATTCTGCTCCAGCGCATCGGCGGAAAGCGTGGCATCGCGCGCCACGTGGCGCGGCTCCGCCAGCAGATGAACGGATGGCAGCTCGAACCCTTCAGGATCGATGAACGAGCGCTGACCTTCCCGCAGAGAGCGGCTCGCTTGCCGGGGCTGGGGTGCAGCGGGTGTTACGCGGGCCGAAGCGCGAAGGCCACGCGGCGCATCGTCCTCATCATCGGAAAGGATACCGGACGGACGCATCGGCATATCGTCGTCCATGTCCTCATCATCATCCGCGGCAAGAGAAGGTGGAGAGAGACGCCGTCTGGCTGCCATGACGCCGGACATGGAATTATCGAGCGATGGCTCCATGCGTCCGCCTGCCCGAACCTTCGGCCGAACAGGCTCGTTCAGCGTACCGAACTCGTCCTCGTTGAAATCATACGGTGCCTCGAAAGCATTGGATGTCGCCTTCGGCTTCAGGCGGAACAGGCGGCGCAAGCGCGCCTGCGTCGTGTACCACATATGCGCAAGAGCACCGAAGGCGACAAAATCGGTGAAGCGAAAGCCTTCATCTTCATCGCCGAAGTCCGCGGCTGTCGGCACGCGACGGCGCGGCTCCTCCGGCATGTCGTCTTCATCTTCTTCCTCGAACTGCAGTTCTTCATTGCCGATAAGGCCGGCTGCAAAAGCGAGAAAACCTGCCGTCGGCAGGATGAAAATGCTGCCCAGGATAATCGCGACCATGCCGGTCGGATAGGTACCGACGAACAATGCGGGAAAGCGCAGGATCATATCCCCGATCACCCCACCGATGCCATTTGGGATGGGCCAGGTCAGGGGAGCCGGAAAACATCCAAGCGTTGCCGCGCCCATGAAGGTGCCCACGGCCCAGGCGGCAAGGCGCGCCGGGATGCGCGTAATGGGACGCCCGACGATCAGAGCAAGCGCCCAGGCCAGCAAGGGCATCAGGGCCAGAAGGCTTGCAAGGCCCAGAAACTGCATCATCAGATCGGCAAAGGCAGCGCCGGGAAAACCCAGAATATTGGTCGGAACATTGTCCGTCGCATAGGAAAAGCTCGGATCGGCCACGTTCCACGTCGCCATGGCTGCGACCGCCAGCGCCAGCAGGATGAAGATCACAAAACCGCAAAGGGCCAGAATCTGCCTTACGAAAAACGCGACGAGCGCATGGCGTGTTGAATGGTGCGCCATAGCTGCTGAACTGCTTCTGCTCATCGTTTCTTGCCCGAACATCCCGTTGAAGAGAGTGGGAAACCTGGCACGTGGCGGAATTCACGCGCAAAGCGGCCCTGAGTGGGAAGGGTAGCCCCGTTTGGTTAACGGGACTTTAACCAAACCTGGAAGTCGAACATTCACCACCAATAAAAAAGCCCGGCCTTGGAAGGTCGGGCAAGGTGAGCGGTAAACCGCCATGGAAGGAGGTGGAGAACCGGCGGCAAAACCGCCGGTGCAATGCTTGGAAATGTTTCGCCCGATGCTCTGGGATCAGGAGTGATAGGCGGCTTCGCCATGCGAGGCGAGATCGAGACCTTCGCGCTCTGCTTCGACCGGAACACGCAGGCCGATGACGACGTCGACGATCTTGTACAGGATCGCCGAACCGATACCCGTCCAGAGAAGCGTTACCAGAACACCCTTCAACTGGGCGAACACCTGCGTTGCCGTGCCTGCGTAAGTGGCTGCGAAGTCAGCCGTGGAGTAATCCACAATGCCTGCGCCGCCGAGAGCCGGGTTGACGAAGACGCCGGTGAGCAGCGCGCCGATGATGCCGCCGACACCGTGGATGCCGAACACGTCAGCCGTGTCGTCGTAACCGAACTTGTTCTTCACCGTCGAGCAGAAGAAGTAGCAGATCGGCGAAACGGCGAGACCCATGACGATGGCGCCCATCGGGCCAACGAAACCGGCAGCAGGCGTGATGACGACGAGACCGGCAACCGCACCGGAAACAGCACCGAGCATGGAAGCTTTGCCGCGGGTCATGGCTTCAACCAGCGACCAGGAGAGAAGAGCTGCCGCTGTCGCGACGAAGGTATTGATCATGGCAAGCGCCGCGTAGGCGTTGGATTCGAGGTTCGAACCGGCATTGAAGCCGAACCAGCCAACCCACAGAAGACCAGCGCCGATCAGCGTCATGGTCATCGAGTGCGGAGCCATCATGTCCTTGCCGTAGCCGATACGCTTGCCGATCATGATGCAGCCGACGAGACCTGCAATACCGGCATTGATGTGAACGACGGTGCCGCCCGCGAAGTCGATGGCACCGAAGCCATAGATCAGGCCGGTCGGGTCCGTGTAGGCGCTCGGACCACCCCAGAACCACACCATGTGGGCGATCGGGAAGTAGATGAAGGTCAACCACAGAGCCGTGAACAGGATGACGGCGGAGAACTTGATACGCTCTGCAAAGGCGCCGACGATCAGAGCTGGCGTGATGGCCGCAAACGTCATCTGGAAGCAGACGAACACCAGTTCCGGAATAGCGACACCCTTGGTGAAGCTTTCCGCCATCGTGGTGACATCAACGCCCTTGAGGAACATCTTGGAGAAGCCGCCGACGAAAGAGTTGAGGCCGCCACCATTGGTGAAGACGAGCGAATATCCGTAGATGACCCAGATGATCATGGCGAGTGCCGTGATCGTCGTCACCTGCATGAGAACCGACAGCATGTTCTTTGCACGAACAAGACCGCCATAAAACAGACCGAGACCCGGCACGATCATCAACAGGACCAGCAGGGCCGATACCAGCATCCAGGTGGTATCACCCTTGTTGACCGTCATGGCAGGTGCCGCAGCGGCGGCAGCGGCCGGTGCCGCATCCTGGGCAAGCGCAACGACCGGCGCGAGAAGCGCAGCCGACGCAGCCCCGAGGCGCATGAGCGTGGTTTGGAACGTGTGGAACGACATGTATAAAAACTCCCCTGGATCAGCCGTGCTTAAAGCGCTTCTGTATTGGTTTCGCCGGTACGGATGCGCACGGCCTGCTCGATCGAGTAAACAAAGATCTTGCCGTCACCGATCTGGCCCGTCTTGGCGGCCGATGCGATGGCTTCCACGGCCTTGTCGACGACATCGGACGCGACCGCGATCTCGACTTTCAGCTTTGGCAGGAAGCTGACGGCATATTCGGTGCCACGATAGATTTCGGTATGTCCCTTCTGGCGCCCGTAACCCTTCACCTCGGTTACGGTCAGGCCCTGGATGCCGACAGCCGTGAGCGCTTCGCGCACCTCATCCAGCTTGAATGGCTTGATAATGGCCATCACGATTTTCATGTGGTTTCCCATCCTTTGTTAATCGGCGAGCAGCCGAACTCTCCTGGCCGCTGGCTGAAGCGTGAGCAGCGACTGACCTATTACATTCAAGGGCCGTGCCAGATTCTCGCCACAAAAATAAGTTATTGAATTATAAAGATAAGATCGTTTTCGAGGCAGCAAAATGCAAATGAGCGCCAAATAGGCGCTCATTTAATAGGCAAATTTTCAGCTTTGCATGAAATTTATTCAGTTGCTCGTTTCCGAATCAGACCTTCCTGCGCGACCGAAGCAATCAACTCACCGGAACGGGTAAACAACTGCCCTCGCGTCATGCCACGCGCCCCGGATGAACTGGGACTATCCTGCGTGTACAACAGCCAGTCATCGAGCTTCGAGGGTCGGTGGAACCACATGGCATGGTCGAGGCTGGCCGCCTGAATGGACGGATCGAAAATGGTTCTTCCATGCGGATAGAGCGAAGTATCGAGCAATGTCATATCCGAGAGATAGGCAAGAACTGCCGCCTGGTAATGCCGGTCATCCGGCACCTCTCCCGTCGCCCGCACCCAGATGTGCTGCTCGGGCTTCAGCTTTTCCTGCGACACATAATGCACCAGCGAAACGGGACGGATCTCCACCGGACGCTTGCGACCCCAGTATTTTTTAACCGGCTCCGGCGCATGGGCCAGAAACATCTTCTGGAACTCATCTTCAGACATCAACTGCTCTGGCTGCTTTACGTCCGGAATAGTTGCCTGATGCTCGTAGCCGGGTTCTTCCAGCTGGAAGGACGCAGACATCGCAAAAATTGCCTTGCCGTGCTGGATGCCGGTAACGCGCCGCGTGGTGAAGCTGCCGCCGTCGCGCAAGCGCTCGACCTGATAGACGATCGGCACCTTGGGATCGCCCGGCAGCAGAAAATAACCGTGCAGCGAATGAACCAGCCTGTCGGCAGTGACGGTACGCTGCGCCGCCATCAGGGCCTGGGCAATGACCTGCCCGCCAAAGACACGCTGCCAGCCGATCTGCGGGCTCTCGCCCCGAAACAGGTTTTCCTCCAGCCGCTCAAGGTCCAGTGTTTCGATCAACTGATCGATTGGGGATAGATGTTCGTTTGCCTGCGGCATTTTTAACTGTCTCCAGCGGTAGGAAGCGCGTGTTCGATGATCTATATACCCATCAGACCATTCTCAAGTGCGGCAGGAGCGAACCCATGCTGGATATGCTGATTGTTGGCGGCGGATATGTTGGCCTCTCGGTTGCTGTGGCCACGAAGCAGGCGGCGCCGCATCTCAGCGTCGAAGTGATCGAGGCCGCGCCGGAAAGCGTGTGGCAGAAGGACGAGCGCGCCTCTGCCATCATTGCCGCTGCAACCCGCATGCTGGAAGTGCTGGGCGTATGGGATGAAATTCTTCCCCACTCGCACCCCATCACCAGCATGATCGTCACCGATTCGCGCACGTCCGATCCCGTTCGTCCGGTCTTCCTGACCTTCGATGGCGAAGTGGAAGAAGGCCGACCCTTTGCCCATATGGTTCCCAACGTCGAAATGGTCCGCGCCCTCCGCGGCGCCTGTGAACGGCTCGGCATTACCATCCGTCACGGTGTGTCGGCCACGGGCTTTGCTGCGGGTCCACATTCCGCAAACCTGACGCTTTCCAATGGCGAGGTTCTGGAAACCAAGCTCGTGGTGGCTTGCGATGGCGTACGCTCCAAGCTGCGCGACATGGCGGGCATCAAGACCGTTCGATGGGATTATGGCCAATCCGGCATCGTGACCACTGTCGAGCATGAACGCCCGCACAACGGATGCGCAGAGGAGCATTTTCTTCCCTCGGGACCGTTTGCCATTCTACCGCTCACCGGCAATCGCTCCTCGCTGGTGTGGACGGAGCGGACAGGCGATGCCGACCGCCTCGTTGCCTCCGACGACCTGATTTTCGAAGAAGAACTGCAGCGCCGCTTCGGCCACAAGCTGGGAGCAATCACGGTGGTGGGCGGACGCAAGGCTTTCCCGCTTGGCCTCACCCTGTCGCGCGCCTTCGTCGCGCCTCGCCTTGCATTGGCAGGGGACGCAGCCCATGGCATTCACCCGATTTCCGGACAGGGCCTGAACCTTGGGTTCAAGGATGTGGCCGCTCTTGCAGAAACGATCGTCGAGGCGGACCGCCTGGGCCTCGACGTCGGCGCGGTGCATATCCTGGAGCGCTACCAGTCGTGGCGTCGTTTCGATACGTTCCGTATGGGCGTGACGACCGATGTGCTGAACCGCCTGTTCTCCAACGACATTGCGCCGATCCGCATTGCCCGCGATTTCGGTCTGGGCGTCGTCGAGCGGTTGCCGAAGCTGAAGTCCTATTTCATCGGGGAAGCGGCCGGCACCAAGGCTAAAAACAGCCCCCGCCTTCTGATGGGCGAAACAATCTGAATCCCACGAACCATTTCAGTCTTCGAGGCGACGAGCCTCGGAGACCAGCATGATGGGAATGCCGTCGCGGATGGGATAGGCGAGTTTTGCTGCCTCCGAGATAAGTTCGTTCGTCTCGCGATTATAGACGAGCCGCGACTTTCCAAGTGGACACACCAGAAGATCCAGCAGCTTCGGATCAACTTTCGCCAGTTTCTCATCCATCCTGACGACCTGCCAATTATTGAAGCGTTGTCTCGGAACCGCCGCTGGCGAGGAAGATCTCGGTTATGGCGATGAGCGTATCCGCCCTTGTCTTGAGGTCAGGCGCTTCGAGCAAAGCCTGTTTTTCGGCCGGACCGAAGGGCGACATCATGGACAGCGAATTTACCAGCGTCCTGTTACCGGCTCTCTCCACACTATCCCAATCAGCCTCAAGCTTGTTGGCATCAAGATAGGCCCGGAAAACGCGCAGGAGTTCCTGGCGATCAACGGTCGAATCATCTTCTTCAGAGGAGAGGTCGCTCATAAACGGCATGAAGCGCACGGTGCGATAAGGATGGCCTTCGCCAACCTCCTCCATCAAGCGGAAACGACACACACCACTCAGCGACGTGATGTAGCGACCGTCGCCCGTTTCTGCAAACGAGGTGATCCGCCCGATGCAACCCACAGAACTCAGCGCCGGGCGAATACCTTCGCCACCCTCGCCGAGAACCGGCTGGATCATGCCGATCAGGCGGTTACCCGCCAGTGCCGCATCGAACATGGCGAGATAGCGCGGCTCGAACACGTTGAGCGGCAATTGACCGCCGGGGAGCAAGAGCGCCCCTGTCAGCGGAAAGACCGGGATGGTCTCCGGCAGATCCTCGCGTTTGACGTATCTGGCGTTGCCGACATGCATGAGCCTATCTTCCTCCAGAACCGAATAAATTCCACACCCTATCTGGGGCGCCAAGCCTGCTTTCACAAGGCTTTGCACCGATATCGAAGCCGATCAGGAAAACAGGATAGACGAAAGCTTGCGCCGGGCCGCAATCGTCGCCGGATCCTTGACACCCCAAGCTTCGAAAAATTCCAGCAACTGGCGGCGCGCGCCATCATCATCGAAGGCTCGGTCCTTGCGCATGATGTAGAACAGGTGCTCGGCGGCTTCGTTGCGATCACCTTGGACGTTGAGGATCTTCGCAAGCTTCATGCGCGATTCGTGATGATCCGGATTGAGTGACAGCTCATGCTCCAGCGCCCGCGGATCACCCAGCTTCCGGGCTTCGGAAATCTGGTTGAGCTTCAGTGAAACGGCCTGTACCTCCGGCTGCTTGGAAATGTCTTCCGGCAGCGAATCCAGCATCTGCTGCGCCCGTTCCGTCTGGCCAAGGTTGAGAAGGCACTCGATCATGCCGGCAACTGCCTTGCCGTTTTCCGGATCCGCCTGCAGAACCGCCGCGTAAAGCTGGGCCGCACCATCCGTATCGCCCGAGGCGAGAAGCCCCTTCGCCTCTTCGAGGACGGATTCGATTTCTGCAGCCTCATCCGCGCCGGCGGGACCGCCGATCTTGTCGATGAACTGACGGATCTGGCTTTCGGGAATGGCACCCATGAAGCCATCCATCGGACGACCGTTCACGAAGGCGATGACCGCCGGGATGGACTGAATGCCCAACTGACCGGGAATGGACGGGTGATCATCGATGTTGAGCTTGACCAGCTTGACCCGGCCCTGTGCTTCGTTGACCACCTTCTCGAGCGCAGGCGCGAGCTGCTTGCAGGGACCGCACCAAGGCGCCCAGAAATCAACCAGCACTGGCTGACGACGAGATTCTTCCAGCACGTCCTTGGTGAAGCCTGCCGTCGTCGTGTCCTTGACGAAGCCGCCGGCCGCAGAACCGGCAGGCGTTGCCGCCGGGGAAGATCCAAAACTCATCGTTCCGGTCATCTGGCTGCCATAGCCATTGCTATACGGATTGTTCGGACCGCTCATGAATGTCTCCCCAGACGGTAAGTGTCATGCGACTTGTGCTTGAACAGATCGTATGTCAGTCCGCGACTTTCAAGACAAGCGGATCGTGACCCGTTGCCTTCAAGAAGGAAATGAGGTCGTCCCGCCCGATCGAGGTCGTCGCGTCATTGCGCAGAGGGTGGCCGTTGATGATGTCGTACTGCATCAAGCCCTCATCCAGCACGAACGTAACCTTGTTTTGCGTATCGTTGATGGCGCCGAACACGGTGACCGATCCCGGCACCACGCCCAGATATTCCAGCATCTTTTCCGGGCTGCCGAAGGACACGCGGCTGGAAGCGCCGATAATCTTGTGAATCTGCTTCAGATCCACCGTCGCACGCTCCTCCACGGTGACGACGAAGAACTGGTCCTTCTTGTCCTTCACGAACAGGTTCTTCGTATGACCTCCCGGAATCTCGTCCCTCAGACTTTCCGATTCGGCGACGGTGAAAACCGGCGGATGGTTCTTGGTGCTGTGCTGAATGCCAAGCTCATCCAGAAAGGCGAAAAGCTGTTCGGCGGTCTTGGGATGATCTGCGGTCGGGGAGGGCGTGGTCATGACAAATGCAATCCGAACTCATTCAAGGGTATCGTGGGCAGGAGGAACCTGCCGCTTTGCGCCGAACTATAGAACATCTCGTCCGCAACGCCATCAGCAGAAGCGTCATTCGACAGGCGCTATACCGGCAAAATAGCAGGAAGGAAGTTTACGATCTTCGAGAGCCGTCTCAGAGCGGCTAAACCTTGATTTGGTGACTTCATAAAAGCACCAACCAGATTGATGCGAAAAATACTTATTATTTTCAATTACTTAGAAGAAAAAAACAAAAAATCGCATGACGATGTCATTTCCCTGTTGCATTCAAAAAGCAGTTGGGCCATATAGCCCTCGTCGCCGCAAGGCAGCGACCAACGGCCTAGCGATCTACCCCAGGCTGTTGAATTGATGAGCGGGTGTAGCTCAGGGGTAGAGCACAACCTTGCCAAGGTTGGGGTCGAGGGTTCGAATCCCTTCGCCCGCTCCAATTCTCTCATAGCTTTCTAGATGATTGAATTGAACCTCCGCCTGAGCGGAGACTTTGCTATTTCCTCCAAACTGCTGAACCTGTAATCAACGTAAGCTCTCTTGTTACCCAAGATGACGGCTGCCGTTGAATGGCGGTTCATTTTGCCTTGAGGTTTTTCGTGCCGACCGGACTTGCCCATGCCGAGCTGATTGCCGTGCTTGCCGCCGTCACTGGTGATGAGCCGCGCGTGATGACGATTCGGTCTGGTGACGCCCTGCCTTCCGGTCCGTTTGAGCTTGCACATCGCAGCCTTCAGGCAGGACTTCGCGAATGGGTGGGCGACCAGACGGGCCACCCCGTTGGCTATCTCGAACAGCTCTATACCTTTGCAGACCGTGACCGCACCCAGGACACGGGTTACTCGCGCACCATATCCATCAGCTATCTGGGCCTTGTGCGGGAACAGGCAGCACCCGGTGCCGGAAAACCGGGCTGGCACGGCTGGTACGAGTATTTTCCATGGGAAGACCACCGCAAGGGCACGCCTGATTCCCTGCAAGCAATCGCGGAATACCTGCAACGCTGGGCGGAACGGGACCCCTCCCGCCGAGACCATCGCCGCCGCCGTATTGAATTTGCCTTCGGGCTGCATGGCGCCGCCTGGAACGAAGACCTGACGCTCCAACGCTACGAGCTGATGTATGAGGCGGGGCTGGTCGCCGAATCAGGCGGCGAAGAATTCGTTGCAACCGGCCGGTCCATGTTTGCCGATCATCGGCGCATTCTCGCCACCGGCATTGCCCGTCTACGTGCCAAGATCAAATACCGCCCCGTTGTCTTTGAACTCATGCCGGAAAGCTTCACGCTGCTGCAATTGCAGCGGACTGTGGAGGCGCTGGCGGGCCTGACCCTGCATAAACCCAACTTCCGCCGCCTGATTGATTCGCAGGATCTTATTGAGGAAACCGGTGACGTGACCAGCGAGACCGGTGGACGCCCCGCCAAGCTTTTCCGCTACCGCCATGCGGTGCTGGAGGAGCGTGCTTTTTCCGGCTCGAAACTTCCCATCTCCCGCAATTGACATAAACTCCAAATGAGAATATCTCTGCGCCCGCGATATACTCAAGTCGAGTATAAAGGAGGTCGCCATGAATTCTCCCGTTTCCGTTTCTGCGCTGTATGAGCGGGTCAGCCGGATCATGCCCAAGGCCGAATGGATGGCGCATGAGGCCGACGTTGCAGCCATCCTCGAATTGAAGCGCACGAAGAACGCGGTCATTCTGGCGCATAACTACCAGACCCCGGAAATCTTCCACGGCGTGGCTGATATCGTGGGCGACAGTCTGGCGCTGGCTCGCAAGGCCATGGACGTCGATGCCGACATAATCGTTCTGGCGGGCGTGCATTTCATGGCGGAAACCGCCAAGCTGCTGAACCCGTCGAAGACTGTTCTGATCCCGGATATGCGGGCTGGCTGTTCGCTGGCCGACTCCATCACGCCGGAAGATATCGCCCTTTTGCGGCAGGCGCATCCGGGCGTTCCCGTCGTGACCTACGTGAACACGTCAGCCGCCGTAAAAGCCGCTTCGGATATCTGCTGCACCTCCGGCAATGCCAAGGAAGTGGTGGAATCACTCGGCGTTCCAAAAGTCCTGATGCTGCCGGACGAATATCTGGCGCAAAACGTGGCCCGACAAACCCATGTGGAACTGATTGCCTGGAAGGGCCATTGCGAGGTTCACCAGCTTTTCACCCCGCAGGATATTCGCGATCTGCGTGAGGCGCATCCGGGCGTTATCGTGCTTGCCCACCCGGAATGCCCGCCGGACGTGGTACTAGAGGCCGACTTTGCCGGATCGACTGCCGTGATGTCCGATTATGTCGCCAAAGAGAAGCCGCCGCGCGTGGTGCTGCTGACTGAATGCTCGATGAGCGACAATGTGGCAGCCAACAATCCGGATGTGGAGTTCATCCGCCCCTGCAATCTCTGCCCGCACATGAAGCGCATTACGCTTGCCAATATTCGCGAGGCGCTGGAAACCGGCACGCATGAAGTAACCGTGGACCCCGCCGTCGCGGACAAGGCGCGCCTTGCTGTCGAACGCATGCTGGCCGTGAAATGAGCACGCCAAGCACGGCCCTGCCGGTTATCGTCGTTGGCAGCGGCATTGCAGGCCTGACGACAGCCTTGGCACTGGCACCGCGCAAGGTTCTGCTGATCACCAAGGCGGGTCTTGGGCAGCAGACCTCCAGCGCCTGGGCGCAGGGAGGCATTGCCGCAGCCGTCGGCCCCGATGACAGCGCGGAGCTTCATCTCTCCGATACGCTGGCCGCCGGTGACGGTCTGGTGGATGAAAACGCGGCGCGCTTCATTCTCGCCCGCGCTGCCGATGCCATCCACTGGCTGGAACGTCAGGGCGTGCAATTCGACCGAACGTCAGATGGCGAATTCTCGCTCGGGCTCGAAGCCGCCCATTGCCGCCGCCGCATTGTGCATGCCAGTGGCGATGCTTCCGGAGCTTCCGTCGTGAATGCCTTGATCCGACAGGTGCTGGATACGCCTTCGATCATTGTGATGGCGGGTGCGCAAGTGCAGCGTCTGCTGGTGGCGGAAGGCCGGGTTGTGGGCGTGGAAATTGCCGCTGGCGGTTCAACCGAAACGCTCCTCGGCAGCGCCGTGGTGCTGGCAACCGGCGGCATTGGCGGGCTTTACGAGGCAACGACGAATCCGACTGGTAATTTCGGCCAGGGCATTGCGCTTGCGGCGCGCGCCGGTGCCGCACTTGCCGATATGGAATTCGTGCAGTTCCACCCGACAGCGCTTGCCAGCCCACGCACGCCGCTTGCCCTCATCAGCGAGGCGGTGCGCGGCGAAGGTGCGCAACTGCGCAACGAACGGGGCGAGCGCTTCATGGCCGATGTGCCGGGGGCGGAACTTGCACCGCGCGATGTAGTGGCGCGCGCCATCAGCGCGGAAATTGCCCGTGGCGGGCGCGTGTTCCTTGATGCGCGACCAACCCTTGGAAACCGCTTCGCGGCCCGTTTTCCCAGTATCACCGCGCTCTGCCAGGATGCCGGCATCGATCCTGCCCGAGAGGCAATCCCCGTCCGCCCCGCTGTTCACTACCACATGGGCGGCGTGGCCACCGATCTTGCCGGACGAACCAGGGTGGAAGGTCTGTGGGCCGTGGGCGAAGTGGCGGCAACCGGCCTGCATGGCGCAAACCGGCTGGCCAGCAATTCGCTGCTAGAAGCAACGGTGATGGGGCTTGCAGCGGCAAAAGACATCGCCCGCACCACGCCGCATCCGGCACCGGCCTATCTGGAACCAGTCGAGCCCCGGCGCGTGGCTCCACCCGATGCGAGCCTTCGCGCATTGGTTTCCCGCAGTCTCGGCGTGCTGCGGCATGAGGCGGGGTTGAAGCAGGCGATCAACCAGCTCCGGCCACTGGCGCTGGAACAGGGTTCGGATGCGGCACTCGTGGCGCTTGCCATTGCCGCCTTCGCGCTTGAACGGCGGGAATCACGCGGCGCCCATGCGCGGACGGATTTTCCGCAAACCTCGTCGCAGCCAACGCGCCAGTTTCTGACCCTGCCCGAAATCATCGAACGCACACGGGCGGTGGAAAATGCACCGCTTTCCCTCACCGCCTGAGATAAGGTTATCCCATGCAGCTTGCCCCCCTGCCTCGGCCGGTATTTGAACCGGCTGTTCGTCTGGCGCTTCAGGAAGATCTGGGCGCTGCGGGTGACATTACCTCCGCCGCCGTCGTACCGGCAGGCCATCGCTCGCGGCTGGAATTTCGCGCCCGTCAGGCCGGGTGCCTTGCGGGCGTGGATGTGGCAGCGCTCGCCTTCGAACTCATCGACCCCACTATTCGCATGCTCAGCCATGTGAAGGACGGTGAGCGGCTGGAACCCGGCACGCTGATTGCGACCGTCGAAGGTTCATCCCATGCGCTTCTAACGGCGGAGCGCACGGCTCTGAACTTCATGGGGCATCTTTCCGGCGTGGCGAGCGTCACGCGCTCCATCGTGGATGCGATTTCCGGCACCAAGGCAAAGCTTGCCTGCACGCGCAAAACAACACCGGGCCTGCGGGCGCTGGAAAAATATGCGGTGCGGGCTGGCGGCGGCATCAACCACCGCTTCGCGCTCTATGATGCAATCCTAATCAAGGACAATCACATCGCCATTGCAGGCGGCGTGAGAGCTGCGATCCAGAGCGCCAAGGCCGCAGCAGGCCACATGGTGAAGATCGAGATCGAGGTGGATACGCTGGATCAACTGCGCGAGGTGCTGGAAGAAGGCGTCGATGCCGTGCTGCTCGACAATATGACGCCCCCGCAGCTTGCGCAAGCTGTGGCGCTCGTGGATGGCCGCGCACTCACCGAAGCCTCCGGCGGCATCACGCCCCACACCGCCCGCGCCATTGCCGAAAGCGGCGTCGATCTTCTCTCCGTCGGCTGGATCACCCACAGCGCCCCGACACTCGATATCGGACTGGATTGGGAAGCGAATGGGTGAGAAAACCCCGCAGGAAATAATGGTGCAGGAAGCGGATTCACCCATCAGGACGTTGAAGTCAGTTAGCCAGCTGGACTATTACGACCACCAGTCCATCCTATTGCCTTTCGCGATAACACCCCTTGAAGCCTGGAACATTGCGACAGGCGGACCAAAGCCGATCCTGCAACTGGCCTTCAAAATCAGGGATATGATTTCGTCCAGGTTCGGCGTGCAAAGGATCGGCGGCTTCTCGGGTTCGAAGGTCGAAACCGTTCAGGTGGGCGATCAGCTGGATTTCTTCCTTGTTGAGGATGTAACCCCCAATAGGCTGATTCTGACAGTCCGAGATCGCCATCTGGATGTCATGATCTGCCTGTTGGTCAAGGACTGCGTTCTCAGTGTCACGGCGTCAGTTGTCACACACAACGCATTCGGCAGAGCTTACATGTTGCCGGTGGGGCCAGCGCATAAGATCATCGTGAAGCGAGACCTCATGCATTTGGCCAAAGTGCTGACGCGCCGTTCTAACTCTGGGTGAGACGTCTCAAACGAACGATGCTTAGCGAAATCAGGATAGGAGATGGCATGAGCGATCTAATTGACGTCGCAAAGCATTGGAACGCGAATGCTCAACAATGGACACGCGACGTTCGGGCGGGCTTCGATGTTTATCGCGATCTCTTTACATTCCCCGCATTTCTGGAAGCCTTACCATCCATCGATGGCAAGGACGTCATTGATTTTGGATGCGGCGAAGGCACCAATACACGCGTTTTTGCTCAGCAGGGAGCACGCCTGACCGGCATCGATATCTCCAGCCAGATGATCGGACACGCCAGGCAAGCCGAGGAAGCGGATCCGCTGGATATCGGGTACCACATCGCCTCCTACAGCGATCATTGCGGTTTGCCTGACCAATCATTTGATGCCGTCGTGTCGACAATGGCTTTGATGGACGGACCGGACTTGGAGGGCGCCATGCGCGAAGCCTTCCGGTTGCTGCGTCCGAACGGCTTCCTGCACTTCAGCGTTCTGCACCCCTGCTTCATCACGCCGGGCCTTGGGTGGGAAAAGGACGCAGAAGGCCGAACGACGAGCCTTCGGGTGGCGCGATATTTTGACAAGACAAGTTTTTTGGAACGCTGGCGTTTCGGTGATCGCCCGAAAGATGAAGATGTGATGCCCTTCGCAATTCCACGGTTTCCGCGAACGATGAGCGACTACCTGAACGCAGTGGCCTCCACTGGCTTCGTCATCTCAAGGATCGACGAGCCGCGACCAACATCCAAGGCGTGTGAAGCAGTTCCCCGGTTTTCCAGATGGCGGGATCTCGGCGCATTTCTTCTGATCGTGACAGCAAGAAGACCTTGAATAGGGGACGTTCAGCACCCCTTGGTAATCCGCTACTTCTTCGCCTGATCGTGGTGCCATTTGATGGCGTAGAACATGCCAACACCAAGAACGAGGATCTTGAACGGAAAAAAGACGTAAGGGAACCAGTCCCAGACAGAAGCGGATTGCATACGCATATCTCTGCACTATTGAATATGCGGACCAGTATCCCGAAACATCAGCCTTCGACATTGGCCATGTTGACGCATGTCAAATCCAGGACGATGGGGGGAGCCTAGAAGCTCCCCGCCCTTTGCCCGATGTAACGCGATTGCGGGCGAATGAGGCGGCCGGTCTGTTCCTGCTCCAGCACATGGGCGGTCCAGCCTGCCATACGGCCAGCAGCAAACACATTGGTGAAGCTTTCACGCGGGAAGCCGACTGCTTCCAGCATCAGGGCCGTATAAAACTCCACATTGGTTTGCAGCGGGCGAAGCGGCTTCTTTTCCTTCAGAAGTTCCAGCGCAACCGCCTCCACCTTGCCCGCAAAACCGATGCGCTCTGATCCCTCCTTGAGCCTCGAGACGGCCGCCTTCAGGACATCAGCGCGTGGATCGCGCACGCGGTAGATGCGGTGCCCGAAGCCCATCAGCCTCTCGCCGCGCGCCAGCGCATCCGTCAGCCAGGGTCGGATGTTCTTCTCCGTGCCAATCGCGTCCAGCATATCGAGAACTGGACCCGGCGCGCCGCCATGCAGAGGCCCTTTCAGAGCACAGAGCCCGCCAACGACAGACGAGAACATTCCGGCCTTGGTGGAAGCAATGACCCGCGCCGTGAAGGTGGAAGCGTTCAGTCCGTGATCCGACACGGTGGCGAGATAGGTGTCGAGCGCTTTCACCTTGTCGCTCGTCGGTACTTCATTACGCAGGAGCTTGAGAAAATCTTCCGCATGGGAAAGGGACGCATCCGGCGCGATGGGCTTGAGGCCCGCCGCCTGACGTGCAATGGCGGCTGCAAACACCGGCACCGCGCCAACCGCCATGACATGATGCGGCATATTTTCCTCATCCGGCAGGGTGGAGAGCAGAAGGCGCAAACCCTCGACCGCATTGAGATGGGCGAGACCCGGCAGAAGCGGCTGCATGAGCGTGTGCGCCCTGAGGCGCGCCTTGCCGAGAGCCGCACTTATCTGTGCTGCATCCATCGGCTCCGGGGTCAGGTCGCGCCACAAGAGTTCCAGCACCTGCTCGAAAGACCAGTCGGCAAGCTGATGAAGGTGGAAGCCTCGGATGATGAGTTCACCAGCCTGCCCATCCACATGGCTGAGGCGGGTTTCCGCCGCCACCACATCATCCAGACCCGCAGCAACAGGTTGGCCTGCAAGGGTTTGTGCAACAGCGTTGATGGTCATCTCTCTACTCCTCAAACCAGATTAATTAGCTTGAGGATGTTGCAGTGCATCTATATGGTCAATCTTGATCAATATAATCAATGTCAGAATTATCTCACCATGACCGACAAGTTTATCACTGCCGATGCCGCCGCCGCCGAACTTGGCATCAGCCGCGCCACGCTTTATGCCTATGTGAGCCGCGGCCTGGTTCAAACGAGTGGAACAGGGGATGACCCGCGCCGCAGGCTCTACAGCGTGCATGACATTGAGGCTTTGAAGAAGCGCAAGAGCGTGGGCCGCAAACCCAAGGAAGCAGCAGCACAGGCGTTGGATTGGGGCCTGCCGGTGCTGACCTCGTCGATAACGCGGATTACCGATGGACATCTGGCCTATCGCGGGCAGGATGCGGCGGAACTGGCGGAAACCGCCACGCTGGAAGATGTGGCTCGCCTTCTCTGGCAGTGCGGTGAGTTCGATCCCTTCGAAGATGCCAAGGCGCAACCGAACGCCTGGGAACCAGAGCTTCTGGCGTTGACGCAATCACTTCCGCTGACGGAACGCTGCCAGACGCTGCTGCCGTTTCTGGATTCAGGCCGCGTGACCGCCTGGAAGCGGGATAACCGTCGCCTATGGCCCCGTGCGAGCGCCCTTTTGCGCGGCGTGGCGGCGGCGTCCGTCAATACCCAGGCAAGCATCGAACCTCTCCATCTGTTTCTTGCAGAACACTGGGGCGTAGATGATAAAGAGGCCGATCTGATACGGCGGGCGCTGGTTCTCCTGGCGGATCATGAGTTGAATGCCTCCGCCTTTGCCGTGCGCGTGGTGGCCTCAACGGGTGCTTCGTTGGGTGCCTGCCTTAATGCCGGACTTTCCGCCCTGAGCGGCCCCATGCATGGCGGCATGACCAGCCTCGTGGAACTGCTGTTCGATGAGCTGGAACGGGTGGGCAATGCGGAGCAGGTGGTGGAGGAACGGCTGCGACGAGGCGACAGCATCCCAGCCTTCCACCATCCGCTCTATCCGAACGGCGATCCGCGCGCGGCAGCCCTTCTGCCGCATCTTCCTGCCGATCCTTCGAGAGACGATCTTCTGCGGGTGATGCTGGAAACGGCAGGGCAGCTGCCCACATGTGATGTGGCGCTGGTCGCCTTGCGGCGCAGCCTCAGGCTTCCGCGCGGTTCCGCCCTTGCGCTTTTCGCCATTGCCAGAACGACGGGCTGGATTGCCCATGCGCTGGAGCAGCGGCAGGATGAAAAGCTTATTCGCCCCCGCGCTCGCTATGTCGGCCCGGAAATTTCGTAAGCACTGCGAAAAAAATCGCATCCGCTTCGGAATAAATTTCATGGCCGCTCCGTATATTGGGGCATGAGCGACAAGAGAAACCCGTTCGATGTTCTGAACCAGCTGGCAACGCTTCGGCGTTATGCCCGTTCGCTCGTTCGCAACGCGGACGATGCGGAAGATCTGGTGCATGACGCGCTGGTGCGCGCCTACGAAAAGAAATCCACTTTTCGCACCGGCGGCAACCTGCGCAACTGGCTGCTCTCCATCGTTCATAACACGCATATCGACAGGCTACGCCGTCAGCGTTCGACGGACAACCGGCACAATGCAGCAGCCGAGGTGGCGGAAACCGCGCATCATCCGGACCCGGATCAATCCATCCGGCTGAAGCAGTTGCGGGAAGCCTTCTTTGCTCTGCCGGAAGAGCAGCGCGATGCGCTGCATCTGGTGGCCATTGAAGGTCTTTCCTACCAGGAAGCCGCCAATGCGCTGTCCATTCCCGTCGGCACGCTGATGTCGCGCATTTCCCGCGCACGCCAGCGGCTGCGGGAATTCGAAGAAAGCGGCCGCAAGCCGCTGGATGCCAATCACTTGAGACTAATTGAAGGGGGCCGCGATGACACCCGTTGACCCGATCCAGAGTTCCGATCTCGAAGCCTATATCGACGACCAGCTGACAGCCAGCCGTCGGATCGAGGTGGAATCCTATTTGTCGGAAAACCCGGATGTGGCCGCGCGCGTCATGGCGGATCTGGCGATCCGTGGCGAACTTCGCCTGGCTTTGTCGAGCGGGCGTAACCATGGTCGGGCCGAAACGCGGGAGGCGGCACGCCGCCTTCAATCTGCCTTGTCGCGAGGTGCCTACCTGCGCACGTTTCAGCGAATGGCGGCAACGGTGGCGCTGGTGGCGGCAGGATGGATGCTGAGCCAGCATTACGGCCCGCTGACCATTTCCAAGGTAGAGGCCTCCACGCCTGCACCGGCCTTCGTGGAAGAGGCCATACGGGCGCATGATACGTCGATCTTACGGGAAAGCATGCCCTCCCAGGCAGGCTCGTCGCGCTACGATGCAGCGGAGATCCGCTCGGCAACCGCCATCGTGATCCCTCAGATCCCGAAGGAATGGAAGGTCAGCGACGTGCAGATCTTCCCGTCCGCCTTCGGTCCGAGCGTCGAGATGTCGCTGACGGATGAAGAAGAGAGAAAGCTTTCGCTCTTTGCCGTGCGTCCCGGCTTCTTTGCCGTGCAGCAGGTGGCGCAGGCCCGCGAAGGCGGCACGCAAGCCTCCTACTGGCAGATTGGCGAAGTAGCCTATGCGCTGGTTTCGGAGCGGCAGGATGCCTCGCGTCTTAGCCAGGAGGCGGAGCGCCTTGCCCGCTCTCTCTACTGAACATGAAGAACAACCCACAGGAGTAAGCCATGAATCCGCGTTTTGGATACAATCCGGCCATCCAGTCCCAGGCCGCCTTTGACGAGGGACTGCGCAAGCACATGCTGCGCGTTTACAACTATATGGGCCTCGGCCTCATCATCACCGGCATCGTTGCCTTCATCGTCGGCACGACGCCTGCCCTCTACGTGCCGATCTTCTCCAGCCCGCTGAAGTGGGTGGTGATGCTGGCCCCGCTCGCCTTCGTCTTCTTCTTCTCCTTCAAGCTCCAGACGATGTCAGCCTCTGCCGCACAAATGACCTTCTGGGCCTTCTGTGCCGTCATGGGCCTTTCGCTCGCTTCCGTGTTCCTCGTGTTCACCGGCGCCAGCATCGCACGCACCTTCTTCATCGCCGCCACCATGTTCGGCGCAACCAGCCTCTACGGCTATGTGACGAAGCGTGATTTGGCAAAGTTCGGTTCGTTCCTGATCATGGGCCTGATCGGTGTGATGATCGCCTCGATCGTCAACATCTTCCTCGGCTCCAGCGCGCTGCAGTTTGCTGTCTCCGTCATCGGCATCATCGTCTTCGTCGGCCTGACTGCTTGGGATACCCAGAACATCAAGGAGCAGTATGCCGAGAACTTCGACCAGGAAAGCCAGCAGAAGCTTGCCGTGTTCGGCGCTCTCTCGCTCTACCTGAACTTCGTCAACATCTTCCAGCTTCTGCTGAGCCTCACGGGTCAGCGCGAAGAGTAACCAGTCCAAACAACCTCAAGGAGGAACTCTACAATGGACTACAACGACCGCCAGGCGATCGAGGGTTTGTTCGGCAAGCTTTCCCATGTGGAAAGTCAGTCCGGACCACGCGATGCGGAAGCGGATGCCTTCATTCGTGATCGCATCGCCAGCCAACCCGGAGCACCCTATTTCATGGCGCAGACGATCGTTGTGCAGGAACAGGCGCTAGATCAGGCGCAGCGGCGGATCGAGGAGCTGGAATACCAGCTTTCGTCCCGCCCTGCCTCCGGCGGCGGCTTCTTCTCCAGCCTGTTCGGCAGTTCGCAGCCCGCACGCCCTGCACCGCAAGCATCAAATCAAGGCATGATGCCTGGTGGAATGCAGGCTGGCCCCCGCAACCCCGGCAACCCATGGGGCGGCCAGCAGCAGGGCTTTGGTCACGCGCAACCGGCCCGTGGCGGCGGCTTCCTCGCCGGTGCGGCACAGACAGCCATGGGCGTGGCTGGCGGTGTGCTTCTGGGTAACGCCATTGCAGGCATGATTGGCGGCGACGAGGCGCAGGCAGCCGAAACTCCCGCCGAGGAACCGGCAGATGATGCAGGCATGGAAGAAGACATGCAGTTCTGATTTCTATCCCTCTTGATAGACGGACTTGAACTTGCCCGGACTGAAAGGTCCGGGCATTTTTATAGCGTGAAACTGCTCAACCTTTGACCCAGCATCGTGAGCCCGTCCACATCGGCATTGGCAAAGGCAAACCGCAGATACTGCTCCTGACCGGGCCCGAAATAGCTGCCTGGAATGCAAGAAACGCCGGCCTTTTTGGCCAGTGCTTCCGCCACCTCTGCCGAACCGACGCCTTCGAAAGGGTGCCGCACGAAGGCAAAATAGGCCCCCAAGGCATCGAGCTTCCAGTCCGAAACGCTGTGCATGACGTCGGACAGAGCCTTTGCGCGTCGTAGAATTTCCTGTCTGTTCTCCTCCCGCCAATCGGCAAGAAGCGGCAACGCGGTAGCCACGGCAGCCTGACCCGCGCGCGGCGCACAGATCTGCAGATTATCCATGACCTTCGCCACCTGTGCGATGAAAGCGGGACCAGCCGTGATGGCACCGAGCCGATGGCCGGGAATACAGAAGCTCTTTGAGAAACTGTAGACCGAGACGATCGAACTCTCCCAGTCCGGACGTGAGAAAAGCGCATGCGGCGGCGCACCCTCGGTGGCCAGAAAATCCCGATAGGTCTCGTCCAGGATCAGCCAGACACCGCGCGATCGGCAAAGCTCGGCGATCTCCGCCAGAAGCGCGGGAGGATAAACCGCACCCGTCGGATTGTTCGGTGAAACCAGTGCCAGCGCCTTCACGCCAGACCCTATCTGCGCCTCGATATCCGCCGCCGTTGGGAGGAAGCCGTTCTCCGCCCGGCACTCGACAAGCTTGGTTGCGATCCCCAGCATGGCAAGCGTGGTCTGGTGGTTGAAATAGTAGGGATTGGTCATCAAGACGGTATCGCCTGCACCCGCAACAGCCATGATTGCGCAGATGAAGGCCTGGTTGCAGCCGGAGGTGATGTGGACATGTCCCGACGCGAGAGACGCCCCGTAAACCTCGCTGACATGCGTAGCGTAAGCCTCCCGCAAAATACCATCGCCCTCGATGGGGCCGTAGCCGGTCGAGGCGCGCGAGGATGCCGCTTCGCCCAGGAGATGAAGCATTTTCGGGTGCGGAGGATAGCCCGGTACCGCCTGCGACAGGTCAATCAGTGGACCTTTTGCACCATCATAGGCCCGCGCCCAGGCTTGCACAGAGGGTACTGGCGGAGGTGAAATCTGTTCGATCAAAGGGTTGAAGGCGGGCACGGATGACATGGGGTTCGGCAATCTCATTTCAGACTCTCTGGCCAGCATCAGCATGGCTCAACGCCAAAAAGTCAATTGATTTAGAATGTCTTTTCGTTCGATATTGCTGAAAGCGAAGGCAGGATAGTCCGTCGCCCATTTTTACAGCAGCAATCGGGATTGTGGTCATGGCCTGGAATGATGAGAAACTGGCGGCACTGCGGGCAAAGTATGGAGAAGGCGGCGAGATCTTCGATCCGGCCTTTGCCAAGGTCGGCACCAAGGTCTTCAAGAACGGAACGCGGGCCGCTCCCTATGCCGGCATCCCCACTCTCCTCTATGCGCCACACCTTGCCGTCGCAGCCGACAACCCGGATTTTCAGGATCTTCAGGTCGCCCTGATCGGCGTCCCGATGGATCTTGGCGTCACCAATCGTCCCGGCTCACGCTTTGGGCCACGCGCGCTCCGCTCAATCGACCGCATCGGCCCCTATAACCACGTGCTTGGCTGTACACCGGTGCACGAGTTACGAGTTGCTGATATCGGAGACGTTCCCTTCCGCAGCCGATACCGGCTCGAGATGAGCCACGAGGACATCGAAAAACGCTTCAACCAGATCGTCGATGCGGGTGTGGTGCCGCTCGCGGTTGGAGGCGATCACTCTATTACCCATTCCATTCTCAAGGCAGTCGGCAAGAACAGGCCAGTAGGCTTGATCCATATCGATGCGCACTGCGATACTGGCGGCTCTTTCGACCAGACGAAATTCCATCATGGCGGGCCGTTCCGCAATGCCGTTCTGGATGGCGTGCTGGATCCAACCCGAACGATACAGATCGGCATTCGCGGTTCATCGGAATATCTCTGGGAGTTTTCCTACGAGAGCGGGATGACGGTCATTCATGCCGAAGAGGTGACCGGGCTCGGGCTTCCCGCCATCATCGAAAAGGCGCGCGCCATCGTCGGCGACGGCCCGACCTACATCTCCTTCGATATCGATAGCCTTGATCCGGCTTTCGCACCTGGTACAGGGACGCCGGAAGTGGGAGGCCTGACGACGCGCGAAGTTCTGGAACTGCTGCGCGGCCTGAAGGGCATCAACCTTGTCGGCGGCGACGTGGTGGAAGTGGCGCCCGAATATGACGCCACCCATAACACCGCCCATGCGGGAGCACAGGTTCTGTTCGAACTGCTGAGCCTGATGGCCTTCAGCCCGGCATTGAAAACCTGAAAGGGAAGCTGGCCGTTGACCGAAACGGCCAGCTTGATCCTCAATCAGCTCTTGGAGAAGACGTAATCGGTTTCCTGGCGAAGCACTTCGCCAGGGCGCAGCACCGCGTTCGGGAAGCCCGGGTGATTGATGGCATCCGGCCAGATCTGCGTTTCCAGGCAGAGCCCCGCATAAGGACCGTAGAGCTTGCCGGAGAGACCGGGAACGGTCGGCTTCAGCTTGAAGCCGCCATAGAGCTGAACCCCCGGCTCCGTGGTGCGGACTTCCAGAGAAACGCCGGAATTGACGCTGCGCACCAGCGCAATAGACCGCTTCTCCACACGTTCGTTGGAGAGGCAGTAATTGTGGTCGAAATCCACCTGCGCGCCGTTTTCATCCGTGCGGCGCAATGAACCAAGCTGTCGCAGATCCATAGGGGTTCCTGCCACCGGCACCTGCTTGCCTGTCGGCACCTGATGTTCGTCGAGCTCCAGATAATGATCGGCGGCAATCATGATGTCGTGGCCCAGCGTATCGTCCCGGCCATCGAGGTTGAAATAGGTGTGCTGGCAGATATTGGCGAGCGTCGGCGCATCCGTCACGCTCTCATAGACGACGTTCAGAACGCCCTCATCTTTGAGCTCATAGGTTGCCGTCACCGTGCAATTGCCCGGATAACCGCCGCGGCCATCGGGATCGGTGACCTGCAGGATGACCTTGTTTTCCGCATGCGCAATGATCGTCCAGTTGGTCTTGCCCAGCCCATCGCTGCCGCCATGCAGGTGCGTATTGCCGTTCTGGTTCAGATCCAGCTGATAATGCCTGCCATCCAGCGTGAACTGGCCTTTGCCGATGCGATTGGCAACGCGCCCCGGTGTCGCACCAAAATA
This sequence comes from Rhizobium sp. Root149, assembly GCF_001427345.1. NCBI lineage: Bacteria > Pseudomonadati > Pseudomonadota > Alphaproteobacteria > Hyphomicrobiales > Rhizobiaceae > Rhizobium > Rhizobium sp. Root149. The sequence goes on from NZ_LMGD01000022.1 coordinate 247,526, forward strand.
GGAGGAATAGTTCGGATAATCATCGAAATTGTCGAAGCCCAGCACCAGAGGTGCATCGTGTCCTTCAAGGCGCAGATCCTGAATGACAGCACCCCAGGTGATGACATGGGCGGTCAGCCCGCCGCCGGAAATCTTCACCCGGTAAACCGTTTCGCCCTTGGGAGTGGTGCCGAAGATTTCGCCCTGCGTCGTCATCATTATCGTCCTTTCGAATTTGCGCGGCAAACTGCGCCAAAATCCTGCGCTTCGCAATCCTTGAAATATATCAGCGGGCGAGTTGCCGCGTGGCCTGCTCCAGCCCCTGCAAGGTCAGCGGAAACATGCAGTCATTCAGCAGCTGACGCATGATGACAAGCGATTGCGTGTAGTCCCAATGCCCCTGCGGCACCGGATTGATCCAGGCGACACGATGAAAATGCCCGGTCATTCGGGCGATCCACGCCGCCCCCGGCTCCTTGTTCCAGTGCTCGACGGAACCCCCTGCATGGGTAATCTCATAGGGGCTCATGGTGGCATCACCAACGAAGATGACCTTATAGTCCGGGCCATAGCTGCGCAGGATATCGGTGACCGGCAGACGCTCGGACCGGCGGCGATTATCGCGCCACACGCTCTCGTAAAGGCAGTTGTGAAAGTAGAAATGCTCCAGATGCCGAAACTCGGCGCGGGCCGCAGAAAACAGTTCCTCGACCACCATGACATGATCGTCCATCGAGCCGCCGACATCGAAGAACATCAGCAGCTTCACAGCGTTGCGCCGCTCCGGCCGCGTCTGCACATCCAGATAGCCGTGTTCAGCGGTAGAGCGAATGGTGCCGGCAAGATCCAGCTCGTCCGCAGCCCCTTCCCGCACCCAGCGGCGCAGGCGCTTCAAAGCGATCTTGATGTTGCGGGTGCCGATTTCGCGGCTATCGTCGAAGTCGCGGAACTCGCGTTTGTCCCACATCTTCACCGCCTTGCGATGACGGGAGCCTTCCTGGCCGATCCGAACGCCTTCCGGATTATAGCCATAAGCGCCGAAGGGTGAGGTTCCGGCGGTGCCGATCCATTTCGAGCCGCCCTGATGGCGGCCCTTCTGCTCTTCCAGCCGTTTCTTAAGCGTTTCCATTAGCTTGTCGAAGCCACCGAGGGATTCGACAAGCGCCTTCTCTTCCGGCGTCAGATGCTTCTCGGCCAGCTTGCGAAGCCAGTCTTCCGGCAGGGTTTCGACATCGACGCCATCTGCACCTGCGATAGCCGTCAGACCCCGAAAATGCTGAGAGAACACCTGATCGAAACGGTCGATGAACCGCTCATCCTTCACCAGCGCCGCACGCGCAAGGAAATAGAAGGCTTCGACATCAAAATCCGCAAGCCCTGCTTCCATTCCTCCCAGCAGATCCAGGAATTCCCGGAGTGTAACCGGGACTTTCGCTTGTCTAAGCTTCAGGAAGAAGGGAATGAGCATGATGCCTTACCGAATTCCAATCTGCTCCAGATCATAATGCGTGGTCTGGTAGATCTCGTTGATCCAGTTGCCGAAAAACAGATGCGCATGGCTGCGCCAGCGGTTCTGCGGCGTCAGTGTAACATCGTTGTGCGGGAAATAGTTATGCGGCATCTTGATCGGCACGCCTGCGTTCACATCCCGGAAATATTCGTCCGCCAGCGAGGTGGAGTCATATTCCACATGGTTGAACATGTAGAGCCGGTTGCCGCGCTTCTCATGCACGAGGCAAACGCCCATCTCATCGGATTCCATCAGGATTTCCAGACCCGGCACCTTTTCGATATCGGCTCGGCGCACCTCCGTCCAGCGTGAGACCGGCACCTGGAAATCATCCGAGAAGCCGTTGAGATAGATGGAGGACGGGCAGAGATTGCGGTGACGATAGACGCCGAACGCCTTCGCCTTCAACTCGTGCTTCGGCACCTTGTGGAAGTGATAGATGGCCGCCATTGCGCCCCAGCAGACATTCAGCGTTGAATGGACATTGGTTTCCGTCCAATCGAAGATCTGCTGCATCTCGTCCCAATAGGTAACATCTTCATACTGCAGCGTTTCGACCGGCGCGCCGGTGATGATGAAGCCATCGAACTTGCGGTGCCTCACCTCTTCCCAGGTCTCGTAGAAGGACAGAAGGTGCTCTTCAGAGGTGTTCTTCGCCTTGTGGCCACCGATCCGTACAAGAGAAAGCTCTACCTGCAGGGGAGAAGCACCGACCAGACGTGCCATCTGCACTTCGGTCTTGATCTTGTTCGGCATGAGGTTGAGCAGGCCGATCTGCAGCGGACGGATATCCTGCCGCACGGCCACCGTCTCGGTCATGACCCGAACGCCTTCATTGACCAACGTCTCGAAAGCGGGAAGCGTATCTGGAATCTTGATCGGCATGGTTTCAACTCGACAAAAACAAAAAAACCGGTGGCGATAGTCGCGACCGGTCCGGGGAAAAGGATTTGTCTCTCTTCTCGCGGCCCTTTAGCGACTTATTTAACGTGGCTGCAAGCCGACCGGCCAAATCACCACGATGAGCCTTCTAAATAGGCCCTTATTCCGCCAAGGTCAATGAGGGTTGGAGACCGCACTTCCCCGCCTACCGCACTTCCCCGCCTACCGCTCGCGCCTCGCCATGAACGCCAACCGCTCGAAGAGATGCACATCCTGCTCGTTCTTGAGCAGGGCACCGTGCAGCTTCGGCAGAGCGTTCTTGACGTCGGCGCGCAGATCGTCCGGATCGACATCGTCGGACACCAGAAGCCGGATCCAGTCGAGCGCCTCGGATGTTGAGGGCTTCTTCTTCAGCCCCGGCATCTCGCGGATTTCGTAGAACTGGGTCAGGGCCGCGCTCACCAGTTTCTGCTTGATGCCGGGATAGTGCACTTCCACGATGCGCGACAGCGTCTCGGCATCCGGAAAGCGGATATAATGGAAGAAGCAGCGCCGCAGGAAGGCATCCGGCAGCTCCTTCTCATTGTTCGAGGTGATGATGACAATGGGCCGCACCTTGGCTTTCACGGTCTCGCCTGTCTCGTAGACGTGAAATTCCATGCGGTCGAGTTCCTGAAGAAGGTCGTTTGGGAACTCAATGTCGGCCTTGTCGATCTCGTCGATCAGAAGCACGACCTTTTGTTCTGCGGCGAAGGCCTGCCACAGCTTGCCGCGCCTGATATAGTTGGAAACCTCGTTGACGCGCGGATCGCCCAACTGGCTGTCGCGCAGGCGCGAAACGGCATCATATTCATAGAGCCCCTGCTGCGCCTTGGTGGTGGATTTGATATTCCACTCGATCATGTCCAGACCGAGCGCCGCCGCCACCTGCCGCGCCAGTTCGGTCTTGCCGGTGCCGGGTTCGCCTTTCACCAACAACGGGCGTTCCAGCCGGATCGCGGCATTGACGGCCACCATCAAATCCTTGTCGGCTATGTAGTCGGCGGTTCCGGTAAACTGCATCTCTCATTCTCCCTGCTGGCCGCGAACCTAATAAGTGAGATGACGTGAAGCAAGAGTGCCGGAAAACCGGCGAATCCCGCTTTCCTTCTACCCCGCGAATAGGCTATGGGCAGACCCCATGAGCACACCGACATTTTCCATTCTTCTGGGCGGCAACATTACCGTGACGGACCGGCTGCGTGCCGTGACGAAAGGCAGCCGCGTGATCGCCGCCGATAGCGGCATTCGCCATGCGAGCGCGCTGGGCCTCACACCGGAAATATGGGTTGGCGATTTCGACTCCAGTGACGATGCGCTGAAGGCCGCCTATCCGAAGATCGAGCGCCGCGCTTACCCTGCCTCCAAGGCGGCGACCGATGGCGAAATTGCCATTGCGGAAGCGATTTCACGTGGCGCGGAACGGTTGATTCTCGTTGGTGCGCTCGGCGGCGAGCGATCGGACCATGTGCTGCAACACTATCTCTCGGCCCTCAGCCTTGCTGAAGACAATTTCGAGGTCATGCTGACCTCTGGCGAGGAAGAAGCCTTCCCGCTGTGCAATGATGCGGGAATGGAGCTGGACCTGCCCAAGGGTTCGCTGTTTTCGGTGCTCGGCTTTACGGTGCTGGAAGGATTGACCATCCGCAACGCGCGCTATCCTCTGAAGAATTTCAAACTGACTTTCGGCTCCTCCCGCACCATCTCGAATATTGCGGAAGGGATGATTTCGGTCACGCTCTCCAAGGGTCGCGCCATGCTGCTGGCCCGCCCCTATGACATGACCGGAGCCTGACGCACATGGCACCTCCCATTCTCAAGCTCGATGACATTCGTTTAAGCTTCGGTGGCACGCCGCTGCTCGACGGCGCCAACTTTCAGGTCGAGCCAGGCGACCGTATCTGTCTTGTGGGCCGCAACGGTTCAGGCAAATCCACCCTGATGAAAATCGCTGCAGGGCTCGTGGAAGCGCAATCGGGCGAAGTCTTCCGCCACCCTTCCTCCACGATCCGCTATCTGGAGCAGGCGCCGGATTTTGCCGGCTACACGACGGTGCAGGCCTATTGCGAGGCGGGACTGGGACCGGGTGACGACCCGTACCGCGTAACCTACCTGCTCAGCCATCTGGGCCTGACGGGTGAGGAAGATCCGCGCCGTCTGTCCGGTGGCGAGGCTCGCCGTGCGGCACTTGCCCGTGTCATGGCGCCTGAACCCGACATCCTGATGCTGGACGAGCCGACCAACCATCTGGACCTGCCAACCATCGAATGGTTGGAAGGCGAAATGCTGAAGAGCCGCAGTGCGCTGGTTCTTATCTCGCACGACCGCCGCTTTCTGGAAAAGGTTTCGACCGCCGTCGTCTGGCTGGATCGCGGCACCTCCCGCCGCATGGATCGCGGTTTTGTCCATTTCGAAGCCTGGCGCGATGAGGTGCTGGAAGCCGAAGAGCTGGAACAACACAAGCTGGGGCGGCAGATCGAGCGCGAGGAGCACTGGCTTCGCTACGGCGTGACGGCACGCCGCAAGCGCAATATGCGCCGTCTTGGTGAACTGCAGAGCCTGCGGGCGGAATACCGCGGCCATCGCGGTCCGCAAGGCACCATTCAGGCGAGCGCCACCGAAGGCAAGGAAAGCGGCAAGCTGGTGATCGAGGCGGAAGCCATCACCAAGCGGTATGAAGAGCGCCAGATCGTAGCACCTTTCTCCATCCGCGTTCATCGTGGCGACTGCATCGGTCTTGTAGGCCCCAATGGCGCAGGCAAGACGACGCTTCTGAAAATGCTGACAGGACAACTGGAACCTGATTCCGGCACGATCAAGCTCGGCACCAATCTGGAAATCGCGACGCTCGACCAGAAGCGCGAGGACCTGAACCTTGAAGATACGCTGAGTCACTACCTGACAGATGGACGTGGCGAGAACCTGCTGGTGAATGGCGAGCAGCGCCATGTCGCTGGATACATGAAGGACTTCCTGTTCCAGCCGGAGCAGATGCGCACGCCGATCCGCAACCTCTCCGGTGGCGAGCGCGCGCGCCTGATCCTGGCCCGCATCATGGCACGGCCCTCGAACCTGCTGATCCTCGATGAGCCGACCAACGACCTCGACATCGAGACGCTGGACCTGTTGCAGGAAATCGTCTCCGGCTTCAGCGGCACCGTCATCCTTGTCAGCCACGATCGTGACTTCCTCGATCGCACCGTGACATCCACCATCGCGCCGGCAAATCCGGAAGCGCCTGACGGACGCTGGATTGAATATGCCGGCGGCTATACGGACATGATGGCGCAGCGCAAAGGCGCGCTGGAGGAAAAGCGCAAGGCCGAGAAGGAGAAGGTCAAGGCGGAAGCCGCTTCCGCACCCGCTCAAGCCTCGGCACCCAAAGCGCAGGGCAAGCTTTCCTACAAGCAGAAGTTTGCGCTCGAAAAGCTGCCGAAAGAGATGGACAAGATCGGCAAGGACATTGCGGCCCGCGAGGCCAAGATGGCCGATCCAAATCTCTTCACGAAGGATCCGGCTGCCTTCAACCGCCTCGCCTCAGAGATGGAAGCCTTGCGCACCAAACTGACAGCCATGGAAGAAGAATGGCTGGAGCTCGAAATGCTGCGGGAAGAGCTGGAAGGCTAAACTCGCTTAAGTTTATGTTAAGATTAATGTTTCGTTAGTTTTCCGGATTCGAGTCACGTCCCGGAACAAATCCCATATTGGCACGTTCGGAGGCTACAGGGTCGGAAATGCGGTTCCGGCTATGTTAGCGTTCAACGAAGGGATGTCCCCATGTCGGCTCAAGTTATGCGTCGTCGGCTGGAAGATACAGCCATGAATCAACGAGTCCTGATTGTCGAAGATGAATTTCTGATCGCTCTCGATATCGCCGAGACCATTGAGGAAATGGGATTGACGGTGGCCGGTTTTGCCAGCGGTCGAGACCATGCTTTGGCGCTGGCCCCGCACGCGGATATCGCCTTCGTCGACGTCAATCTGTCCGATGGTGCCACCGGTCCCTCCATCGGACGCGAGCTGGCAGAGCGGTTCGGGATCACCGTCGTCTTCATGACGGCTAACCCGGAACAACTGGAAGGTCAGGACGTGCGCCCGCTCGGTGTCCTGACGAAGCCCGTCATGCCGCATATCCTGCAAGATACCGTTTCCTATGCCATTGCAAACCGCATCGGCAGCATTGCGGCTATGCCCCAGCAGTTGCGGACATTGACTGCTGCCAATCGATAAGCGCGGACCGCTTGCCAAACAGCGGGCCGCCCGATACATGTTTCGACGCTCTAACGGGGTGCCATGAAGATGGCTGAGAGGTTTTCCATCTGGAAGCCAACCCGCGGAACCTGATCCGGTTAACACCGGCGGAGGGATTAGACCGTTCAAATCGACGCCTATTCCCTGAACTCTTTTGGTCGAGGTGGCGTTGATGAAATCTCCCCTAGCAATTGTTTGTGGTCTTCTCGGTCTGTTGCTGGCACCGACCAGCAACGCTCAGGAAGCGAAAAGCCTCACAGTCTATACCTATGAAAGCTTCATCTCGAAGTGGGGCCCCGGACCGAAGGTCAAGGCGGCTTTCGAGAAGACATGTGGCTGCACGGTCACCTTCGTCGGCGTTTCGGATGGCGTGGCACTGCTGACGCGGCTGAAGCTGGAAGGTCAGACGTCGAAGGCCGATATTGCCCTCGGCCTCGACACCAATCTTATTGAAGAAGCCAAGCAGACAGGCCTTTTTGCACCCCACGGCATCGACACGACCTCTGCCAAGGTTCCCGGAAGTTTCAAGGACGACGTCTTCGTTCCCTATGACTACGGGCATTTCGCCGTCGTCTACGATACACAAGTCCTGAAAACGCCGCCAAAGAGCCTGAAAGACCTGGTTGAGGGCGATGCCTCGCAGAAAATCGTGATCCAGGATCCACGCACGTCAACACCCGGTCTTGGCCTGCTTCTCTGGGTCAAATCGGTCTATGGCGACAAGGCACCAGAGGCGTGGGCAAAGCTGAAGAACCGCGTTCTGACAGTCACGCCCGGTTGGTCGGAAGCCTATGGCCTGTTTACCAAGGGCGAGGCGCCGATGGTGCTCTCCTATGTCACCTCGCCCGCCTATCACATGGTCGAGGAAAAGACGGATCGCTATCAGGCTGCGAAGTTCGAAGAGGGACACTACATTCAGATCGAAGTGGCGGGCATGCTGAAGGCAAGCCAAAACCAGGATCTGGCCCGCAAATTCCTCTCCTTCACGCTATCCCCCGAGTTTCAGGGGATCATTCCAACGACAAACTGGATGATGCCAGTCGCGCCGACATCGAGCCCCCTGCCGGACACCTTTTCCAAACTGCCGCAGCCAGAAAAAACCTTTCTGATGCCATCAGCCGAGGTTGCCAAGAATCGTCAGGCCTGGATTCGCGAGTGGCAGACGGCCATGAGCGCAAAGTAAGACCGAATGCTGACACGGTCTGAACAGCAGCGCGGGCTGGCGGGTGGCGTTGCGGCCCTGACCGTCATCGCTTTGCTCGTTCTGGTTCCTGTGGCAGTTCTTCTGGCATTCGCTCCCACCGGTCTCGTCCAGGGCAGTGTGGTGGACGACTATACCCTCAGCCTGCTGCGTTTCACATTGTTGCAGGCTACCCTTTCCACTGCGCTTTCCCTGTGTCTTGCGCTGCCGGTCGCCTTGGCACTGGCTCGGCAGACGAAATTCCCCGGGCGTATCTGGCTCGTGCGCCTCATGGCCGTGCCCATGGGACTGCCTGTTCTTATAGGTGCGCTCGGCCTCATTGGCATCTTCGGGCGACAGGGACTTGTGAACAAGGCGCTCCAAGCTTTGGGTCTTGAGCAACCCATCAGCATCTATGGCTTGAGCGGTATTCTGATAGCCCACGTCTTTTTCAACCTGCCGCTTGCAACACGCATGATGCTGGCGGCCTTGGAGCGGCTGCCCCAGGAATACTGGCGGTTGACGGCAAGTCTCGGCATGAGGCGGTTGTCTATTCTTCGTCATGTGGAGCTACCCGCTCTTATGCGTGTCATTCCGGCGACCAGCGGGCTTATCTTCATGCTCTGCGCCACCAGTTTCACGCTGGTGCTGGTTCTAGGCGGCGGCCCTGCCGCCACGACGCTTGAAGTAGCGATCTATCAGGCACTGCGTTTCGATTTCGATCCGCCGCGCGCAATTGCCCTGGCTTTAATGCAGATCGCAGTGACGACAGTCATATTGCTCTGCTTGAACCTGCTGCCGAAAGCGGAAGACACGGCCCTCGGCGAAGGACGATTGTGGAACCGCTACGATGGCCGCTCGCGCCTTGCCCGCAGCAGCGACGCCATCATCATTCTCCTGGCCGCCGCTTTTCTGATCCTGCCGCTTGCGATGATCCTCGTGTCCGGGCTGTCGGCTGACCTTTTGCGACTCGCCCTGGAACCAGATTTCCGGCAGGCACTGCTCACAAGTCTTTCCATTGCATTCTGCGCAGGCGCGTCAGCGGTCACCATCGGTTTCGGGATCATTGGCGCCGATCATGTGCTCTGCGCTCGAAGAACCAGCTCCCGGGCCTCTCGCGTGCTTGGGTCAAGCCTTTCGGCAGCATCTTCCCTTGTGCTGCTCGTGCCGCCGGTGGTGCTGGGAACCGGGTGGTTCCTGTCACTGAGGCCCTTCGGCGATGTCAATTTTTTCGCACCAGCAATTATCGCCGCGATCAACATGCTGATGGCGCTTCCTTTCGTGATCCGCGTGATCGAGCCTGCCATTCGAACCCATGCAGCACAGACGGACAGGCTCTGCGCCCATCTTGGCCTGGCAGGCTGGGCCCGCTTCCGGATCGTCGATTGGCCGGTCCTCTTCAGGCCAGCCTTGACGGCACTCTCCTTTGCCATGGCGCTCTCGCTGGGCGATCTGGGGGCCGTGGCGCTCTTCAGTTCACAGGATCTGCTAACCTTGCCGTGGCTGGTCTACAGTAGCATGGGCAGCTACAGAACGGCGGATGCTGATGGGTATGCGCTGCTGCTGGGCATGGTCTGCCTGGGCTTCACGATCCTTGGCACCGTAGGCAACAGGCGACAGAGATGAGCAAACACAGTCCCGGTCTCGAGATGCGCAATGTTCGCTTCAACCTCGGAGCGACGAAATTCCACTTCGACTGCTCTGTCAGACCGGGCATCATAACCGCCATCACGGGACCATCCGGATCAGGCAAATCGACGTTCCTGAATCTCCTTGCCGGTTTCGAACAGCCGGATAGCGGTGAGGTCATCATCAATGGCCATGATCTATCGAACGCACATCCCGCCGAGCGGCCGATCTCCCTTGTATTTCAGGATAACAACCTCTTCACCCATCTCGATCTCTTCACCAATATCGGCCTTGGAATCGATCCGGCCCTGAAACTGACCGCGCAGGACAGGCGCGCGGTCGGTGATGCACTGGATTGGGTAGGACTATCAGGCATGGAGAAGCGCAAACCCGCGACCCTGTCCGGCGGTGAGCGGCAGCGGGTGGCCTTCGCCCGCGCTCTTGTACGCAAGAAACCGCTTCTGTTGCTGGACGAGCCATTTGGGGCGCTGGACCCTGCCCTTCGTGCGGACATGGGAACTCTGCTGCTGAAACTGCATCGCGAAACTGCCAATACCGTGCTTCTCGTCAGTCATAACCCGGATGATATCAGCCGTCTGGCGCAGAACGTCATCCATATCGAGAACGGCGAAGTTGTACAGCGCCTCTAGAGCTTGGTGAAATCTTGCAAAGGTTCACGAGACGTTAACTCCGGCGCCACATTTTAGACTTGCATCAATGCGATGCCGCAATGCAAGAAAAGAGCGGAATGATGTTTGCCCTTTCGCCGCTAACTACTTAAGTAAGTTGAGGCGGTTCACGGAGAAACATCTTGCCATCCGCATATTCGCAGGAGATCGCGGCAAGGGTCGCAGGATGCGCCGGATGGCGGGCTTGGAAGCATGATATTTCCGATTGAAGGTTCCAGCATCACCGGGGGAGACTGCCCCGGACAGGCACTTGCAGCAACCCGCACCTCCCGGAAGCGGCACGGATACCGCGCGCTCGTCTCCATGCTTGCCGCAGCGACGCTTCTGACGAGCTGCCAGTCCATCCTGGACCAAAGCTACCAGGCCGATCTGAAACCCTCCACCAACCCGCAGATCGTCGATACGGTCCAGAAAAACGATCCTCGAGCCGCCATGGGGGCACGCGAACATCCGCGCATTCTGGCAAGCTACGGCGGCGAATATCACGATGCCAAGACGGAAAGGCTGGTTGCGCGTATCACCGGCGCACTGACCGCGGTATCAGAAAACCCCAATCAGTCGTATCGCATAACCATTCTGAACTCGCCGGCCATCAATGCGTTTGCGCTACCAGGCGGCTATCTTTATGTAACCCGTGGCCTGCTGGCGCTGGCAAATGACGCCTCGGAGGTCGCCGCTGTACTCAGCCATGAAATGGCGCATGTGACCGCCAATCACGGCATCGAGCGACAGAAGCGAGAAGAGGCCGAAGTCATCGCGAGCCGTGTCGTGGCTGAAGTTCTTTCCAGCGATCTGGCCGGCAAGCAGGCTCTTGCCCGTGGCAAGCTGCGTCTCGCAGCCTTTTCCCGGCAGCAGGAACTGCAGGCGGATGTGATCGGCGTGCGTATGCTGGGTGAGGCCGGTTACGATGCCTATGCCGCAGCACGTTTTCTGGACAGCATGGCTGCCTACGCCCGCTTCTCCTCGGTAGATCCGGAAAGCGACCAGAGCCTGGACTTTCTGTCCAGTCACCCCAACGCGCCGCAACGCGTGGAACTGGCGCGCCAGCACGCACGCGCTTTTGGGCAGGAGGGAACCGTCGGCGACAAGGGGCGCGATTACTACCTCAACGGCATCGATGGACTTCTCTACGGCGACAGCCCGGAGGAAGGCTATGTTCGCAACGAGACCTTCCTGCATGCAGGCCTTGGCATACGTTTCGATGTGCCGGAAGGCTTCCGGATCGATAACAAGGCCGAAGCCGTACTGGCAACCGGACCGGATGAGACGGCTATCCGCTTCGATGGCGTCGAAGGCAGCGATACGCAGAGCCTGACCAACTATCTGACAAGCGGCTGGGTTGCTGGCCTGCAGCCGAATACCGTTCGAGACATCACCGTAAACGGCCTGCCTGCCGCCAATGCGAAAGCCTCTGCGGAACGGTGGGATTTCGATGTGACCGTAATCCGCATGGACAAGCGGATCTTCCGATTCCTGACAGCGGTGCCAAAAGGCAATTCAACCCTCCAGGCGACGGCTGAAACGATCCGCAACAGCTTTCGCAAGATAACCCCTCAGGAAGCGGCGGATCTGAAGCCGCTGCGCGTTCGTGTGGTGACGGCTCAACAGGGCGACACGATAACCACGCTGTCTGCCAGAATGATGGGAACTGACCGTAAGCTTGACCTGTTTCGTGTTCTGAACGCGTTGCCCACAGGCGCGTCGATCACACCCGGCCAGCGCCTGAAGATCATTTCTGACTGATCCGCACCTCCAGTCTTTGTGTATACAGCAGGGAGCCATTCAGTCCGACCGAAAGGGGAATTCGCTGCAAATTTCACTAGCCGCTTGACAGAATGTATACATTGAGCAAACCTTCTCATTAAGAGGAGTGATGCACATGTCAAAACCAACTTTCCCGCTGAACGCCTGGTATGCCGCTGCCTATGATGTAGAGTTGAAGCGGGCACTTCTGCCACGCACCATCTGCAACAAACCGGTTGTCCTCTATCGCAAGAATGACGGAACGCCCGTCGCGCTTGCCGATGCCTGTTGGCACAGGCTGGTGCCGCTCTCCTTGGGCAGGCTGGAAGGTGATAATGTGGTCTGCGGCTATCACGGCCTGGAATTCGACGACACCGGCCGCTGTGTATACATGCCGTCTCAGGACACCATCAATCCATCAGCCTGCGTGAAGTCTTACCCGATTGCCGAAAAGCACCGCTTCATCTGGATCTGGCCGGGCGACCCCTCTCTTGCAGATCCTCTCCTCATACCCGACCTGCATTGGAACAAGGATCCGGACTGGGCCGCAGACGGAAAGCTGATCGAGGTCAAATGCGATTACCGACTGGTCGTCGACAATCTGATGGACCTGACGCACGAGACCTTTGTGCACGGCTCTTCGATCGGCAATCGCGCTGTGGCTGAGGCACCCTTCGACGCGAGCCACTCCGATCGATTCGCGTACATCACCCGCTGGATGGAAAACATCGATCCGCCGCCCTTCTGGCGCAAGCAGTATGGACGCCCCGGCAAGGTCGACCGTTGGCAGATCATCCGCTTTGAGGCCCCTTGCACTGTGACCATTGATGTCGGCGTAGCCGAAGCCGGCACCGGTGCCCCGCAGGGTGATCGTTCAAAGGGCGTGAACGGTTACGTGCTGAACACGATTACGCCTGCGACCGACAAAACCTGCCTCTACTTCTGGGCCTTTGCCCGAAACTACGATCTCGGCAATCAGGCGCGCACACACGAACTGCGCGAGGGTGTTGCGGGCGTGTTCCGCGAGGATGAGGTGGTGCTGGAGGCTCAGCAGAAGGCAATCGATGCCAACCCTGACCATCGCTTCTACAATCTCAACATTGACGCCGGATCAATGTGGGCCCGAAAGCTCATTGACCGCATGATCGATGAGGAAACGAGACCAAAGGTCGTGGCGGCAGAGTGACGAGTGGCATGGAAGCGGAACGCGAGCCGAAACAGCAGAGCGCAAAGGCCCTGCTTGCCTTGCGAGATCTCGTCCTCACCGGCGATGTGGAACCAGGCGAGCGCCTCTCGGAAGTCGCATTGGCCCAGCGTCTCGGTGTCTCGCGCACTCCGTTGCGCAGCGCCCTGCAGCGACTTGAACAGGAAGGTCTGGTCTGCCTGATCCCGTCCGGCGGCTATGCGGTGCGATCCTTTAGCAGGCAGGAGGTCTTCGATGCGATCGAACTTCGCGGCGTGCTGGAGGGAACTGCAGCGCGGCTGGCCGCAGAGAGGGGCGCACCGGCAAGTCCCCTGAGAGCGATGCACGAGGTTGTTCGCCAACTCGACCTCGTGATGCAGGTTGGTGCTCATGACGTGGATTTCGAGCGTTATGAAGTCCTGAACGGTGACTTCCATCGCCTTCTATGGAACCTCTGCGGCAGTGAAGTTCTCATGCGGGAAATCGAGCGGATAGCATGCCTGCCCTTCGCCAGCCCGAATGCTTTCGTCAACACGCAGTCGGATGTACCTGCGTTTCACCGCACGCTCATTGTTGCACAGACCCAGCACAAGGCCATGCTTTCAGCGATAGAGCTGCGTGAGGGGTCTCGTGCCGAAGCCATTGCGCGCGAGCATGCCCGGCTTGCGCGTCAAAATCTGGATTTCGTTCTGGAGGAGCAGCCTGACCTGCGCCGCAAGGTAGTGGCTCTGGCCTTGATGTCGGGCTGAAAGAGTTTTGTTTTGAGGAGGAATTGATGCGCTCCAAACTGGAATGGCGCGCGGCGCGGGTGCTTGCCATCGAGACCCCTGCCGAGGATGTGCGCGCTGTAACCTTCGACGTTGATGGTTTATGTTCGTCTTTCGATCCTGGATCGCACACCAATATCAAGGTGTCGATCAATGGCGAGCCAGCCATCCGCACCTATACGGTTCTACCGAGTGAACCCGGTACTCTGAAAATTGCCGTGAAACTGCACCCCAATAGCCGCGGAGGCTCAGCCTTTGTCTGGGGGCTCAAGCCCGGTGACGAGACCGAAATGACCGAGCCGGAAAATCGGTTCGAGCTTTCGTGGCGAGCCTCGCATTACCTGCTGGTCGCTGGCGGCATCGGCATCACACCGATCTACGGAATGGCAAAGGCTCTCGCAACGCGTGGCCAGTCGGTTCGCCTGATTTATGGCGCCAGAAGCAGAGACCAGATGGCCTTCGCCGATGAACTCCGAACCATTCTGGGAGACCGTATCGAGACCTTCAGTCAAGAGGACGGACAGGCCTTCGATCTCGCCAGCGAATTTGCTGCCCTGCCGCCGGATGGAGAAGCATATATCTGTGGTCCCCACGGTCTGCTTGAGACAGCGCGAAACTTATGGCGTGAAAGCGGCAGACCAATGAGCCGGCTGCGTTTCGAGGTGTTTGGGGATAGCGGCCGCTTTGCGGAGCAAGCCTTTCATGTGAACGTGCCACATCGCGAGAAAAGCATCGAAGTGCGGGCAGACCAGACGATGCTGGATGCGCTGATGGAAGCCGGCATCGACATGATTTACGACTGTCGCCGCGGCGAATGCGGCCTTTGCGCCATCACCGTCCTGGAAGCATCCGCCCCGCTTGATCATCGCGATGTCTTCTTTTCTGCGGAAGAACGACGTGAGGAAGCGAAAATATGCGCCTGCGTTTCGCGAGCCGTTGGCGGCACGATTACGATTGACACCGGTTACCGCAAGGACGGCGGCGTTAAGACAACACACGCCTGTGCGTAAATCGCACAGGCGGGCTTGGAGCAGCGCGCGCCGCTCTGCCTTAAAGCGTCAGGAGCGAATCCGAACGATCGCCACCGCTTTAGCAGGCGGCCGCCATCTGCGGGTTGATCGAGACCAACGCTGATTTCAGCTTTTCGATTGCGCGGCTTTCGATCTGGCGCACACGCTCCTTGGAAATTCCCAGTTCTGCACCAAGCGCCTCCAGCGTCGCACCATCATCCGTCAGACGCCGGGCACGAATGATTTTCTTCTCCCGGTCGTTCAACTTCGTCAAGGCGCCCTGCAGCCAGCGCATCCGGCGCTCACCATCGATCATGCCGGAAACCTGTTCATCCGGAAGCGGCTCGGCACTTTCCAGCATATCCAGTCGCTCAGCGCTATCGGCGTCGCCCGAGATCGACGGAGCCTGCAAGGACGCATCATTGCTGGAGAGGCGGGCGTCCATAGTCTGAACGTCAGCCAGGCTGACGCCCAGTGCCGTCGCAATCTCCTCATGAATAGCTTGAGCCGTCAGGTTGCTGTCGCCACGTGCGAGCTTCGCGCGCAGACGGCGTAGATTGAAGAACAGCGCCTTCTGCGCTGAACTGGTCCCGCCACGAACGATAGACCAGTTGCGCAGAATGTAATCCTGCATCGAAGCGCGGATCCACCAACTCGCATAGGTCGAAAATCGTACATCGCGCGCAGGCTCAAACCTTGCCGCCGCTTCCAGCAGCCCTACATAGCCTTCTTGAACGAGATCGCTCATTGGCAAACCAAAACCGCGGAACTTGGAAGCCATGGCGATGACGAGGCGCATGTGGGCCAGAGCAATCTGATTGCGAGCATCCTGGTCTTGATCGTCTTTCCATCGGACAGCCAGATCGCGCTCCTCTTCACGGGCGAGGTAGGGTGCCGACATGGCGATCTTGATCATGTTGCGATCTGCGGACATGGCGTTCATAGCGCTCTCCCTGAAACTGAATGATTGGAAAATGGCGTAGCTGAGTACTCCCTGGCCCCCGGCCTTGGATCACTGCGCTTCAACAAAAATCGGCAGTTCATGCGTTCGAATCCCCGGCTCGGTCGGCGGAAGATCGGCCAAGGCCTCGCTCCACGGTTTCCATGGCGAAGAGATTTGCAAGACAGCACTCTTCGCCGTTCCGGCGGGTTAACGCTTCAGGGAAAATATGGTTCCAATAAAAAACCCGGCTGCCGCCGGGTTTTTTAAGATGTTTCTTAAGAAGCGCTTACGCCGCTTCTTCCTGCGCATCGTCTTCATCGATGGCCTTGCCACGCTTTGGGCTTTTGGCAAGATTGGTCTCGACCAAGCGGACAGCTTCCGTGTCCGACATCTTGTTGACGGCAGCAATTTCGCGAGCCATCCGGTCCAATGCAGCTTCGTAAAGCTGGCGTTCGGAATACGACTGCTCAGGCTGATTCTCAGCACGATAGAGATCACGCACCACTTCTGCGATGGAAATCAGATCGCCAGAGTTGATCTTCGCATCATATTCCTGCGCGCGGCGTGACCACATGGTGCGCTTCACACGAGCCTTGCCTTGAACGACCTTGAGAGCGCGTTCGACGAAATCGTTCTCGGACAGCTTGCGCATGCCGATGCTCACAGCCTTGGCGACTGGAACTTTCAAGCGCATCTTGTCCTTTTCAAAATCGATCACAAAAAGCTCCAGCTTCATGCCAGCAACTTCCTGTTCCTCGATCGCCGTGATAGTACCCACTCCGTGCGCCGGATAGACGATGGCTTCACCGGTCTTGAATCCGTGGCGCGCTGAAGATTTTTTCTGCTGGGTCGTCATTCGTTTAACAAACTCCCTGTTACGCACCCGGCTGTCCATGTGCCGGGGCCGGGTCTGTCAGGCCCGGATGAGACGGGGGAACCGTCGGGTGACTCCATACTGATCCGCCAAACGCGCGCGAAAACAATTCCCTTCCGCGATCTGCGACCAAGACATTCACACATGTGGTATGTCACGGAAACCGCGGCGGGTGATCTTTTGCTTTCGTGATGTTTTTGGGCACGCGAATGCCGCTTTGTGGAACAGTTTCTATTGTCTACCACAATTATGGGCGTGAATCAATGATTTGCTTTCGCAGTCGCAAGCTTGCAACGATTCGTCCCTGCCTAATACTTAAGCAGAGATTAAATGGATGATCCGTCGGCTGCTCAGTCGCCCTTGCCCGGCTCTTCCGAGAAGTACTGCTCGAACTTGTTTTGCACGCCGTCCATTTCCTTGGCTTCCGGCATGGCATCACGCTTCACAGTGATGTTGGGCCAGACCTGGGCATATTCGGCATTGACCTTGAGCCACTTGTCGAGACCCGGCTCCGTGTCGGGCTTGATGGCCTCTGCTGGACATTCCGGTTCACAGACACCGCAATCGATGCACTCATCCGGATGGATTACCAGGAAGTTTTCGCCCTCATAGAAGCAATCTACCGGGCAGACTTCGACGCAATCGGTATACTTGCAACGGATACAGTTATCAGTCACGACATACGTCATGAGGCACTCCAGCAAAATCCAGTGTTCAGGCACCGTCGGAAAGAGACAGCAAAGGGCTTCAACAGGTATCCGCTTGATCCGCGAAACGCTAAAGCCCGCTTGCCTTGTCCCTAAAGGCTTTGCGCGCCATTCGCAAGGCAAAAGAGAATGCTTCCAAACGTCCGTCGAGCCAGTTTGTTGCACCTCTGCGAAGCGCGAAACAAAGTTCGAAGCAGTGTCACCAATCGCGCAATTTCATCCGCCAAAACCGGTGAATGACAGGGGAATTTATTTCAGGGGGCGAACCATTCGCTGAGCGCGTTCGAAGGCCGAAAGCCTTGCCTGTGGCTCGGAAACATCCTCGTACAGTCGGGATGCTTCCGGATAAGGACCGCGGCGCTCGCCAGGAGCCCGCATCACGAGCCGTTTGTCACCGCTCTCAAGGGCAAGATCGATACGATCCCCGCAACGGATCATGCGGCTCGGCAGTGTGATCACCTGGCCGTTGACCGAGACGAACCCGCCTTCCACGAGAGCCTGGGCCAGCGCTCTGGACTTCACAAGCCGGGCAAAGAAAAGCCACTTGTCGATGCGCTGACGCTGCTCTCCAAGTGGCTCTCCCGTCATCTTACTTCTTCATCTGCTCTTTCAGGGCAGCGAGCTTTGCGAAAGGTGAATCCGGATCAATCGGCTTCTCCTTGCGCGGAGGCTTGGCCTCGAAGCGGGCTGGCTGCGGCGCTTTGCCGCGATCTCCACGCTCGGGACGGTCGCCCCGGCCGCGGTCAGGACGACCGTCCTGCCGATCGCCACGATGATTAGGGCGACCACCATCACGATTGGAGCCGCCGTCCCGGTTCGGACGTCCGCCCTGCTCGGTGCGCTCACCTCTTTCGCGGTTGTCACGATTGTCGCGACGACCTTCACCCTGACGAGGCGCATTGTTCGGCGCACGGCGTTCGCCTTGCGGACACTGTCCGCCACGCTGATTTTCCGCACGGCCGCCGCCGGGACGCCAAAGGAGGACAGGCTTCGGCTCTTCGGCTACGGCAGGCTCACCTGCAGTCGCTTCGGCAGCAACTTCAGGTGCGACAGGCATTTCGCCAGCCTGTTCCTGCGGCGCTGGATCTGCATCATCCCCTGAATCAGTGGTTTCAGCCGCATCAGAGACTGGCGCGACTGATGTAGGCTGCTGGCTGGCCAGGAAGGCTTGCGCTTCTTCAGCGCTCACCGCGTCGGCGCGATAGCCCAGACCTTTGAGAATTTCTTCCATGTCATCAGGCGTCGCGCCCAGAATGGAAAGCATGGCGGTTGTCGTGACAAAACGACGTCCGTCGTAGGCGCCGTCAGGACGCGCGCTGGAACCCGGCTTCCATTGCAGGAGCGGACGAATGAGATCGGCCAGACGCTCAAGGATATCGACGCGCACGGCACGCTTGCCCAGGAAGCGGAAGCCCGCAAGCTTGTAGAAGCTCCGCTCGAAGGACGGATCCGTGACAACAGAGGTGCGGCCCGCCGCCAGTGCCGGGATCAGATCGCCATAACCCGGCTTGTCCAGACCGTCGTTCTTCAACGCCCAGAGGAGCGTGATGAGTTCTGCCGGTGCCGGCTTCAGCAGGAGCGGCATGAAGATATGGTAGGCACCGAAGCGGATGCCATAGCGGCGCATCGAAGCGCGCGCATCCTGATCCAGCGACTTGACCTCATCGGCCACATCCCGACGGAACATCAGACCGAGGTTCTCGACCAGCTGAAACGCCAGACCCTTAGCCAGACCCTGGAGGTCTTCGGCGCGAGACAGATCGTCCAGCGGCTTCAGCACTGTTGCAATGTGATGGTTGACGAAGCGCTCAAGACGCGCCGCCACATGATCACGCGCATTACCAGTCAACTGCTCGTCGGAGAGCAGGATGAGGCGCGGATGCATGATGTGGTCGCCAGCCGCGAGCTTTGCGACCGGCTCGCCCAGCCAGCGAACGAAGCCGTCAGATCCGAGCGCCAGATCGCCATTGCCGCACGCGTAGAGACGCGCGGCGCGCGCCTCGAATTCGAGCGCCAGCGCCTTCTGGGCTGCCCCCTGCACAGCTTTCGCATCTGGCCCCTCGGTACCCGCTATCGGGGTAAACCGGAAACCGGCGAGTTGACCGACGTGATGTCCCTCTACGAAGACATCTCCATTCACACTGATTTCAGCTTCCAGCATCGCATTCTCTCTCAGGCGCTTCATGAGCACAGATGTCCTGCGATCAACAAAGCGTTTCGTCAACCTTTCATGCAGCGCGTCCGACAACCTGTCCTCGATTTCCCGAGTCTTTTCTTGCCAGTGTGTCGGATGCGCAAGCCACCCCGGCCGGTTGGATACATAAGTCCACGTCCGAATCTGTGCGATTCGCGCGGAAAGCGTATCGATCTCGCCATCCGTCCGGTCGGCGCGCTGCACCTGTTCGGCCATGAAATCTTCGTTCACCCAGCCGATTCGCACCAGATCCGAAAAAATCGTCGAAATCAGGTCCGCATGCTGGGCAGGCGTAATTCTTCGGTAGTCCGGGAGCGCACAGGCATCCCACAATTTCTCGACGCGTTCCGGGTTTGTGGCCATATCAATGACCTCCGGATATCGCGACAGATAGTCCAGCGCCTGGCTGTCCGTTGCCGGAAGCGCACGCGTCAACCCCTGGATGACGGGTGCCACATCAAGACTTGCTCGCAGATCTCTCAAGGACGAGAAATCGAGCGCCTTGGAACGCCATTGCAGAACCTTCACGGGATCGAACTGGTGGGTCTCGATTCGCTCGACCAACTCATCATCGAACGGCTGGACCTGTCCCGTCACACCAAACGTGCCATCCCTCAGATGTCGGCCCGCACGTCCGGCAATCTGCCCGAGTTCTCCGGGATTGAGATTGCGAAACTGATAGCCGTCGAACTTGCGATCCTGCGCGAAGGCCACATGATCGACATCGAGATTGAGGCCCATGCCGATCGCATCGGTTGCAACCAGATACTCCACATCACCGGACTGGTAGAGCCCCACCTGCGCGTTGCGAGTCCGGGGGCTCAGCGCACCCAGAACGACGGCGGCGCCACCACGCTGACGACGAATGAGTTCCGCGATCGCATAAACCTCGTCGGCGGAGAACGCGACAATGGCAGAGCGTTGCGGCAGGCGGGTGATTTTCTTTTGCCCGGCATAAAACAGCTGCGAAAGGCGCGGTCGCTCGATCACCGTCAGCCCAGGAAGTAGCCGCTCCAGGATTGGCCGCATGGTGCCGGCGCCCAGCAGCAGAGTCTCTTCCCGTCCCCGCAAGTGCAGGATGCGGTCGGTGAAGATGTGACCACGCTCCAGATCGCCTGCAAGCTGCACTTCATCGATGGCTACAAAGGCGGACTTCGTCTCGCGCGGCATGGCCTCAACGGTGCAGACGGAAAAGCGGGCATTGGGCGGGGTGATCTTTTCTTCGCCCGTGACAAGCGCCACATGGGTCGGTCCGACTTTCTCGACCAGCCTTGTATAGACCTCACGTGCGAGAAGCCGAAGAGGAAGCCCAATGACCCCGGAGCCATGCGCCACCATTCGCTCGATCGCATAATGCGTCTTGCCGGTGTTCGTCGGGCCGAGGACCGCAGTTACACCGCGACCGCTCAAGATCATGGGGGCTTGTGAATTCAAAGCCTGTCATCCGCACAATTACTGTCACCACCTTCGCGGGCGGTCGGACCACACATGGCGACTGCGTCCGCGAATGGCAAGCAGAAATGCCTCAGAAGACAAATTAATCGTCAGTCGGCATGAACAAGTACGAGCCATGGCCTCGGCTTTTCCTGATCCAATCGTCATCAGCCTGCAAGAGTTGGAGCACACAGGCAATTGAACCAAGCGTCCGAATCGTGAAGGAAGCCTGGAACCAAAAGTGAGCCAAGCCGTTACCGCCGCACGACGATCCGTCGCCCGCATTTCAGTATCGGAGGCCAAAAATGCTCGGCACTATTCTTCTTGTGATCTTGATCCTTCTCTTGATCGGTGCCCTGCCAAACTGGGGCCACAGCCGCAATTGGGGCTATGGTCCATCGGGTGGGTTGGGCCTTGTCGTACTCATCATCATCATCCTGCTCCTGATGGGCAGGATCTAATCAAGAACGTCTCAAGGTTTAACAGGGAAGGAACCAGGACATGAAAAAGATTCTTACCGCCGCAGCATTGATCGGCATGCTTGCATCCTGCACGGCAACAGAACGCGGAACGGCTATTGGTGCCGGCACCGGTGCAGTCATCGGCGGTGCCGTGACGAATAGCTGGGGCGGTGCAGCCGTTGGCGCAGTCGGTGGCGGTCTGGTTGGCGCAGCCATCGGCCAGTCGCAGGAACGTCGCGGCTACTGCATCTATCGTGACCGTTATGGCCGCAACTACGAGGCGCGTTGCCGCTAAGTTCCGGTCCATCGGAACGCATGAAAAAGGTCGGAGCGAAAGCCCCGGCCTTTTTCGTCTCATCACTCACGCAAAATACTGTCCACCATTGGCAGAGATCGTCGAGCCGGTGATATAGCCCGCCTCATCGGAAGCGAGGAACACCACGCAGCGCGCGATCTCCTCCGGCTGGCCAAGACGCCCGACCGGGATCTGCGGCAGAATGCGCTCATTCATCACCTTTTCCGGAACCGCCATGACCATTTCAGTCGCGATATAGCCCGGGCAGATTGCGTTGACGGTGATGTTTTTCGCAGCACCTTCCTGCGCCAGCGCCTTGGTGAAGCCGAGGTCACCCGCCTTGGCAGCGGAATAGTTCGCCTGTCCCATCTGGCCCTTCTGGCCATTGATGGATGAAATATTGATGATGCGGCCGAAACTGCGGTCCCGCATGCCGGACCAGACCGGATGCGTCATGTTGAAGAGACCGGTCAGATTGGTGTTGATGACTTCATTCCATTGAGCCGGGCTCATTTTGTGGAACATGGCGTCACGTGTGATGCCGGCATTGTTGACGAGCACTTCAACCGGGCCGAGTTCCGCTTCTACCCGCGCGATGCCGTCCACGCACGCCTCGTAGGATGAAACGTCCCATTTGAAAACGGGAATGCCGGTCACATCACGGAATGCATTCGCTTTTTCTTCGTTGCCGGCATAATTCGCCGCAACCTTGTAGCCCGCTGTCTTCAACGCCAGGGCGATTGCAGAGCCGATGCCCCGTGTTCCGCCCGATACCAATGCTACTCTCGACATGAAGTTTCCCCCCGAAAAGGCATGCCGCGCATTTGTGTTCAGCTCAAATACGATGACGGCATGCGACACAAATTCTGAAGCGCATCGCCAAGGCGACAACGCGCTTCATTTTTCACACGCCGGCCCTTCTATGTGGCCGGAAATCCAGTCATCACATGGCCTCGAAGCACATGGCAACGCCCATGCCGCCGCCGATGCAAAGCGTCGCAAGACCCTTCTTGGCGCCGCGCCGCTTCATTTCAAACAGAAGCGTGTTCATGACACGCGCGCCGGAAGCACCCACCGGATGGCCGATGGCGATCGCACCGCCGTTCACGTTCACGATCGAAGGATCCCAGCCCATGTCCTTGTTGACGGCGCAGGCCTGCGCGGCGAAGGCTTCGTTTGCCTCGACGAGATCCAGATCCTTGACTGACCAGCCCGCCTTCTCCAGCGCGCGGCGGGAAGCGGGAATTGGCCCTGTTCCCATGATCTGCGGATCGACGCCCGCCGTTGCCCAGGATACGATACGAGCCATAGGCACGATACCGCGGCGCACAGCTTCTTCCTCGCTCATCAGAAGCGCGACGGCTGCCCCGTCATTGATACCGGAGGCATTACCAGCGGTCACCGTTCCTTCCTTGTCGAAGGCCGGTCGCAGCTTGGTCATGCTTTCCAGCGTGGCGCCAGCGCGGATATATTCATCCGCATCGACCGTCACGTCACCCTTCCGTCCCTTGACTACGAAGGGCGTGATTTCGTCGACAAAACGACCAGCCTTCTGCGCAGCTTCCGCCTTGTTCTGGGAAGCCAGTGCGAATTGATCCTGCTCGTCGCGAGAAAGCTGCCACTGACGTGCCACGTTCTCGGCCGTGATACCCATGTGATAGCCGTAGAAGGCGTCCGTCAGGCCGTCCTTGATCATGGTATCGATCATTTTCATGTCGCCCATCTTGGTGCCGTTGCGCAGATGCGCGCAATGCGGCGCCATGGACATCGATTCCTGACCACCCGCCACGATGATGCGGGCGTCGCCTGAAGCGATCTGCTGCATGCCAAGCGCGACGGCGCGCAGACCCGAGCCGCAGAGCTGGTTCATGCCCCAGGCCGTCTTTTCCTGCGGAATGCCCGCCTTCATCGCCGCCTGACGGGCCGGATTCTGTCCCTCGCCAGCGGTCAGGATCTGTCCAAGAATGACTTCATCGACTTCAGACGCTTCAACCTTGGCGCGTTCCAGCGCTGCCTTGATGGCGGCGGCACCCAGCTCATGGGCAGGTGTGTTGGCGAAAGACCCGTTGAATGAACCGACGGCAGTGCGGGCCGCAGACGCAATAACGATGGATGGCTGACTCATGGGTGTTCCTCCGAAAATCCCTGATTGGTTGAAGTGAAGACTGGCAAAGCTTGAGCCACAAGTCAAAGGCAACCTTCGGCGGATTTCACATGGCACCTGTCAAAACTTTGCATGCCGGGATTCAACCTGAGGGGCGAATCATCCACAGCTCTCGCATCGCACAAATCCGTTGTCAGCATGGTTTATTTAAGCGTAGTGTTACTGCGGGAGCGAAATACAAAATTCCATATTGACGGGATCAGGAGATAAATATGGCCAAGACGGATGGTGACGTTGTCATAAAAAAATATGCCAACCGCCGGCTCTATAATACAGGCACCAGCACTTACGTGACGCTGGAAGATCTTGCGCAGATGGTCAAGCGCGGCGAGGACTTCACGGTACAGGACGCCAAGAGCGGCGAAGATATCACCCATTCCGTCCTGACGCAGATTATCTTCGAGCAGGAATCGAAAACCGGAAATACCCTGTTGCCGATTTCATTCCTGCGCCAGCTGATCTCCTATTACGGTGACCAGATGCAGATGGTGGTGCCCACCTTCCTCGAGCACTCGATGAAGACCTTCGCCGACCAGCAGACGCAAATGCGCGAACAGATGACGCGCGCCTTCGGCGAAACGCCACTCACAAAGAACCTGCAGGCGCCTATGCAATTGATGGAAGAGCAGGTGCGGCGAAATACGGAAATGTTCCGTCAGGCCATGCAAATGTTCTCGCCCTTTGGTGCAACACCGCAGGCCACGCCGGAGGCCGCGAAGAAGAGCGCCGACCCACGCGACATAGACGATCTGAAAGAGCAGTTGCGCAGCTTGCAGAACCGGCTGGACAGCTTCGGCTCGTGAGCCAAAGCGGCACGAAACCAACCAGACTGGCGAACGGGAGCCTCATCGCTCCCGAACTGTTTCAAGCGAGCATTGGACGGAAATGTAACGTTTCCGTGTCTGCAACCGATCGCTTTCATGAGGAACTCCAGCAGCTTGATCCGGTTAGCACACCGTCCCTCAAGGAGAAAATCATGCGTGCCATCAACCTGATCACCCTGCTTCTCATCATCATCGGCGGTGTCAACTGGCTACTTGTCGGCTTGGCCAACTTCGATCTCGTCGCGGCTCTCTTCGGTGGGCAGCAAGCCCTTCTTTCCAGAATAGTCTATGTTCTCGTGGGCCTGTCAGCTCTGTGGCAGTTGAGACCTTTCGTCCGCGCAATGAATGTGGGCGAAACCGCTGCCCAGGCAAATACAATTCGCCACTGATCAACAACCGATCAGCCAGCATAATCAGGAAGGGTCGGATACATACCGGCCCTTTTCTGTTTCAGACCACCAAAGACAGAAAAGGCCGGCGAAACGCCAGCCTTTCAGCATCAAGACGATGAAAAACGCTTATGCGCTTTCCTTCGGCGTCAGAACCTGGCGACCACGATACATACCGGTCTTCAGGTCGATATGGTGCGGACGACGCAGTTCGCCGGAGTTCTTGTCTTCGACATAGGTCGGGTTCTTCAGGGCGTCAGCCGAACGGCGCATACCGCGCTTGGACGGGCTCACTTTTCTCTTCGGTACTGCCATTCTCGTTACTCCAAATAGGCGTGCAAAACTCAGTCTGCGGCCGGTATCGACCGTGAAAGACTAGCTTCGATCTCGGAAATTTGCGGCGCTTATACATGCCGGAACAGGCTTTGACCAGTCCCCACAGGGATTTTTTCGAGTCAATTCAGACCCGGGAGGCAAATCAGGCTTCATCCGCCGGAACGATCCAGGGTTCGGCCAAGGCCGCCTCCTTCCATTCGATCCATGCCGGATGCGCCTGCATGGCAGCCATATAGGATCTGGTGTCGTCGTCAACCGCTATATCATAGACATCCAGCCGGTTTATCACCGGCGCAAACATCGCATCCGCGCCACTGAAGGCACCGAACAGGAATGGCCCGCCGGAGCGGTGCCGCATCGTTTTCCAGATCTCGGTGATCCGCGCCACATCGCCTGCCACACCATCCGGCAGGTCGATAGCCCTCTTCTCGCGACGCATGTTCATGGGGCAGGCGCCACGCAGGGCACGAAAGCCGGAAAGCATCTCCATGGAAATAGAGCGGGCCAATGCGCGATCGGCAGGATCATAAGGCCAGACGCCAGCCTCCGGATAAAGCTCGGCCACATACTCGATGATGGCCAGCGACTCCCAGATATGCAGGCTGCCGTGTTTCAGCACCGGCACCCTGCCGGTCGGCGAGAATTCGCGGAACTTGGGATTGCCGCCGCTATCGTCGAACTGGGTCAACACCTCTTCGAACGGAACATTCGCGGCCTTCATGGCCATCCAGGGACGAAGGGACCAGGAAGAATAATTCTTGTTCGCGATATAAAGTACCAGCCCGTCCATCGATCCACCCTCTGCTCGTTTCCAGCGAACCTACAGGCATGGCTTGCCGGGCTCCAACGCATTTTTGTGAGGTCAGCCATAAAGGCAGCTTATGTAGCCACCCGCTGCTTGCGCACGCCTTTCGATAACCCCGGCAAGCCGCTGCATCCCTCGCCCGGGCTTGCTGGCAACCCGGGTGATTGGATTGGGAAGCGCAACAGCCAGGAGACCAGCCTGTCGCCGGGTCAACTTGGCGGCAGGCACCTTGAAATAGTGTCGCGAGGCCGCCTCGATCCCGTAGATGCCAGGGCCCCATTCGGCAACGTTGAGATAGATTTCCATCATGCGTCGCTTCGACCAGACGAGATCGGCCCACATGGCAAGAGGCAGTTCCAGCCCCTTTCGAACGAAGCTTCGGCCATTCCAGAGGAACAGGTTCTTTGCCGTCTGCATGGGAATGGTGCTTGCGCCACGCGTCGCCTCGCCCTCCAGCGCATCCTGAACGACCCCGCGCATCTGAACCCAATCGACGCCGCCATGGGCGCAGAACTGCCCGTCCTCGGACATCATGACCGAACGCACCAGCGTTGGAGAAATATCTTCGAACGACACCCACTGCCGGTCGTAGCCTCTGAACAGGGCAAGATCGGCCAGCATCAAGGTTGAAACAGGGCGCACGAATGGGAGCGCGTAGAGCAGAACCAGCACATAAGGCAGCAGAAGAAATGCACCCACGATCTTGGCGGCAAGCAGCAGCCTTTCCCTGATCCGCCAGTCGGGCTTTGGGCTCGCCATGGGCGGTGCCTCGTCCTCTTCGGATTGCTGCTGGTCGGAGGAAACGTCCAACATCCCTACTCGTTTTAGCCATTCCTGTTGTGTTCATACCGGCACCGTGCATCGAAAGCGAGTGGCAGTGCCGCTTACTCAAGGCTTTTCGCAAAACTTCGTTGCCTCCGCCCGCCGCTCATGCCAAGGAACCGCCATGAAGACCTTGGATAGCACCCTTTTCGAAGATCACTTGCGCCAACGCGCGGCCGATATGGAACGTCTGCTCTCGGACCTGCTCGACAGCACGGTTCGCGACGATGAGATTGTCCGCCCGAACCATCTGCTGGCGGCGATGCGCCACGGCACGCTGAATGGCGGCAAGCGGCTTCGGCCCTTTCTCGTGCAGGAAAGCGCGCTGTTGTTTGGCGGCGATCCGGAGGCTGCTTCGCGCGTCGGTGCGGCTCTTGAATGCCTGCACAGCTATTCCCTGATCCATGACGATCTTCCCGCCATGGATGACGATGACCTGCGCCGGGGCCAGCCGACTGTTCACAAGGCGTTTGACGAAGCGACAGCCATTCTGGCCGGTGACAGCCTTCTGACCTATGCGTTCGATATCATCACCGCGCCCGCAACGAAGCTCGCAGCGGACCGCAAGGTGGAGCTTGTCCTGGCGCTTTCGCGTGCCGCCGGTCTTGGGGGCATGGCAGGCGGACAGGCACTGGACCTTGCGGCAGAGACCGCTGCACCGGATGAGGATGGCGTCATCACGCTCCAGGCCATGAAGACAGGCGCTCTGCTGCGCTTTGCCTGTGAAGCCGGAGCCATCATTGCCGGCGCCTCTGAGGACGATCGCAAGCGCCTGCGCCGCTTTGGAGAGATCATAGGCCTCGCCTTCCAGATCGCGGACGACGTGCTGGACGTGACCTCCGATGCCGCTACGATGGGCAAGGCAACGGGCAAGGATGCTGACCGGGGCAAGGCTACCCTCGTTTCGCGCAACGGCCTCGATTGGGCCGAAAGACGACTCGACCAGTTGGTGACGGAAGCCGTCGAGCTTCTGCAGCCTTATGGCGAGAAGGCGCAGGTTCTGGTGGCCACGGCACGTTTCGTCGCAAACAGGAAGAGTTGACCCTCTCCCATCACATTCGGTGATCCAAGTCTTCAAAACTTGTCACGTGACTTGCAGCGGCCTGCCTGTGCATTCTTGGCCAAACGAAGCCGGGATAGCCGCATGTCAGAACTTTTTCAGCACTGGCCGCAATTGATGGCGGCCTACAGCCTTTACCTCGTGGCAGTCATAACCCCCGGCCCCGCCAATCTGGCAATCATGGGAACCGCGATGAATGAGGGCCGCAAACGCGGCATCGTGATCGCACTCGGCATTTTCACGGGCTCATTCACCTGGGCAATGGCGGCAGCACTGGGTCTTGCGGCGGTTCTGACTCGCTATGGCGAAATCCTGCAACTTCTCAAGATCGTCGGCGGGCTCTACATGCTTTACCTCGCCTTCAAAGCAGCAAGAAGCCTGAGGCGGGCTCCATCCGGGGAAGATCTGACCACTCCTGTGCGTCAAAAGAGCCTGTGGCGGGTCTATCTGACCGGCTATGCCATTCACCTCACCAATCCGAAGGCGATCTTTGGCTGGCTGGCAACGATCTCGCTCGGGCTTCCTCCCGGCGCATCGGCCATCTCCGTCGCAATCGTGGTCTGCGGCTGCCTGCTGACTGGCATAACCGTCTTCATGACCTATGCCTTGCTGTTTTCAACGCGGCGGGCCGTCAACCTCTATCGCAATGCGCGGCGCCCGCTTGACGCGCTGATGGCACTCTTCTTCGGCGCGGCTGGCGTAAAGATGATTTCGAGCGCGCTCTGAAGAGGTTCAATATGAAAAAGGCGCCGCTTGGCGCGACGCCTTGTCTGTATACGCTTGATCCGATGATCAGCCCTGCGTGATCGGCGCGATCTGGATTTCGACGCGGCGATTCTGCGCTCGGCCATTGGGTGTTGCGTTGGAGGCAACCGGCTGGGATGGACCGAAACCAAGCGTTGACATGCGGCGCTGATCCACACCCCGCCCACCGAGATAATTGGCGACGGATGCCGCGCGGCGCTCGGAGAGCTCCTGATTGTGGGCTGCACTTCCGGTGGAATCCGTATGGCCGTTGACATCGATCAGCGTACGATTGAACTTGTTCAGCACAAGCGCGACCGAATCGAGCGTCTGGTAGAAGCCCGGCAGAACCTGATCCTGATCCGTCGGGAAGGTGATGTTAGACGGCATATTCAGAATGATGCGATCGCCGACGCGGGTTACGGAAATACCGGTTCCCTGCAACTGGGCGCGCAGTTCCGATTCCTGCTGGTCCATGTAATTGCCGATAGCGCCGCCTGCGAGCGCACCGACGCCCGCCCCGATGAGCGCCGCATTGCGGCGGCCGACCGGCGAATTCCCAACGGCCAGACCGGCAAGCGCGCCGAGGCCCGCACCGATGGCAGCGCCACCCGCCGTATTGGAAACCTTCTGTTGGCCCGTATAGGGATCAGTCGTCGTGCAGGCGGAAAGATAGGTCGCGCAGGTGGCGACAATGATGATTTTCTTGAGCATGGAATCGTCCGTCCCCGTCGTGATGGAGGCGATTCCTTTACCATGAATTGCGGCAAGAGCGAGGAGGTCCCGCCATCCTGCTAGAAATTCATTCCGCCGCTGTTTTGTGACCGAACCGCTTCTCGATGTAATCGATGACGAGGGCTTCGAATTCAGCGGCAATGTTCGGGCCACGCAGCGTCAGCGCCTTTTGCCCGTCGATGAAAACAGGTGCGGCAGGAGTTTCACCTGTACCGGGAAGCGAAATGCCGATATCGGCATGCTTGCTTTCGCCCGGACCATTGACGATGCAGCCCATGACCGCAACGTTAAGACCTTCTACGCCCGGATACTTCTCGCGCCAGACCGGCATGTTCTTGCGGATATCATCCTGAATTTTCTGGGCAAGTTCCTGAAACACCGTCGAAGTGGTGCGCCCGCAGCCGGGACAGGCGGCAACGACCGGCACGAACTGGCGAAAGCCCATAACCTGCAACAGCTCCTGCGCAACCTGCACCTCGCGCGTACGGTCGCCATTCGGCTCAGGGGTCAGCGACACACGGATCGTATCGCCGATACCGTGCTGCAACACGTAACCCATGGCGGCGGAGGAAGCGACGATACCCTTTGTGCCCATGCCTGCCTCGGTCAGGCCAAGATGCAAAGCATGGTCCGAACGTTCCGCCAGCATGCCATAAACCGCGATCAGATCCTGTACCTGACTGACCTTGGCCGAGAGGATGATGCGATTGCGTGGCAGGCCGATCTCTTCCGCCAGCTGCGCAGACAAGAGCGCCGACTGGCAGATGGCCTCATGCATGACTTCGCGCGCTGAAAGTGGCGAGCCCTGCGCTTGGTTCTCGTCCATCAAGCGTGTTAGCAGATCCTGGTCAAGAGAACCCCAGTTGACGCCGATACGCACCGGCTTGTCGTAGCGGATCGCCATCTCGATGATATCTGCGAACTGCTTGTCCTTCTTGTCCTTGAAGCCGACATTGCCGGGATTGATGCGATATTTCGCAAGCGCTTCCGCGCAGGCCGGATGATCGCTCAGGAGCTTGTGGCCAATATAGTGGAAGTCTCCCACCAGCGGCACATCCATGCCAAGGCGCAGCAGGCGCTCGCGGATCTTCGGGACTGCCGCAGCACTTTCATCACGGTCCACGGTAATGCGAACGATCTCGGAGCCCGCCTGAAACAGCGCGGCCACCTGCGCGACGGTGGAATCCACATCCGCCGTATCCGTGTTCGTCATCGACTGAACAACGACGGGCGCACCGCCCCCGACGATGACGCCGCCCACATCAACGGCGACGGAGGCGCGGCGTGGTTTCGGATCATAAGCGGACGACATGGAGATCACCTTAATCAGAAAAAGTGCCCCTCAGGTGGATCATGCGCGGGGGCTTGTCAACACCTGCGCCAGATCACATTCCCTCGCTGGCCCTTCCCATTCACTGTGAGCCGGCAGGTCGGTCGGCATGCCGCGCAAGACCCGAGAGCACAAGAACCACGATATGCAGCGCGGGCAGTGCCGCGAAGATCGTCCCTAGGCCCACATGCTCGGCAATGAAGCCGATCAGCGAGGGCGCGACGAGAATGCCGGAATAGCCCATGGTTGTGACAACGGAAAGACCAATGCCCTGCGCCATGCCCGGCAGGTTTCCAGCGGCGGAAAAGGCGATCGGCACCATGTTGGAAATGCCGATACCGGCGAAGGCGAAACCGATGATGACCAATGTGGCATTCGGCGCAAAGCCTGCAATCAGCAAGCCGATCATGGCAATCACAGTGCAGATCCGCAATGTTCGGACAGCGCCCAGACGGTCACGCACGATGTCTCCGGCAAAGCGCATCACGGCCATGGTCAGCGAGAAAGCTGCATAGGCAAAGCCGGAAAGCTGCACGGAGGCACCCAGTTCATTGCGCAGATAGAGCGCACCCCAATCCAGCACCGCGCCCTCTGGCACCATGGAGAACAGCGCCACCAGGCCGATCAACCAGGGCAGCGGCGTCATCGGCAGGCGTATCTTCTCCTTCGCCTCTTCAGCGTGAGGCTTGTCTGCCAGCATCATCGGCCAGGCAACTGCCACCATCGCCGCCGCTGCCAGCGTTGCAATTGCTGCGTGACCAAACGCACCGACACTGGCAATGAGAATGCCGCCGGTGCTGGCACCGATCAGGCCGCCAAGGCTCCAGAAAGCATGGCAGGATGACATGATGGAGCGGCGCATGTGCTTTTCCGTCGCAACGGCATTGGCGTTCATCGCCACGTCCATGGCGCCGATCAATCCTCCGAAGAGGAAGATGGCAACGGCCGCCGTCCAGACCGATCCGACCGCCGTCAGGAGAAGCAGGGTTGGAACGACCAGCACCGCAGTGATCCGCGTGACCCAGGCCGAACCGAAGCGCGCAATCTGCATGCCTGCCACCGGCATCATGGTGATGGAGCCTAGACCGAAGGTCAGGATCATCAGGCCGAGTGCACTTTCGCTCAAGGCAAGGCGGCTGGCGAATTCGGGAATCTTCGGTGCCCAGGCACCCACCAGAAACCCGTTCATCAGAAACATCAGCGCCACGGCAGCACGCTCGCGCGTGACGACCGGTGCAGGCCCGGAGGCAAGCGATGAAGATGCTGCGTTGTTCATTGATTGCTCACTCTCTAGACGATCAGGTTCGCGCAAACTGGATCTGGCACCCATGCTGACGGGCAGCGAAGAGGCTATCGGCATCGAGCCCCTCTTCCACGATGAGACGGTGATATCGACCAGGTTCGGCAATCTGGAAGGGGGCGGAAACGCCTATTTTTTCAGTTGTCACAGCCACTGCGGTCTCTTTTGCCTGGCTTACCGCAGCTCTTTTGAAAGCAGCATCTTCATGGCCGTATACGGAAAGAATTCCGGATCGACTGAAGCCGCAGGTGCCGATCACGCAGAGATCAGGGGTAAAGTGCCTTAACTGTTCCACGGCCTCGGCCCCGACAGCCCCGCCCACCATGCGATCGAACTTACCTCCGATCAGGATGGTTTCGACAGAAGGTTTCTCGGCCAATGCAAGGGCAATCGCAGCAGCATTGGTTATGATGGTGAGCTCGAATGCCTCCGGGATCAGTTCGGCAAGTGCGAGGTTCGTGCTCCCGGCATCCAGGAAAACGACGGAACGGGCCTGCATTGAACTGAGAAGAGTGCGCGCAAGACGCTGTTTGCGGGGCTTGTCCTGAGCGGATCGCTGAGCAAGGCTGGTCAGGCAATTCGCGACTGGCAGGGCTCCGCCGTAAACACGCTCGCAGAGACCGGCCGCAGCCATGTCTCGGAGATCGCGTCTGATCGTATCTTCCGAAACACCGAACTCGGCGGCGAGACTGGCGGCGATGACGCGTCCGTCAACCGAAAGACGGTCGCGGATGCGTTGTTGCCTCTCCGGTAACATCAGTTCGTTCATTCAAATAATCAATCGTGCATGAATCGGCAAAAACAGGCATAAACAAGAATAAGGGAAGCTGCAAGTACATTTGCCGTGGGGGACGAATCAGCATGCAGCAAAATCATATTCTAATGGAAAAATATTCCGCGGCCCCTATGTCCTTCAGCAGTTTTGGACCCAGCCTTGGCCGCGCCTTTGTGGGACATATGCAGCCCTTCATTCCCAAGGAGATAAAAATGAAGCTTCTTAAAGCTCTTGCCGTCGCAGCACTTGTGCAGGCGGCCACCTTTGTGCCCGCGATGGCGGGTGAAAACCTGAACGCAATCAAACAGGCAGGCGTTCTCAAAATCGGAACGGAAGGCACCTATTCGCCTTTCACCTTCCATGATGCCTCCGGCAAGCTGGTTGGCTTCGACGTTGAAATCGGCGAAGCGATTGCGGAAAAGCTGGGCGTGAAGGCGCAGTTTCTGGAAGGCAAGTGGGATGGCCTGATCGCCGGTCTTGATGCCAAGCGCTATGATGTCGTGATCAATCAGGTTGGCATTACGGACGCGCGCAAGCAGAAGTATGATTTCTCCGAGCCCTATATCGCCTCCAAGGCCGTGCTGATCGTTCGCGAAGGCGATGATTCGATCAAGAGCTTCGAGGATCTGAAGGGCAAGAAGGCGGCGCAGTCCCTGACCAGCAATTTCGGCAAGCTGGCTGAAAAGTCGGGCGCGGAACTGGTCGGCACCGATGGCTTCGACCAGTCTATCCAGCTCGTGCTGACGCGCCGCGCCGATGCGACGATCAATGACAGCTTGTCCTTCCTCGACTTCAAGAAGCAGAAGCCGGGCGCACCGGTAAAGATTGCCGCCGAGCAGGCCAATGCGGAATATTCCGGCATCATCTTCCGCAAGGGGGAATCCGAACTTCAGCAGGCCATCAACAAGGCACTGGCAGATATCAAGACCGACGGCACTTACAAGAAGATATCTGACAAGTATTTCGGTCAGGACGTCTCCAAGTAATTTGCTCCCATACCCGTTTCCTTGAGTGAAGCGGGTTCCATATTCTGTGAACAGGCGGAGCCGGAAACGGCATCCGCCTTTTTGCGAGGAGAACACCGTGCCGCACTGGCTTCAATTGATGGCAGACTCTTTGCCCTCCCTGCTCTGGGCGGGGCTGATCTTTACCATCCCCCTCACACTCCTGTCCTTCACCTTCGGCCTTATCCTCGGGCTACTGACGGCGCTTGCCCGGCTGTTTGCGCCCAAGCCCGTTTCCGCGATTGCCCGCTTTTATGTCTGGGTCATTCGAGGAACGCCGCTTCTGGTGCAGTTGTTCGTCATCTTCTACGGCCTTCCAAGCATCGGAATTCTGCTGGATGCATTCCCGGCAGCGCTGATCGGCTTCACGCTCAACATCGGTGCCTATAGTTCGGAAATCATCCGAGCGGTGATTTCCTCCGTGCCGAAGGGCCAGTGGGAAGCCGCTTTCTCCATCGGCATGTCCTGGCGGCAGGCCATGATCCGGACAATTCTTCCGCAGGCGGCCCGCGTGGCGGTGCCACCCCTGTCCAACACCTTCATCTCGCTGGTGAAGGACACCTCGCTGGCAGCGGCGATTACCGTGCCGGAATTGTTTCAGGCGGCACAACGCATCGTGGCAACAACCTACGAGCCACTGATCCTCTACATCGAGGCAGCGCTCATCTATCTTGCGTTGAGTACCGTCTTGTCCACGTTGCAGGTTCGGCTGGAGAAGCGCTTTGCCCGCTATGGCGGCATGATGGAGGCCAACACATGATCGAGCTTTCTCATATCGAAAAACGCTTCGGTGAAGCCGTCATCCTCAACGATATCAGCATTTCCATGCCGGAAGGCAGCGTGACAGCGCTCGTCGGTCCCTCCGGCGGCGGCAAGAGCACGCTCCTTCGGTGTATCAACCTTCTGGAAATCCCGACGGCTGGCAATTTGAAGCTGGGTAATGAGACGTTGAGTTTCATGCCAGGTCAGAAAACACCTTGGGCCGCCATTCAGCGCATTCGCCGCCAGACGGGCATGGTGTTCCAGAACTTCCAGCTTTTTCCACACCGCACGGCGCTGGAGAACGTGATGGAAGGGCTGGTGACGGTTCTGAAATGGCCGAAGGAAAAGGCAAAAGCCCGCGCCATGGAACTGCTGACCAAAGTTGGCATGGCGCATAAGGCCGATGCCTGGCCCGCCACCCTTTCCGGTGGGCAGCAGCAGCGTGTGGCAATTGCCCGTGCGCTGGCTCCCTCGCCGCGTGTTCTTCTCTGCGATGAGCCGACTTCGGCACTGGACCCGGAACTGGCGGCGGAAGTGGTGGATGTTCTGGCCAAGCTTGCGAGCGAAGGCACCACCATGGTCATGGCAACGCATGACCTGCGGCTGGCCTCCAGCATCGCTAACCGTGTTATCTTTCTCGAAGCGGGACGCGTGGTCGAAGCTGGCTCTTCTGCCGATATCTTCCAGAACCCGCGTGAGGAGCGCACCCGCCGGTTTGTGGCGAGCGTGACGGCCGCGCAGACGGCTGGTGTATAGTCTACACTCCCCTCTGTCCTGCCGGACATCTCCCCCTCACGGGGGGAGATTGGTAAGAAGCAACCGCTCGACCTTTACGGGTTCAAGCGATTGCATCAACTTCGGCGTTTCGAGGGAAGCAGGGCTAGCCGCGATTCGATCTCCCCCCTTGAGGGGGAGATGCCTGGCAAGGCAGAGGGGGGTAAAAAAACCCGCTGCCTCAGCACATCAACGACATTCAAGCCGCATAAACGATCAGCAGATCCTTGGCGTCGATCTGGTCGCCGGCCTTTACGGCCACTTCCGTGATCTCGCCATCCTTCTCCGCATGCAGCGCCGTTTCCATCTTCATCGCTTCGATGGAGAGCAGCACATCGCCTGCCTTTACCTTCTGACCAGTAGAGACAAACACGCGAGAAATGACACCCGGCATTGGCGCACCCAGCTGTGCGGCATTGCCCGCTTCCGCCTTGCGGCGCGCAATGCTGGTGGCAGCGCGGCTGCGGTCTGGCACCTTGATGCGGCGTGGCTGGCCGTTTAGCTCGAAGAACACGGTGACCAGACCTTGAGCATCGGGGGCGCTGGCGGCCTGATTGACGACAACCAGCGTCTTGCCCTTCTCGATATTGGCAAACAGTTCTTCGCCATCCGCCATGCCGTAGAAATAGGCGGGTGTCGGCAGAACCGAAACCGGGCCATAGGTATCGGAAGCCAGCGCGAAGTCGGTGAAGACCTTGGGATACATCAGGTAGGAGGCAAACTCGAAATCATCGACGGAGCGGCCAAGCTTTTCCTCGATCACTTTGCGTTCGGCATCGAGATCAGCCTCCTTCAACAGCGAACCAGGGCGAACCGTGTAGGGT
Source organism: Rhizobium sp. Root149 (assembly GCF_001427345.1). Lineage (NCBI taxonomy): Bacteria > Pseudomonadati > Pseudomonadota > Alphaproteobacteria > Hyphomicrobiales > Rhizobiaceae > Rhizobium > Rhizobium sp. Root149. Next base: position 283,944 of record NZ_LMGD01000022.1, read on the forward strand.
GTATCCCCCTTCAGCGCCTTCTTCTGCAAAGCCTCCGGCCATCCACCCGGAGGCTGACCGAGATCGCCGCGCAACATGGATACCACCGAATCCGGGAAGGCGATGTCGCGTCCGGGGTTCTCCACGTCCGCGACCGTCAGATCCTGACTCACCATCATCAGCGCCATATCGCCGACAACCTTGGAAGAAGGCGTAACCTTCACGATGTCGCCGAACATCTGGTTCACGTCGGCATAGGTCTGAGCCACTTCGTGCCAGCGAGTTTCGAGACCCAGCGAGCGCGCCTGCTCCTTGAGATTGGTGAACTGCCCGCCCGGCATTTCATGCAGATAGACTTCCGAAGCCGGACCCTTGAGGTCGCTTTCGAAGGCCGCATACTGGTGGCGAACCGCTTCCCAGTAGAACGAGATGCGGCGGATCCATTCCGGATCGAGGCCGGAATCGCGATCAGTGCCGGAAAGCGCCTCGACGATAGAACCAAGGCACGGCTGCGAGGTGTTGCCGGAGAAGGCATCCATAGCCGCATCGACGGCATCTACGCCGGAATCGATGGCAGCGAGAACAGTCGCCGCCGAGATGCCCGAGGTATCATGCGTGTGGAAGTGGATCGGCAGGCTGGTTGCCTCGCGCAGTGCCTTGAACAGCACACGGGCAGCGGCTGGCTTCAAGAGGCCCGCCATATCCTTCAGCGCGATGATGTGCGCGCCTGCTTTTTCCAGCTCTTCCACCAAAGACACGTAGTATTTCAGGTCATACTTCGGGCGGGCGCTGTTGAGCAGATCGCCGGTATAGCAGATCGTTGCCTCGCAAAGCTTGTTCTCTTCCTGAATGGCGTCCATCGAGACACGCATGTTTTCTACCCAGTTCAGGCAGTCGAACACGCGGAACAGGTCGATTCCACCCTTCGCCGCCTGACGCACGAAGTACTTCACGACGTTGTCTGGATAGTTCGTATAGCCCACGCCGTTGGCACCACGCAGCAGCATTTGCAGCAGGAAATTCGGCGCACCTTCCCGGATCAGAGCCAAGCGCTCCCACGGATCTTCCGTCAGGAAGCGCATGGAGACGTCGAATGTCGCACCGCCCCAGCATTCAAGTGAGAAGAGGTTCGGCAGAGCCTTGGCATAAACCGGCGCAATGCGGGCAATATCGAACGTGCGCATGCGGGTTGCCAGCAGCGACTGGTGACCGTCGCGCATGGTCGTGTCCGTCAAAAGAACGCGCTTTTCATTGCGCATCCATTCGGCAAACTTCTTCGGCCCCAGTTCATCCAGCTTCTGCTTGGTGCCGGGCTGAACCTCCGCCTCGATATAGGGAACGACCGGCTTCGGGGCCTTGGCGGACGGCATCGGCCGACCCTTGGTTTCCGGATGGCCGTTGACGGTGACATCCGCCAGATAGGTGAGCAGTTTCGTCGCGCGATCCTGGCGCTTCACCTGCTGGAAGAGTTCCGGCGTCGTATCGATGAAGCGCGTCGTATAGGAATTATCGCGGAAATTCGGGTGTCCGATAATGGCTTCGAGGAAGGTCAGGTTCGTAGCCACGCCGCGAATACGGAACTCGCGCAGCGCACGGTCCATACGGCTGATGGCCTCCTGCGGTGTGCCGCCAGACGCCGTGACCTTCACCAGCAGCGGATCGTAATAGCGGGTGATGATCGCGCCCGTATAGGCCGTGCCGCCATCCAGACGGATGCCAAAACCCGCGGCCGAACGATAGGCCGTGATACGCCCGTAATCCGGGATGAAGTTCTGTTCCGGGTCTTCCGTGGTGATGCGGCACTGCAGCGCATGTCCGTTGAGACGGATATCCGCCTGTGCCGGAACACCGGACTCCGGCGTGCCGATGGCAGCACCTTCCAGAATGTGGATCTGCGCCTTGACGATATCGATGCCGGTCACGACTTCCGTGACCGTGTGCTCGACCTGAATACGCGGGTTCACCTCGATAAAGTAGAATTTGCCGGTGTCAGCATCCATCAGATATTCGACAGTGCCAGCCCCGATATAGTTCGTAGCAGCAGCGATCTTCAGCGAATAGCCTGCCAGTTCCTGCCGCTGCGCCTCGGAAAGATAAGGCGCCGGTGCACGCTCGACCACCTTCTGGTTACGGCGCTGGATAGAGCAATCGCGCTCGAACAGATGCACCACATTGCCATGCGTATCGCCAAGGATCTGGCTTTCAACATGACGGGCGCGCTCGACGAGCTTCTCGAGATAGACCTCGTCTTTACCGAAGGCTGCCATGGCCTCGCGCTTGGCTTCGGTCACCTCCTTGGCAAGATCTTTGGGATCGCGAATGGCACGCATGCCGCGCCCCCCGCCGCCCCACGAGGCCTTCAACATAACCGGATAGCCGATTTCCTCAGCCATCCTGGCTACTATCGTCATATCGTCCGGCAACGGCTCCGTTGCTGGCACGACAGGAACGCCGACGGAAATTGCCAGGTTGCGCGCCGCCACCTTGTTACCGAGCTGGCGCATCGTATCCGGCCTCGGGCCGATGAAAATGATTCCTGCAGCGTTGCAGGCCTCAACGAATTCCGGGCTTTCAGACAGCAGGCCGTATCCCGGATGGATCGCGTCCGCGCCGGACGCCTTGGCAACCCGGATGACTTCCGGAATGGAAAGATAGCTCTCGATTGGTCCCAGATCACGGGCCAGATGCGGGCCACGCCCCACCTGATAGCTCTCGTCCGCTTTGAACCGATGCAGCGAAAGTTTATCTTCCTCTGCCCATATGGCCACCGTTTTGATGCCAAGCTCGTTGGCGGCGCGGAACACGCGGATGGCAATTTCGGATCGGTTGGCGACAAGAATCTTCCGGATTTGCAAAGCTATCCCCCTCGACAGTAACAGTGCATGTTGCACTGCGAAGGAACATTAGCGGCATTTTTCGGAATGGCAATTTCCGTCTTATTGAATCGTTTAAATTTATGTCAGTTTCACGTCAGCTTACGCCAGTCACGTCACGATCCCCGCCCGGAACGCCATCGCGATGACATGCTGCCTGTTGCGCGCATTGAACTTTTCCTGAATGACGTTGATGTACCAGTCGACCGTATGGTTCGAAATCTCCAGCGCCTTGGCGATTTCATTCGATGTCATTCCGTCGCATAACAAACGCAGAACCTCGAGCTGGCGCTGCGTGAGATCCGCCTCCAGCGCGGTGCGCTTTTCGAGCTCTGCTGCAGCGCCGCGCAATTCCAGCAATCGCCACAGTGATTTTCTGGCCACGGCCTCAAAGAGGCAGATCTCGACGGGAGAAAGGTCGATGGGCTCTCCCGCGATGGTCATCGTACCAATCAGGCCGGTCCTGCCATAGATCGGGAACACATACCCATCATAAAGACCATTCTTGGCTGCGTCCCGCAGGAGCCGCAACGCCTTCTTTTGCTGCGGATCATCCTGATACGCGGCAATGGCGTCCTTCCAGCGAAATGGGCGCTGCGTGACGGCAAGCATCCGGCGCAGCGGATCAATGGAGGCATATTTCCGGGCAGCATAATGTTTGCGCCATCCGGCCGGCCACCGACCCGTCAGCATGAAATCGGTCGTATCTGCAAAGACCTTGTCGTGAAACCAGATACCGTAATAGCGGAACGCATGGATATTAAGCAGGGATTCAAGCTCTCCCACGAGTTCGCTCGCGGTTTCCGCTTCATGGGATATCGCCAGAAATTGCACAAGCGAGTGAATATTCACTCCGTCCCCCAATTATCACGCATGTCCAGCAAGTTCCCGATCTATGCAGGCCAAGAGCGCATGCCTAAAATTTGTTTATATATGGTTGCATTTGTTTGGGTAGATCTCGCCTGATTGAAGATTAAGACACCGGGTGTCAATGTCAGCCTTGCAGATCATCCCATTCTTTCTATACCCGTTTATGATCGCGTTCACGCTGCATACAGGTGCGGGCTGCTATGCAACAAAATGTGATATCAGCATGAGGTAATGCCGTGAGCCTGTTTCAAGTGTACGCACGCGCCCTGAGATACCTGGGAGCTCATCGCCTCCGGGTCACGATGGTCGTCATCGCTAACATCGTGCTGGCAGTCATTACGATCGCTGAACCCATTCTGTTCGGTCGAATCATCGACGCCATCTCTTCACAGGGAGACGTAACCCCCATTCTTCTGATGTGGGGCGGCTTTGGTGTCTTCAATACAATTGCCTACGTGCTGGTCGCGCGCGAGGCTGACCGTCTTGCCCATGGCAGACGTGCATCCCTTTTGACGGAAGCATTTGGCCGCATCGTTTCCATGCCTCTTTCATGGCATCATCAGCGCGGCACATCCAATGCGCTGCATACGCTGTTGCGCGCCAGCGAAACGCTGTTCGGCCTCTGGCTGGAATTCATGCGCACGCACCTCGCTACGATCGTCGCACTCGTGCTGCTCGTTCCCACCGCCTTCTCGATGGATTGGCGCCTGAGCTCGGTGCTTGTGGTTCTGAGCGTGGTCTACTGGATCATCGGCCGTGTGGTCATGAACCGTACGAAAGAAGGCCAAGCCTCCGTTGAAGGCCATTACCATACCGTTTTTTCGCATGTCAGCGATTCCATCAGCAACGTGACAGTCCTGCACAGCTACAACCGCATCGAGGCAGAGACGAAGGCATTGAAGGGCTTCACCGAACGGCTGCTCTCGGCCCAGTATCCGGTTCTCGACTGGTGGGCAATTGCGAGCGCGCTGAACCGCATGGCTTCAACGATTTCCATGCTGATCATTCTCATTATCGGCATCTTTCTGGTTCGCAGTGGCGAGATCAAAGTAGGCGATGTCATTGCCTTTATCGGCTTTGCGAACCTGCTGATCGGCCGTCTGGATCTGCTGCGCCAGTTTGCGACGCAGATTTTCGAGGCACGCTCCAAGCTGGAGGACTTCTTCCGCCTTGAAGATTCGGTGAAGGATCGCGAAGAGCCCGCCAACGCCGGTGAGCTGAATGCCGTTCGCGGCGAGGTGGAATTCCGCAACGTTTCCTTCGACTTTGCCAATACCACGCAAGGTGTCCGTGATGTCTCCTTCACCGCCAAGGCCGGTCAGACGATTGCTATCGTCGGCCCGACGGGCGCAGGCAAGACCACGCTGGTGAACCTGCTGCAACGCGTCTACGATCCGCAGCAGGGCGCGATCTTCGTGGATGGCACCGATATCGCGACGGTCACCCGCCGCTCGCTACGCCACTCCATTGCCACTGTGTTCCAGGATGCAGGTCTGTTGAACCGCTCCATCAGCGATAACATTCGCCTTGGACGCGAAGGGGCAAGCGAGGCGGAAATCGTTGCCGCCGCCGAGGCAGCTGCCGCGACGGAATTCATCGAGAGCCGTCTGGCGGGCTTTCAGACGGAAGTCGGCGAGCGCGGCAATCGTTTGTCGGGGGGCGAGCGCCAGCGTATTGCCATCGCCCGCGCCATTCTGAAGAACGCTCCGATCCTGGTACTGGATGAGGCGACATCTGCACTCGACGTGGAAACCGAAGCACGTGTGAAGGAAGCCATCGACCGCCTGCGCCAGAACCGCACCACTTTCATTATCGCGCATCGTCTCTCGACCATCCGTGATGCCGATATGGTTCTGTTCCTGGATCATGGCCGGATCATCGAAAAGGGAACCTTCGACGAACTGAGCGCCATGGGCGGCCGCTTCGCCTCGCTGCTGAAGACCAGCGGCATTCTGGCGGATGAACACAAGCCTGCTTTGGAACAGAGACTGCTGCAGCAGGCATAGGCCATTTGAAGGCAAGGAACGATTGAAGGCGGCGGGCTTGTCCTGCCGCCTTTTCTATTTTCGTCAAATGAGACCATAGGGCTTCGAGGCAGGACGGTATCATTTGTAGAGGTGCAATGCGCGGTCCCCGATCTTCCAATCTCTTCGCAGCCACAGCAATCTCAAGCTTTTCGCTTCTCTCCAGGCCACGCAGGCGCCGGGGCTATCGACACCAATGTTTCTTTCGCTCTCGTTATGCGAGGAGCGGAACCGGTAACGGGACCCGCCAAGGTAGAAGATCAGCGAGTCGAAACGCTGCTGGTGCTTCGGTAGCGTCAAGTCATCGGAAGCTTGAAGCTGATCATGCAAAAACGCAGATACAACAAAGCCCGGCCTGCCATCAGCAGACCGGGCTTCATTATTTCAGCTCTAGGCACTCAGCCGATCACAAAACCCTCGTTCCCTGCTACCGCAGTGCCGTTGATCGTGACAGCCGCTTCGCTCGAACCGGCAGCCTTCTCCACCTTGATGGCAAAACTCTTGCCATCAAGCGTCAGCGTCGCCTCGAAGCCGGTCCACTCGGTGGGCAGGGCGGGACGAACGAACAGGCGGTCGCCTTCACGCTGGATACCGAGAATGCCTTCCACGGCAGCACGGTAGAGCCAACCTGCCGAACCGGTATACCAGGTCCAGCCGCCGCGACCGGTGAGGTCGCCAGCACCGTAAACGTCGGCAGCCACCACGTAAGGCTCGACGCGGTAGCGATCGGCATCATCCTTGCCCAGCGCATGATTGACCGGGTTCAGAAGCCGGAAGGCCTTCCAGGCATCGTCCCCGCGTCCAAGCCTTGCCAGCGCCAGCACGACCCAGGTGGCAGCGTGCGTATACTGGCCACCATTTTCGCGCACACCCGGCGGATAGGCCTTGATGTAGCCGGGATCCTTGGGCGTCGAGGCAAAGGCCGGTGTGAACAGGCGGATGATACTATCCTGCTCGGAGACGAGCTTGCTCATCACCGCATTCATGGCCTGTTCCGAGCGCGCCGGATCACCTTCGCCGGAAAGAACGCTCCAGGACTGGCCAAGCGAGTCGATCGCGCATTCCAGATTGCCATCGGCACCAAGCGGGCTGCCATCGTCGAAGTAGCCGCGACGGTAGTACTGGCCATCCCAGCCTGCCGTCTCCAGCGCCTTCTTCAAGCTTTCGAGATGGCCGGACCAACGGGCGATGCGCTCCTGATCGCCGCGCTGTTCGGCAAAGGCCAGGAACCGGCGAAGCGCTGCGGCCAGGAACCAGCCGAGCCAGACGCTGGTACCACGACCGCCGATACCGACGCGGTTCATGCCGTCGTTCCAGTCACCGCCAAGGATCAGCGGAAGGCCGTTCGACCCCGTGCGCTTGATGGCAAGATCAAGGGCACGCGCGGCATGCTCATAAACCGTTGCCGTCTCTTCGGAGATCTCCGGCTTATAGAAGGCGTCATGCTGACCTGGGGTCAGAGCTGCGCCCTTCAGGAACGGCAGTTGTTCGTCCAGAACAGACACATCACCCGTTGTCTTGATGTACTGATCGGCCGCGTAAGCGAGCCATACCACGTCATCGGAAATCGTCGTGCGGACGCCCGCGCCGGTGACCGGCAGCCACCAGTGCTGCACATCACCTTCCGGGAACTGACGACCGGCAGCCGTGACGATCTGGCGACGCGCCAGTGCCGGATCATGCATCATGAAGGCCAGCGTATCCTGCAACTGGTCGCGGAAACCATAAGCGCCAGAAGACTGGTAGAAGGCCGTGCGTGACAGGATGCGGCAGCTGAGTGCCTGATAAGGCAGCCAGGTATTGATCATGTGATCCAGCGCCTTGTCCGGCGTCGAGATCTTCAGGCGACCCGTAAAGTCGTTCCAGAAGCTCTTTGCCCCTTCGACAATCGTATCCGCACTGACGCCCCGAACTTCAGCGGCCAAGGCCGCCGCTTCGTCGCGATTGCCACAATCACCGAGGAAGAAGGTGATTGTCTTCTCTTCACCGGCTGCCAGTTCGATATCGCAGGCGAGAGCCGCGCACGGTGCGCCGTCCGGCTCCAACGATCCGGTCAGCGCAGCACCTGCAGCGACCGCCGCAGGGGTTGCCATGGAGCCGAAGCGGCCGAGGAATTCGCGGCGGCTGGTCGTGAAGCCCGAAACCGGAGCATCTGCCCCGAACAGAGCCGTGTGGCTGCTGTAATCGATGCTGTATGGGTTGCTGGCAAACAGCGTTCCGGTCGCCTCATCCCTGCTGGAGAGTATGAAGGCTTGCGTCCGCTGCGGGTTGTTGCCCAGAATCCATTCCGCATAGCCATAGACCCGCAGGCGGCGAGCCTGTCCGCTGGTGTTTTTGAGCACCAGCTTGGAGAACTTGACCGGACGTTCCCGGTCCACAGTCTGCGTAACTGACATGGCGACACCTTCGTCTTCCGAACGGAAGACCGAGTAGCCAAGGCCATGCCGCGCTTCGAAAGCAACGGAGGGCTTGCGAGACAGGGCCGCATAGGGCGTCATGACAGAGCCGCTGTCCAGATCGGCCACATACAGCGCCTCGCCCGGACGGTTGATAACCGGGTCGTTCGACCAAGGCGTCAGCTGATAATCACGCGAGTTCTGGCTCCAGGTGAAGGCAGCACCTTCAGCAGCAACGTGGAAGCCAAAGCGCTCGTTGGAGATCACGTTGATCCACGGATGTGGCGTTGCGGCCCCACCCTGAAGGCGCACGACATATTCCTGACCATCGGTCGAGAACCCGCCGTAACCGTTCCAGAAATCGAGATCAGATGCACCGGCCTCGTCCGCCACGGTGCCGAAGTCGGCAGCTGTCAGAAGGGCACGGCGGTCCATTTCCACTTCGACGCCGCGCTTGTCGGAGAAGAGCGAGACTGCGCGGTTGACCTGATCCTCGATCTTGCCGTTGCGGGCATGGAGCACGACACGCGAGGCAGCAATAAGCGCCGCCCACGTGGACTCGTCCATCAGGTCGCGGCGCAGGGCAAACACCTGCTGGCGGCCTTCCGATTGACCGAGACGGCGAATGCTTTCGCTGATCTGGTCAATGGCATGCTGCATGTCCTGCGCGTAAGATGCTGGCTTCTCGTTGACGATGACGAGATCCGCCATCACGCCGCGAGACCGCAGATATTCCTGCGCCGACAGCGCTTCCTTGACGACTTCCATGTCCATTTCGTCGTTCACGCGCAGCGTAAAGATCGGCAGGTCGCCGGAGATCGACAGGCCCCAGAGCTGGCGCTGCGAGGCAAGGCCGGCATTGACCGTGGCCGCATCGGCACGCAGGTGCATATCCGGATAGACCAGGTAGCGACCGAGATGCTGGAAGGCTGCCGCCTGCTGCGAACTGATGCCGATATGGCGCATTTGCACCTGAACACGCGTCCAGGCCTGCGTCAGTTCAGAGCCAAACGCATCCGGATGACGGTAACGTTCGACGGCAATATCCAGCTCTTCGCGGCTTGGCGCGGCAATCGTCCAGAAGATCACGCTGACCTTCTTGCCTGCCGGCACGCGCACGACACGGCGCATGGAAAGGATTGGATCCAGCGTAAAGCCATCCGTGCCGGAAAGTGTCGCATCCGCATCAAAGGCAGCCGCTTCTGCAAGCGTGCGGCCACGGCCGATGAAGCGGCGACGATCCGTTTCGAACTCTGTCGGGCGCGACGAACCGGCATTGTCTGCCGCCAGATGCGCAATCTGCATCGACGGCTCGTTCGGGTTGCGGCGGTTGCGCCAGGCGCGGATCACATCGCCACGCCGACCGATCTCGGTGCGAATGAACATGCGCGAGAAGACCGGATGCGCGTTGTCATCGTCCTCATGCGAGAGAACCGGCTCGATATAGGAGGTTACTTCGATGAAGCGATCTTCCGTCCCCTGGTTGAGCAGGGTCAAACGACGACCTTCCGCATCATGTTCAGTCGCGACAATCACTTCGACGGAGCTGGTGAGCGTGCCGACCGTCTTGACGAATTCGGCTTTCTCATCGCCGAACACGGTCTTGACCTTCTCGCCTTCCGCACGGCGCGGCTCTGACGTGGTCGACCACCATTGGCCCGTCGTCGTATCACGCAGGAAGAGGAAGCTTCCCCAGCGGTCCTCGACCGGATCCGCCTTCCAGCGGTTGACTGCCAAACCGTTCCAGCGGGCATAACCCGTACCCGTTGCCGTCATCATGGTCGAGTAGTGACCATTGGACAGCAGGATCAGTTCGCGATCGCGGCCGGCCGGATTCTGGATGGTGCGGATTTCCGAGCGCAGCAGATCGGCCTGCCCCTTGCCGGGCGTTTCCGGCTCGTACTTGGAACCCATGACAGGAACTTCGCGCGGTGCCTTTTCCTGCAGCAAGAGTTCTGCAGCTTCGACGACCGGATCGGCATGGAAGAGTTCGCGCAGCTTGCCATTGTTCACGACGTTGGCGATGGCCGCAATCGACATGCCATGGTGGTGGGCATAGTAGTTGAAAACCACGGCGCAACGCTTGCCTTCCGGCACACGGGTCGGCGTGAAATCGACCGCATCATGGAAGCCGTAGCGGCCCAGCGCGCCCACGGCCCGCAGTTTCTGAAGGTTTTCGAGCGCTTCCAGCGGCTTGTACTGGCTGGCGAGGATCGAGGCATAAGGCGCGATGACAGCGTTCTGGCCAAGACCACGCTTGAGGCCAAGCGTCGGAACACCGAAGTTGGTGTACTGATAGTTCAGGTTATGATCGCGGGCATTGAACGCGGCTTCCGAAATACCCCAGGGGATATTCAGGCGGCGGCCATGGTTCATCTGCTCTTCGACGATCAGATTGTTCGTCTGGTTCAGAATGCCACCCTGACGCTCCTGCATGACAAGCGGCGGCATCAGATATTCGAACATCGAGCCGGACCAGGAGATCAGCGCACCACGGGCCCCGATCGGCACGACCTGACGGCCAAGGCGATACCAGTGTTCTGTCGGCAGATCGCCCTTGGCAATCGCAAACAGGCTGGTCAAACGGCATTCGGAGGCCAGAAGGTCGTAGCAAGCCTCATCGAGATCGTTGCTTTCCACACGATAACCGATGGAGAGCAGGCGACGATCCTTCCGGTAGAGGAAGGTGAAATCCATGGCGAAGGCCAGCTGGCGCGTACGATCGCGTAGCTGGATGAGGCGCTGGCGCAGCGGCTCGATATTCGTCATGTCAAACGTCGTGTCCGCAATATGCGCTTCACAGGCTTCAACCAGCGATTCCGACCAGCGCACCAACTCTGCTGTCTGGTTGGAGCTGACTTCGTGGTCGAGGTTGGCCGCAAGCTTCTGGATATCGCGGGCAAGAACGGCCAGGTTGATGATGCGGATGGAGGCAAACTCGTGCTCGCGCTTCACTGCGGCCAAGGCATTGCCGAAACCGATGATGCGTTCGTCGATGCGGCGGCGCAGCGGACGCACCGTCTTGCGGTCGTCAGGCAGGTCCTTCAGCACTTCCGAAAGAATACCGGCAACATCGCCGATACCGTCGAGATTGGCCTGAAGATGCGCGGACGGCGCTTCTGCCCATTCACGGCAGGCAGACGACACAGCAATCAGGTGACCGGCAAGGTTGCCGCTATCGACCGTCGAGACATAGCGAGGGCCAAGCGTCGCCAGCGTATCCGTATGATACCAGTTGTAGAGATGGCCGCGGAACTTCTCCATTTTTTCGACGGTCGTGACTGTCTTTTCGATCCGCTCCAGCGTTTCCTGGAAGCTCAGCCAGCCGAAGTGGCGGGCAGAAACAACCGACAGAAGATAGACACCGATATTCGTGGGCGATGTGCGCTTGGCAACAATCGGCTCCGGCGTTTCCTGGAAGTTGTCCGGCGGCAGGAAGTTCTGGTCTTCCGTGGTGAAGGCTTCGTAATAGCGCCAGGTGCGACGGGAAATCTTGCGAAGCTCGACGGAGACTGCTTCCGGCACGAACAGACGGTCTTCCGTCTCCGCAGACTGGCTCACATACCAGGCGACGATCGGCGACAGGATCCACAGAAGCGCAAAGGGAATGCCGACGAGGAAGGCATTATCGTCCGGCAGGGCCGCAAACATGATGGCGAGGATAGCGGCGACCGGCGCATGCCACATGGAGCGGAAGTAAGCCTGCGGGCTGCCCTGAGCGGACGATTGAACGCTGGCGGCGGTTTTCCATTCCAGCATCAGCTTGCGGCTGACGAACAGGCGATAAACGGAGCGAATGATCGCATCCATCATCATGAAAGCGGAATCGGCAATGAAGACGATACGCAGCGCGACCTGCGCATTGGCCGAGCGGATATCCGACCAGACGGAATAGAAATGCGCGCGCGGCACAATATCGGTCGAACGCGGCAGAAGACCGGTGATGAGCGAAAGGGTCGGTGCCACGAAGAGCGAAAAGATCAGCAGGATCTGCCAGATCAGCGCCCCAAGCGGCGACATGAAATACCAGCCGAGAACGGACGCGAAGAACCAGGCGATCGGCGTCAGCGACCGGCGCAGGTTATCGATCATCTTCCAGCGACCGAGCGCAGTCACGCCACGGGTGGTATCGAGAATATAGGGCAGCAGCTGCCAGTCGCCACGCGCCCAGCGGTGCTGACGGGAAACTTCAACCTCGTAACGTGTGGGGAAGTCTTCCACCAGCTCCACGTCGGTGACGAGCGCGCAGCGGGAGAACGAACCTTCCAGCAAGTCATGGCTGAGAACGGCATTTTCCTCGATGCGGCCGCGAAGAGCCGTCTCGAAGGCATCGACATTGTAGAGACCCTTGCCGGTAAAGCTGCCTTCGCCGGTCAGATCCTGATATACGTCGGAAACCGTGAAAACGTAAGGGTCAATACCGCGGCTCATCGAATAGACGCGCTGGAAGACGGAGGCATCCTTGCCGGTCGTCAGCGACGGCGTCACGCGCGGCTGCAGCAGGCCGTAACCATGAATGACCCGGCCAGAGTTCACATCGTGAACAGGGCGGTTGATCGGGTGGTGCAGCTTGCCGACGAGCTTGGTCACCGCATCGCGCATCAGGCGCGTGTCGGCATCAAGCGTCATCACGTACTGAACGTTCTCCGGCACCGTGTTGGCACCCTGCAGATAGGTCGTATCCTTGTCGCCGCGCAGCAGCAGGTTCAACTCATGCAGCTTGCCGCGCTTGCGCTCCCATCCCATCCACACGCCTTCCGACGGATTGAACAGGCGGCGGCGATGCAGGAGGTAGAAGCGGGTTTTGCCGTCGAAGGCATAGCGGCCGCTGAGGGCCGCCACTTCGCGGCGGGCATATTCCAGCACTTCGAGGTCTGCATCGGACTGTTCGACATTGCTGTCTTTCCAGTCGCTCAACAGCGCGAAGTAGATTTCACCGTGCGGATTGGCGAGATAATGAACCTCGAGATTGCGAATGAGCTCGTCAACCGTGTCGCGATTGGTGATGAGGCAGGGCACCACGACAAGCGTGCGCGCCTCTTCCGGAATGCCTTCCTTGAACTCATAGCCAACCAGGCGCGCCGGTTTGACCACATAGGTCACCAGCGTATTAAACAGGCCTGTCGCGCCTTCCGAAGCAGGCAGCGAGAACATCAGCAGGAAGAGGATAATCACCGGCCAGGACATGCCAGCATGGCCAAGGAAAAAGCCGACAATGGCCAGTGCCAGGAAGGTCAGGAAAAGAACCGGGGCCGCAACGGCGAACCAGTTCATTTTCTGAACCGTCCGCAGCGCCTGCTGGGGCAGCGTCGGCGTATAGCCCACGCGCTTCTCCAGCTCTTCCCGATACATGCCGTTCAGGAAGGCACCGACATTGGCCTTGTGCGGATCGGGCACTGGAGCCTGAGCGGCTTCCTGGGCCAACGCAATTGCAGCGCTCGCCACTTCGATTTCGGTCTTCTTGGCGTAGCGTGCCAGCTTCTCGATGCGGTTACGGTAGGAGTTGCGAGAACCGAAATCGAGTTCGTTGTAATCGCTCTGCTCGCGCAGAACCTTGTCGACAAGGCAGACGTCCTCGAACCAGACACTCCATTCGGTGTCGTCGATCTCGCGCAGGCTCTTGATGATGTTGCCCATCGTCACGTTGCCGGAGGAGAGGCGGTTCTGCTCCGCCATCATCACTTCTTCGGTGTCCGTGCCAGCGGCTGCCAGGCGTGCTTCAAGCCACTGGATGGCAAAGCTTGGCGACTGCGACGCATTACGCAGGCGATAGAGGAACTGGGTCGAGAAGGTATTGTCCTCGGTCAGCGGCTCGATCTTTTTCAGGAGATCGGCGCTTGCCACTTCATCGTTCAGCTTGATGATCGCGTCCGCAGCGTCATTGGCCTGCTGGCGCATACGGCGCGATTTTTCCACGCGAATGGAAATGCGGCGCAGGTTTTCGATCAAAACAAAGCGCAGGAAGGACGGCAGCGCCCACAGCTCGCCGATTTCCAGCGACTGATGTACCTGGAAACCTTCCGTCATGGCGGTCAGGTTATCGCGGTTTACCGTGCTATGGGTGTGCGCCACGTAAAGCCATGCGAGCGCCAGAACGCGCGGGATCTCCATCGAGCCGATCCGCATGGTTGGCAGCTGACGGTAGAACTTCTTCGGAAAGTCGCGACGGACTTCCTGAATGGCTTCTTCCACGATGTAGTGGTTGTCCAGCAGCCATTCCGCAGCCGGCGTGATCGTGGCACCGGCTTCCACATCCTTGGCCGTAGACCGGTAGACGCGCAGAATTTCGCGCTCATTCTCCTTGTGCCGCTCGCGGAACTCGAAACTCATGAAACCCGGCAAGGTGGCCGCGCCATCGCGCGCCAGAGCCTCGCCACAGGACCGCAAAGCCTCGGCATTGAAGTAAGTGGCGCGGATCGCTTCATTATGATCGATCTGCTTGCCTTCGGTTTCGCGCGAGGAGGAAGCGGGCGTATTATGAAATGACATTGTGTCGACTTCTGATCAGGAGTTGGGCTGTCTTTAGCGGCTGGCCGAATGGCCGTCAGGCGTACGCGGTTAAACCATCAAAATTGGGAACGGTAGCGACGAGACTGACAAAGGATTGGCAACCTTCCGGGCCGGATTGCAGGACACATGAAGGCGGAAGACTTGCAGATAATCAACGGTCTCTCCAATACGAACGTCTCTCGCCACTAGCCGGACAGGCATGAATGAAACCTGAACGTATTCAGCTGTTTGGAATATAGGATACGATACATTTCCTGTTTCGCGCAGCAAGTTCCAGATCCGTGGCCTGGCCCTCAATTCTCTGCGTTTCACCAAGTTCCATGACACCAAGATGTTTCTTCTTCAAGCAACTTATTTTCACCCGACAATGACTGGCGTTTAGGGTCCTTCGATCTGGAAACGGCAGGAAAGGATTTACCCACAGCACCACGGGCTGCTATGTCTCATGCTTTGCTAATGATGCTTTAACTGCCAGCGGTGGTAACGATATGACAATCCAGATCTCGAACGACATGCCGGAACTCGTGGCGCTGCGGCGTTTCCTTCATCAGAATCCGGAATTGGGCCTGTCCGAGTTCAAAACCTCCGATTTCATTGCCGATCAGCTCACACAGATGGGTTACGAAGTCACGCGCGGGCTAGCCAAGACCGGCATCGTCGCCACACTGCGCAACGGCTCGAGCGAACGCGCGATCGGCATCCGCGCTGATATCGATGCCCTTCCGATCTTCGAGGAAACCGGCCTCGATCACGCCAGCCAGACGCCGGGCCTGATGCATGCCTGCGGCCATGATGGGCACACGGCCATCCTCTTGGGCGCCGCGAAGGCTCTGGCGGAGCGCCGGAATTTCGATGGGGCGGTTCATCTCATCTTTCAGCCGGCGGAGGAAAATTTCGCCGGAGCCAAGATCATGATTGATGACGGGCTGTTCGAGCGCTTCCCCTGCAACGTGGTTTTCGGTCTCCACAACGATCCATCCATCCCCTTCGGCAGGATTGCCGTGAAGGAAGGGCCAATGATGGCCGCAGCCGACGAATGCCTGATTGTCGTCAACGGTCGCGGAGGTCATGGTGCCGAACCGCAGGAGGCGCTCGACCCGATCGTTTGCGGTGCAAGCATCGTCATGGCCTTGCAGACGATCGTAACCCGCAACCTGCACGCCATGGATCAAGCAGTCATTACCGTCGGCGCTTTCAATTCCGGCAAGGCCAGCAATGTCATTCCGGAACGCGCGGAACTGGCGGTTACCATCCGCTCCTTTGACCCGAAAGTGCGCGACACGCTGGAAAAGCGCGTGCGTGAAGTGGCCGAAGGTCAGGCGGCCAGTTACGGCATGAGTGCTACGATCACCTATGAGCGTGGCTACGAGCCGACGATCAACCATGTGGAACAGACACAGTTCATTCGTCAGGTGGCGGAGCGCGTGGTTGGAACCGAAAACGTCATGGATCTGCCGCGCCCCAGCATGGGAAGCGAGGATTTCGCATTCATGCTGGCGGAGACACCCGGCAGCTACATCCTGCTCGGGACCGGCAGGACAGACCGCGATCCGCCGCTACATCATCCGAAGTTCGACTTCAATGACGATGCCTTGCCAATCGGCGTATCCATGTGGGTAGAAACGGTGGAGACTTACCTGAAGAATGACTGAACGAAAAAGCCCTTCCGTGGGCGGCACGGAAGGGCTTTTTTCAAGATCCGTACGGTGCGTACCGTTCAGATCAGGCGATGATACCAAGGGTAACAGCGCCGATGAAAGCGATTGCGGCAAATGCCAACAAAGTGGGTAGCAAGGCCGGATAGCCAATTCTGGCCGATCCCGGAGCGGCAAGCTCCACGGGAAGATGTTGCAAGGACTGGGTCATGAGATCCTCCGTCACATTGTCGCCTTATTCTGTAACATTACCTTAACACGACCAGATTGATAGAGATTTCCTTTCTCGGGCACGGCCTCTCTGGAAATATCCTTTCGCGATAATGCCAAGCGCGCAATAAATATGCTGCACCAGAGGCGAGTCTCATTTCAGAAGGGTTTTGCGAGTGATGGACACAGACGTGGTGGTGGTCGGAGCAGGCGTCGTGGGTCTCGCCTGCGCGCGCAGTCTTGCAAGGTCCGGCCATTCGGTCCTCATCCTCGAAAGGGAAGGCGCCATCGGCACTGAGACCTCATCCCGCAACAGCGAGGTCATTCACGCCGGTCTTTACTACCCGAAAGGCAGCCTGAAAGCGCAACTTTGTGTTCAGGGAAAGGCTCAAGTTTACGCCTTTTGCGAATCCCACGGCGTATCGCACCGCCAATGCGGCAAGCTGATCGTCGCGACATCTACAGAGGAATTGCCCCTTATCGAAGCTCTGAAGAGCAAAGGCGAGGCGAACGGCGTGTCGGATCTGGTGATGCTCGATCAGCGGCAGGCACGACAGCTCGAACCCGCCCTGAATTGCGTTGCAGCTCTCCATTCTCCATCTACCGGTATCATCGACAGCCATGGATACATGCTCGCTCTGCAGGGCGATGCGGAGGATGCGGGAGCAGCCATCGCGTTTCATGCACCTTTCGAGGGTTCAAGCCCGATCGCGGGAGGCTTCGAGATCCGGGTGGGCGGTGCAGATCCCATGACGATTACCAGCCGGATGCTCGTCAACGCAGCAGGTCTTCACGGCAGCCGTGTCGCTGCGTGCATTGAGGGATTGCCGGTGTCGGCCATTCCGCAAACCGGCTATGCCAAGGGCAACTATTTCATGCTGACAGGCCGCGCGCCGTTCAACCATCTCATCTATCCAGCCCCGCACGCGCAC
Source organism: Rhizobium sp. Root149 (assembly GCF_001427345.1). Classification (NCBI taxonomy): domain Bacteria; kingdom Pseudomonadati; phylum Pseudomonadota; class Alphaproteobacteria; order Hyphomicrobiales; family Rhizobiaceae; genus Rhizobium; species Rhizobium sp. Root149. Next base: position 301,393 of record NZ_LMGD01000022.1, read on the forward strand.
GGACTGGGCGTGCATCTAACCTTCGATCTTGGCGGACAGGCGCGTTTCGGTCCCGATGTCGAATGGGTGGATGAGATTGACTATGAGGTCGATCCGAACCGTGTCAACGGCTTCGAAGACGCCGTGCGGCACTATTGGCCGCAAATGCCTCGCAATGCACTCGTTCCCGGCTATAGCGGCATCAGGCCCAAGATTTCCGGCCCGTCTGATCCCGCGGCAGATTTTCGGATCGATGGCCCGCAAGCGCATGGCGTGAGCGGCCTCGTGAACCTCTTCGGCATAGAGAGCCCCGGATTGACTGCCTCGCTTGCCATGGCAGATCGGGTGAAGGACCTGCTGACGGCCTGACGTCACAGGGCAGTCCGTTGCCCGGGGGTGCGCAACAGAGCCTTGATCGGTAGATGGTCGGAAGCCACCCGCGCCAGTGCCGTGTCGTGGACATGCACCTTTTCAATCAGCCCCTCATGCGAACACATGATGCGATCAAGCGCCAGAACCGGCAGCCGGGAGGGAAAACTCGGCACCGCCGAGGGCATTCCGCGAAATGTCGAAGCGAGTGAGTTCAGCGACGAACGATTGCCCAGCCTCCACTCATTGAGATCGCCCATCAGAAGCGTCGGCTGATCGTCCCGCAACCGCAGGAGATCGAGGATCATTCTCGCCTGACTTTGCCGCGATCTGTTCAATAGACCCAGATGCGCAGCAACCACCCGCAAGGCTGTACCGTCGGCAAGCTCAAGTTCGGTCAGCAGCGCCCCGCGCGGCTCAAGGCCCGGAAGCTTGACCGGATGCACGTCGCGGACAGCGCCGTTCCGGAAGAAGAGGACATTTCCATGCCATCCATGCGCCTTAGCGATGCCGCTGATCGGCACGGGACAAAGCCCGGTTTCTCGCTCGATCCAGTGGAGATCCAGCAGACCGCGGCGTTCCCCGAAGCGGGTATCGGCCTCCTGCAGGGCAATCACGTCGGGATCGATTTCACGAATGACATGGGCAATGCGGGCAGGATCGAACTTGCCATCGACACCGACACATTTGTGAACATTGTAGGAGGCGACCCGCAGGCCCTCTCCTTCCGTCAACATCCCGTCCACCGCAGCAGCGCCACGAGTCTTGCGGTTTCGAAGGGAAGCGATGATGTTCGCCGGTATCGTTCTGGTCTTGGTCATGCGGTCACGATCGCTGCTTTAGCAGAGCATATAATGCCGTTCTCATCTACTTCCACCATCGGTCAAACACATCGGCTCAGAGATAGGGAGAACCGAGCCAGAGAATGCGCTCGAACAGACGCACGGCAAACGGTCTGGCACGCAACTCCTCAAGGCTGACCCTGCTCGCGGTCTCAATCGAGCGATCGATCCGCCTTTCCAGATCTTCGGCAAAGGGGATATCGAACACTTCGAGATCGACCTCGAAATTCAGGCGATGCGACCTGGGATCCATGTTCGACGATCCGACATAGGCCCAGCGGCCGTCGATCACCAGAAGCTTGGAATGGTTGAATGGGCCCGATGCGCGCCAGAGGCGGCAATGCCCTTTCAACACCTGATCGAACTGAGCCGTCATCGCCCTATCGACCAGTGTCAGGTTATTGGAGGCGGGCACAACGATGTCGACCACCACGCCGCGCCGCGCCGCTGTTGCCATGGCGCTGATCAACTCGCGATCCGGCAGGAAATAGGGTGAAACGATGCGAATGTTCGAGCGGGCGACCGAGAACGCGCCCATCAGCATCTTGTGATTGGTCTCCACGCTCCGGTCTGGACCGGAAGCGACCGCCCGAATGAGTTTGGCATGGCCCGGGGCATGGGCAGGCGCTGCAATCTGCCATTCCTCGCCATCGAGAATTTCATCGCTGGCATAGTGCCAGTCTTCGGCAGCAATGGCGAACAGATCAGCCACCACCGCGCCCGTAATGCGGAAATGGGTGTCGATCGCACAGCCTTCGCCCTTGCATGTGCGCGAGAAATCTTCGCGAATGTTCATGCCCCCTGTGAACGCGACCGCACCATCGACAATCATGATTTTCCGGTGCGTACGCAGGTTCGCATAGGGCTGGCGTAGCCCTACGATGACATTGCCGTTGAACACCGCGACGCTGATACCAACATCCTTCAGCATGCCGAGAACACTGGGCACGGAGTAACGCGCGCCAACGGCATCAATCAGAACCCGCACCTGAACGCCGCGCGCCACCGCTTCTCCCAGAGAAGCGACAAAGCGACGACCAATCGTGTCACGATCAAAGATATAGGTTTCCAGGATGATACTGCGCTTGGCTGTGGAAATGGCCGACAACATGGCCTCGAACGCAGCATCGCCACCGTCCAGCAACTGGATTTCATTGCTGCTGGTCATCGGGTGGCGCGCCACGCGATCACCAAGCGTCTTCATCGCCAGAAAACGCCGACCGAACTCCATGGCGACGCTAATGTCATCCGCATCGTAATTGTCGAGGTGGGCAAGAACACCGCCCTGCCGCAGTCGCCTGCGGTTGAAGATGACCTTCCGGCGAACGCGGTTGATGCCTGCAATAAGGTACAGCAGCGCACCGACGATCGGAGACAGCAGGATAACGCCCACCCAGCCGACTGCTGAGCGAACTTCCTCCTTGGTCATCGCCACGTGAATGGCAGCGGTCGCCCCCATGACGACCGACAAGACGAAAACGATGTGCGGCCAATAGGGCGAGAGGAAATCCAGCATGCCTCACGATATAGGCGCGGCGCAGGAAATCGCAATCGCTTCAGACGACGTCCCACGCGAAAGTCACCAGACGACGTGTCTAGATATCTAGACATGTAGACATCATTTGATCGTCATCGCAGCAACCGGAGGCTCCGCCCCTTCAGGAATCGGGCTGCGATAGGGCTGACCCTTCAATCTCTTCTTCAGGTCCGCCCAGGCAGCTTCACGCAGCTGCGGGCTCTCCAGTGCGGCGAGGCCCGTTGCCGCCATGACCTTGGCAGTGGCAATCATTCCCTTGTGCGCAAGAGGGCTTTTGCCCTGCGCCACCACCTGCCAGGTATGAAGCTGGGTGCCGATGGCGAGGGTGGGACCATAAGCCTGCACGGTCGGCACGACCCAGCTCACATCGCCCACATCGGTAGAACCACCCATCTGCCGCACTTCGTTATGCGCTGGCAGAATGAAATCGGGCAAAGCCAGATCGTCTTCCACATCCAACCGTTCCTGCGCCCAGCTGGCGGCAATGTCTTCGGCAGACAGCGTATTGCGGATCGATTGCGCAAAGGCCTTGTCTTTCTCATCGAATTCCGGTGTGCCAAGGCTCTGCCAGATGTCCTGCATCACATCCATCAGCGGCGTGTTGACCACAAGGTTGGAAACGCCCGCCAGAATGGTGCTTTCCATAGTGGTCTCGGTCATCAGGGCAGCGCCTTCTGCCACCTTTTTTACCCGCTCGATCAGCGAGAAGAGACCGGGAAGTTCCGGCGCTCGCACAACGTAGCGCACCTTGGCATAGGCTTGGACCACGTTTGGAGAAATGCCGCCCGCATCCAGAAGCGCATAATGAATGCGGCAATCCTGCTGCATGTGCTCGCGCAGGTAGTTGACGCCAACATTCATCAGCTCCACGGCATCGAGCGCACTACGGCCCAGTTCAGGACTTGCGGAAGCATGCGAGGCGCGCCCTCGGAAGGTGAAATCGATGCGGCAATTGGCCAATGACGTTTCGCGCTGAACGCCTGCGAAATTGCTTGGGTGCCAGCAGATGGCGATGTCGACGTCTTCGAACGCGCCTGCCCGCACCATGAAGGCTTTTGCCGCACCACCCTCTTCCGCAGGGCAGCCGTAATAGCGAACGCGACCCGGCATGCCGGTGGATGCCAACCAGTCCTTCAGTGCCGTTGCCGCCAGAAGCGAAGCGGAACCCAGAAGGTTATGCCCGCAGCCATGGCCGTTGGCATTCGGTACCAGCGGTTCAAAATGTGAAACATCCGCCTTCTGGCTGAGGCCCGCAAGCGCGTCATATTCACCGAGAAAAGCGATGACCGGACCGCCCTCTCCCGCTTCGCCAATCAGCGCGGTTGGAATGCCCGCAACATTCTCCGTGATCCGGAAACCTTGTTCTTCCAGCATTTCGCGATGGGCAGCCGCGGATTGGGTTTCCATGTAGCAGGTTTCCGGCGTTTCCCAGACGCGGTTCGCCAGTCCGATGAAAGCCTCCTTCTTGTTCTCGATGACATCGAAGACTTCAGGAAGGTTATTGCTCGTAGACATCGGACTTCACCTGTATGCGAAATATGAGATAGACACCGAACCTATCCCACGCTCGACAGAATGCAATTCTTTCTTGCACCCCTCAGCGCTGCCAATTTCCTGAGCAAAGAGCCGCCTCGACCCGCTGCCACTCGTCCGGTGCCGGAAGACCGATGCGAAGACAATCCGGCCTTTCCACAAAGCGCCGCACCAGAATTCCGGCCTGTCCCAGATACTGGTAGATGGCCTGCGCATTGTCATCCCGGATGTAACGAAACAGCATCGTCCCGCCTGCGACCTTGATTTTCGCAGTCTTCAGCAACGCATCCAGCCTGTCAGCCTCAGCCCTCAGCCTTTGACGCATTTCTGACTGCCATGCCTGATCCGCCAAGGCCTCAAGGCCGATATGCAGGGCCGGACCCGGAATGGCCCAGGGCCCGAGCCTCAGCCGCAAATCCTGTGCAAGCTCCGTTGGCGCGACCGCAAAGCCAAGCCGGATGCCCGCAAGACCGTAAAATTTTCCGAAGGAGCGTAGGACCACCAGACCGGCGTGAACCTTGCCCACCAGTCCTGACGGTTCATTCATGACATCGCGGAAGGCTTCATCGACCACCAGCAGGCCGCCCTTCGCCGCCAGATGCTGCGAAAGCGCCAGAAGATCATGATCCGCGATGAAACGGCCATCGGGGTTATTGGGGTTCACCACAATGGCGAGATCAGCCTGCGCAAGTGCTGCGAAATCAGTCGCTTCCACAGTTTGGAACCCCGCCATGCGGCAGGCATGTGCATGTTCTGCATAGGTGGGAGAGAGGATTGCCGCCTTTACGCTGGAGGCATCCCGCCCGCCGAAAATATACTGGCTGATCATCGGCACCAGCAGATGCGTGCCGGCAGCAGCCGCAATGTTCTCTCCGCTAGATGCGCCGTAGCACCGTGCCGCCGTCTCGCACAGTTTCGTCAGATCTGAAGGTTCCGGCAGGCGAGAGAAAGCGGTGGCGGGAACGGGTGAATAGCCATAAGAATGCGGATTGATACCGGTGGACAGATCGATCCAGGGTTTTTGCGCATCGGGAAACTGACGTGCCGCCCGCATCACGCTTCCTCCGTGTTCGATCCGCTTTTCATTTTGTGGCTGCATATCGATTTCCATGGCTTTCACGCTTGCCTTTATCGCCCTCGTTATTGAACGGCTTGTCGGCTATCCGCAATGGCTTGTGGAGCGCATCGGCCATCCGGTGATCTGGATCGGCAAATTGATCTCCGGACTGGAAAGGCGCTTTAACACGCGATCCGAAAGCTTCGAAACACGGCGTCGCAATGGTTTGATCTGTTTCGTCTTCCTTCTCGCCGGTACCATTGCGCTGGCGGCGGCGCTGGAAGGCGTTCTTTTGTGGTTGCCGCTGGGGCTCGGGCTGGTAGCCGTTGCCTCCTCCAGTCTTCTGGCGCAGAAAAGTCTTGAGGAGCATGTGCGCGCCGTCGCCGATGCGCTGGAAACCGGCGGTCTGGACGCAGGGCGCAAGGCGGTTTCCATGATTGTGGGCCGCGACCCGGACCAACTGGATGAGGCCGGTGTGTGCCGCGCAGCCATCGAAAGCCTTGCCGAAAATTTCTCCGATGGCATCACGGCCCCGGCCCTCTGGCTGGGTCTACTGGGGCTTGCTGGTGGCACAGCCTACAAGGCAACCAATACAGCCGATAGCATGATCGGCCATAAGAACGAGCGCTACCATGCCTATGGCTGGGCGGCAGCGCGGTTTGACGATCTCGTCAATCTACCCGCCTCGCGCCTGACGGCCCTGCTGTTCACTGCCGCCGCCTGGGCGACCCCCGGCGCATCACATAAGAACGCGTGGGAAGCGGTACGGCGGGATGCGGCCAAGCATAAATCCCCCAATGCAGGCTGGCCGGAAGCGGCCATGGCCGGTGCACTGGGTCTCGCCCTTGCCGGACCACGTATTTATGGCGGAGAACTGGTGGACGACCATTTCATGGGAGAAGGCGGACGGCGCGAGGCGACAGCCGCCGATATTCGCCGCGCTTTGACACTTGCCCGAACCGCCGATCTGCTGCTGATTGCCCTGTTCGGAGTTCTGGCGGTTACGATCAGCGCGCTAACCTGAGCAGCAAATCCAGATCGAGGTGCCGTTCGATATGCGCGGCAAGACGATCCAGAACCTCTTCCACGCCCTGCTCATAATCCAGCCTTGAGGCCTCGCCCCCCAGCCGCTTCAACCAGCTGGAACGCTGCGCATCATCGGCGAAAAGCCCATGCACATAGGTGCCTGAAACGAGACCGGAGGCGGAAACCGCACCTTCGGGCCGCCCCTCAATCGTTGCGAAGGAACGCCCGCAATCCGGCCCGACCGTTTCGCCCACATGCATTTCATAGCCGGCAAATGAAGCGCCATCGGCAGTCTGTCCCTGAACGGCCACAAGCCGCTTGTCGTCCGTCAACCGTGTTTCGATATCCAGCAGACCGAGACCGGTTTCATTTACACCTGCCGGTCCCTCGATACCTTCAGGGTCCGCAACACTTTTCCCCAGCATCTGATAACCGCCGCAGAGGCCAAGCACAGGCTTTCCCTGCCGCACATGAGCAGCAATGTCGATATCGAAGCCTGCGCTTTTGAGCGCCTGCAAATCTGAAATCGTTGCCTTGGAACCCAGCAGCAGAACGAGATCGGCATCAGCAGGCAGCACGCTACCCGGCCTGACACGGATCAGTTCGACATCCGGTTCGGCATCCAGCGGATCGAGATCATCAAAATTGGAAACATGCGGCAGGATCGGCACCGCGATGCGGATCTTTGCACCCGGCTTGCGTTCAGGCTTTGAATTCAGCGCCAGCGCGTCTTCCGCCGGAAGTCGGGAAGCCTCGGCAAAATGCGGCAAAAGGCCGATGGGCTGCCAGCCGGTAAAGCCCGCGATCATCCGCATGCCTTCATCGAACAAGCTCGGGTCACCACGGAAGCGATTGACGATGAAACCGTGGATCATGGCCGCATCTTCAACGTCCACCACCGTTTTCGTGCCTGCGAGGCTGGCGATGACACCACCGCGATCGATATCGCCGATCAGCACGACAGGCACATTTGCAACGCGGGCAAAGCCCATATTGGCGATGTCGTTGCGGCGTAGATTGACTTCGGACGCACTGCCTGCCCCTTCCACCAGCACCAGATCGGCTTGAGCCTTCAGGTGCTCGAAGCTTTCCAGAACAGCTGGCATCAGCCCCGCCTTGATCTGCTGATATTCGGCAGCCTTGGCATTGCCGCGCACCTTGCCCTGCACGACAATCTGCGCACCCACCTCGCTTTGCGGCTTCAGGAGAACCGGGTTCATGTGCACTGAAAGGGGAGCGCGAGCCGCACGCGCCTGTAGCGCCTGCGCCCGACCAATCTCCCCGCCATCGGTGGTCACGGCCGCATTGTTCGACATGTTCTGTGGCTTGAATGGCAGGACCTTCAGCCCGCGCAGCGTAAAGGCACGGGCGAGACCCGCCACGACAAGCGACTTGCCGACATCCGATCCCGTTCCCTGAAACATCAATGCCTTGGCGGGCGGCTTTACCATCAGAACTCTATCCCGGCCTGCGCCTTCACACCCGACTTGAAGTGGTGCTTCACCAGCGTCATTTCCGTCACCATATCGGCGGCCTCGATCAAGGCGGCCTTGGCGTTACGACCCGTGACAATGACGTGCAGGTCCGGCCTGCGGGCGGTCAAATCCGCGATGACCATTTCAAGATCGAGGTAATCGTAGCGTAGCGCGATATTCAGCTCATCGAGGATCAGAAGCCCCACATCCGGCAGCGCCATCATCTCCTTGGCCTTCTCCCAGGCACGCTCGGCGGCGGCGACATCCCGCTTCAGGTCCTGCGTATCCCAGGTGAACCCTTCGCCCATAGTGTGCCAGATAACGCGATCACCGAAAGCTTCCAGCGCCACCCGCTCGCCAGTGTCCCAGGCACCCTTGATAAATTGCACGACGGCAACCTTTCGCCTATGGCCCAGCATGCGCAATGCCAACCCGAAAGCCGCTGTCGATTTACCCTTGCCCGGACCCGTGTTGACGATCAGCAGACCCTTCTCGATGGTCTTGGAGGCCACTTCCGCATCCTGAACCGCCTTGCGATTAGCCATCTTGCGGCGATGACGTTCCGCTTCGCTTTCGTCGATCTCCTTCACCGGCCTCTCCTTGCATCCTGTCGATGGAGCGGCGGACTATAGTCAAAACGATCCGTGCGGCAATCGCCCCCTGCCGTGATCACCATTGACAGCCACTCACGCAAGGGCATAGTGAACCTCTGTGAACGGTCTTTTCCCGGCAACGGGAAAAGCTAAGAGGGAACGTGGTGCGGAATTTCGCCTAAACCACGGCTGCCCCCGCAACTGTAAGCGGCCTTCCACCTTTGGATGAAGGATGGAGCGTCCGGCGCATAAAGCCACTGAAGATATCTTCGGGAAGGCGGCGCAGGCACGATGGTCGCGAGCCAGGAGACCTGCCGTTTATGCATGAAATCCGCCGGGCGGGGTGCTCCGGGCAAGGATGTATCAGACCATGTGAGGTGAGAAGCCTGACATGGACGCGCCCCATTGTAACAATGATTTGGGGTGGATTCTTGGATCTCTCGACACGACCAGACAGACAGGATGCCGCAGCACGTGAGGTTGCTGATGTGGTGATCCATGTCTGCGAAACATGCCGCAGCGGACAGGAAGCCGCCGATGCGCCGCGCGATGGGGCCCTGCTGGCGGAACGCGCCATGGCGCTGGCAGCTGAGGGTGTGGAAATCCGCTCGGTTGCTTGCCTTGCCAATTGCAAGCGCGCCTTGAGCGCCAGCATTCAGAGTGCCGATGGCTGGTCCTATGTGTTCGGCGATCTCGGCACCGATGCGGCAAACGATCTTCTGGAAGGTGCTCGCCTACTGGCCGGTTCCACCGATGGACTGATGCCGTGGAAGGGTCGCCCCGAAAGCCTCAAGCGCGGCATGATTGCCCGCATTCCGCCGCTCAACCCAATTCTCCCGAACGTCGAAGGACAGACTTCATGACCAATTCGCTCGCCCGCGTGCCCTGCACCGTTGTCACCGGCTTTCTAGGGGCCGGAAAAACCACGCTGCTGCGTCACGCGCTGGAAAACATCAAGGGCAAGCGCCTGGCCGTGATCGTCAACGAATTCGGCGATGTCGGCATTGATGGCGAAATCCTGAAGAGCTGCGGCATCGAAAACTGCCCGGAAGACAACATCATCGAGCTGGCCAATGGCTGCATCTGCTGCACCGTGGCGGATGATTTCGTGCCAGCCATCGACAAGATCCTCGCCATGGAGCCGAAGGTCGATCACATTCTGATCGAGACCTCGGGCCTTGCTCTGCCGAAGCCGCTCGTTCAGGCCTTCCAGTGGCCGGGCGTGAAAAGCCGCGTGACGGTGGATGGCGTCGTGGCCGTGGTCGATGGTCTGGCGCTGGCCGAAGGTCGCGTTGCCGACGACATGGAAGCCCTTGCCGCCCAGCGCGCCGAAGACCAGTCGCTTGACCATGACGACCCCGTGGAAGAAGTCTTCGAAGACCAGATCGCCTGCGCCGATCTCGTGATCCTCACCAAGTCCGACCTGCTCAACGAAGCGGATCTCGAAAAGGCCCGCACCCATGTGGAGGACCACCTGCCGCGCGCCGTACGCATCGTGAATTCGCAGAATGGCGAGATCGATCCCGCAATTTTCATCGGCCTTGGTCTGGCGGTTGAAGACGATATCGAAAACCGCAAGACGCATCACGATGACGAGCTGGACCACGAGCACGACGATTTCGACAGCTTTGTGCTGGATATCCCGGCCATTGCCAGCCCGGAAGAACTCAGCAAGCGCATTGCCGATGTAACCGATGCCGAAAAGGTGCTGCGCATCAAGGGTTATGTGGAAGTCTCCGGCAAGCCAATGCGCCTTCTGGTGCAGGCCGTTGGCCCGCGCGTGAACCACTATTTCGACCGCCCATGGAACACCGGTGAAACCCGCCGTTCCCGCCTCGTCGTGATCGGCGAAAAGGGCATCGACGCCGAAAAGATCGGGAAGCTGCTGGCCGCCTGATGCATATACTCGCCACCACATCCTCTTCGCTCGACGATCTGATCGAGCCGGTCGATCTGAACCAGACGCCGGGGGATGTGGTGGTGCTATCCTTTACCGATAGCGACCTGAACGGCATTGCGAGCGCCTGGAACCGGCTGAACCCGACCGGGCTTTCCCTGCGCCTGGCCCAGCTTGCCGACCTGCGCCATCCCATGTCTGTAGACCTCTGGGGTGACAAGGTGGCCCGGCATGCGAAGCTGATCCTCGTGCGCATTCTCGGTGGCTACGACCGTTGGCGCTACGGGGTCGACGAGCTGGCGCGTATCGCCAGAGAGCGGAATATTCTGCTCTATCTACTGCCCGGCGAATGCAGCGAACGCGACGAGCGGCTGGAGACCGCCTCCACGGTGGATCTGGCGGAAATCCGCTCCGTTCTCGCCTTCTTCCGCACCGGTGGGCCGGATAATCTGGACAGGCTCGTTAGCCGACTTACCAATAAGCTATCCGGGGGTGCCGATATTGCATGCCCAGAGGCCGAGGACGTGCCGAAGCTCGGCATCTACCGGCCTTTGAAAGGCGTCGTTTCGCTGGACGAGGCCTTGAGCGAACGCGGAGAGAAACCGCTTCTGCCGCTGCTCTTCTATCGCTCCATGCTCTTGGCAAGCGACGTCGCCCCCGTGGATGCGCTGGTGGAAGCGCTGGAAGATAGAGGCGCCTGCGTTCTGCCCATCTTCGTTCCCGGCTTGAAGGATAGCGCAACGCTGACCCATCTACGGGACATGTTGGCTCCGTCAAAACCTGCGGCCATCATCACCGCCACCGCCTTTGCCAGCAATGCGGAACTGGACGGCCAGACGCTGTTCGACGTGCTTGGTGTGCCGGTGTTTCAGAGCGTGATTGCGACGACCAAACGGCAGGCCTGGGCTGAAAACCAGCGTGGGCTTGGACCTTCCGATCTTGCCATGCATGTGGTGCTGCCGGAACTGGATGGCCGCATTCTGGCAGGCACACTGTCCTTCAAGGCAGAGCGGCAGGCGGGCACCGATTTTGGCTTCACCGGCTTTGCCAATACGCCGGAGCCGGATCGGGTGGCGGCAACGGCGGAGCGCATCCTCAAGCATCTGGCGCTTTATGCCACGCCGAAATTCGAGCGGCGCATCACCATTCTGATGCCGGATTATCCCGGTGCCGATGGCCGCACCGGCTATGCGGTGGGCCTCGATGTGCCGGAAAGCGTGCTGCAGATGCTGCAACATCTTCAGGCAGCAGGCTATACGGTGAGCGATATTCCCGCGACCGCTAAAGACCTGATGGATCGTGTGCTGCGCCAGACGGAAACGCTGGATGCAGAGGTTTATAGCGACTATTTGGCCCGACTCCCCGAAGCCGCGCGCTCCGCCGTGCATAATACCTGGGGAGACCCCTTAGCCGACGAAGCATTTGAGGCGGAAAGGTTCCGCTTCAGGGCAGTTCGGTTCGGCAAGGTGACGGTAGCACTGGCCCCGGATCGTGGGCGAGAAGCGGATCGCCGCACCGATTACCATGATCCGGCCCGCCCGCCGCGCCATGCCCTGCTGGCCTTTGGCTGTTTCATGCAGAGAGAGCTTGGCGCACAGGCCATTATTCATGTCGGCGCCCATGGCACGCTGGAATGGTTGCCGGGCAAGAATGTCGCGCTGTCGGAAACCTGCTTCCCCGAGATCGTCACCGGCAATCTGCCGGTACTCTATCCCTTCATCGTCTCCAATCCCGGCGAGGCAGCGGTTGCCAAGCGTAGGATTGCTGCGCAAACGATTGGCCACCTGCCGCCCATGCTGGCGGAGGCTGGCCTTTCACCCGCGCAGCAAAAGCTGGAACTGCTGGTGGATGAATATGCGCAGGCCGACGGGCTGGACCGCAAGCGGCGCGACCGGCTGGCAAAACTGATTGTGGAGACGGCGGAAGAAACGGGGTTGGCGGCGGAGGCAGGCATTTCTCGCGAGGAGGACCCGGATACAGCCCTTTCGCGTATCGATGCCTTTCTCTGCGACCTGAAAGACTTTGCCATCAAGGACGGCCAGCATGTGTTTGGCCGCGCCGATCAAGAGGAAAGCGATCCGCTACGGCTCCAAAGCGCAAACGCCGAGCGCGAGGCTCTGCTGGCCGCGCTGGATGGCCGCTTCATCCGACCCGGTCCGTCTGGCGCACCTGCCCGTGGCCGTCGTGATGTCCTGCCGACAGGCCGCAATCTTTATGCATCCGACCCGCGCACCATGCCGACGCCAACCGCCTTCGAGCTAGGCAGGCTGGCCGCGGACGAGGTGATCCGCCGTTATCTTCAGGACCATGGCGACTGGCCGAAAAGCCTTGTGATCGACCTGTGGGGAAGCGCCAGCCTGCGCAGCGGCGGCGAGGAAGTGGCGCAAGGGCTGGCGCTGATGGGCGCAAGGCCCGTTCAGGATGCCGCGACCGGTCGCGTGACCGGCATTGAAGTTCTGCCGCCCGCGCAGCTAGGCCGCCCGCGTGTGGACGTTACCTTCCGCATTTCCGGCCTGTTCCGTGACATGTTCCCCTCGCTGATTGCGCTGCTGGATGCCGCTGCCCGCTCGATCGCCACCCGTGAGGAAGCTGATGGCGATAACCCGCTGGCGGAAGAGACGAAGCGGCACGGCCAAATCCCGCCACGCATTTTCGGCTCCGCGCCCGGAACTTATGGCTCCGGCATCGAGGAAAAGCTTTCCTCCGGCGACTGGCAGGCGCGTGAGGAGCTTGGCCGCGCCTATCTTGCCATGACCAGCCATGCCTTTGGCGGCGCTGATGGTGAAGGGTTCGAAGCCTCAAGCACCTTTGCCGAACGGGTGAAACAGGCCGATCTACTGGTGCATACCCGCGACGATCCGGGCCGCGATCTCTTGGATGGTTCCGGCGATGTGGCCTTCATCGGTGGTTTTGCCGCAGCCGTGGCTGCCCTTGGCGGCAAGGCGGACCTGATTTCGCTGGATACAACGAACCCGCACAAGCCCCGCGCCCGCTCGGTCGCGGAAGCCGTAACGCGCGTGGTGCGCGCCCGCGCCGTGAACCCGCGCTTCATTGATGGGCAGATGCGCCATGGCCCGCGCGGTGCTGCAGAATTTGCCGAGACGGTGGATCGCCTCGTCGGCTTTGCCGAAACCACGCAAGCCGTTCCCCAAAGCCTGATCGAAGCCATTTACGATGCCTATGTGGCCGATGAGCGGGTGCGTGATTTCGTGCTGGACCAGAACCCGGAAGCGGCTCGCTCCATCGCCGACCGGCTGATGTCCGCCCGCCGTCGCGGGTTGTGGCAGCCACGCCGCAACTCAGTGGATCGTGATCTCGAAATGCTGCACGGATCCGCGAATGCGAGGGCCAGGCGATGAACGCTGCGGCTTCTCCTATGGCCCGTGGTGCTTGCCCGGCGCTCGATGCGCCGATGCTGACGGGCGATGGCTACCTCTCGCGTGTCGCGCTGATCGATGCGATTACGCCCGCGCAACTGGCCGCACTTTGTTCGCTTTCAATCGCGCATGGCAATGGCATGCTGGATATTTCCGCCCGTGGAAACCTGCAAATCCGGGGCCTGACGCTGGCGTCGGCTGCAAAGCTGGAAGCGGATGTTCGTGCGCTCGATCTGCCGCTTCGCGAAGGTCTGGCGGTGGAATGGTCGCCGCTGGCAGGCCTTGAAACAGGCATTGACCCGCGTCCGCTTGGCCTTGCAATCATGGAGGCTGCCCGTTCGCTTCGCGGCAGTTTGGCACCGAAGCTTTCCGTGGTGCTGGAAATCGATGGCCTGATCCGGCTTGATGACCTGCTGGCGGATATCCGGCTGGTCGCAGCAGCTAATGCCGGGTGGAATGTCTTGCTCGGCGGCACGCGTCAGACCGGACGCGGTATCGGCTGTGTCAGCGATGAAAACGCAGCCGATTGCGTGGCAGCGCTGCTAGATCATTTCGCGAGCTTTGGACCGAAAACACGCGGACGGCAGATAGACATGTCGAGCCTACCTGAGAACGTGCAGCACCATTTGAAACCAGCCACGCCCCTCCACAGACTGCCGCAACAGAGCCTGTTCGGATTGTTTGCCGTTAGCCATCGCACCCACGCTTTGCGCATCGCTCTGCCCTTTGGCCAGATCAAGGCTAAGGCACTGGCGGAATTTGCGCAGCAGGCGGAAGGCTTCTGCATCGAGAGCATCAGGCCGGCACCCGATCACAGCCTTATTGTCTTCGGGCATGAGAAGGCCTGCGCAAACCTGCATGGCGTGGCGGAACAGGTGGGCCTTATCGTAAAGGGAGATGATCCGCTGCGGCAGATTGATGCGTGCCCGGGTTCGCCATCCTGCAACTCGGCGCGACTGGAAACACATGCTCTCGGGCGCTTTGCCGTTAGCGAGACACCCACTCTTTTTGATGGGTCGCTTCGGCTTCACCTCTCCGGCTGCGCCAAGGGCTGCGCCCACCCCACGCCCTCACCGCTTGCCCTCATCGGCACGGAAAATGGCAGCCATCTTGTATTCTGCGGCAAAACCACGGATACCCCGATCAAACACCTTGCCCCCACCGCTGAGAAAGCAGCGCTTGCAGCCCTTGCGCGTCTGATCGAGACGACGAGGCGGGATGGCGAAACAAACCATGATTGCCTTGTGCGGCTCGGTCCCGGCGGGATTGCGGCAGCCCTTGGCGAAGGACCTTGATGACGGACTACGATTACATCCGCGATGGCGATGCGATTTATCGCAAATCCTTCGCCATTATCCGCGAGGAAGCGGATCTTTCCCGCTTCACGGAAGAGCAAGCGGATGTCGCCATCCGCATGATCCATGCCTGCGGGCTGGTGGAAGCGGCAGCGCATTTCGAATTCTCAGCCGATTTCGTGGGGGCCGCACGCGCCGCCCTTCTGGCTGGAAAGCAGATTTTCTGCGATGCGCAGATGGTGGCCCATGGCGTGACCCGTGCACGACTTCCCGCGAACAACGAGGTGATCTGCACGCTGCGCGACCCGCAGGTGCCGGACCTCGCAAGGCAAGTGGGCAACACGCGCTCTGCCGCTGCCCTTGAACTGTGGCGGGACAGGCTAGAGGGATCAGTGGTCGCCATCGGCAATGCACCGACAGCCCTCTTCTACCTCCTGGAAATGCTGGATAAAGGCTGCCCGAAACCGGCGGCCATCATTGGCATGCCGGTCGGGTTCGTGGGCGCTGCCGAAAGCAAGGAAGCGCTGGCGGAAAGCGTCCACGGCATTCCCTATGCAATTGTCAAAGGCCGCATGGGCGGCTCTGCCATGACGGCAGCCGCCGTGAATGCGCTGGCGAGGGCGGGCCTGTGAGCGAGATAATTCCCGGCAAGATGTATGGTGTCGGTACCGGCCCCGGTGATCCCGAACTGCTGACGCTGAAGGCCGTAAAGGCCCTGAACAATGCGGATGTACTGGCCTTTTTCGCCAAGCGCGGTGCACGCGGCAATGGCCGCACCATCGTGGAAGCCCATGTACGTGCTGACATTCTGGAACTGCCGCTCGTTTACCCCGTCACTGTCGAAGAAGACAAGGACAGCGAAAGCTACAAGCGCGCCATAGACGGCTTTTTCGACCAGTCTGCGGCGGAAATTGCGGTGCATCTTCAGGCGGGCCGAAACGTGGCGGTGTTAAGCGAAGGCGACCCGCTGTTTTATGGTTCCTATATGCACCTGCATCTGCGGCTGGCACCACATTTTCCGGCAGAGGTCATTCCGGGCGTCACAGCCATGTCCGGCTGCTGGTCGTTGGCGGGCATGCCGCTGGTGCAGGGCGATGATATCCTGAGCGTTCTGCCCGGTACTCTGCCCGAGGAGGCACTGACGGCGCGACTGGCCGGAACGGATGGTGCGGTGATCATGAAAGTGGGGCGCAACCTGCCGAAAATTCGCCGCGCACTGGCCGCAACCGGCAAGCTTGATGGTGCAATCTATGTGGAGCGCGGCACGATGCCGACGGGCCATGCCATGCCACTCTCCGAGCGGGATGAAACGGCACCCGCCCCTTATTTCTCGCTGGTGCTGGTTCCCGGCTGGAAAGGCCGTCCGCAAGGAGTGCTGGCATGACGGGCAAGCTCACCGTCGTTGGCCTCGGCCCCGGCAGCCCAGAAGAGATCACGCCGGAAGCGCTGAGTGCCGTGGCGGAAGCAACCGATTTCTTCGGCTATGGCCCCTATGTGGATCGGCTGGATTTGCGCCCCGAGCAGCGCCGCCACGCCTCCGACAATCGCGAGGAAATCTCCCGCGCCGCCGCCGCCCTCACCCTTGCGGTACAAGGGGAAAAGGTGTGTGTTGTGTCGGGCGGCGATCCCGGCGTTTTTGCCATGGCGGCAGCCGTCTGCGAAGCTATGGAAACCGGCCCTGCGGAATGGCGCAATATCGAGTTTGCCGTGGTTCCGGGTGTCACCGCCATGCTCGCGGTAGCCGCAAAGGCCGGCGCGCCGCTGGGTCATGATTTCTGCGCCATCTCGCTTTCGGATAATCTGAAGCCTTGGAACGTCATTGAGAAACGCCTGATTGCAGCGGCGGAAGCCGGTTTCGTGATGGCCTTCTACAATCCCGTCAGCAAGGCGCGACCGCACCAATTGGGGCAGGCGTTCGATATTCTGCGTGCCCACCTGCCGGGAACGGTTCCGGTCGTCTTTGGTCGTGCCGCCGGTCGCGCTGATGAACGCATCAACGTGGTGCCGCTCTCGGAAGCGCAGTCAGACATGGCGGATATGGCGACCTGCATCATCGTCGGGTCCACGGAAACGCGGCTGATCGCGCGCGAGGGGCGGCGTCCGCTGGTCTATTCCCCGCGTTCCTGGATGGCCGGAAAGGCCTGATCCACATGGGCAGTGAGCGCTTTGACCGTCTGGAACGATGGCACCTCCGGCAAAGCCGGACGGCGGATCATGACGACCGGCAGCCCAAGCACCCGCGCCGCAGCGATCTTGCCGTAGCTGGCCGCACCGCCCGAATTCTTGGAAACGATCACCTCGATGTGGCTATCGGCCAGCAGCGCCCGCTCATCCGCTTCATTGAAAGGACCGCGCGCCGTGAGATAGCGAACATGCGGCAGAGTGAGCGGCGGCTCTACCGGATCGACACTGCGCACGAGATAATCATGCTGTGGGGCTGCCTCGAAAGGCAGAAGTTCCTGACGACCGAGTGCCAGGAAGGCACGGCGCGGCTCATGTCCCAAAGCGGCCGCTGCCGCCTCCACGCTTTCTACCTCGGTCCAAAGATCACCAGCCTGCCGTTCCCAGCCCGGCCGACGCAAAGCGATCAGGGGCACACCGGAAATATCCGCAGCCTTTGCTGCATTGGCGGAAATGCGGGCCGCGTAAGGATGCGTGGCATCGATCAGCAGATCGATAGCATTGGCCTTCATATAGTTGGAGAGACCTTCCGCCCCGCCGAAGCCGCCGACGCGCACGGGAACCGGCTGCTCAACGGGTACCTTGGTTCGGCCCGCCAGCGAAAGCTTCAGCCGGAAACGGTTCATGTCGCGCAGGGCGTCCGCCAGTTGCCGCGCTTCCGTCGTTCCGCCCAGAATGAGAATGGAATGCACCGCCATGGCTCCTGATCTATCTGCCTCTCTTCTACCCGGTCAGCCCTGGTTGTCCATCGTCGGCATCGGCGAAGATGGACTCGCCGGGCTTGGTGAGCGTTCAAGACAGGCAATTTCCGAAGCCGAATTCGTCTTCGGCGGCACCCGCCATCTGGAGCTTGCCAAGGCGGCAATCACAGGCGAAGCGCACGCGTGGCCGCAGCCGTTCGATAGCGGCATGAAAGCCGTGACGGCGCTGAAAGGCCGAAAGGTTTGTGTGCTAGCGTCGGGCGATCCCTTGTTCTTCGGCGTTGGCGTGACGCTGGCGCGGCAGATCCCGGCAGATGAATTTCTCGCCTATCCAGCCCCGTCGGCCTTCTCGCTGGCGGCATCGCGTCTGGGCTGGGCTTTGCAGGATGTCGAGACGGTTTCACTGCATGGACGCTCGCCGGATCTCATTCGTTCTCTGCTGCATCCAGGCCGAAAAGTTCTGGCTCTCACCTCTGATGAGCACGGCCCCGCAACGATTGCAAAGCTGCTGGCGGAGAACGGCTTTGGCGAAAGCCGGATCACGGTTCTTGAAGCGCTAGGTGGGGATCGCGAGAAGATAAGCCGGGTAAAGGCATTAAGCTTCGATCTGGTTGACCTCGATCCGCTCAACATCATCGCGGTGGACGTTCAAGCCGAACCACAGGCCCGCATTCTGCCGCTGGGCTTTGGTTTGGCCGATGAGCTTTTTGAACATGACGGGCAGATCACCAAGCGGGAAGTTCGCGCTGCAACGCTTGCCGCTCTCTCTCCCCGGCGTGGTGAATTGCTGTGGGATATAGGCGCGGGCGCGGGTTCGATCAGCATCGAATGGATGCTGGCACATCCCTCCATGCGTGCCGTCGCCATCGAGCATCATCCGGAACGGATTGCACGAATTCGGCGAAATGCCGCCTCTTTCGGCGTTCCGAGTTTGCAGGTGGTGGAGGGCAAAGCGCCTTCGGCACTTGGGGACCTGCCGACGCCGGATGTGATCTTTATTGGCGGCGGCGGCAGCAAGGACGGCGTGCTGGAGGCGGCCATCGCGGCGCTTCCACTCGGCGGCAGACTGGTCGCCAACGCGGTGACGCTGGAAATGGAACGCGTGCTGCTGGATGCCCACGCGCGGCTCGACGGCAGGCTCATCCGGCTGTCGGTAGATCGCGCCGAACCTGTTGGCCCGATGACCGGCTGGCGGGCGGCCATGCCAGTGACGCAATGGGCTTGGGTAAAAGCATGATGGCGCTTGGTATCGGCTGCCGTAAAGGCACATCAGCCAATGTAGTGCTGGCGGTCATTGACGAGGCACTGCAGGCGCATGGGTTAAAGCTCGTCCACCCGCTTGTTGTCGCCACCGGTGGCATAAAGGCGGGCGAAGAGGGCATTCGAGAAGCAGCGCTAAAGCTTGGTGCAGAGTTTGTCGTCCTGTCCGATGAAGCCTTGCAGGCCGTGGCTTCCCTTACCCTCACGCGCTCCGAGGCGAGTCTTGCCCATACCGGCCTGCCCAGCCTGTCTGAGGCAGCCGCGCTGGCCGCAGCCGGACCTGATGCCCGACTTCTTGGACCGCGCCACGTTTCACAAGGCGTGACCTGCGCCATTGCCCTTTCGGAGAATATGCCATGACCGTTCACTTCATCGGTGCCGGCCCCGGTGCCGCAGACCTCATCACTGTGCGTGGTCGTGATCTCATCGCCCGCTGCCCTGTCTGCCTCTTTGCCGGGTCCATCGTGCCGCGCGAACTTCTGGATTACTGCCCGGAGGGCGCACGCATCGTTGATACCGCTTCGCTGTCTTTGGATGAGATCGAGGCGGAATATCTGGCCGCGCAGGAAGCAGGTCAGGATGTGGCCCGCCTGCATTCCGGCGATCTCTCGGTATGGAGCGCTGTGGCCGAACAGATGCGGCGGCTGGACCGCCTGGGGATCGACTATACGCTGACTCCCGGCGTTCCCTCCTTTGCCGCCGCTGCCGCCGCGCTGAAGCGAGAACTGACCATTCCGGAAGTGGCGCAGAGCCTGATCCTGACACGCGTATCGGGTCGCGCCTCCAAAATGCCGGAGCGAGAAAACCTCGCCAACTTCGCAGCGACCGGTGCAACGCTGGCTATTCATCTGGCCATCCACGCGCTGGAGAAGATCGTAACCGAACTCACGCCTTTCTATGGCGCAGAATGCCCTGTCGCCATCGTGGTGAAGGCCACGTGGCCGGATGAGAAAATCCTGCGCGGCACACTTTCCACCATCGCCGCACAGGTGGCGGCAGAACCCATCGAGCGCACGGCGCTGATCTTCGTCGGCCCCGGTCTTGAGGCGGAGGAGTTCCGCGAAAGCGCGCTCTACAGCACGGATTATGTCCGGCGGTTCCGCTCGGGCAAAGGGAGTGATGAGACCTGATCCGACGGCGTAAATGGCGCGTTACCGACCAATTTGCCCTCTCGATCGAAAACCAGCACTTCCAGAGCTATTTCAGGTGACTGCAAGGCTTTTGCTGCCGTTTTCCAGGCAAGGGCTGCAACGTGATCACCCAAGGCAAGACCTTGAGCCTCTGCCAATTGGAAGGCGTGCAGAACAGAATTGGCCTTGGTAATCTCATCAGCTAAAGCCGCATCTGCACCGGCTTCGGTTGCCACTTTCGCCAGCGCCTCAAGATCCGCCAGACCGCGCTTGGAATGCACATCGAGCATGCCCTGAGCAAGCTTGGTCATTTTGGCGACGCCACCGGCGACGGTGACCTTCGGCACCGGGTGCTTGCGAAGATATTTCAGCATGCCGCCGACGAAATCGCCCATATCGAGAAGTGCGGTTTCCGGCAGATCATGATGCGCCTGCACCGCCTTTTCCGTCGTCATACCAGTGGAACCGGCAACGTGGGTCAGCCCCTCGGCGCGTGCCACATCAATGCCGCGCCAGATGGAATGAATCCACGCCGAACAGGAAAACGGGATAACGATGCCGGTGGTGCCAAGCACGGAGAGCCCGCCGACGATGCCGAGCCGAGGATTCAGAGTCTTCTGCGCCAGTTCTTCTCCATCGGGAATGGAGATTTCGACCTCAAAATCGGTGTCTGTGCCTGCCACCTCCGCAATGGCAGCGGCGATCATCTGACGTGGGACAGGGTTGATGGCTGGTTCGCCCGGCGGAATGGGAAGGCCGGGGCGCGTCACCATGCCCACACCTTTGCCAGCGAGAAAGCGAAGCCCCTTGCCCGCCTGCCCGCGACGCAGTGTCGCGATAACGAGAGCGCCATGGGTAACATCGGGATCGTCGCCCGCATCCTTGATGATGCCGGCGCGGGCAAAGCCTTCGCCTTGCTCTTCAAGGGCAAGAGAAAAGGCCGGCTTCTGGCCACCCGGCAGGGTTATCTCCACCATTTCGGGAAAGCCCTGCCCCAGAAGCGCAAGGCAGGCCGCCTTTGCCGCCGCAGCGGAACAGGTTCCCGTGGTCCAGCCACGACGCAACTCTTTGCCTTCAACGTCCATGGCTGCATCTATATCGTTGCGGTTGAGCATCGTCACTGGCAAAAGCATAGCATGACAGATAGCCGACTCACTCCCAAAGCCCTTATCATTGGCGCGCCCCGTTCCGGTTCCGGAAAAACCAGCGTTACCATTGGCTTGCTTCGCGCCTTTGCGCGACGTGGCATCCGGGTGCGCGGAGTGAAATCCGGGCCCGATTATATCGATCCGGGTTTCCATCAGGCGGCGACCGGTCTGGAAGGCCTCAATCTTGATAGCTGGGCCATGGAGCCGGATCTGGTGGCCCATCTTCTGGATCACGCGGCACAAGATACAGATCTGCTGCTGATCGAAAGCGCCATGGGCCTGTTCGATGGCATTGATGGCGGCGAGGGTCGCACCGGCTCCGCCGCCGATCTGGCGCGGCTTCTGGATATTCCGGTTCTGCTGGTGCTCGATGTATCGGGCCAGAGCCAGACGGCGGCGGCGGTCGCGGTCGGCTTCAGGCACTACGATGCAAAGGTCCGAACGAAGGGCATCGTCATCAACAGGGCGGGTAGCGAGCGCCACATACGCCTGTCGCGCACCGCCATCGAGGCAGCGGGCATGCCCGTTGTGGGTGCCGTTTTGCGCAGCGATGCGCTGGCTCTGCCCGAACGTCATCTGGGCCTGGTGCAGGCAAGCGAGCACGGCGGCATTCAGGACTATATCGACCGGCTGGCCGACGTGATGGAAACCTCTGTCGATCTCGACGCCGTGCTTTCACTGGCGCAGCCGATTGCCTTGCGGCGTGGAAACCCTGCTGCGGCCATTCCGCCGCCGGGACAGCGTATCGCCATAGCGTCGGATGCCGCCTTCACCTTCCTATATCCGCATCTGGGTGCCCACTGGCGGGCGCAAGGAGCGGAACTCGTGCCCTTCTCACCACTGAATGATGAAGGTCCGGCGCTCGATTGCGATATCTGCTGGCTGCCGGGAGGCTATCCGGAACTCCACGCAGGGCAGCTCTCGGCTGCCAACCGCTTTCGCAACCGTATTCGGCACTTTGCGCAGATGAAGCCGGTTCATGGCGAGTGCGGCGGCTTCATGGTGCTGGGAACCGGTCTCGTGGATGCCGATGGTGTTCGCCATGTCATGACGGCACTGCTCAGCCATTCCACAAGCTTTGCCAAGCGCAAGATGAACCTCGGTTATCGGCAGGTCCGGCTTTTGGCAGATGGTCCATTGGGTTCAGCCGGTGAGGTTCTACGCGGCCACGAGTTCCATTATGCCAGCGTCATCGATCCGGGTCGTGACGAGCCTTTTGCCGAAATCGCCGATGGAACCGGCCAGCCGCTTGGGCTGTCGGGCGGAAGGCGCGGCCATGTGAGCGGCACCTTCTTTCACGCGATAGCGCGGACAACATTGTAGACGCATTCCCGGACGGAAAACCGGTACCCACTTTTCCTGGGAATGCTCACAACTCTATACGCATTCCCGGACAAAAAACCGGTGTCCACTTTTCCTGGGAATGCTCTGGATCACTCAATGAAAACCCGCACGGTGGCAGCGCGTCCGCGCGAATCGATGACCGTGAGCGTCGAATAGCCCGCGCCATCCGGCTTCCACTCGGAATTGCGCGTGCGCGCCGTATCCTCCAATGGTTTGCCATTCGCCAGCCAGCGGAAGGGTGCCCGCCCGCCCTGCAATTTCAGCATGAGCGGCGCGATTTCTTCGCCACTACGCGCTCCAAGGTCCACTCTCGCACCTTCTGGAGGGTAGACGATCTGCGGTGCCGGTTCCCGCGAGGTGGACCGCAGCAGGCCATTTGCCATGACCGAATAGCGCCTGAGACCAATCGGCAGATCCGTCAGTGCCAGTCGTTGCGCACCGGGGGGCGCAGAGGGATGACCGGAGATGGCAAGACCAGAACGCGCAAAGGCCTCGAACAGAATGGGGGCCGCAGTGCCATAGCCTGTAATGCCGGGAACCGCGCCATTGTCTGGCCGGCCAACCCACACACCCAGCACATAACGCCCGTCATACCCGACGGACCAGGCATCGCGGTAACCGTAGCTGGTGCCGGTCTTATAGGCGAGACCGAGCTTCGGGCTCCCCTGCGGGGGAAGAACGTCGGAGAGGATATCCGTGACCTGCCAGACGGCGGAAGGCTCCAGCAGCGGCTGCATGCCATCCCGCTTCGGCTGATCCCGCACGCCATCGCCGAGCTTCACCGGCCAACCCTGATTGGCAAGCCCGGCATAGAGCTGCACGAGATCCTTCAGCGTCATGCCGACGCCGCCGAGACCGATTGCAAGCCCCGGCGCTTCGCCCGCCGGCAGAACGGGCCGAACCTCTGCCCGCCTGAACCGCACCATCAGACGGCTGGGGCCAACGCCCTCCAGAACCCGCACCGCTGGTACGTTCAGCGACAGTTGCAGGGCCTGGCGAATGCTGACATCGCCCTGATAGCTCATGTCGAAATTCTTCGGTCGATAGCCGGAGAAATCGGAAGGACGATCCTCGATGATCGTTTCCTGCGCGACTAGCC
This sequence comes from Rhizobium sp. Root149, assembly GCF_001427345.1. Taxonomy (NCBI): domain Bacteria; kingdom Pseudomonadati; phylum Pseudomonadota; class Alphaproteobacteria; order Hyphomicrobiales; family Rhizobiaceae; genus Rhizobium; species Rhizobium sp. Root149. The sequence continues at coordinate 325,236 of NZ_LMGD01000022.1, forward strand.
CTTCCTCGAAGGCGAGGCCATAGATGAAAGGCTTCAGCGTCGATCCCGGCGAACGGTTGATGCGCGTCATGTCGATCCAGCCGGACCGGGAAGCATCGAAATAATCGGCGGAACCAACATCGGCGATAATCTCTCCCGTGGTCGAATCCGCCACCATCATGGCCAGAGAAACCTTGGGCGGCAGCCGCGCACCTGCTTCTCGTGCCACGCGTTCCAGCGCGTCCTGCACCGGCTTGCGCAAGGTCGTTCCGTAAACTGCCTCACCCGGTGCCTTGCGCAAGGCAGCCTCTGCCAGATGGGCGGCAAGGGCTGGCAGCTGCCGTCTCTCCCGCGGCACAGCCACCAGCGAGGCGCGATCTGCCTCGCCTTCTCCCACTGCGGCTTCCACATGGGCGCGGGCCAGAACGCGCTCGCGCGCTGCCTTGGCTGCGTCTGGAAAGCGATCCGGCCTTCTGCCTTCCGGCGATTGCGGCAGGGCCACCAGCAGCGCGGCCTCCGCCACCGAAAGCCGCTTTGGCTCTTTGCCGAAATAGGCAAAGCTTGCGGCCCTTACCCCTTCCAGATTGCCGCCATAGGGTGCCAGCGAAAGATAGAGGTCGAGAATTTCCGCCTTCGACAGACGGCGCTCGATCTGCACCGCCCGCGCCATCTGTTTAAGCTTGGCAAAAACGGATCGGCTTTCGCGCGGCTCGATGAGGCGCGCGACCTGCATGGAAAGGGTGGAGCCACCGGACACGATGCGCCCATGCGTGACAAGCTGAAACGCCGCACGCCCCAGCGCCCGGACATCCACCCCGGAGTGCTGGTAGAAACGATGATCCTCATAGGCGATCAGCATGCGGATGAACTGCGGATCGACATCGCCCGCTTTTGTCTTCAACCGCCACAGACCATCCTTCGTGGCAAAGGCGCGCAGCAACTGCCCGTCTGCATCGCGCACCTCTGCAGACCGGGCACGCGCTGCCTCCAGCGGTGGCGGATAGGCGCGGTCAGCGGCTTCGAGTGCCATGGAAAGGGACACGGCGACAACAAGCATTGTCGCCGCCCCACCTGCCAGCCACGTGCTGAGCCGCCTGCCCATACCCTTTACTGCGCTTCCTGAACCTGCATGCGGCCCGCCGCAGAGCGCGCCGACAATTCTGGCCGGTACATATCTTCCACGCTGGCTGCTGGATGATCATAGGTTCCGGGTGTCACCGCCCGCACGACATAGGCCAGCGAGAACTCGCGGTTATCGCCCTTGTTACGATCGAACGCCGCGACAAAACGGTCGTTGCGGAACTCCGTATGGGCCACCTGCACTTGGCCGACCCATTCGAAATTGGCCAGCTGCGCGCTATCCACGAGATTGGGGTTGTCGATCTCGAAGCCCGCCGGAAGCAGATCCTGCACAAGGATGCGGGACGGCCAGTCATTCGTTTCGTTGACAGTCAGAACCACAACATAACGCTCGTTCTGCTTAGCCTCAGTGACATTCGCTTCCTGCCCATCCAGCGTGTAGTAGGCACGGGCGATGGCAAAGCCATTGCCTCCCGCTGCCGGTGGCTGCTTGGGCGAAGCATAGGTGGTGATGACTGCCGAAACCGGCTCGCTGGCGCGGTTGGTCAGCGTCACCGGCTTTGCCAAAAGCTCATCACCCGTCATCTGCTGGCGGTAGGCACCTGTGGTCACCTGCCCGTTTACATCCACCTTCAACCCGCTATCACCGTTTTGAAGGGCACGCGCCGCCAGAAGCATCCAGACCTGCTCCTGCGTGCTCATGTACTTCCTCTTGCGCGCTTCCTTGGCAACGGCTGCCGCAAGTTGCGGAACGATTGCCGGAACCGGGCGGCTTTCCGCGGCCAATGCCAAAACCGCCGCACCATCTCGCAGAGTGGAACCATAATCCGACCGCGACCAGCTGACTTGCGTTGCAACAGCCTGTTCTGTCATCTGAAGGGCGGAGGCGAACACTGTCTTCGACCGTTGCGTATCGCCGTAAAGCGAAAGGGCAGCGGCCAGATGTGCCTTGGCCAGCGGTGTGGGGAAATCGTTCAGCATTGTATCGGCGTAGTAGCGCAGATCGCTGATCGAGGCCTTGCGGTTACGGGCGAGAACATAGAGCGCGTAGGAAACCTGCTCGCCCTGATCCTTGATGTTGACCTCATAGGCCAAAGAGTTCTGCAGGTTTTCCAGCGCCTGCACCAGCGCCCGATCCGGCACATCGAGACCCTGTTCACGCGCCCGGGTCAGGAATTCCGTCACATAGGCATCCAGCCAGCGATCGCCCGAACCAGGCCCCCAAAGGCCAAAGCTGCCGGACGAAGACTGATAGGCCAGCACACGGTAGATGGCATCCTGAACCCGCTTCTTGACATCGGGATCGTCCGCCATGCCGCTTTGCCTGGAAAGCTCGGAAAGATAAAGCAGCGGCACCGCACGGCTGGTCGTCTGCTCGGCGCAGCCATAAGGATAGCGATCGAGCGACATCAACAGCGCCGGGATATCGAAATCTGCCGAGCGGGTTACGCCAAGCGTCAGGCTTGCGCCCTGCAATTGCGCATCTGCCAGCAGGTTGCCATCCACCGTGAGGCTCTGGTTCGGCGCAAGCGAAATGATGCGCTTTTCAGTAACCGGCAGCACCGCCGGGCGCACCGGCAGTTCAAGACGCTGCTGCATGGGCGCAAGACCGTTTCCAGCCAAAGTCACCGTCAGCGATCCATCGCCAACACGTGCGCCCTTGATGGCAAGGTTGACCGTGCTCTTGGCACCGGTATTCAGCTTGACGGTGCGGGATGCATTTGCCCCTGTGACACTGATCTGCGGGCTGGCGGCGATGGAAACCTGATAATCACCCGCCGGTGCATCCGTGTTGGCGATATCGAGCCGCAACATGGCCTCATCGCCGGGGGCGAGGAAACGCGGCAGGCTTGCGGTCAGGACGACCGGGTCGCGGATCACCACATCCTTCGTGCCATGGCCGACTGCGGTTTTCGTCCAGGCCACAGCCATCACCCGGGCCGTGCCGTTGAACTGTGGGATATCGAAGCTGACATTGGCCTTGCCATCCGGCCCGACGCGCACGATGCCGGAGAAGAAGGCAATCAGCTTTTCCTTCGGCGGGCTGCCTTGCAGCGCCACGCTTCCGCCATCGCCGCCGGTGCGCAGCTTGCCCGTCGCGCCCAGCGACCCATCGATCAGGCGACCGTAGATATCGCGGATTTCGAGGCCAAGACGGCGCTGTCCGAAATACCAGTTGTCGGGCGCAGGCGGTTCATAGCGCGTGAGGTTCAGGATACCGACATCGACAGCGGCAACCGTGACATAGGCTTCTTCGCCAACGCTCGCGCCCTTCACATCCACGCCGATCTGCAGCGGTTGGCGCGGCAAGGTCTTGTCCAGCGCCGTCAGCGAAACAGTCAGATCGCGATCCTGCGGGTCCACCTTCAGCCAGGTTACGCCGATGGCGCGCATGGGCATGCGGCTTTCGCGTGCATTGCCGGGACGATAAAGCGAGGCGGTGACATAAGCCCCCGCGCCCCATTCCTTCGTCACCGGAATGGAAACCTCACCGCCTTTATCGCCGATTGAGACATTCTGCACGGAGATCAGATTTTCCGCGCCATTGGCGATCATCAACTGGCCGGCATAGCGGGAGGAAACTTTGAGCTTCGCCGTTTCCCCAACCTTGTAGGAGGCCTTGTCGAGCGCGATTTCCAGCGCATCCGGTGTTTCGGTCGAGGTCGCGGTCACGAACCAGCCCGCATCGAACTCGACGCTGGAGGCGGGCGCATCCGGCTCGGGGCCGGTGACTTCCAGACGATAGCGGCCCCATTGGACGGGAACGGAAATCTTGCCGCCATCTACCGCTGCGACATCCACCTTGCCATTGGCGATCTGCTTCGTGCGGTTGACCGGTTCGTAACGCCAGGAATTGCCTTCGCGATACCATTGATAATCGCGCTCGATCTTGACGAGCTTCCACAACAGGCCAGGGGCAGCCCGCTTCTGGGCATCGGCACCGATCATGATGACGTTGAAATTCGCCACAGCATTCTCGGCGAGATCGCCCGAGAATTCCGGCTTGATACCGATGCGGTCGCCATCGGCGCGAACGGGCAGCGTCAGCGTGCGTTCGACAGCGCGACCGCCGCCTTCTTTCAGGCGCACGACGATGTTCGCATCCGTCAATTGCGTGGTATAGGCAAGCTCGGTCAACCCGCCGTCAAAGCTGGCTTTGCCCTGCTCGTCGAGCGGATCAAGCGCTTCCAGCGGCAGCCGCTCGGCCTCACTTGCCTCTTCGTCAGCCAGACCAAAGAAATAGCCTTTGAACGCTTCGCGCTCTCGCGTGTGCTTGAGCACGATTTCGCCTTCGAGCCCAAGTCCGGCAGCCGGCGCGCCATAGAGATAACGGCCATCGACGGTGATCGGCGTCTGTTCGCCCACGACGATTTCTTTTGCCTCGCTCTTCAGATCAAACTCGATCCGGTCGGGCACGAAATCATCGACGAGGAAGCGCTTTTCAGCAATGGCGGTCGCCTTGGGGTCCGTGAATACCTGCATGGTCCAAGTGCCGCGCATGGCGCTGGCCAGAACCGGCAGATCCACTGCATAGCCGCCCAGCGTTCCCGTTCCCGTCATGCGGCGGTCTTCAACGCCGTCAGGCCGCAAGAACACGAAGGTCAGCGGCAATTGATCGATGGCGTTGGATGTCACGTCACGCGCCAGAAGCGCTGCATGAACCGTTTCACCGGGTCGATAGATGCCGCGTTCCGTCCAGGCGTAGACATCGATAGCACCCGGAGCCGGACGGCCCGTCACGCCGCGATCGGACAGGTCGAAGCCTGCGCGTGTCATGTCGAGGAAAACGAAATCCTCGCCGCCCTTCGAAGCCATCAACACGGCTGGAACCATGCTCGCCGTGCCGCGAATGAGACCCACGCTGAACACGGCCTTGCCATCGGCGTCGGTCTTGGCGGTGCCGAGGATCTCGTTGTTCTTGGCCAGCAATTGCAGGTCCACGCCGACCGCCGGTTCGGCAGAGCCAAGCGAGCGCACGAAAACGTTCAGACCGTCGGTTCCGGCAAAGGTGCTGAGGCCCAAATCGGACACCACGAACCACTGCGTGGCCTTGTTCTCCCATTCATTGACATTGCCCGTGCCAGTCGCCGCCGTCAGCACATAGACGCCGGGCTTGCGCTTCGGCAAAACCTCATCGACCGGGAAGCTCGTCACCACATCCTTGTTGATGTCCTGAGCGATATCGATAGAGCCCTGCCAGACCAGTTCGCCATTGCTCTGCCCGACCTGACCGGCGGTGTAACCGTCCATCTGGGTGAGAAACTGCGAATTGGCGAGCAGCGGCGCAATGCCTCGGTCGCCAATACGGTAGAGCTTCAGATTGGCGCTGCTGGTGTTGACGGATACGATGGGAATGCCGCGCCGCGCCGTCGATGGCAGAACAAAGCTGTCGCCGGTGAAGCGCACAGCAGGCGAGCGATCCTTGACGTAAATATTGAGGTCAACGGCTGCCGGCAGGCTTTCATCGACGCTGGAGGGAAGGCCACGGCGCAGGGTCAGCTTATAACGCTCGCCATGCTTCAGACCCTCGACGCAGATTTGCTTGTCCTTGGCTTCCACCGCTTGGGGGGCCTGGCCGTTGAGCACCACGAACTGGCCGTAATCCGTACCGGTTTTCAAAAGCGCTTCGGAAAACTGTACGCAGGCGCGCGGGCTTGCCGCATCGGCATCCACGCTGTTTCCCACGACGCGGAAGCCAAAGCGCTCCTTCAGATCGTTGTAACGGGCCTGAACGGTCTTGGACGGAACGAGCGCCAGGCTTTCCTTCAGCGCATCGATAGCACCCCGGTGGTTTTCCTGCGCATGAAGCGCATCACCCAAGAGGGCAAGCGCCTCGGCGCGGCTCTGCGCCGTACGAGAGGCATCATAGGCGTTGATCGCCGCCGAGACCGCCTTCGTCTTGGCGTCGGCATCATCCTTGATCTGCGCGGATGCCCTGGAAAGCTCGCTCCACAGGCCTGAATCATCCGACTCGATGCTGAGTGCCGCCGTCAACGCATTGATGGCCGCTACCGGATTTCCATTGACGAATTCAAGCTGCGCCAGCGCCTTCAGGCTTTCCAGCCCCTGCCCTTCCAGTTCTGGCGGAACGGCCAATTCATCGCGAAGAGCAGCAGCCTGATTGGTCGCCTCATCGCCAACCATGGAAAGCGCTGGCGGCGCACCGATATCCGGCTGGCTGTTGGCGACAACGATCTTGCCGGCAACCGCACCGGCAAAGCTGTTCAGCTGGTTGTAATCGGATTTCAGAAAACACCACTTCGCCTTCACATTGAAGGTAAAAGCGCGGCATGATTTATCGTCGATGCAGGCCGTCTGGCACTGCTGGAGCGTCACGTTTTTGACCGTCCTCAGGTCGAAGCCGATGTAATCGCTCTCCTCAGTCGTTTCGATTGCGCGGTTCGACTGCGGCGCCTTGGTCGCCTGCTGCGCCTGGACGGGACCGAGAAGGCCAAGGGCCAGAAAAGAGGCGACCGCAAACGAGATTCGCTTCGACATGATGTCCTCCCACCGCAGCATGAACGGCAATGTCGGCAATGATCGCCGATCAACAAAGTCTTCTGTCGTTAACGTATGGTTGTCAATTGAAAGCATGATGACGCTCGGCCACAATGGACGCTCGTTGAACTGCTGACGGCTCCACACAGGCTCATCCACACCATGTCAAATCCGCCCGATCAGACCCTGCAGCCACTGCTGAAAGTTGCGTTTCCGCCCGGAGAGCGGCTTGGGCGCGGCAAGATCGAGCTGCTGGAGCATATTCGTGAAACCGGGTCCATTTCGGCAGCCGGTCGCCGCATGGATATGTCGTATAGGCGTGCCTGGCTGCTGGTGGATGCGATCAACACGATGTTTGCAAAACCGTCAGTTGAATCCCAGCGCGGTGGCAAGCAAGGCGGCGGAGCGCAATTGACGGAATTTGGTGAAGAACTGATCCGCCGCTTTCGGCATATGGAAGTCATTCTCCAAAGCGCGCTTGCAGACGACCTCGATTGGCTGAATGAACATCAAAGCAAGATCAGCGCGCGCGACCCGGCGGATCCAGCGCAACCGTCTTGATGATGGCGTGAATGGATTGCCCCACCATCAGGTCCATTCGCTTGGCAGACAGACCAGTAATGCGGGCCCGCAGCACTTCCTCCCCGCACAGAAGCGCTATATCCACCGCGCCACCATCCGAACCTGTCATGGCGCGGATTTCACCTTTCAGAACATTGAGGGCTGAGATCCCTTGCGGCTTTGAGGTCGCCAGCAGAACCTCTCGGGCAGGAATATGGACGCGAAGCTTTTGCCCTTCATGGAGATCGCCGCGTGGAACCAGGAGACGACAGCCGCGAAGCGCGATGGCCGCAAGATCGGGATCCTCATCCTGAAGCCGCACCAATCCTTCCAGAACGCTGCCGCTTTCGCGCCCCGTGGCAATGGTCTGGATGCCCAGAATTTCGGATGCATTGCCGATGCCGGTCACACGTCCATCCGCCATGGCGACGACGCGGTCCGCCAGCCGTGCCACCTCGCCCACTGAATGGCTGACATAGAGAATGGGCAGGTTCAGATCATCGCGCAGCCGCTCGATATAGGGCAGGATTTCCGCCTTGCGCGCCTCATCCAGCGCCGAGAGCGGCTCATCCATCAGCAAAATACGAGGGCTCGCCAGAAGTGCTCGGCCAATGGCCACTCGCTGCTTTTCCCCGCCTGACAATGAACCGGGACGACGCGGCAGCAATGCCTCCAGCCCCAGCATGCCGATGATCCTGTCCGGATCGGCAAAGGAGGACCGGCTACGCGCAAACCACTGCCCGTAGTTCAGATTCTGGCGTACGCTCAGATGCGGAAACAGCCGCGGCTCCTGAAAGACATAACCCAGACCCCGCCGATGCGGCGGGAGGCATATACCCTTGCTTGTATCCAGCAGCACCTGATCGCCGACGAGTATGCGCCCGTGATCGGGCCTCACCAAACCGCCGACAATGCGAAGCACGGATGTTTTTCCAGAGCCGGAACGTCCGAAAAGAGCTGTCACGCCCCCTTCCGATGTGAAGTCCGCCTCAATGCGAAAATCTCCTTGGCTATGACGGATCTCGACAGCGAAAGTCATTCGGCTTCGATCCTGTTGCCCACCCGGCGCGCCAGCGCTTCGGAAAGCAGCAATGCTGCCATGGAGATGATAATCGAAATGACAGTCAAGCGAAGAGCGCCCGCATCGCCCCCCGGCACCTGGGTGAAGGTGTAGATGGCGGCGGAAAGCGTTTGCGTTTCACCGGGAATGTTCGAAACAAAGGTGATCGTTGCGCCGAATTCCCCCATGGCCTTGGCAAAGGCGAGAACGAGACCGGCGATAACTCCCGGCAGCATCAGGGGCAGCGTGACCGTGAGAAACACCATCACCGGCGATGCACCCAATGTTCTGGCCGCCTCCTCCAGCTTCAGGTCCACTGCCTCAATGGAAAGTCTTATGGAACGCACCATCAGCGGAAAGCCCATGACCGCACAGGCGAGTGCTGCCCCCGTCCAGCGAAAGGACAGAATCAACCCGAAAGTACTTTCCAGAAATGAACCGATGAACCCGCGTCGCCCGAAGGCAATCAGCAGCAGGTAGCCGGTCACGACTGGCGGCAGAATGAGCGGCAGGTGGACGATGCCATTCAGCAGCGCGTGTCCCCAAAAGCGCTTGCGCGCCAGGATGTAAGCAACCGCTACGCCAAGCGGCAGACTGGCAAGGACGGCAACGCTGGCAACCTTCAGGCTGAGCCTGATCGCCGTCCACTCCTCTTCACTCAGACTTGGAAGTTCCACGCATGCGCCCCGTTTGTGAGAACTGTAACCGCGTGAACGCCGTTATGCGAGGGCATCATTTGAGGATTGTGAAGCCTTGTGCCGTGAAGAAACCTGAAGCTTCATCGGAAGACAAAAACTTCAGGTAATCGCTGGCCGCCGCGCTCTTGGCGTCGGTGACCTGCGCCACCGGATAGATGATCGCAGGATGGCTGTCTGGCGGGAAGGTGCCGACGATGGAAACGCCGGGATCAGCGGCTGCATCCGTCTGATAAACGATGCCATAGGGTGCTTCGCCACGCGACACCAGCAGAAGTGCCGCGCGAACGTTTTCCGCACCTGCCACCTTGGGCGCAACAGCACTCCAGGCACCGAGCTTTTCCAAGGCCGCCTTGCCATATTTGCCAGCGGGAACGCTGTCGACTGCTCCCATGGCCAGTTTGCCGTCTCCCACCAGCGCGGAGAGATCGAAACCGGCCTTGATGTCGACAGGCTTTGCTTTGTCCTTCGGCGCAACCAGAACGATGCGGTTGCCCAGCAGGTTCTTTCGACTGTCCGGCTTGATGAGGTTCTTCTTCGCCAGATAATCCATCCAGTCCAGATCGGCGGAAATGAAAACGTCTGCGGGCGCACCAGCCTCTATCTGCTTCGCAAGCGCCGAACTGGCTGCGTAAGAGGCCGTTACCTGATGACCACTTTTCCTAACGTAGACGGCATTGGCTGCATCCAGCGCCGTCTTCATGCTGGCAGCTGCAAAGACGATTATCTTTTCAGCAGCAAAACTTTGTGCGGGCAGAACAGGAAGCACTGCCAAAGCCATGGCAGCGATGAGTTTGAGAACCAGACTGCGGGTTTTCATGAGCTCTCCCAAAGCGAAATATCTGTGGGAATATAGCGAACCTCTTTCGATATTCCAGCATTATATCCGTACGGATATAATGAAAGAAATTCAGCGCCTTCTGGACAGCGATCCTGCGTCGCCACACATTCCCCTCATGATCGAAATGCAGGACGGAACCATGGCGGATGAACACAATGAGCCTGAAGCGACAAAACTCACAAAGACCAAACAAAAATGGGCGGCGGAAGGCAAATTTCTAACCGGAAAGATAACAAGACCGGAAACCGACCGGCTGCCACCGGGCCAGCACCTGGTGCAGAACTGGCCGGTTCTGGATCTTGGCCAGCAGCCGGTGATTTCTGCCTTGCAATGGCGGCTCGACATCAGGGGCGAAGTGGAAAATCCGCTGACGTTCAACTGGGATAAATTTCAAGCGCTGCCGCAATCGAAGCTCACGACCGACATTCACTGCGTGACCACCTGGTCGCGTTATGACAATGAATGGACCGGCGTAACGACGCGGGAACTGCTGGATCAGGTGCATCCGAAAGCAGAAGCGGATGCCGTGATGCTGACGAGCTATGACGGCTACACGACCAATCTGCTGCTTTCCGACTTTGCCGTGGAAGATGCCATGCTGGTCACGCATTGGCAGGGCGAGCCACTCACCGCCGAACATGGCGGGCCGATGCGCCTCGTTGTTCCGCATCTTTATTTCTGGAAGAGCGCCAAGTGGCTGACCCGCATTGAGTTCACGCGTCAGGACAGACCGGGCTTCTGGGAAAAGAATGGCTACCACATGCGCGGTGATCCATGGGCCGAAGAGCGCTATTCCGAGGACTGAAAATAGTGCAGGAGCCGCCCCCGCCAAACGGCTCCTGCGGCAGCAATCTCAACTTTCCTTGAAAATAGGATCGTTGACGAAATTGCCGCCCTGATAGACGTGAAGGGCCGCTTTCGGGTCTGGTTTGCCAAGTGCCGCGTCGATTTCCGCGCGATAATGTTCGGCATTGTCCTGCGGCTTCCAGCCCAGATAGCTGGCATGCGAGTTGTCCCACCAGGCTGCATCATTGTTGGAGATGCCCCAGATCACCGGGCACCCCAGCATCGGCGCCCGGAACGTGCATTCGATAAGACGCTTGAAATCCGCATAGGACATCCAGCTGGACAGCATGCGATGATTGCTTGGCTTTTCCATGCAGCTGCCAATGCGAACAAGCGCCGTTTCCTGACCGAATTTCTCGAAATACATCCGCGCCAGCTGTTCGCCGAAACATTTGGAGACACCGTAAAGACCATCCGGCCGCGTTGGTGATGTCGCATCGATCTTATCATCCTGACGGTAGAAGCCGACCGTGTGGTTGGAACTGGCAAACAGGATGCGCGGATGACCGTTGGCGCGCGCCGCCTCATAGAGGTTGAACATGCCGAGCAGGTTGGCATTCAGGATCTTGGAAAACTTGTCTTCAACAGACACGCCGCCCAGATGTACGATCCCGTCGCACCCCTCGACCAGTCTGTGCACGGCATCCGCATCACCCAGATCGCATTGAACGAGTTCCTCGTTCGGTCCGGCCTCACCCAGATTGCTGATATCTGACAGGCGCAGGATATCGGCCACATCGGCAAGACGCGTGCGCATGGCACGCCCCAGCGCGCCGGCGGCACCGGTGATCAACAGTCGTTTCAAGATTTCCTCCATCGGCAGGCAGCGCGCCACAACTCGTAGGCTCGCCGGGTCAACTCATCATACATGTTGGCAGAAGCGCGTCAACACGCTACAGCTATTGCATTGATGTACAGGCTGGCGAGCAGACCATCCGGAGATGCAGGCTTTGAAGGAGATGTCCATGGCAATTGCAGGCAAGAGCGGGACACCGGGCGGTGCTGGCACGCTGGCCTCTCGATTGGGCGACGTTCTGCGACAGTCGATCATGGCAGGGCATTATCCGCCCGGCACCAAGCTGCCGAGCGAAGCACAACTGGGCGAACAACACGGCGTGAGCCGAACTGTGGTGCGCGAGGCAATCGCAGCACTGCGGGCAGACCGCCTCGTGGAGGCGCGTCAGGGCGCTGGCGTTTTTGTGTTGGAACCGCCGGTTGCCAGCAGTCCTGCCCCCATGTCGATCGAAAACATCGACTATGCGCGCGTTTCCTCCGTCATCGAATTTCTGGAACTGCGCACGGCGGTAGAAGTAGAGGCGGCAGGCCTTGCTGCTCTTCGCCGTTCTCCCGCACAGGAAGAGGTTATCTTTGAGCGTCACTATGCGGTGCAGGCCTGTTTCGAGGCGAACAAGCCGACCAGCGAGGCGGACTTCGCGTTGCATCTGGCAATTGCCGAGGCGACCAACAACTCGCGCTTCAGAGATTTTCTTTCCCTGATCGGCAAGAACATCATCCCCCGTGCAGCGCTTCGCAATGAAGAGTCGGAAGCCGATCAGGCAGCCTATATCAAGCTGCTGAACGAAGAGCACAACGCCATCATTTCTGCCATTTCAGCTGGGGATGAGGAGGCAGCTCGCGATGCAATGCGCAGGCATCTGCGCGGCAGCCAGTCTCGCTACCGGACGCTCCTCAGAGAACAAAGGCAATTTGTAAGATAAGTTATTGACACTTGTATGTTGAATCTATACGAAATTGAGCGGAGGAGACTTCTACAAAGGATACACTGATTATGACGCCTCAAGAGATCAAGGCGGCGCTCGGCGCTGGCCTTTTGTCTTTCCCAGTGACGCATTTCGACGGCGAAGGCCAGTTTCAGGCTGAAAGCTATCGCCGCCATATCGAGTGGCTGTCCGGCTTCGAGGCGCCCGTTCTGTTCGCCGCAGGCGGCACTGGAGAATTCTTTTCGCTCTCACCCGATGAAATCCCGGGTATCGTCAAGGCAGCAAAAGAAGCCGCGGGCAAGACTGCAATCGTCTCCGGCTGCGGCTTTGGCAGCCACGTCGGCACTGAGCTGGCAAAATCTGTCGAAAAGGCTGGCGCAGACGGCATTCTGCTTCTGCCGCATTACCTCATCGACGCGCCGCAGGAAGGTCTCTATCAGCACGTCAAGAAAATCTGCCAATCCGTTGGCATCGGCGTCATGGTCTACAACCGCGACAACTCGGTGCTTTCCGTCGACACGTTGAAGCGTCTGTGTGACGAGTGCCCGAACCTTGTCGGCTTCAAGGATGGTACGGGCGATATCGGCCTCGTGCGCCAGATCACGGCGACCATGGGCGATCGTCTCACCTATCTCGGCGGCATGCCGACTGCCGAACTGTTTGCCGAAGCCTATCTCGGCGCTGGTTTCACGACGTATTCCTCTGCCGTCTTCAACTTCGTCCCCGGCCTTGCCGTCGAGTTCTACAAGGCGCTGCGGGCTGGCGAGCGTGAGCACTGCGAGAAGATCCTCCGGGACTTCTTCTACCCGTTCATGGCGATCCGTAATCGCCGCAAGGGCTACGCGGTTGCCGCCATCAAGGCGGGCGTGCGCCTGCAGGGCTTCGATGCTGGCAAGGTTCGTGCGCCGCTCGACGACCTGACCAAGGAAGAAGAAGGCATGCTGCTGGACCTTATCGGTCCCTGGAAGCGTGGCTGATCCAACTGACTGAAGACTGGGCGTTTCATCCGACCTGGTGCGGATGAAACGCTGCAACGGGAAAAACCTATGAAGATTGCCGAAGTTCGCACACATCTGTTGGAGCACAAGCTCGACGTGGCATTCGAGAGCGCATCCATGCGCTTCGACCGCAGGGCACATATTCTGGTGGAGATCGTGTGCGACGACGGCACGACAGGCTGGGGCGAATGCCTTGGACCAGCAAGACCCAATGCGGCCGTGGTTCAAGCCTATGCCAACTGGCTGATCGGCGAAAATCCGCTCGAAACCGAAAAGATCTGGGCTCGTCTCTATAACGCGCTTCGCGATCAGGGTCAGCGCGGCCTTGCTGTCACAGCACTGTCCGGCATCGACATTGCGCTTTGGGATATCAAGGGCAAGCATTTCGGCGTGCCTGTGTCGATCCTGCTCGGCGGGCGCTTCCGCGAAAGCATCAAGGCCTATGCAACCGGCAGCTTCAAGCGTGACGGTGTGGACCGCGTCGAGGACAATGCGACGGATGTTGCCCGCTACTGGAAGGAAGGTTTTCACGCCACCAAGATCAAGATCGGATTCGGCGTCGAGGAAGATCTGCGCGTCGTTCGCGCTGCCCGCGATGCCGTCGGTTCCGAGATGCGCATCATGGTAGACGCAAACCATGGTTACGACGTGGTGGAAGCCGTGCGCTTCGGCCAGGCAGCCGCAGAACTGAACCTCGACTGGTTCGAAGAGCCTGTGGTGCCGGAACAACTGGCCGCTTACCGGGAAGTACGCGCCCGCCAGCCGATTCCCGTTGCCGGTGGTGAAACATGGCATTCGCGCTGGGGCATGCGCGAGCCGGTGGAAACCCGCTGCGTCGACATTCTCCAGCCTGATCTCGCAGGCGTTGGCGGCTTTACCGAAGCAAAGCGCGTAGCCGATCTGGCAGCGCTGCACGGCATTCGCGTCGTGCCGCATGTATGGGGCACAGCCGTGCATATCGCCGCTGCCCTGCAATTCATGGCGGCCATGGTGCCAAGCCCGGTTCGGGTAAACCCGATCGAGCCAATCCTGGAATTCGACCGTACCGACAACCCCTTCCGGCAGGCCATCGTCAATACGCCGATCGAACACGTCAATGGGGTGGTGACAATCCCCAACGGTCCGGGACTTGGCATTGAAATCAATCGCGATGCACTCGCCGAATTCAAGATGAAGGACGCATGATGCTCGTTCGCCCCACCTCCGGCCGCCAACCCGCCATGTCCCTGCCAAAAGGCACGGTCGACACGCAGATGCACATGTATCTGCCGGGTTATCCTGCTCTTCCCGGCGGCCCCGGATTGCCTGCGGGCGACCTGCCGACGCCGGATCAGTACCGCGAATTCATGACATGGCTCGGCATCGACCGCGTCATCATCACCCAAGGCAATGCCCAGCAGCGGGACAATGGCAATACGGTTGCCTGCCTCAAGGCCATGGGCAACGTGGCACGAGGCGTGGCGGCTGTCGCACCGGAAGTTTCCGATGCAGAGCTTGATACACTGGGCGAGGCTGGTGTCGTTGGCCTGCGGATCATGGATCTCCCCGGCGGCGCAACCGATCTTTCTGCATTGGAAGCACTGGATGCCAAAGCCGCCGCACGCGGCTGGATGCTGGCCGTTCAGTTCGATGGAAGCAACATTCTGGACCACGAAACGCGCCTCGTGCGCCTGCGTTCGCGCTGGGTGCTGGATCACCACGGCAAGTTCTTCTGCGGCATCACGCCGGATAGTCCGCATGTCGATGCCGTCAAGAGACTGATCGATACAGGACGCTGCTGGTTCAAGTTTGCCGGGGTCTATGAAAGCTCAAAGACTGGCGGCCCGGATTACGACGACGTGGCAGCCATTGCGCGCCTTGTGGCGTCTTATGCGCCGCAGCGCATCGTCTGGGGCACCAACTGGCCGCACAATCTGGCCAAGGAACAGAAAGATTACCCGGACGACGTGAGCCTGCTCGAAACGGTGCTCGGCTGGCTGCCGAACGAACAGAGCAGGCATCTGGCACTCGTCGAGAACCCGGAAGAACTTTTCAACCTGCCCAAGTGGCAGGTCTAGCAAAGCTACATAAACAGCGGGGTTGGAGGAGACAACCACGCGACAACAGGAGGAAAGCATGAAACTGACCAAGATTCTTGGCCTCGCGATTGGCTTGGCCATGAGCACGGCACTGGCCGCACAGGCGCAGCAGATTACCCTGCGCTCGGCGGACATCCATCCGGATGGTTATCCGACCGTCGATGCGGTGAAATACATGGGCAAGCTCGTTTCCGAGCGCACCAATGGCCGCATCAACATTCAGGTCATGAACAATTCCGTTCTCGGCAGCGAGAAGGATACGATCGAACAGACCCGCTTCGGCGTCATCGACATCAACCGCGTCAATGCGGCACCGTTCAACAACCTCGTCAAGGAAACGGTCGTGCTCGGCATGCCATTCCTGTTCCGCTCGACGGAACACATGCACAAGACGGTGGACGGCCCGATCGGCGAAGAAATCCTGAAGGCCTTCGAACCGCATGGTCTCGTTGGTCTTGCCTATTACGATTCCGGTGCGCGCTCTTTCTACACGACGAAGAAGCCGATCCAGAAGCTTTCCGATCTCAAGGGCCTGAAGATCCGCGTTCAGCAGTCTGACCTCTGGATCGCCATGATGCAGGCCTTCGGCGCCAACCCGACGCCGATGCCGATGGGCGAAGTCTATTCCTCGCTCGAAACCGGCGTGGTCGATGGTGCGGAAAACAACTGGCCATCCTACGAATCAGCCCGTCACTACGAAGTTGCGAAGAACTACACGCTGACGGAACACTCGTTGAACCCCGAAATCCTGGTCATGTCCAAGATCTCCTGGGACAAGTTGAAGCCGGAAGACCAGAAGATCATCAAGGCGGCAGCCAAGGAATCGGTCGCCAAGATGCGTGAGCTCTGGAGCGCGCGCGAAAAAGTCTCCGAAGAGAAGGTTCGTGCCGGTGGCGTGAACGTGATCAAGGTAGACAAGAGCGAGTTCTCCGCTGCCATGAAGCCCGTCTACGACAAGTTCGTGACCGATGCGAAGCTGAAGGATCTCCTGACACGCATTCAGGACGTCAAATAAGTTGACGATTGCAAGCCGGCTCCACAAGGGGCCGGCTTTTTCAATGCGCCTGATCTCACAGTAGCGCAGAAGGAATTCGGGGAAATGAGAAAATTCATGCTGGGCATCCGCCCGTTTTTGGCCGCGTTAAGCCGGCTTTCGCTCTACATCGCCGGGACTGGTATCGTGGTGATGACATTCATAGTCGGCTGGCAGGTCTTTGCGCGTTACGTTCTGAACGATTCTCCCAGTTGGTCGGAACCGCTTTCGCTGCATCTGATGCTCTGGTTCATCATGCTGGGCGCCGCGGTTGGCGTGCGCGAGAGCGTGCATCTTGGCCTCGATATCGTTCGCTACGCCATGCCCCGCTCGATCCAGCGCCTGATGGATCTGGTGAGCCTCGGGCTCGTCGCCTTCTTTGGCGCCGCCATGGTCTACTATGGCGTCCAGCTTTCTGCAGGCACCTGGGGCGCAACCATCCCCGTTCTGGGCTGGCCCGGCGGCGTCGACTTTTTCCCCTTGATCGTGGGTGGCGCAATGATCGCTCTTTTCGGCCTTGAACGCTTTATCGACGTCGCACTCGATCTCGAGCCCGCTGCCGACACTGAAGTCCTGGAGGCGGCATAATGGCCTATACGATCCTCTTCGGGTCCTTCACCCTGCTCATGCTGATCGGCATGCCCATCGCCTTCTGCCTGGGTATCGCCTCACTCGCCACCATTCTCTATATTGGGCTGCCTCCCATCGTCATCTTCCAGCAGATGAACTCTGGCATGAACGTCTTCGCAATGATGGCGATCCCGTTCTTCATTTTCGCCGGAGACCTGATGGTGCGCGGCGGAATTGCCACGCGTCTCATCCGCTTCGCTGCCGGCATTGTCGGCCACCTGCGCGGCGGCCTGGGGCAGGTGAACGTCGTCGCATCAACCTTGTTCGGCGGTATCTCCGGCTCTGCCGTGGCGGATGCGTCGGCTGTCGGTGGTTTGATGATCCCGCAAATGGCCGCACGCGGCTACGACCGTGGCTATGCCGTGAACGTGACCGCAAATGCCGCGATCATCGCCCTGATGATTCCACCATCGCATAACATGATCCTTTACTCGATTGCCGCTGGCGGCAATGTATCGGTGGCGGATCTTTTCACGGCAGGCATCATTCCCGGCCTTCTTTTGGCCGCCGCCCTGATGTTTACGGCATGGTTCGTGGCCAAGCAGCGCGGCTACCCCTCCGAACCCTTCCCCGGCTTTGCGAAGGTTCTTTATTTCTTCGTATCGTCGGCACCGGGCATCCTGTTGATCGCCATCATCTTCGGCGGCGTTCGTTCCGGTGTTTTCACGGCAACGGAAAGCTCGTGCATCGCGGTACTCTACGCACTGCTTGTGGCCATGTTCGTGTATCGCGAACTCGACTGGCACGGTTTCGTCGAGGCGGTCATGGGTGCGGTTCGCACCACGGCCATGGTACTCCTCGTCATCGGCACCGCCGCTTCCTTCGCCTGGCTGATGGCTTTCCTTCAGGTGCAGGGCCTGATGATCAGCGCGATTTCGGCGATCTCGGACAATCCTATTATTGTCCTGCTGGTCATCAACATCATCCTGCTGGTTCTCGGCACCTTCATGGATATGGCGCCTCTCGTTATCATCTCGACGCCCGTTCTGCTGCCTGTCGTGAAGGCTTTCGGGATCGACCCGGTGCATTTCGGCGTCATCATGATCCTGAACGCCGGTATCGGCCTCAATACTCCACCAGTTGGCACTGTGCTTTTTGTGTCATGCGCGGTCGGCAAGATTACTATTCGCGAAGCCATGCGCACTATCTGGCCCTTCTTCGGTGCCAGCGTTTTCGTGCTTTTGCTCGTGACCTACGTGCCCGCACTTTCACTGTGGCTGCCCAGCCTGTTCCGGTGAAGTGCGACACATCCCCCCATGGGAGCTTGGCCGGCGAAGCGATTCGCCGGTCTTTTTCTTTGCAGAGCTGGTACGGGTACTGCCGCAGGTCCGCCCCAAGATGGTACGGCAGCACCCGACTCTCTCAAGGATAAATGACACCCTTCTTGAGAATGACGTTCGCATAAAGCCGAGGCTCGCTTGTCTGGATGACGGTGTGCGCCGCCTTCACGCGTGGATAGAAGTCCGGGCCGAGCAAGGGGACGACAGACTGCTTGGGTTCATGCCGCCCGCAGCAGGCGATGATCTCCTCATGGACCGCATCGAGTGCATCTCGGTCCCTGCCGACGGTCGAGCGGAAAATAGCCTCGGGAACGAAATCGTCGATCGGCAGCACCGACAGAACCGCATCGAGGACCGGAATCAGGTGATGGCCGTCCAGCCGCACGAGACGCCGCGCATGTTCCAGACCCGGATAATTGCCATCGACAATTGCAAGCTCATCCCCATGCCCCATGGCACGCAGGGTAGAGAGCAGTTCCGGGCTGAGCAGTGGATTGAGACCCTTGAGCATCAGGCAAGTTCCTTGAAAAGTACGTTCTGGTCGATGAGATAGCGGGCGAAGATCGGAAGACTAGCGCCACCAATGGCACGCGCCTGAGCGCCCACAGCCCCCTCCAGAATATCGGGAATAATGACACCCTGCAGGTCGAGCCGGGTCACCGCCTCCCTCGTTGCCTGCACGACACGCTTGCGCACCCATCCGGGAAAACCGCCATCGATGACGGCAGCACCAAAATCGATGACGGAGGCAGATGCGACAATGGCTTGCGCCAGCGCCTCTGCGGTATCGCGAATCCACAGTTCCAGCGGTTCGCCGAAATCCACCCACTCGTCCGCTGAATACCAGAGGGGCTGTGGATCGATGCCGCGCTCGAGGAGCAGTTTCTCGAGGACGAAGATAGAAGCGATATCCAGAAGCTGCCGGTTCTCGCCGTTCTTGCCGCGCACCGGCAGAGGACCAAGCGCGCCTGCTGTGCCCGTTCGACCCGAATAGACCGCTGAATTCAGGACAATGCCACCGCCGATGAAGGAGCCGATGAAGAAATAGACGAAATCGGGATAGGAAGGACCGACACCGAAGACCAGTTCCGCGCCGCAAGCGCTTGTCGCATCGTTCTGAAGGTGAACCGCATGGCGAACGCGGGCAGCAATTTCGGCCTGGAGATCGACACCGCGCCACTCATCCATGGCCCCTGGAGGTGCGCCGACCTCTTCAGCCCAGTTCCAGAGCTCGAAGGGTGCTGCAATGCCGATACCGGCGATGCGTGCCAGGGTATCCCGATCCAGCCGGGCTTCAATGGACTCGATCCCCGACATGATGATCGCAATGATTTCATCAGGCTTCGGATAGGCATAAGTCTGGCGGAACTGGTGGCGGATGCGCCCGATGAAATCCATCAGCACGACATCTGCGCTGCGTCGGCCAATTTTTACGCCAAATGAAAACACCGCATCGGGATTGAGGCGCATGGGAATGGAAGGCTGACCCACCTTGCCGCGCACGGGATCGCCCCGAAGCAGCAGCCCATCATTCTCCAGCGAGCGCATGATAACGGAAACGGTTTGAGCAGAGAGGCCGCTCGCTCTGGTAATGTCCGCCTTGGAAAGCGATCCGTGCAGGCGAACAAGCGACAGAACCAATCTTTCGTTGTGCGCACGAACGCGCACCTGGTTGGAACCGCCCGCAAAGCTGACGGCAGGCGGCAGAACGACGCTATCGCTGGAGTTGTCATGGACAGTCATGGCCACCCCTCCCTTAAGGTACCCAAGCTCCTCAGGCCTCAACCTATCGATCAAGAATTAATAAATCAACTGGATTTATTTATTGACAGTATGAGAAGTTTCGACATTATGAGGGCCACGGGCAGGCGGCTTGGAGGAGGCGTCTGGTGCTTGAAACCGGTCGAGGCCCGAACAAGATCCGCCGCGCGGATACTGAGTTAACCTGGGAGGAAGTTCCATGAAGAAAACCGTTCTGACCGCTGCATTCGCGACACTCGCACTTGGCGTTGCCTTTGCTGCTCCGGCCTCTGCAGCCGGCGTTTCCGCATGCCTCATCACCAAGACCGACACCAATCCCTTCTTCGTCAAGATGAAGGAAGGCGCGACTGCCAAGGCGAAGGAACTGGGCGTAACGCTGAAGTCCTATGCCGGCAAGATCGACGGTGACTCCGAAAGCCAGGTTGCTGCAATCGAAACCTGCATCGCTGACGGCGCAAAGGGTATCCTTCTGACCGCTTCCGACACCAAGGGCATTGTTCCCGCGGTCGAGAAGGCTCGCAAGGCTGGCGTTCTGGTCATCGCACTCGACACGCCTCTGGATCCGATTTCCGCTGCTGACGCGACCTTTGCAACCGACAACCTGTTGGCTGGTGAACTCATCGGCAAATGGGCCGCTGCAACGCTTGGCGACAAGGCAAAGACTGCAAAGATCGCTTTTCTGAACCTGACACCGGCACAGCCGTCCGTTGACGTCATGCGCAACCAGGGCTTCATGAAGGGCTTCGGCATTGATGTCGGCGATATCAACCGCATCGGCGATGAAAAGGATCCGCGGATCGTCGGTCACGACATTACCAATGGTAACGAAGAAGGCGGCCGCACCGCCATGGAAAACCTTCTCCAGAAGGATCCAAGCATCAACGTCGTTCACACGATCAACGAGCCTGCTGCTGCCGGTGCTTACGAAGCGCTGAAGGCCGTCGGCAAGCAGAAGGACGTTCTGATCGTATCCGTCGATGGCGGCTGCCCGGGCGTCAAGAACGTCAAGGAAGGTGTGATCGGCGCAACCTCGCAGCAATACCCGCTGCTGATGGCCTCGAAGGGCATTGAAGCAATTGCCGCCTTCGCAAAGGATGGCACGAAGCCGAAGCCGACCGAAGGCAAGAACTTCTTCGACACCGGTGTTTCGCTGGTCACCGACAAGCCTGCCAAGGGCGTTCCTTCGATCGACACGAAGGAAGGCACTGCGAAGTGCTGGGGCTGATGCTCCATCTGCATTAGACAACAAGATCGAAGGGCGGCTTCGGCCGCCCTTTACCTAAAGAGAACAGGCAGCGAAACCTTGCTGAATACCTTCTCCGATTGAAGAATGAATTTTCCATCGCCGGCGATCTGAGGTTCGTGACCTGCATGCCGGCCCTCGCATCCCGTGATGATGCCCTAGGGAGGAAAACATGAGCGAGCCACAAGCCGCCACGAAGCCGCATCTCGAATACGAAAAAGTGCTGTCAGGCAGTTCGACGCAGGTTGCGCAATTCGATACGCACGACAAAACCGCACTGCAGAAGTTCCAGCATTTCCTTCATGGGAACCCGGCAGCCGTTCCGCTGCTGGTCCTCCTGATGTCGGTCATCATCTTCGGCTCGATACTCGGCACCAAGTTCTTTTCAGCATTTTCCATGACGCTGATCCTCCAGCAGGTGGCCATTACCGGCATCATCGGCGCCGCACAGACGCTGGTGATCCTGACCGCCGGCATCGATCTGTCCGTCGGCGCAATCATGGTGCTGTCTTCCGTCGTAATGGGCCAGTTCGCAATCCATTATGGCGTACCGACACCCCTTGCTATCCTTGCAGGCTTTGCCGTCGGTGCCATCTGCGGCCTGATCAACGGTTTCCTGATCGCTCGCGTCAAGCTGCCGCCCTTCATCGTCACGCTTGGCATGTGGCAGATCGTTCTCGCATCGAATTTTCTCTACTCGGCAAACGAAACCATCCGCTCGCAGGATCTGGCCGCAAACGCGCCTCTTCTCCAGCTGTTTGGTCAAAGCATCCAGGTCGGCGGTGCAGTCTTCACCTACGGCGTCATTGCCATGGTGCTTCTCGTCGGCGCCCTCTGGTATGTTCTGAACTCCACCGCCTGGGGACGTCACCTCTATGCAGTCGGCGATGATCCGGATGCTGCGGAACTTGCAGGCGTCAACGTCAAGAAGATGCTGATCTCGGTCTACACGATCTCCGGCGTCATCTGCGCCTTGGGTGGCTGGGCTCTGATCGGCCGTATCGGTTCGGTTTCTCCGACAGCTGGCCAGTTTGCAAACATTGAATCCATCACGGCCGTGGTTATCGGCGGCCTCTCGCTCTTTGGCGGACGCGGCTCGATCCTCGGAATGCTTTTCGGCGCCTTGATCGTCGGTGTGTTCCAGCTCGGGCTTCGTCTCATCGGCACCGATCCGCAATGGACCTACATGTTGATCGGCCTTCTCATCATCGCAGCCGTCGCAATCGACCAGTGGATCAGAAAGGTAGCAGGCTAATGGCACAGGAGCCCATTCTCTCGGCACGCGGACTGGTCAAGCGCTATGGCAAGGTGACCGCCCTCGACAATGCGGATTTCGACCTCTATCCGGGCGAAATCCTGGCGGTTATCGGCGATAACGGCGCAGGCAAGTCCTCTCTCATCAAGGCGATCTCCGGTGCCATCAATCCCGATGAAGGCGAGATCAAACTGGAGGGGAAGACCGTCAGCTTCCGCTCTCCGATAGAGGCGCGCAAGGCGGGTATCGAAACGGTGTACCAGAACCTTGCTCTGTCTCCGGCGCTGTCGATCGCTGACAACATGTTCCTCGGCCGCGAAATTCGAAAGTCCGGCGTCATGGGTAGCGTTTTCCGCAAGCTCGATCGTCCGGCTATGGAAAAGTTTGCCCGTGACAAGCTTTCGGAACTCGGCCTGATGACCATCCAGAACATAAACCAGGCGGTGGAAACACTGTCCGGGGGCCAGCGTCAGGGCGTAGCCGTTGCCCGTGCTGCAGCCTTCGGGTCGAAGGTCATCATTCTGGATGAGCCAACGGCAGCACTGGGCGTCAAGGAAAGCCGCCGCGTGCTTGAACTCATTCTGGATGTCCGCTCGCGCGGTATTCCGATCGTACTCATCAGCCACAACATGCCGCACGTCTTCGAAGTTGCCGACCGCATCCATATCCACCGGCTCGGCAAGCGCCTTACGGTTATCAATCCGAAGGACTACTCCATGTCCGACGCGGTCGCATTCATGACCGGTGCAAAAGCTCCGGAACCGCTGGCAGCCTAAAATCTCCTGACGCCAGTTATCTGGGCCGTGCCTTGACCCCAAGCACGGCCCTTCTTTGTTTGAGATGATATTTCGGCAACACCTCTGACAAATTGTCTGAAAATTAAGCCACCTGTCAGACGTGCCGTCCTTTTGCCAATTTTAGCATTTTTCAATCTGTGGCTTCCGGTATAGGAAGAATCGGTCTCTAATGGTGTATCTCCATGAGAATACCTGGTTCTGACCTTCTCATCCTTTGAATGCTCCTCCGGTGACAACGCCGGCGGAACCATAATCGTTGGAATGCTACTGTGACGACTGTTTCTCCAGGCAGCGGCGTGAGCCCGGCTGCATCGCTTGCGCATGTCAAGGCCGCAGGATGGGGCAAGGGCCTCTCTATTATCACCCGCATCACGGTCATGGCGCTGAGGCATCCCTGGCAGACCACGCTCGCCATTGGCGCCACCTTCGTGGCGTCTGGATTCCAGCTGATGATCCCCCAGTTGCTGGGGCACGCCATCGATCAGGCACAAGGCATTGCCGTTGGCGATTCGAGCAATACGGATGCGCAGGATGCGCTGCTCGTGACGGCCCTCCTCCTTCTCGGCGCGAGCATTCTGCGCGGTCTTTTCACCATGGTGCAGAACTATTTCAGCGAAGCGGTCGGCCACCACATCGGCTACGAGCTACGTCTTGCCTGCTACGAGAAGATCCAGCGGCTCTCCTTCAGCTTTCATGACAGCGTCCATTCGGGAGACCTGATCACCATCGGCCTTCTCGATCTGGAAGGCGTGCGCATGTATTTCTCGACAGCACTGGTGCGCATGATCCTGCTTTCCGTGCTGATTGGCATTGGAGCCTATCTTCTTCTCTCAACAGACTGCATTCTTGGATTGCTGGCATTGAGCTTCGTTCCTTTCGTCGGCTGGCGTTCGTCCATTGCACAGCTTCGGCTTCGCGCCACCTGGCTGGACCTTCAGGAACGCCTGCAGGTGTTAACGCGGGTCATGGAGGAAAATCTCGGCGGCATCCGTGTTGTCCGAGCTTTCGCAGCACAGGATCATGAACTGGCCAAGTTCGATGCGGCTTCCAGAAATGCGCTGGAA
Source organism: Rhizobium sp. Root149 (assembly GCF_001427345.1). Classification (NCBI taxonomy): domain Bacteria; kingdom Pseudomonadati; phylum Pseudomonadota; class Alphaproteobacteria; order Hyphomicrobiales; family Rhizobiaceae; genus Rhizobium; species Rhizobium sp. Root149. The sequence continues at coordinate 349,657 of NZ_LMGD01000022.1, forward strand.
CTGGCGCATCAGCGCGTCGGCATCCGGGTTGCCAACACCAGCGCCATGAACCTTTCCTTCTTCATTTCCATGGGATTGGTTCTCTGGGTTGGCGGCGGAAAAGTGCTTGCGGGCGAGATCACGGTTGGCACGCTCGCATCCTTTCTGACCTTCATGACGATCCTGCAGATGCCGGTGCGCCAGCTTGGCCTGATGGTGAACGCCTTTGCCCGCGCGTCAACCTGTGGCGCCCGTCTCTTCGGCCTGCTCGACATGGACGTTGCAGTCAAGGACGCGCCACAGGCGACTGACCTCAAAGTTTCAGACGGAACCTTGCGGTTCGAAAACGTTCGCTTCGCCTATCCTTCCGCTCCCGAAAACCCGACCTTGAATGGCATCAGTTTCGAGGCGAAACGCGGCGAAACCATTGGTATCGTCGGTCCCCCGGGCAGCGGCAAATCTACCATCGCCCACCTGATCCCGCGTTTCTATGACGTTGATGCCGGTAGCATCACCATCGACGGACAGAATATCAAGGACGTCTCGTTGAAGTCGCTTCGCCGTTCGGTGGTTGTCGTACAACAGGACAGCTTCCTGTTCACCACCACGATCGAGAACAACATTGCCTATGGCGACCCCTGGGCCAATGAAAATCGGATTGCCAAGGCAAGTGAAAGCGCACAGTTGCACAATTATGTGCTGGGCCTGCCCTCAAGCTATGGCACGGTCGTGGGCGAACGCGGTGTCTCCTTGTCTGGCGGCCAGCGGCAACGTCTCTCCATCGCTCGCGCCCTGATGCTGAAGCCTGCCGTGATGGTGTTCGACGATTCAACCGCTGCCATAGACGCAGCGACCGAGCAACGCATTCGAAGCGCCATGCGCCGCTATGCCAGCGATCGGGTCACCATTGTCGTGGCACATCGCCTGAGTTCCCTGATGGATGCGGACAAGATCCTGTTCGTGGAAGAGGGCCGCATCGTCGAGCAGGGAACCCATGAGGAACTGCTGGCACAGAATGGACGCTACCGCGCGCTGTACGATTTGCAGATCCGTCCTGACGATGACGCACTGACCGGTTGAGGAGGACGAGATGGCAGAGGAACTGGAAACAGAGCGCCCAGACATTCGCGATGACGGACGCCGCCCGCCCCGCGCGGTCGTTGGTTCTCACCGGATCGAAGAGGAGATCTTCGGCAAGGTCTTCGACAAGAACATCATAAGCCGCATCTGGGCTTTCGTGGAGCCATACCAGCGAAAGGTATGGCTCGCCGTCGCTGCGGTTCTCACCTTCACCGCCATGCAGTTGATCATCCCGCTGATCATTCGCTACGCAATCGATCACGGCATGCAGCCCGGCACTGAGGGGAATGTGCTGCTCTATGCACTCGCTGCCTTTGTGATCGCCATCCTCATCAATTATGCCGCCTCCTATGCGCAGGAAACGCTGGTCGGCAATGTCGCGGAAGACGTGCTTTTCGATATTCGCCGCGCCATGTTCACCCACCTTCAGCGGGTGTCTCTGTCCTTCATGGACAAGACAGAAGTTGGACGGCTGATGTCACGCCTGCAGGGAGATGTGAACTCCATGCAGGAGTTCCTGGAAACCTCCGTGCTCTCGGTCGGCGACATTACCCTCCTGATCGGCATCGTCGTGGTCATGCTCTACCTCGACTTCGGTCTTGGAATGTTGACCCTCTCGGCACTGCCAGTGCTGTTCGTCGTTCGCCTGTTCTGGCTGCCGAAGGCACGCCTCTCCTTCATGGCAGCGCATGAGACGAACTCTATTGCCAGCGGCGCCCTGGCGGAAGCCATTCACGGTGTTCGCGCCGTGCAGGGCATGGATCGCCAGAGCGTGAACTTCACGCTGTTCGACGACAAGGCAAAGGCAAACCTGCGTACCCACCTGCATGCAGCACGGCTGGCGCAGGTCATGGTGCCGATTGTCGATACGCTGACCGGTATCGCCATGGCGCTGGTCATTGTCGTGGGCGGCGCACGCGTGCTCAACCAGGCGCTCGATGTGGGCGTCATGGTTGCCTTCCTCTTCTACATCCAGCGCTTCTTCGACCCCATTCGTTCGCTGACGCTGCAATATTCCGTTATGCAGCGCGCCATGGCGTCCGGTCAGCGCCTGACGGATGTTCTGGATGTACCAGTCGACATTCGGGATAAGCCAGATGCCAGAATTCTTTCGCCGGATATGGATGGATCGGTCGAATTCCGCGATGTGGTTTTCGGTTACAACCCGAAGCACCCGGTGCTCAAGAATGTCAGCTTCCGCGTCAACCCGGGCGAAACGGTTGCACTGGTCGGACCAACCGGCTCCGGCAAATCCAGCTGCATGTCGCTGATCCACCGCTTCTACGATGTTCAGCAAGGTTGCGTGCTCGTGGGCGGTCACGACGTAAGAGATCTGACCCAGGACTCGCTCGGTCGTCAGATTGCCATGGTGCTTCAGGAGCCGTTTCTGTTCACCGGCTCCGTGCTGGAAAACATCCGCTATCACAAGACGGATGCCACTCGGGAGCAGGTAATTGAGGCGGCTACGGCTGTCGGCGCCCATGATTTCATCATGCGGATGCCGGATGGCTATGACAGCCTGCTTGGCCAACGCGGCGGAAATCTGTCACTCGGTCAGCGGCAGCTCATCAGCTTTGCCCGCGCGCTGGTCGCGGACGCGAAGATCCTCGTGCTCGATGAGGCCACCGCCAATATCGACAGCTATACCGAGATGCTGATCCAGAAGGCGCTGGTCAAGCTTCTGGAAGGCCGCACAGGACTGGTGATTGCCCACCGTCTGGCTACCATTCGCGAGGCAGACCGCATCATCGTTCTGCAAAACGGCGAACTGATCGAGAGCGGCAACCACGCCGAACTGATGCGCAATGAGAAGCTCTATTCGAAGCTCTATAATCTCAATTACGCTTCCTTCGACGATATTCCCGATGACGTCATCGACAAGGGCGCGGCCCCTGCATTGACCTAAACGGAACCTCGGCAAGACCTCTCCGTTTCCAATTCAAACGGAGAGCATCGATGACCGAAGACAAGAGGGCACAGACCGCCGTAGAACAGGCGAAACCCGAAACAAAATCCGCCAATGGGGAACCTGCCGCAGGACCCCATGCGCAGGAGCATCTGACCGATCACGAAAAGACACCGGGAACCGGTTCTCTTCCAGACAAGAGGTCTGGCGATATCGATGCGGGTTCCGAGTAGACCTCCCGCGGCTTATTGACGGCTTGCAGTTGGTCCCACTTGCCGCTACCCCTCAGGGAGAATTAGCAGGCAAGGGCAACGGATGAGCGGCGAAACCATCACCCTTTACGAAGCGATCGGCGGCGATGACACTGTTCGCAGGCTCACACGTCGATTCTATCAACTCATGGACGAGTTGCCGGAAGCTGCAAGATGTCGGGCAATTCACCCCGCTGACCTTTCGGGGAGCGAAGCCAAGCTCTACGATTATCTCACCGGCTATCTGGGTGGTCCTCCCGTCTATGTGGAAAAATACGGCCATCCCCGGTTAAGGGCCCGACACTTTGGAGCCCCCATTGGCACCGCAGAACGGGACGAATGGTTACTGTGTTTCTCCCGGGCCATGGAAGAGACGATCGAAAATCCCAAACTGCGCGAGATCATCTGGGCTCCGATCGAGCGTCTGGCGCACCACATGCAAAACCGCGAAGAGGATCAGGCGTAATGCTGGCGAGAACGCGTCCTCTCATTCTGATGCTTTCCGGCTTTCTGGGCGCTTCCGGTGTCATGCTTGCCGCCGCGGCAAGTCATGGTGAAGATGCACGCCTGCTCGGCTCTGCCTCCGCCATGTGCCTTGCCCATGCGCCCGTTCTTCTTGGGCTTTGGATTGCCGGAGCGCGGCTCAAGACCGCGCACCCCTCAGCTCTTGTCCTGGCGATTGGAACCATGCTCTTTGCTGGCGATCTGCTATCTCGCCATTTCGGCCATGGCGCCTTGTTTCCTATGGCGGCGCCAATGGGTGGCCTCGGCATGATCGCTGGTTGGCTTCTCATTGCCATTGGCGCCTTTTACGAGGAAACGAGCTGAGAATTTCGCTAATTAGCAAATTATCTTTTGAATACAGAAGTTTACCAGAAATCCCTGCACACCTAACTACGGCGAACGCTCCATCCAGGTAATCTGGTCTCGCATCTGCATTTTGATGCGTTTTAACTCCATGATGCGAAGTGGATCTGGTTGGGGCATTTTCGTTTCCAGCTCAATTTTGCGCTCTATAAGCGAATAGCGATTCTTCAGGGCTTTCAACAGCGGCGTCATCGTTACCTCCAATGACGCGCAGCATCACAAAATTGAGACGATAGTTCCAATTCATTGACACAATGACTTTGATAGACAACATCTATCATATGCCATTCAGACCGACACACCGCCAGTTGGAGTATCTCGTAGCGTTAGACGCTACCCGTCACTTTGGTCGCGCCGCCGAGCGTTGCCATGTCTCCCAACCCACGCTGTCCGTACAGCTTGCGCTCCTGGAAAAACAACTGGATGTGAGCCTTATCGAACGCACTCCGGGAGCGATTACCCTTTCCCCCGTCGGGCATCAGATTGCCGCCGCAGCGCGCACCATTCTATCCACGCTGGACGAGATCGTAGCCATCGCGACCTCGGGACGCGATAATCTGGGTGGTCTCATCCGCCTCGGTGTCGTGCCAACCTTCGGACCCTATCTTCTACCTTCGGTATTGCCTCAGTTGCATGAAGCATACCCAACGCTTCGGCTGCATGTCCGGGAAGATCGTCCCGCATTTTTGGAAGATCAGGTCCTGAATGGAGCCATTGATTGCGCCCTTGGTCAGAAGCCGCAGAATGAGGACATCTTTGCTTTCGAACAGATTTGCGTGGAGCGGATTTTCCTGGGCGTGTCATCAAGGCACCGGCTGGCAGACAGAAAAACGGTCGCGTTGAAGGATCTGAAGAGCGAAACGCTCCTCACACTCGGCAAGGGCCACCGACTTCTGGAGAATGTGCGTGAACTGGCAACCGTATCCGGGGCCATCATGGCGGAAGATTACGAGGGAACCAGCCTCGATACATTGCGGCAGATGGTATCCATCGAGATGGGCCTGTCACTGTTTCCAGAATTGTACGCCCTGTCTGAAATGATCAGGGAGCCAAGCATTGTCCTGAAGGAGATTTCGGATTGGCCGGCCCATCGGGAAATCGGCTTCTTCTGGCGAAGAACAAGCGCGAGATCCGCACATTTCCAAACGCTTGCCGGTCGTACGCGTGAGGTCGCCCAGCAAAAGCTCCGCCAATAGACGGGCGATCACGATACAGCAGGAGGCTACACTTTTGATGAATTGCGGCGGCTCGAACTTCTCTTCATGATCCCCCCAAGATGAGGAACATGAAGCATGCATGATTTGGTGGGACAGCCGGTCCGCTTTCAAGCCACCGACAGCTACTCGCTCGGCGGCTTCGTCTGGCATTCTGGAGACGCCGAAAACAGACCGTTTGTGCTCATAACCTGCGCCACGTCCGTGCGCTGCCGTTACTATGCGCGCTTTGCGCAATATTTGTTCGAGCATGGCTACAACGTTCTGACTTATGACTATCGAGGTATCGGCGAATCGCGCCCTCCATCCTTGAAAGATTGCGATGCCGATTGGGCTGACTGGGGCGAGAAGGATCTCGAAGGCGCTCTTCGGTACATTAGCCAGCTTTCACCCAACGCCGGGATCCACGCTGTCGCCCATTCCATTGGTGGCTTCGCACTTGGGCTCGCGCCATCAAATCATCTGGTTGAGAGGGCACTTATGGTCGGCGCCCAGTTCGCCCATTACCGCGACTATGCGGACGAGAAAAAATGGGCAATGCTCTGGCGCTGGCATGTCGTAATGCCCCTGCTGACGAGGCTTTATGGCTATTTTCCCGCGAAAAAACTGGGTTGGATGGAGGATACGCCGGCCGGCGTCGCTCTCGACTGGAGCAGGATGGGACCGGCATTCGAGCACTCTCTTAGACGCAAACCACGCAACCGCACTGAAGCGGCTGCGGTGGATCTGAAACGAAACATGCGCGGCCTTTCAGCGCCGATTCTCGCCATAGCCACCACTGATGATCCGTTCGCCACCGTTGCTGCCACCAAGCGGCTGTTGGAATACTACGATAATTCGAAGCGGTACTATCTTCGGCTAAGGCCATCGACCGTTGGTGAAAATGCAATCGGACACTTCGCTTTCTTCCACGAACGCTATCGCGACAAGCTCTGGCCTCTAGCCCTGCAATGGCTGCAGAGTGGCGAACTCCCCTCGCTGGTAAAAGATGATCTCTACAGCGTGCATGAGCCTGTGACTTCCTCACCATAGCGCTTCGCCAGCGAGCCAAAAAAGGACATGCGAAAGTCGCTTGAATGAAATCGTATGAAATTGTATGGAAGTGACGACATCGAAGAAGTTGGCCCTATGACCGTCAAAGCATCAACGGAAAGCGTTACACAGCGCGTGGAGAGACAGCTCCGAAGCGATATTCTCACACTCGCCCTTCCACCCGGTTCTCGCCTTTCCGAGCAAGACATCGGTGAGCGATACGGCTCCTCGCGACAGCCGGGTCGGGAAGCATTGATTGCGCTTTCGAAGAGCCGGCTGGTGGAAATACTGCCCCAGCGAGGCGCGGTCATTGCAAAGATTTCCATCGCAAAGCTGATGCAGGCCGCCTTTGTGCGCGAGGCGATCGAGACGGCTGTCATCCGATCGGCCTGCAGTTCATTCCATTTCCACGCGCGCACACGCCTGGAAGATTGCCTCAAGGCACAGGAACGCGCAGTGGAGAGTAGCGATCGCGCCGAATTTCGCCGCTACGATGATCTCTTCCATCGCACGCTTGCAGATGGCGCGGGATTGATGATGGCCTGGACGGTGGTGGAAGACCTGAAGGCCCATATCGATCGCGCCTGCTGCCTTTCCCTGGGCAAGGGTGATGCGCTGCGGAAGCTTCTTGCAGAGCATAAGGCAATTGTCGCCGCCCTTGATGCACGCGACAGCCACGCAGCCGAAGCTGCAATGAAAAGTCATCTGTCCGAATTGCTACAAGACCTGCCGACTTTGGAAGCGGCTCATCCGGACATTTTTGAATAAAAGGGAGTGATACCTATGACAACCACGATCGAGACACGGCATGCCGTCCATTATTCGCAGTCAGAGCGCATGACGAGTGCGGAACTGCGTGAAAACTTCATGATTGAACGCCTGTTCGTCGCCGGTGAGATACACGCAGCCTACACGCACTACGATCGCATGTTGATTGCAGGCATCATGCCTGCATCAGGCCCCATCCAGATCGGCCCGGAACTGGCAAAAGTCGTCGGCACAGACTTCCTGCTTGAGCGTCGCGAGCTGGGCCTGATCAACATTGGCGGCAAAGGCAAGGTAACCGCAGATGGTACTGTCTACGATGTAGACTTTCAGGATGGTCTCTATCTTGGAATGGGCATCAAGGACATTTCCTTCGAAAGCGCGGATCCTGCAGCACCCGCGAAGTTCTACATCAATAGCGCACCTGCTCACGCAAACTTCCCATCCCGCGTCATTTCCAAGGCAGATGCGATTGAAAACAATCTCGGCGATCAGCTGACCTGCAACAAGCGCAAGCTCTATCAGTATATTCACCCCAAGGTGCTGCCGACCTGCCAGTTGCTGATGGGCCTGACGCGCCTGGAGCCAGGGAGCGTCTGGAACACGATGCCAGCCCACCTGCATGATCGGCGTATGGAAGCCTATGTGTATTTCGAAATCCCGGAGGAAGCGTTCGTCGTGCATCTGATGGGTCGCCCTCAGGCAACCAACCATCTGATCATCCGCAACGAACAGGCCGTCGTTTCTCCTCCGTGGTCGATTCATTGTGGTTCGGGTACCGGCTCCTACGCATTCATCTGGAGCATGGCCGGTGACAACCAATCCTTCACCGATATGGACTTCGTGCCGATGAAGGAGCTCAAGTAAGATGAATCTGTTCGATCTGACTGGAAAGCGCGCCCTGGTAACCGGAGCGCGAACAGGATTGGGCCAAGGCTTGGCATTGGCACTTGCCAATGCTGGTGCCGACATCATAGCGCTGGGCTCTCGTTCCATGAGTGAGACAGCCCGGAAGATTGCGGATACAGGCCGCAATTTCGAGGAAGTCATCTATGATCTTACCGATCCAGGCGGCCTCCCCGACATCGTCAGCAAACTGACTGAAACCGCCAACATCGATATCTTGGTGAACAATGCGGGACAGATCCGTCGCGCGGATTTCACTGATTTTTCGGAGCAGGACTGGGACGACATTATGAATATCAACCTGAAGAGCACCTTCATGCTCTCACAGGCTGTCGTCAAGCATATGGTAAACAAGGGGATCACAGGCAGAATCATCAACATTGCCTCGCTCCTGTCATTCCAGGGCGGCATCCGCGTTGCGTCCTATACATCGAGCAAGCACGCGGTTGCCGGTCTGACCAAACTCATGGCCAACGAGCTTGCGGCCAAGGGGATCACGGTCA